>JASJAW010000020.1 GCA_030066795.1 Dinoroseobacter sp.
CGAGCCCTTCTACAACCCCTTGTTGCACACCAGAGTAGGTTTCAGTGAACGGTATGGCCTGGGGTGAAGCGCCCATGGACGCCAGCGTACTGATGAAAATCTGGCTGCCGGGCACGCGGATTTTCAAGCCTTCCAGATCCGCCGGGGTCTCGATGGGTTTGTTAGTGATCATGTGACGAAAGCCAAACATGTAGTCGGCATTGATGATCTTGATACCCTTTTCCTCGGCTTGTGCTGTCAGATCGGCAACCAGATCGGTATCCATCATCGCCAGATACTCATCGTAGCTGTCGTAGAGCATTGGCCCGGCGAGCGCGCCAAAATCAGGCACGTAGTCGCCCACATATGTAAGGTCCTCTACGGCAATCCAGTCGGCGCCATTTACAACCTGTTCGAGGTTGTCCTTATACGTTGGCAACTGGCCACCGGGAAAAACCTGGATATCCACATCACCGTCGGTTCGCTCTCGGATTTTGTCGGTGACCTTCACCAGTTCCTGAGTCAGCAACTCAGATTCCTGGAAAATTAAACTCAAGTTGATCTGGATTTCGTTGGCCGCAGCGGTCTGTGCGCTCAAAAGCGCTCCAAATGCTACCGCAGTAAGTTGTTTGATCATCTCCACTTCCTCTCTGTTCTTTTTGCTTGCCCGAAAGCAAGCTTTCCTTCGTTTGTTTTGCGGCTCGAGGTCTGCCGAGCGGCTTCTAACGGCTGCTTTAAGAGTGATAGGTGCGCTTTCAGGCCGATGCTTTTTCTTTTGACAGCTTTAGGGAGCCATTTTGCAGGCCCCGTCGCACACAAGATCTTGGCGCTTTTCTCCTCCTTGGGACATCTTCATTCAGATTTGTATGAGCACGCAAGATGTTATCTTGCGGCCAACAAGCTTTACGTTGACCGACTAGTGCAGTGGTGTTTGCTCAGCGGGGCGCTACTGGCGTGCGGATTGACGGAGCAATTAGATTTAAGCGTTGCTTGTCATTCCTGGTCACCCTTCACCGCTTTCGCTCGACCCGCGGCTGGAAGACGGCGTGATCAAGCTAGAAGACGTAGCCGTTGGACAATTCGAAGACCGCGATGGTCCCGTTAAACTTGGCCTCAGACCCAAGCATCTTCTCCATGCGGACCAGGAACCAATCTATGCGGCCATAGAGATGTCCGAGCCATCGGCAGCAAACACACTTCTTGACTGCCAACTTGCAAGATTTGGTGACTTAGTGACCGTAAGCCTGCAAGGAGTTCGTCCTTAAGGAGATCGACATGCATCTATGCGTTTCTCCGTTGCACCACAGAACATTCATTTCTTCGAAGCGCTGAGCGGGAAAAGACACAAAGAGCGAACTGTTTGTGACGCGTGGCTGACATTTGGGCGAGTAAGCACGTTGGCTTGGGGCCGAGTGAGCGCTGCCTGAAAACAACGGCCATTCGTGACCACCCCTGTTGGCATTATGTTTCGAGCGCTTCAACAGCGGGGCTGGTCCTCAGTTTCTCATGAGCGACGGCAAGATCCAACTCTGCACAAAGTTAGAAAACGGGGCTCATCTCAAGCTGGTAAGCCCTCGAAACGGAGGAACGCTCATCGGAAGCCTTAAAAGCCAGTCGCGATAGAATTCCTGAACCAGTTGCAGCAAGACTAACGCAGGACGCCGCTGTGCCGCCTTCTCGGGAGTGCATCGGCCCGCCGCGCGCAAAGCGGCGACCCGGTCGCTTGTCTCAGACCGTGGCCTGACAGAAAGCGGACGAGCGTAGGGCCGAGACCCCTGTGGCAATCAGCGCGGCACCGAAGGCTGCCGCGGTAATGCGGGCTGTCATCAAACCGCCTAGCGGGCTGAGACCGAAGCCAAAGGCCAGTGCTGCAATGATCATAGCCACTGCAACTGGCTTTGGCAGAACGTTACCTTTCATCCAGCCAAATGCCAGAGCGGCATATCCAAGAACGGTCAGAACACCGGCGAGCGGGAAGAAAATCGCGACCGCTCCCATCGTGTCGCCGGCGCCGTGCTCATGGATGACCTCAGGGTAATTGGCAGCAAGATAGGGTGCTATCAGCACCTCGTAGTAGTTAAGCCCGAAAATCAGCATCATACCGACAAAGAGCGAGACAAAGCCTGCAAGGCCCCAGTGCCCCGCGCGTTCGGCAGTCGGTGCAAAGAGCGCAGTTGTTCCAAGAAGGCCAAGGACAAGCGACACTGCGAAGAGCGCGTGAACAAAAACCCAGAACGGCGCAGCGATTGTCTCAGGCGACATATGGTGTGGATGAGAGATGTAGGAATAACCAAGAGCGAGACCGCTCACGATCAATCCGGCAGCTCCGGCGCGAGTGATTGCCTGGATGTTCATTTGGAAATCCTTTCTTCAGATGTAACGAAGCGCACAACGGCGGTGGATGGCGATAACTGCAACAAGGATAACAAGGGCAAAGACGCCCGCGGCGGCGGTCCTAATGAGTGTCACGAAGCTGTTCATGCGCATAGTTATACGTTGCGGGGCGATGCCCTCGCCGACCGTGAATGCCACGTCATCGAAACCTGGAAGACCAATGCTGGTCCAGGCTCCGTTCGAATACCCGTACGGCTCCAGCGGGAGCTGGAGGATCGGTCTGTCGAGCGCGTTGTTCGTATTGCGATCATGGTGCGCGATAATCGCGTAGGCCCCGGGCGGTACCTCTGCGCTCCAGTATGCGGTGCCGTCGTGTATAGGAACTGAAGACGTAAGCGTGACAGGTTCGTCGCCTGTGTAGCTGTCGTTCCCTCGCATGAGAACGACGCGGGCCATCCCTTCGTCGCTGCCAAAACCCGTCATGGTCAGATCGATCTCTCCTGCGGCGACAGCTGTGCAGACAAGATTGGCGGAGAGCATGAGTATTCGAACAGCACTCTGCATGGGCGCAACTCCTCGGTGATTTACTGATGATGAAGAGACATTGGCCGTAGCCATTGATCCGATCCAGAAAGTCTTCGGAAATGCACCAATTTCTTCGTGAGCTGCGTTCGTGGTACAGTTCACGAAACGCAAACCGTGCACCGGTTGGAGGACCTGAACTGGGATGCGGGGCCTCAGATCGAGTATCCATCTGCGCTACATCGCGGCGATCGTCGCCACCGCGGCGTTGATGATCTGGATATCAATCAACGAAGAAGGCAGTCGCGAGGCGATCCCAGACCAGGTCGCTTTCTGGAGTGTTGCGATCACCGCCGGTTGGCTCCAGATGATCCTCATCGCCCGCGGAGTACGAGCGAGCTTCGGGACCAATCGCTGGCCTGGTTGGGCGTTGCTCTTTGCTACAGCAGTTATCGGAGCGCTTCCGCTGACCTTCGAAGTGCGCTGGCTTCTGGAGACGATTGTATCCCCGCCTCATGGGCTGCCGCCGCCTTGGTTGACCTATCTGAATGTGACGGTGATCAATCTGGTTTTTTGCCTGCTGCAGTACGTGCTGATCGAGCGATGGCCTTTGTTTCCGGCGGATGATGACGGGGAAACGGGTGGCGCCCTCGGGCCACCTAAAAATGATCAGCCCGTTACAAGACCCACAGTCAATCATCTATCACGCCCGCCGGAGGGATTGTCCGGTACGATCCAGTACATGCGTATGGAGGATCACTACCTGCACGTGTTCACCGAGGAAGGCGATGGCATGACACTGCATAGGATGAGCGATGCGACACGTGAGTTGGATGAAACAGACGGGATGCAAGTCCATAAATCTTGGTGGGTGTCAAAGGCCGCAGTGAAGGAGATCCGGCAGGAAAAGCGAAAACACATCATACTGATCCATGATGGTACTGACGTGCCAGTCGGGCGCTCCTTCGAACATGGCTTGAAAGACGCGGGCTGGATTTAAGATATTCATTTCCCAACTGGATAAAGAACCTGCACACCGTCATAGCGCCTTGAACACTGGCCACGTCTTGTGTGCCGGGCGCAAGCGGTCGGTGGTGCTCAGGCAGCCGCCAAAGCTACAGGAGCAGCGTCCACGATCGAACGGGTTCTCGGTTCAGCAACCGGCTGCTTTTCCGGATGGCGGACTTTAGAAGCGGACAGGCAAGATCGAATCCTCTCCAATTCCCTCGGATGACCAGTCCGAGCGGAAAGCAGACTTTCGTTTGTAGAGCCTCCATCGTGTACGGAAAAGCTTCTGAAGCAAACTATAGTGAACCAAGGAAGGCGTGCTACCGTTTGTCGACACGGTGGAGGAAACGATGTCGAACATCGCGTTTTGGTTCATTCAGGGTCCCGGGTGGCTGCTCTTTATCTACTTGGTTGTGGGTCAATGCACAGCAGCGGTGAACTACAATTTGAGTGTTAGGCTAGGAACACAGGAACCTTCGGCCAGGATTACTGAGGTCGGTGTGGCGTTTTTCAAAGGGTATGCAGGGGCGGATCTTGTGTTTTATGTGCCGCTTCTCGGCCTCGGTCTTCTGGGCCATGCTGTTGGGGCGCCCTGGTCTGGTGTTTTGGTCAGTGCAGCTATGGGAATAACAATCTACTGGACCCTAGCCTGTTTATGGACTGTCAAGGCTGCGCGTGGAGCGGCTGGCTGGCAGTTGCCCAAAGAGGAAAGATACTGGGTGGTTCTTCCAGTGATTGCAGGTTGGGCCGCGGTTAGTCTTGTCGGGCTTGTCCTCGCCACCTAACCAAACCGGATTTGCACCTCGTCTGAGCGTGAAACAGTTGTTATTGGGATCGAAAATACATCTGAGACCCCGTATCCGCCATTGGCTTAGACCGGCCTGTCCGTCGCTGACGGTTCAGTCCAAAGCGCGATCAGTAGGCAAGCCATTCTATACGCTGTGACTATGCACCAGCGCGCCTCCGAATGAGATCCGAGGCCTTTTCCGCGATCATGGTTACAGGCGCGTGCGTGTTGCCCGAGGTAATCGTTGGCATCACCGACGCGTCTGCAATGGAAAGCCCTGCCAATCCGTTGACCGTCAGCTCTGGACTGACAACAGCTGCGGGATCGCTTCCCATTCTTGCCGTGGAAACCGGGTGGAAAATCGTGGTCGAGATATCCCCCGCAGCCCTGGCCAGGTCTTCGTCGCCTACAAGGGATGCTCCGGGCATCCGCTCTTCTGGCGCGAACGGCCGCATGGCATCCGTTGCCATCAGACGACGGGCATGACGGATGCTATCAACAGCAACCCGACGATCAGACTCATCACCGAGATAGTTGGGTTTGATCCTTGGGGGTGCCAGAGGATCCGGGCCAGAAATGTGACTGCTTCCCCGGCTCTGCGGCCTGAGGTTACAAACCGAAACGGTGAGAGCCGGGAATCTGTGTAACGGCTGGCCGAAAGCATCAAGCGAGAGGGGCTGCACGTGGTATTCTATATTGGGGGTTTCGTGCTCCGTCGATGAACGCGTGAAGACGCCTAGCTGGCTCGGGGCCATCGACATGGGACCGCTGCGCCGCAGGGCGTATTCTGCCGCGATCTTAAGGCGGCCAATTATGCTCTTGTTGATATCGTTAAGCGTGCGCGCGCCTTGGATGGCGAAGACTGTACGGATTTGCAGATGATCGGACAGGTTCTCTCCGACCCCGGACAGTTCGTGGAAGACCTCGACGCCGCTATCTTGCAGCACCTGTGCATTTCCTATCCCGGACAGCTCTAGGATTTTGGGCGTTCCGATTGCACCGGCAGACAGCACTACCTCCGAACCAGCCCTTGCAAGGTGGTCGGCACTTCTGTGCCGGAAGGCAACGCCCGCGGCCTTTTTGCCTTCAAAGGTCAGCTTCAAGACCTCTGCACCGGTGACGATTCGAAGATTGGCGCGGTTTCTCGCCGGGTCGAGGAACGCTTTTCGTGCGTTCCAGCGCACGCCGCCGCGTTGATTAACCGGAAAATACCCGACACCTTCGTTGCTTCCTCGGTTGAAATCGTCGGTCTCAGGGATACCAAGCTCTACCGCGGCACGGGCGACAGCGTCGAGAATGGGCCAGCTTACACGCTGTTCCTCGACAAAGAGTTCGCCTTCGCCGCCATGCAGGTCATCGCCCCCGCCGTGATGGCGCTCGGAGCGTTTGAAATAGGGAAGGACATCTGCCCAGCCCCAGCCCGGGTTTCCCATCTGGCGCCAGACATCGTAGTCCCGCGCCTGACCGCGCATGTAGATCATGCCGTTGATCGAAGAGCATCCCCCGAGAACCTTGCCACGAGGGTAGTTGAGGACGCGACCGTTCAGCCCGTCTTCGGCCTCCGTCTTCAAGCACCAGTCGAGCTTCGGGTTGCCCATCGCAAAAAGATACCCGACCGGAATGTCGACCCATAGCTGCCGGTCACTTCCACCTGCTTCGAGTAGCAGTACCTTTTTGCGCGGGTCGGCACTCAAACGGTTGGCCAGCACGCATCCGGCGGAGCCTGCCCCGACAATGATGTAATCGTATGCCCCGAAATCCTGCAGGTCCTTTGCCCCTTGGCCCGTCACGACATGTCCCCCCAATTCGACACTGAATCCGTAGCGTAAAGGGAGGGCTTGGCATAGGGCCGCATAGTGGCCAAATGACAGGCACCGACAGAGCAACCCCGTTTGGGTGATAGAAGGGGAGGGCAAAACGATTTGTGCTGTCGGCGTTGCGTCCCTTTGGTCGTACCTCAAGCCCCTGTGCGAGCGGCGGCCTTGTCCGCAAATTGGGCGGTCGGGAACACTTAACTTCTTCTGAGTCTACTTATGACGGTCGCCTTACCACGAATGGGCCTGGTTCAGCGAACGTAGCCAGTATTGAATAAACCCGCTACCTAATGACCGCTCACAGTTGACCGCTTTTCGCATACTATCACCCTGTTTGGAGATACAGCCGAATTGATAGTCCGGATCTGGATACGACCAATCACTCAAAAAAATATAAACGAATTGTAAGGTTTGACTGGGTTGACACCGAGTATAGAGACTGTCGCCCGGTCTATTTTAGTGCGTCAGTCGGCGGCCATTGTGTCAGCGCCGGTTTATTCGGCAGCGCGCGTAGAAATTCCACCTTTGCGCTTAACAAATGACCTCACTCTGTTGCATACTGAGGAGACCCTATAGCAACGTTTAATATTACTTTGTCTTTCATTGCTAACCAATGCAGACGCGAGTATTACGCCGGAAAGGTGGTCTTGCTTTGCTGTGATTTTAAATTTTCAGAATTTAGAGATGAACTATTTGATGAGTTAAATATCTCATTTCCGCAAGAGATTAAAACTGCAGTGTTAAAAAGAAAGTCTGAGTTCCTTGCCGGGCGTATTCAGGCTCAAAGAGCGTTTTCCTTATTAGGGTCAACCGAGACACATGTGGAAATTGGCCCTCATCGTCAGCCAATTTGGCCACTAGGGTTTAACGGTTCCATCAGCCACTCCGACCGGAGTGCTGTTGCGTTGGTAGCAGCGCTGCCAAACTTGTTAATTGGTGTCGACATAGAGAAACTCATTCCCCAACATGTTGCAGAGTCAATTGCGCAGCAGATTCTGAGCCCAAGAGAGTCCCGGTTGATTGCGGCCAGTCGAAAAGATTATTATCGGAACTTAACAATAGTGTATTCCGCAAAAGAGACACTCTTTAAGGCGCTATACCCTTGGTGCGGTAATTTCTTAGGTTTCGAGGACCTGGAACTATCTGGACCTCCAAAAGACAAATCGGTATCGATGCGGATCAATTCGGAAATCACTATTGACCCCGTTCAAGTAACCGATTTTCAGGTTCACTGGCGCCTAACAGGTGGGCAAGTGACGACTTGGTTGATCCAACCTCTGTCGCGTTACGCGTCACAAAAAATATCTATTTAGCTACATTCGAAGTATGCCAGAATAGTCTATTTGGACTTTAGGGCTGAAGAAGAGAATCGAAAGGACTTTTAAAGTTAAAGATAGTCATCAAAATACATGTTGAAGCTCCTTCTTTCATCACGCAAGTAAATCTTATGTCTCTGGTAGTTCCGCGCATTAATATTTGGTTTCATTTTAATGTTAGGGCTGGGTTTTTGAGGGCTGCTCTGGATATTTAAATTGGTGCTTCGAGATGTATTTCGCCGCAGCCAGTTCCTTTTCTTCAGTGCAATTAACGCGGTTTGGTGCGAGGGATTTGATCTGCAGAAACTGCCGATGTGATGTCTGGAGGTCTTGTCAAGGCGAGGCTCCTAAGTTGAACAGGGATACCAAATAGCCCATCGGGATGACCAAGCCGAACCGGCTCCGATACTGTCGGGCGACCGCGGAGAGTGTTGTGGTCCATCACTGCTCCATGTGCGCTTCCTGCGGTGGGTTTAGGACTTCAGGCGCTTGCGGCATAAGCGTATTTGAGATTTCAGCGATAAGAAAATCGGATTCTGGCGGCGGAAGGTCGACACTATTTCCTGTGTTGAGATCCGTCTGCGGCGCCCTCTACGTTCTAACCACCCCGTGCATCTTCAGAAGAAACACGTCTCTGCGCCTGCAGAGGTGCTTCGGTCAAAAGCGGACCCAGAGCAACGTGCGTCGCCTTGTAGCGACAATTGCGCAGATGTTTCGCAGCGCCTCCCTTGCCGCCTGCGCACTTGCCGTCACGCCAAACTAAAAGGCAAACCTGCCTCTTCGATTGCGCCACTTTGTCAAGAGCACTCCACTACCCAACGGAACCAACGCATTGCGCCGGATTCCCCCCCCAAGTGGAAGATTGCGTAGCGTAGCTGCCCTTCATAAAGAAACTGTCTGCCTCAATCCGTGCATTGCTTTCAACACGTGTGCCTAGGTGAATCCAGGCAAACTCCGCAATGGTACAACGATCACCTATCCATATTCGATCCGATTTAAATGCGGCATCCTCCAAGGAGTGGCCCTGAAGAACGCTCCGTTCGCCGAAGGTACAATCGTCCCCGATCTCAGTCATCGTTTTCTCCACGATCATTGCGCCGTCGTCGAAGAGCCTTTTACCAACCTGCATACCCAGGGCACGAAGGATCAGAGCGCGGAAGGGGGTTCCACGCAGGATCATCATAGTCGGCCGGTCTGCAGTCAGGCTGAACTTCCAATATCGTTCATGACGCCAGAATGGCGCATCGTAGATCGAGCAGTTCAGTGGCTCGAGTGGACGGAAATTCACAGAGGCGCGCTCTAAGAAGATCCCGAAGCCGGTCCGGAGAACAAAGAAAAAGAGGATCGCTGCTGAAAGAGCAGGAAGGCCAAACCGTGAATACGCCACTACAGATAAAGCAAGCAGGACTAAAAGGATAAACGAAAAGACCAAGCCCGCCGCCATTAACGCCAGAATAGACACTAAATTCGCCCGAGTTTTCATGCGGAGGCCGGTTTTGAAGGTTTCGGGATTGTGACGTGCGTCAAGCTGCCGGTCGCGGAGGACTGATCGCGGAATCTGAAAGGGGGGAGAGCCGAGCAAGCCGCAATTCTCTTGCACGGGCCCATCCAGAGGAACCAATACCTTGGTGGCGAGAAGGCAGTTTTTCCCAATACGCGCGCCGTGTGGGACAAGCACATTGTTCCCAACGAAACTTTGCTGACCTAATTCGACCGGCGCAACGCGGAAAGTTCCGGCGGAGTAGTCGGCATTCTCCATCTTGAGACTATCTGAGACAAGCGTACCCGTTCCGACTCGACAAAGATCAGGCACGTCGTGCTGTTGCGTGAGGCCAAAGTTCGAGCCGGTTTGTACCACAGGGTTTAGCCGGTAGCCCACTGCCTTAAGGTAAGGAACAATGAACGCACTATCCCCGAGAAGCTCATTAAAGAACTTTGAGTTCGACAGTCGTGCAATGGCAAACTTGCAAAAGTGTCGAAATCCATAGAGCGGGTAGATTCGCCCGGGCTCCAAGAAAAGGCGGAAGAGCCTGGGCAAAAGGAGGATACGGAAGGCACTCAAGAAATAGAAAAGAAAAAATACAACAACTGACAGCAAGGCGATCTGGCCAACAAGCGCGAAGTTTAGAAATGTGGCTGAAGTCAAATGGGCCAGGTCAAAAAGCACCGCTGAAAAGACTAGCTCAGAGAACAAGAATAACAGCGCACCTCCCTCTATCACCGTTGCCAAAATGATTGCGGAAAAAAACCAGCCGCGAAGCAATGATGGTTGCGAAACCGGAAGCGGGCTGTACTTCGTCTGGGCTAAAACTGCAGGCGAGCCATGGTAACTCTGTCCATCGGGAATGCGGTCGCCGCGGCGCAAGCAAGAGGCATGCGCCAGTTCTGCATCGTCTCCCACTCGGGTTCCGGGTTCCACGACAGAATACGATCCGATGTAGGCGTTTCGGCCAATATGAACCGGACCACACTCGATTGCACCGCCCACAGCTCTGCAGCACGTAATCAGTGTCTGAGATCGGATGACAGCTCCGTCCTCAACCTCCAGCAGATCGGGTGCGCCAGGAACGGGGCAACTCACCAAAGCGTGACGGCCAATGCGCGCTCCTAAGGCACGTAAGTAAGAATTATAAAGGGGGGTCGCCGGAAAGTTGGCAAGAGGGCTCGCCCTCATGGCCAAACGAGCGAGCCAAAAGCGAAAGTATGCGAACGTCCAGGCGGGAATGCGGGACGACGTCATGCGGCCAACCAAGAGCCACTTAAGCGCAATCGGGCCAACAATCATTGCCACGAGAAGCGCCGACGATACGGCAAGAGAACGTATGTGGCCATCGAATGCATCTGCTGCTCCTGCGACCCAGATCCAACCCTCGAGCGAAAAGAGGCCAATTGAGGTGCCAATAATTAGCAGAACCGCCGCCTGCGCTGCGCCCGTTATCATGTATTGAGCGTCAGTGGCGAGGTGCTGCGGTGTGTGCTCCAAAGCCACCTCTGCATCCGCGTCGTCTGAAATCTTCGCAGCTAATGAGCGGACCGTAGGATTGAGATAAATATCCTTCAGGGCAACTCGCAGAGCGGCGTTGCCCTTTGCCAAGGCCGCGCAGAAATGTGCCAGAAGAAGTGAGTTCGCGCCGAGGTCGTCGATCATGTGGTCGTCGACCGAAATCGACTCGAGACGAAGCAAACGCGCGAGTTCTTCAGCCAGCGCAATCTCTACGGGTGTCATCTGTTCAACATAGGGACGGCTGTTTTCGCCCCAGGATTTATTGATTGGAGCGGGCAAACTCTTTCGGTCAACCTTTCCAGACGGCAGCGTGGGTAAAGCGCTGACCGGCTCCACAAAGTTCGGAACCATGTAACTGGGAAGTTGCTCCTTTAATTTAGCGTGCAGCACATTGGCGTCGATCGGAGTGTTGGCTGACTTTGCGGTGCAATAGGCGACCAACTCAGTGAGCCCAGGGGACTTTTCCCAGACTTCGACAACAGCCTGAGCAACACCCGACATCGCCATGATGCGAGACTCGATCTCACTCAACTCAATTCGATATCCACGCACTTTAACTTGGGTGTCTTTACGACCAAGGTATTCGAGCTCACCTGTCTTTGTAATCCTGCCCAAGTCGCCCGTCCGATAGAGGCGCTGACCTGGATTGTTTGGGATGCCTATCTCGTCAGGGACGAAAGCATCGCGGGTCTTTCCAGGAAGGTTATTATAGCCGCTTGCAACACCGATACCCGCTACACAGATCTCACCGATGTCTCCCCGAGGAAGCACGGTAGAGCCGTTTCTATCAAGCACGAGGACTGTATAGGTCGGAAGCGGTTGTCCAATCGTCGTCTCTCGTCCGGGTGATGGCCTTGCGATGGTGCATGTAACGGTTGCTTCGGTAGGCCCATATGCATTGAGGAAGGTCCTGTTCGGGTGACACCAGCGTTCCACCAATTCTCGTGGACAGGACTCGCCTGATACGAGTGCAAATGTGATCTGTTCAAGCGCCTCTTCGTCGAGCGTCGACAGCAAACTGGGCACACAAAAAATCGCATCGATTGCCTTTAGACGAATGAAATCAACGAGATCTTGACCTAACAATGCTCCACCCGGCGGCGCCGGTACAAGTGTTGCGCCGACAAAGAGCGGCACCCAGATCTCCTCGAAAGAGAAATCGAAGGCCTGCGTCATTCCTTGATAGACACGAGCGCCCGGACAGAGACCGTAGCTCTCGCCCGCTACCCGGATAAAGTTGCAAATGCTGGAGTGGTTGACCGCGACGCCCTTCGGATGACCGGTGCTTCCGGAAGTATAGATAATGTATGCGAGATCGTCAGCTGTAGGCTTAAGACCATCAAGAACCTTGGCCCGCTGTGCTGAGATTTCTAAAGCACATGTGTCAAGCGCTACGACACGACACTTTAAACTGCTCAGGACCGGTAAAAGCGTGCTGGTCGTGAGCACAAGATTTATGCCGGCATCTTGCGCGATATAGTTTATGCGCTCGGCTGGAAACTCCTTATCAAACGGAACTGAGGCCGCGCCGATTTGGGAGATTGCCAGCATTGCCGCATATCCCCAGTGCGACCGATCGAAGAGAAGACCCACACGGTCTCCTGGGGCTGCCCCTGCGGAAATCAGGTATCGGGAAAGACTATCCGATATCTCGGCGAGCTGCGCGTAAGTAAGATGAGCTTCGTCGCCGTCGACCGCTAGAACCGTGTCGCCATGCGCGGCAAAGGCCTCCGAAAAGACCTGATGGAACCGCTCTCCAGGGCGCCATCGTATTGAGTTGTCCGCGCATGGGGCACGAAGGATCCCTTCGAGCAACGTTGAGGGATCAATGAGAGCCTCTTCGGTGCATTTGACGCCGATGCGCGAACCCACAAATGCTTCTGGAGCATTCTTCTCAAGCTTGTTCATTCTACGAGTGCAACGTTACTCAGCAGCGGCAAGCGGTGCTGCGAGTGTCGCGCTGATCGCATCACTTAAGATGGACAAACCGTGTTTCAGGACGTTCTCTGGCGTTGTAAGTGGAGCGAGAACCTTGACCACTTCATCATTGGGGCCCGACGTCTCCATTACTAACCCACGATGAGCGGCCTCTGCACAAATCTCAGACGCCCATTTGCCACATCCGACATCTATGCCCTGAAGCATACCGCGGCCCTTGACCCGCAGCCTTGGGTGCTCGCTCGCGATATCCTCGAGGCATGCTTTCAAAAACTCAGATTTCGACTGCACGGTTTTGCCAAACGCCCCGTCTGCCCAAAACTTTTTGATAGCAGCAGCAGCGGTCACAAAAGCATGAGCATTACCGCGAAATGTCCCATTGTGTTCGCCTGGCTTCCACGTGTCGTGTTCTGGTTTGATCAGTAGCAGAGCCAGAGGCAGTCCAAAGCCGGATATCGACTTTGCCATTGGTACCAAATCCGGAACAAGACCGGCCTCTTCAAAAGCAAAGAAATCACCGGTGCGCCCACAGCCCGTCTGAACTTCATCGACGATCAAAAGGGCGCCATGGGCTTTCGCAATATCAGCGACTCTTCGAAGCCATTCCGCGCGGGCAACATTCAATCCTCCTTCGCCTTGTACGATCTCAAGGATAAATGCAGCGGGCGCATCGACGCCGCTCGAAGGATCTTCAAGCATCCTCTCCAAGAGATCAGCGGAATCGACGTCCGGGCCAAGATAACCATCGAAAGGAAGTCTCGTGACACCGCTCAGTGGGGTGGCTGCACCAAGACGATTATATCGATTTCCTGTCGCCGACAGCGCGCCCTGGGTAACACCGTGAAAACCGTTGGTGAATGCGATCACATTGGTGCGTCCAGTTCTTTTTCGCGCCAGTTTCAGGGCTGCTTCGACTGCATTTGCACCTGTTGGGCCCGTAAACTGCACCCGGTATTCGAGCCCACGCGGCTTTAGTACATTTTCGTGAAAGCAAAAGAGAAAATCAGCCTTGGCTTCTGTATGGAGATCGAGAGAATGCGCAATTCCGTCTCCTGCAACATACTGCTGAAGAGCGGCTTTCATATCTGGGTCATTGTGGCCGTAGTTGAGCGACCCGCAACCAGCAAGAAAATCAATGTACCTTCGCCCGGCACTAGACCAGACATAGCTCCCCTGAGCTTTTTCGAGCACCTCTGGAAATCCGCGACAGTAACTGCGAACCGCAGACTCGCGATGATTGAATATATCTATGTTTTCTGAAGAAATCTGTTTCACTTGTTCCCCCGTAACCTGGCTGAAAAAGCCAGTTGTGCGTTGAAATATTCGCACCCTTGAATTCCAATACCCAAAACAACTTTCTCACATTAGGACCACTTTGAAATTGACCGAGGTCAATTTCTTTGTGGGACACATCGCTTTCGCGCGAAGCATCATAGTCGCTTGCTCGAGAAGTGCTTGTCCCTGGCAAAGGTTGGAAAGCTTAGGCTATGGATCGTCTGGCATTTCGATGTTCGGCTCGATGATGCGGATATTTTAAATCAAGGTTTCGGGGCGCTGCTTTGCAGGCAGGCTCGGTTATACGTTCGCCGCGCCCAATTTGAACGTCCGCTTCCCGTTCGAAGCGCTCATCTGACTGGTATAGTCAGGTTGCTGGCGGGCCTCAGTAAGCTCGAAGGATCTCTTGGCGGAAGAAATGGACGCTAATGCTCGAACCGAGCCTGCTAACTCGTGAGTGCCGCGCTGGCATCCGCTGCGGTTCCGTAGGTAGGTAAGTCGGCTACTGACTTGCCGTGCGCAGCCATGAGCGTGTCTCGTACGAAAGCGATATGCGCAGTTTCTTCGATTATCTCGGCAAGGTACTGAGCTTTCATCAGCGATGTTCCGACGCCTATGGTGCCGTGGTTTGCCAGCACTGCGGCGACTATCTTTGGATCCTTGAAAACCGGGCTAATCTCTTTGTCTGTTTGCGGCCCGCCCATGGGCGAGAGAGGAATTAAAGGCATACGGCCGATTTTTTCGATGGTTTGAACCGTCAAACAGGGAATTTCGAGGCCAGCGCTGGCATAGCCGGTTGCCCACGGACTGTGGCAATGCACGACCGCGCGAATGTCGTCACGAATCCGGTAGAGGTCGAGGTGAAAATCAAGGTCCTTTGATGGTTTGTGTTCAGAAGGCTCAATGGTTCCGTCGAGATGGACAATCTGCAGGTTGTCCCGTGTGCACTCGTTGAAACCGACACCTGAAGGCTTGATAATGATCGCATCCATACTATCGAGCCGTACCGAGAGATTACCTCCAGCATTTGTCTGCAGCCTCAGGTCAAAACAACGCTTCGCCGTGGCGATCAATGCGTCTTTCTTTTCAACGACATCGGACATGTGTTCACCGCTCCCTTTACATGGCCCCGAACGCATCAAGCGTTTCAAGGATCTGCTGCGTCGTTTGGGGCGCGCAAATATGCGCCTCCAGCACTTCGACCTTTACAGTATCGCTGAGACGCTCCGAGACTTGGTCAAGGAACACCTGTCGAAGCTGCGCGTCCTCGATGGCGCCACCGGGACAATCCTGATGCGAGAACCCACCCATCGGAACGATCAACGCAGCCGGACCCGTCACGCTGTTCAAGCTGTCTGCGAGCACCTCGGCCACTTTGCAGATCTCAATCGGCGTGAGTTTCACATGCGTGAAGTACCCCGAGTGCGCGTAGTGCGGTCGGTCCAAATACTCGGACGGCACGAGAGATCTTTCGCCCAATCCAATGAAGTTTATGCCGCCAGGTAGCATAATGTAAGGAATGTCGCGCGCGGATGAAAAGCGCGTTGGCATTGGTACATGCGCTCCTGCGACGTGGATGCGCGTTACCTCATGGGGCGTCAGGTCAATGACCGAACTGAACGCTCCGCGCTCCGCAAAACGCGCAAAAGCTGCGCCGCCATAGCCATTGGCGTGGAACACCGTGCTTTCGATTTCGCGCTCTTTCAGTGTGCCGGTTAGCCGCTTCACCGCGCCTTCTGTCGCACCAAGGCCAGTGACAGCAATTGACGGAGCCGCAACGCAGGCATTGGCCTGCCTGCGCGTGCTACAGAGACCCGCGGTCAGCGCGGCCGTGTTTTCCATGACCTCGCGCAAGGTTGCGTTCAGGCCGCAGATATCGACCAGAGTCGGTACAAATACAATCGAACTGTCGGCAGCAGCGATCCGCGGATCGAACGGAAGGGTTGTCACCAGCACTTTGGGGAATGTGATCGGCAGCGCACGCATGAGGCGCAACGCGATCTCTCCTCCTGTGCCGCCGCCCATCCCGACAACCGCGTTAATACCACTGTCGAGCCGAGAGACTATCGTTCCTAACTGGCTGGTGACGATGCGATCTATAGCCTCCAACTTTTTCGTCTCGTCCAGCGCCCCACCGTTGGAGGTAAGCGAGATATCGATGATTTGCGCGGCCACCCCGTGTTCGGAAATTCGGTCCACGAGATACGCAGTTTCTTCGCGTTTCGTATCCAGTGTCGCCAGAACCAGGACTTCCGCTTGCGTCACCTGATCACCCTTTGACTGCACCAGCGGTCATGCCCGTGATGATTTGCCGGGATGCAAAGAGCGTAAAGATGATCGGAGGTATGGCGAGCAGCATGCCCGTCGCCATGATAACCCCCCATTCCACGTTGAACTCGCTCATATTGTTCACAATAAGGATCGGTACGGTTTTGGTGTTGCGATCCGACAGTGCGGACGCAAGCAGATACTCGTTCCACGCAATGCGGAATGTAAAAATCGCCGCCGCTGCCAAACCCGGTTTGATTAGGGGAAGGACGATCTTGAAAAAGACCTGAAATGGGCCTGCTCCGTCGACCCGTGCCGCTTCCTCGAGAGACCGGGGCACCTGCACGATAAAGCTCTGCAGGATCCAGATCACGAAGGGTAGGTTCATAGCCACGTAGATCAGAATGATCCCGGAATGGGTGCCAGCGAGGCAAACATCGCCTCTTCCGCCGAAGGTGTCACGAATTGCACCTCCGATCAGGCCGTCTCGGTCCAGGCAAAACTCGTTGTTCCAGAGCCCGAAGACAGGAACGAGCAGGACCGCCGGTGGCACCATGCGTACCATCAGTGTCGTGAGAGAAACGGTATCGCGCCCCATGAATCTGAACCGAACCAGCGCATAGGCCGCCATGCAACCGATCACGAGGGTCAAAAGGGTCGAGATAAGCGCGATTATCAAGGAATTGATAAAGGCGCCGCCGAACTTCAGGGAACAGAAATCAAGATGCTCCGGCTCGTACCACAGGACATCACATAAGGCTGTTTCGTAATTCTGGATGGTCGGCAGAAACAGCAGGCCGGTTGTGCCTCCGATGATGTCAACGTCAAGTTTGAACGAGTTGATAAACATCAGGAAAATCGGCCCGACAGCCATGAAGATCAGTGCCACTAGCAGCGCATAGAATGCAGGGTTCTGTCGGTCGTAGCTCAAGGTCTCAGCCCTCTTCCTGAATCTGCCGGGCCAGTCGTGCGGCACGAGCTTCCTGGAGCCGGGTAATGGCAAACATCGCCAGCGTCAGCACAAGCAAGAGGATCAACAGGTAGTTGGACATTGCCGCCGCGGTTCCAAGTTCTCGGAACTCGGTCGCCGTACGTGAGATGCGTAGCGCGACGATCTCCGTAGACAGGCCAGGCCCTCCTTCTGTCATCACGAGGATCACTTCAAGTACTTTGAATGCATCAATCAACCGAAGAAGTGCTGTGACGATCAGCACCGGCATCATGAGTGGCAGCTTGATGTACCAGATCTGCTGCCATGCTGTCGCTCCATCGATACGTGCCGCCTCGAGTGCGGAGCGCGGCAGCGACTGCAAAGCGGCCAGTGACAGGATAAAAATAAACGGAGTCCATTGCCAGATATCGGCGATGATGACGGACAGAAGGGCATGCTGGCCAAGCCAGTCCACCCCTTCAAACCCCCATGACTTCAGCCATCTGTTAAAGGTTCCGACCGTCGGGTGATACATGTACCGCCACATAAGGCCGACAACCACCGGGGCTATCATCATCGGGAGGATAAACAGCGTCCGCAGAACCGACATGCCGCGGATGTTTCGGTCAAGCAGAAGCGCCAGGCCTACTCCGATAACCAGTTCGGCTGTAACGACAGCAAAGGCAAAAGTCAGAGTGACAGAGAGGCTTTCGCGAAAAGCCGGATCGTAGAACAGCGTTATGTAGTTCTTGAAGCCTACAAATTCGGACTCGCCGATGGTCTGGCTCGGGTTCCAATCCCGGAAAGAGCCGTAAATCATATATCCCAATGGGTAGAGCAAAGCGACGGCCATTATGATCGCGGCCGGAGCCATGAACATGTAGGGCGTCAGTTTGTTCAATCTTTGAGAGGTCACGGTCGTCGCTCCGTCAGGGGAATGCGGCCCGGGCTGTGCCCAGGCCACACTGGGAGGGAGGGATTACTGCCAGGTGTAGTACCCAGCTTCCTCCATGACCGCCTGCGTCCGCTCAGCTACGCCGTCCAGCGCTTCCTGAATGTCGAGGTCTTCGGTCAAGACTTTAGACAGTGTCGTGCCAAGATCCGCGTTGATCTTACCCCAAACAGGGATGATCGGGCGCCAATCCGGATCGGCATGCTGAAGCGCTTCGCCGAACGTGGCCATGTGCGGGAACTTTTCGTTCACTTCAGCATCGGCGTGGGTCGAGAACCGCGATGGGTTGCCGCCTGCCATCGCCACCAGCTTGTCGCCCTCTTTCGATGTCAGCCATTGCATCAGAAGGAATGCGGCTTCCTTGTTTTCTGCGTTTGCCGGAATACCGATGCCGAAACCACCGGTTTGCGAACCACGACGCACGCCCATCGGGTGCATGGCCCAGCCCACCTTGCCCACAACCTGCGATTTGCTTGGATCGTTGATCTGGCCGGCGACAACCGTGGTGTCGAGGAACATCGCCGTATCGCCATTCAAAAAGCTGCCCAGAGCTTCACCGAAGCCAAAGCTGGCAGCGCCCTCAGGGCCGCAGTCCACGATTGTCTTAAGGGCATTTGCTGCCTGAACACCGGCTTCGTTGTTGACGATCGGGTTCCACTGATCGTCAAAGACCCTGCCGCCAAGCGGCGCGAGGTGCAACAGGAAGGCGTGGCTCGCGTGGTGTCCAGAGGCTGCGCGGGATGACAAGCCGCCCATGCCCGGCTCCAGTTCCGGAATCTTACAGGCGATCTCGAGCATCTCTTCGTAGGTTTCCGGAACTTCCAGCCCATGCTTTTCGAAGATGTCTGTGCGATAGCCAAGGATCGAAGTTTCTGAACCGTAGGGGATGCCGAAAAGCGACCCGGTTTTCCCTTCCAGATATCCCTTGTTCCCGCCGGCAAAGCCGATGTTGTAGACGTAGCCATCAATCAGGTCGTCTGCGTCATAGCTGGGGTCAGCCAGCTTCGGGTTCATGAAGTACTTGGCAAGGTTTTCGAGCTGGTCTGCATACACATAATCTGCTTTTGAAAAAACCACATATGCTATGAGGTCATACTCGCCTTCATCTTGCGCCAGCTCGAGCGTTTGACGTTCCCGCATTTTGAGGTAGGGCAGCTGGTCAACTTCGACTTCGATGCCGGTCTGTTTGGTGAACTCCGGCAAAATCTTCATCACCGCATCGAAATGCGGGTGCGCTGGGAAGTTTACGATAAGCGTTTGGCCTTCATATTCATCGTATGGGCCCGCGACTGCCGCTGTGGTCAGTGCAATTGCCGACACAGCGCCGACAGAAGCCCGTTTCAGTGATTTTAGCATTTGTTCTCCTCCCAATTGCTAAATCGTGGACGCTAAAGCGCCATTTCTGTTTTTGGGTCGAATAAATGGATGCCTTCAGGTCGGAGTGCGAACCGTAATGTTTCGCCCAATGCAATCGGTGTCTCCGATTTCAACTCAACCGTGATATCCGTGCTGCCGCACTCACATAGCAGTACAGATTGAGCGCCGACATACTCAGAGACTTTGACCCGGAGATCGAAGGCTTCAGCATCTGGTGCCTCTGAATTGTAATTGAGATCGCTCGGGCGCACCCCCAGGATCACGCTCGTTTGGCTGGTAGGGAGTCGCGCAGCGGTGTCAGCCGGAATGGCGACCTTGAACGCCGCCCCTTGTGCCATAAGCATATCGTCCTCGCGCACCAGCGTGGCACCGAGGAAATTCATTGGCGGCGATCCGAGGAACCCCGCGACGAACTTGTTTGCAGGCCGCTTAAACAGTTCCTCCGGCGTGCCCTGTTGCTGGATATATCCACCGTTCATAACCACGATCCGATCTGCCAAGGTCATGGCTTCGATCTGGTCATGCGTCACATAGATCATGTTCTTCTGGACACGCTGGCGCATGATGGCGAGTTCCGCGCGCATCTGCCCGCGCAGCTTTGCGTCGAGGTTCGATAGAGGCTCATCGAACAGGAAAATCTCGCTGTCTTTCGCCAAAGCCCGTGCCATTGCGACGCGTTGCCGTTGACCGCCAGACAGAGCCCCGGGTTTGCGCGCCAGAAAATCGCTTAACCCAACCAATTCGGCTACCTCGCGCACTTTCGCATCGATCTCGGCTCTTGGCCGTTTCTGAAGTCTCAGCGCAAAGGAGATATTGGAGGCGACATCCATGTGCGGATAGAGCGCGTAGTCCTGAAAAACCATCGCAAGCCCCCGATCCTTTGGGTCGAGGTCCTTTACCGGTCTGCCGTCAATGTAGATCTCGCCATCCGAAACGGTCTCAAGCCCGGCGATCATGCGCAACGTCGTTGACTTCCCGCATCCGGACGGTCCGACCAGGACGGTAAACTCGTTCTCTGCCATGTCGAGTTCGATGCCGTGCAGGACCTGCACCGCGCCATATCGCTTGACGAGATTGTCCAGGCGTATTTGAGGCATAGAATCCCTGTCCGTTTTTTTTGAGTAGATTGTATACAAACCATAATGTAAATATACAAAATAGTCATTCTCGTGGCGGCGAGCAAAGCTAGAGTGCGCCCAGCAAGGCAAGGCAAATGAACCTTAAAGAAAAAGACGATGCGAACCGGTCCTCGGCGGCCCATAGAATCGAACAAGAGCTTCTGGATGAGATCAGTGTCGGAGCGCTTGCGCCCGGGCAGCGCCTCGATGAGACAGGCCTTGCGGAAAGGTTTGGGGCGTCCCGTACACCCGTGCGCGAGGCACTCAAGCGGCTAACGGCGCAAGGTGTTCTGGTGCAGGGGGAGAAACGCGGCGTTTTCGTAGCCGAGTACTCCCGCGAACAGTTGAGCCAGATCTTCGAGGCCATGCACGAGATTGAGGCGGCCTGCGCCCGAATTGTGTCGCAACGCCTTAATTTGCTGAGTAGATCAGAGATTGAAGCCGCCCAGAGTGAATGCATTGTTGCTGCAGAGGCCGGAGACCGCACCGCCTATTTGAAAGCCAACGAAGCCTTTCACCTGGCAATCTATAATGCGACCGGGAACCCGTATATTGCGGAGATCGCGTCTGAGTTCCGGAGGCGGACAGGCCCGTTTCGCGCCAAAAAATTCGCAAGCGCTGAAGACCTGCTGACGTCTGCCCGTAACCATGAAGAGCTCATCAGCGATATATTCTCGGAGGACTCTGCGGCAGCGTCCCGGTCCATGCGGGACCACATGACAGCGAGCTTTATAGAGACATTAAAGGCGAATTAGCCGCGCCGGCGGCAGAGAAAGCCCCTTGCAAATGTGTGCTTATTGATTTCTTTGTATACAAAGTGAATCAAGATGACGGAGCGCAGTATGGGCATCGCCGAGACCAAGATCTATCCAATCAATACCGGCTGGCTCGAAGCGGACCTGGGAACCTACATATTCTGGAAAGGCCCCGCCGGTAAGAAGTACTGGAACCCCGTCTATTGCTATTACGTGGACACTGGAGAGCATAAAATCCTTGTCGATACAGGGCTGTGCGACGAGGAGCGCGCCACCAAATACCATCATAAATGCGACAAGCGCGGATGCCTTGAGGTCCATGAGCATCTTGAGCAGAAACTTGGCGTCCATCCCGATGAAATCGACGCGATCGTCTTTACGCATCTGCATTGGGATCACGTGCAGAACATGAAGAAGTTCAAGAACGCCCGGTATATTGCGCCCAAGGGCGAGATCGAAATGGCTTACAACCCACTGCCACTTTATTACCGGACCTACGAGTGCGGCATTCTCGATATCGAGCCGCCCTATGCCGGCTGCGTGTTCGAGGCCGTTGACGATGAAAGCGAGGTTCTGCCTGGGATTACCATGTTCCACACCCCGGGCCATTCCGTCGGCCACATGGGTGTAACGGTTGCAACTTCGATGGGCGACATCGTCATTGCCGGGGATGCGATTTTTGTCGAGCGCAACCTCGAGCCGAACCCGTCTGAAAAATGGCGCTACTGGGTGCCCGCGCGCTTCGTGAATTCGTGGGAGGGGTGGAAATCTGTGGAAGAGATCGACAAACGCGCCGACTACGTTCTGCCGTGCCACGATTACGCAGCGAATGCTCGCTCGGACGTCTTTCCCTATGAGGGGATGCCGTTGCGCAAAAGACGCCAGTATATCCCTGGGTTCCAGTTCTATTTCGGCGACATGCCAGGCGACACAGCAGGCAAAGCAGCGGACGCCATGAAGCCAGAGGACGTGCCGGCCTATTTGGCAGATCTCGTTGATCCCAAGGACATGGCTGAATCGTGAACCTGTGACTGATTTCATCGAATGCTTGGAGGACGTGGCGCCGCAGTACGACGCCATTGTGTTCGATCAATGGGGGGTTTTGCACAATGGAACGGAGCCCTACTTAGGCGCACCCAAGGCAATAGCTGCGCTCAACCAAGCGGGTCAGCCTGCCGCCGTTCTGTCGAACTCCGGAAAACGCGCGCAGCCGAACGAGGCAAGGATCAAAAGCATCGGGTTTTCCAAGGTATGGTTTGACCATGTTATGACCAGCGGCGAAGCGCTTTGGCGGGACATTCAATCTTCGCAGGTACCCCATTCCACGTTCTTTGCCATTGAACGAGAGAGCGGCGATGCGGTCGCGTGGGCTGAAGGACTGCAGGGTCTTGTATTCACCCCATCTGTTAACACAGCCGAGGCGGTCTTGCTGATGGGGTTGCCTGACGGGTCTTCCGCTGCTCCCTGGAAGCAAACCCTGGAAACAGCCTTGGAAAACAAGCTGACAGTGTATTGTTCTAACCCCGATCGGATCAGTCCGCGCGGTGGCGGGAAAACGGTGATCTCACCCGGTGCACTGGCCCATGACTATCAGGACGCCGGAGGCACGGTCGTCTTTTATGGTAAACCCCACGCGCCTGTTTTCAAAAGCCTTGAGGCGGCTTTGGGGACCAGCAAAATCCTTATGGTAGGGGATAGTCTCGAGCATGACATCGCCGGTGCCTATAACGTCGGTTGGGACAACGTGCTCGTCCAGAATGGCCTCTACGCTGACCGGTTTGCATCCGGAGATCGTGTACAGAGCCTGTCTGAACTGTGTGCCTCCTATGCAGTGCCGCCCCCGACATTCAGCATGAAGGAGCTGTCATGATGGCGCGCTCACACTTGCTTTCACCTGCGTTTCGTGCGCTTTCCGCGCGTCTCGGCCAGGACCCGTTGCAGGTGCAAGGGCCAGGGGGCAACACATCGATCAAGGACGACACGGTGATGTGGATCAAGGCCTCCGGTACCGAGTTGGCAAATGCCGAGAACTCCGAGATCTTTGTCGCTGTTGATCGCAGCGCAGCGCTTGCCGAGGCGCGCGAGGAGGCCGGGGATGGAAGCTGTAAGAGTACAGTTCTGGACGCCTCCATCGGCCTGAGGCCGTCTATCGAAACCACCTTTCACGCAGCTTTGTCCCACTCAGTGGTAGTGCATACGCATTCGGTTGCAACGCTTGTTCATGCAACCAGCGTACAGGGTCTCGCACTGTTGGAAGCTAAGCTGCAGGGTCTGCCCTATACGATCGTGCCCTACGCCAAACCCGGTCTGCCATTGACCAAGCAAATTCTGTCAAAATCGGATGCAGAAACGCAGGTAATTATACTTCAGAATCACGGATTGATCTGTTGCGGTGCATCCGTGGAAGAGGTCTCAAATCTCGTTGCAGAGGTGGAGGCACGCCTGCGCATGCCGGTTCTGGCACAAACCGACAGCGACGTTGACGAAGCGCCGCTGGATGGATTTACATGGAGCGAGGAAAGCTGGATCGCTTCCGACGCCGTCGCCTGCAAGCGGGTATTGAGCGGCAGCTACTATCCCGACCACGTAGTGTTTCTTGGGCCAGCGCTCCCCATCCTGGATCATGACGGTGCACCGCCCGCCGTTGTGCAGAAGGGGCAGGGTATCCTCTTGCGCGACGGGGCCACCTCAAGCCAGACGGCGATGCTTCGGTGTATTTCCGATCTTCTGTCGCGTGTCCCGGAAGATTGGACACTCAATGCAATAGGGGCCGAAGCAGAAGCCAGTTTGTTAGACTGGGATGCAGAGAAATACCGGCAAGCCTTGGCCGAGCGCACATGAGCCTGCGGGTCGGGATCGATATCGGTACATCGGGCGTACGTGCAGCCGCCATCGATCCCCAAGACCATGTCGTCGCCACTGCACGCGCCCCGCACCTGCCGCAAGATCCTCAGCAAATCGATGCCGAGAAATGGTGGGACGCAACACAGGCCTGCATCAGGACCCTTGTCGACGCTCTCGCCAGCGAGGGGCGCAGCGGGCAGGAAGTGACAGGACTGGCGGTCGACGGCACGTCGGGAACGATGCTTTTGACAGACGCAGGTATCCGGCCGATCACGCCAGCTTTGATGTACAATTCCAAGGGGTTTGAGGTGGAGGCCGGGCGGATCGCGCGTGTTGCCCCACGCACGCATATCACGCAAGGCGCAAACTCAGCACTTGGGCGGGCCATGCGGTTGGTATCTGTCTCGGAAGGCACGCCCCGCTACCTCATGCATCAGGCCGATTTCATTACGGCCAAGCTCACAAGACGCCCCGGTTTCTCGGACCAGAACAATGCCCTCAAGACTGGCTTTGATCCCGGGGCCGGAACTTGGCCCGACTGGATGGGAGAGGTTCTCGATCCAGCGCTCTTGCCGCGGTGCTTGCCGGTCGGCACTCCAATCTCAAGTATTTGCCCGGAAGCTGCGCAAATTTCGGGTCTGTCGCCTGCAACGGTCGTGTATGCCGGGACAACTGACAGCATTGCCGCGTTTCTTGCATCTGCGCCTCTGGAGGTTGGCATCGCTGTCACCTCGCTCGGTTCCACGCTTGCGGTGAAGGTGCTGAGCGATATGCGTATTGATGATCCGGCGATAGGACTCTACTCCCATCGCGTGAAGGACATCTGGCTCGCGGGCGGCGCTTCAAATACTGGCGGCGCTGTTCTGGCCCACTATTTCACCGGCGAAGAACTGAACAGGCTTAGCGCCAAAATAGACACCTCGTACGCGACCGGGCTCAACTATTATCCGCTTTTGTCCGCAGGAGAGCGCTTTCCAATCAATGACCCCAACCTTGCTCCGCACCTGAGCCCCAGACCGTCAGAGGATCACCTGTTCTTGCAGGGTATGCTCGAAGCCATGGCCCGTATCGAAGCAGAGTGTTAC
The DNA here is from genome assembly GCA_030066795.1 of Dinoroseobacter sp. Classification (GTDB taxonomy): domain Bacteria; phylum Pseudomonadota; class Alphaproteobacteria; order Rhodobacterales; family Rhodobacteraceae; genus Dinoroseobacter. Next base: position 25,308 of record JASJAW010000020.1, read on the forward strand.
CGCGCGATCGAGGAACGAGGCGGCCCGTTTCCCAAAACCGTGCTGACCGCAGGGGGCGGGGCAAAAAACGAAAAGTGGACAGCGTTGCGTGCAGGAGCTCTGGGTCAGACACCGCGCGTTGCCGCTGAACCCGAAGCGAGCGTAGGGGTTGCAAAACTGGCGACGGGGTAGGGCAAAAAGCAAGGGAGCGCTTCGACTGCTTTGTGCTCGTATCGCAGCGTGAGCTATCACTGAGCAACTGTTCAACCTCAAACGCAGGCTCCGCGCTGTGTTCGAATGACCGTCTTTCGCGCGAAGCGCCCGCCCGACAGCGTCGGTCAAGAACGTCAGGGCCTGTGATTTAGTTGGATCCTGTTTGCCGCGAAGAGTTGATAGAGGCAATGGTGCGCCACCGGTTGGCGAGGCGCTTGCTTTCACACACAGCTATTTCTGATACGAGATTGCGGATCAAAAAGACACTTCCCGCACCGGACTTTCACATGTCCCGCATCCGGTTGGTCTGCTGAGCGAGACGCATGGTCTCGTGCTCCTCCATAGCCAAGAGTGCCTGAAGGAGCTCCTGTGCTTCGGGGATATCGGCGCGATTCAGCAGCTCTCGATAAAGATCGATTGCCTGATTATGGACGTCGAACACCAGTCCACAAATCTCATCGAAGTTCATCTCCGCAAAGGGCTTCGCGGAGTATCGATGGAGATCAATCGACTCATGCTCCAAGTAGTCATACACCCACGTGTTGAGTGCCTTAGCGTCGGATTTCTGTTCAAAGCCATCGACTATTTTTTCAAGATTAGCCTCGTGATCAGCGAGGTAACCCAAAAGCATCTTGGTTATTTCGCTTTCGTGTTGCGTCGAACCCTCTGCCAGACGCTCGGCGAGTTGTTGGTGTATCCCCCGGGTCCAGTCAATGAGATCAGAAATCCTCTGGACTTTCATGATCTTAATCTCCTGTCGATCGGTCTGCAGCGGCTTGCATCGAAGCCAGTCATCTTGCGCAGAGATCGGAGAGAACTTCCCCGATTACCTGTTTGGGCGCAACGCAGTCATCTGCAGCATATCATTATCAGCCCGTCGGGTGAACGGCTGGACCGGGCCAGGACATTCGGACATCCTTCGCTGCGCGACGTCCCGGCGTCCGACTAAACGCAAGTGCGATCAAAGCGCTGCCCGATCCACTATGCTCTCTGCGTCGTCAACTGGGCGAGTACCAGATCGGTGAGGTATAGGCTCTCTCGGTCGTTATCATCGGAACGTAGTCGGGCATTGCGACCCTAAATCGCTTAGCCTCATAGGCCGTCCAGCGCGGTGTTGGAATTTCGATCACTCTTGCATAATAAAACGCTGGAACAGCTGCATCAAAATCCGGGTCTTCCCAAACTCCGATCAGTTCCGGCTCACCAATTGTATTGGTCCAGGTTGCGTTGTCGATATCGACAGTGTTGCCCACGTCCGCCAGTTTGCCTTCGCCATCGAGTTCTCGGTCACCGGACCAGGCGACGTTATAGACCTTCTCCTGAGTTTGCCCGTCTGCATCTAACCACCCTTTCACGATCTGTATGCGATCGAGGTTGCCGGACAGCGGGTCTTTGAGCGCGGCAAACAGGAATGTCGGCGCGTCGCCTTCCGTGGCAGCGGGAAGATCGGCGCCCATGGGAACGCCCTTTTTATAGCCAGCGTCCGCAGGGAGTCGAAGTGCCGCGTCGTCTTGCGTGAAATCATAGCCACCGAAGAACCGCACGGTCATGCGAGATCCGGTTGTCGCATAGGTCTCTTTGCGCTTCATCGCGTCAAAAATCGCTGCACGTGTGTTGTCTTCCGCCCAGACAGCGCCCAGTCCACCAGCCGCTTGTTTCCAACCGTAAATGGAGAGGTCAGGGTCGGGCGCTTCGATAACGAGGTGTTCCCAGCGGTTTGGTTCGGGTTCAACACCAGAGTGCTTCCCGAAGAAGTTGTCTTCCTGCGCCGTTGCCATGCCGGTATGAGCGTCTGTCCCGCCAACCATGCCGAACTTAAAGGGGTTCACGCCAAGCTCCTGCTCGATAAGCATGCCCCGCTTTAAGCCCTCACGGGCGTACTCTCCGGCCAGCATTTCAGGGACTTTGAGTTCCGTCCCATTAAGGTTCGCAGCATCCCAAGTGTCAAAGTCCGCGAACTCGTCGTCCGGGCTCAAAAACGGGTGTGCTTCTCCATCACCTTTGATCTGCGTGGCTTCGTAGAGAGGCTCGAACCGCGCGCGGAGGGTCGCGGTTTCTTCGGTCAACGCCGAGCCGTCATAAGCATTCAACGAGAACATACGACCGTTCGACAGGTTCCCGTTATGTGCAATGGCAAGGACCTCGCCCCCGGACCGCTCCTCATACTCCGCGAGGAACGCCCAGAGGTCTTCGGGGTTCTTACTGTCGTACTGGGAAAACGGGCGGGTTTGGTTCGCACGAAAGCGATCATCGCGAAAGAGCACGTTTCGGTGCAGGTTGTTGGCGCCCTCGGTTGTGTACTCATAGCCGATAATGGCTGAAAAGACGCCGGGTTCGTTGAAGCTGTCGGCGAGGGCCGTGTATTCTTCCCACGCGTGCTTGATTGCCTTGGGATTGTCGATCGGTGGTTCGTCGCCAGACAGAGATGCCACAATTTCCATTGCGGTATCGAATGCAAGTTGTGCGTCTCCCGCAGTTAAAGCCGCGTACCAAGCTCGTCCTTGATCGGTTGATAGAACCTCCGCGTCTCCTGCAAGGAGTTGGGGCATCAACCCGTACATCTCTGCGTGGTCCGATACCACCAGCCAGTCGAGTGGGCGAGATAGTTTAGCCCTCAGACCGTGTGTCGTTGTTACCTCTTCGCCGCGTGCAAAACGAAAGGCCTGCTCTTGTGTCAGACGCGTCATCGTCCCCGCATCAACGGATACGGCGGTATGGAGATGGCTGTCCCCCCAAAGCGGGCGCTGTGGAAAGTTCCGGCCCGCGTAGGGCGAGAATTCATCTGGAGCTAAAACGACCTCGGTGTTTTCTTGCTCTGTCTGAAACTCCTGCGCGATGGAAGGGGCCGTGCAAAAGACGACAAACCCGGTTGTGAGATAAGCCAACGCTTTCACGCCAGCAGGGAATTTGTGCAAAGAACTGTTCAATTAATTGCCCTCCAAATAATCTCTTCACGGGCATAGCCCCATTAAAGAATAACGGAAGGTTACCATGATTGCGGGTGGATAAGATGAGTTTTCTTACCGTGTAGAGCTTACGCAGTGGTGTTGTTCTTCTGCGGTGAGGGCCTTCCGCCAAAGGCAATCAACCGAACGGTATTGGCCGACTATAACCGGCTTGCGTGACAGCTCTACAGGCGAAGCAGACCTTCGCGAGACTTTGTGAGTGCGGGCATATGTGGCTTAAAGAATGGACTGGCCGGTTGCGCTCCAGTCTTTCAGGAACTGGCTGAGCCCTTTGTCGGTAAGTGGATGTTGCACCAGACTTCTAATCACGTTTGGCGGGATGGTTGCGATGTCTGACCCAGCCAAGGCAGCTCGTGTAACGTGATTGGGCGAGCGGATCGAGGCTGCAATGATTTCGGTTTCGATCCCGTAATTGTCGTAGATCGCCCGGATGTCCTCGATCAGCTCTGTGCCGTCCAGGTTTATGTCGTCCAGACGGCCAATGAAGGGAGAGACGTATGTTGCACCTGCCTTTGCGGCCAAAAGCGCCTGGTTGGCGGAAAAGCAAAGCGTGACGTTGGTAGGGATGCCAGCGCGCTTGAAGTGCGCACACGCCCGCAAACCTTCCATGGTCAAGGGAAGCTTCACAACGACATTGGGAGCGATCTGTGCCAGATTTTCGCCCTCCGCGATCATGCCCGGTGTGTCCAATGCGGAGACTTCTGCAGATACTGGCGTATCCGTGAGCCTGCATATCTCCGCGACAACCTCTTTAAAGTCGCAACCCGATTTGGCGATCAGACTGGGATTGGTGGTGACGCCATCCAAGAAGTCGGTCTCCAGCAGGTCTCTGATTTCTTTAACTTCTGCGGTATCTACAAAGAACTTCATTCGGTGTTCTCCACGTGCAAGTTGTGAAACCGGTGAAAGGCCTTATGGCCTCCACGGATTTCGGTGATAGTGGCATTTCGGGGGGCCGGCTTCGTGCACTGCAGGTTCGCGCGGCACCGAAAACGGTCGGATCAATAGGCGTAGCGTACGCCAAATTCGGTGTAGTTTTGGGTCAAGTGCAGGTCTGCAGATATGCTTTCGGTCACCACAAGCTCCGCATTGGGCAGGTCGTTGCCCGTCGTGCGCAGCAAGGCGGCTTCCGGGTCAAGACCATGCTTCAGCCACCTTTGTTTCAGCCGATCTTTCAGAGCGTCCATACTCGGGCAAACAAAGACAGTTGCTGCAAACACATCCTGCAGCGATGCCCAAGGCTGTTCGCGCAGTAACAAGTAGTTGCCTTCAACGACCACCACGGGCGTATCGGGCTGGATCGCGATGGAGTTTGCGATAGAGAGGTCCATCTGCCGATCGAACTTGGGGTAAAAGGTCTCCCGATCGACGTTCTGCAATCGGATTACCGCTTGGCAAAAGCCCTCTGCGTTGAACGTTTCTGGTGCGCCTTTTCTGGACAAGAGCCCGCGGGACTCGAGCAACCGATTGTCCAGATGGTACCCATCCATGGGCAGGAGGACCGCATGCGGGGTGGTGGATGGGTTTTCGGCATTCAACGCGAGTACTACAGACTCCGCCAGCGTCGACTTCCCAGAAGCCGGAGGGCCGGCAATTCCGATGATCGTGCGACCACTCGCCTTCCGTTTCGACGCAATCAGATCGAGTACCAGCCCGAGATCCCGTTCCATCGACGTGGAGGTCATGCCGCAACGCCTGCCTCTTGCGGTGTCATGGCGCCAGTCATTAGTGCCACGGCATCAGACATCGAAATGTCCTTCGGGTTCACGGTGCAAAGTCGTTTCCCCAATCTGTGAATGTGAATTCTATCCGCTAGTTCAAAGACATGGGGCATATTGTGGCTGATCAAGATGATCGGAATGCCTCGTGCCTTTACGTCCTGGATCAACTCGAGAACCCGCCGACTTTCCTTCACCCCCAAAGCCGCGGTGGGCTCGTCCATGATGATGAATTTGGAGGCAAAGGCCGCTGCGCGTGCAACTGCGACCCCCTGGCGTTGACCACCCGAAAGCGTCTCGACCGCCTGATTGATCGACTGAACGGTCATAAGGCCAAGTTCAGTGAGTTTATCACGGGCGAATTTTTCCATCGCGGGGCGATCCAACTGTCGGAAATATTTGCCCATGAAGCCTTCTTTGCGAATTTCTCGTCCCATGAACATATTGTCTGCGATTGAGAGGGCAGGGGACATGGCAAGTTGCTGATAGACGATCTCGATGCCCATGTTGCGCGCATCGATGGGCGAGGTGAAATTGACCGGTTTGCCCTCGATCAAGATCTCGCCTTCGTCAGGAATTGTCGCCCCACAAATGGCTTTCACGATAGAGGACTTGCCAGCACCATTGTCGCCGATGACCGCGAGGATCTCGTTTTGGCGAAGTTCGAAGTCCGAGTGGTCGATCGCAGTGACATGGCCATAGCGTTTCACGATGCCGCGACCCTGCACGATTGGAGTTTGATCAGGCATTATCCCGACACCTTTCTGATCCATTGGTCGACGGCAACAGCCGCGATGATGAGAACGCCGATAAGCAGGAAGGTCCATTGCGCATCAGCGCCAAGGAGCCTCAGGCCCAAGGTGAATACACCGACAATCAAGGCCCCAAAAAGAGATCCGAGGATTGAGCCACGTCCGCCAAAAAGAGAAATGCCACCTATCACAACCGCGGTAATGCTCTCGATGTTGGCAAGTTGCCCTGAGGTGGGAGAGACTGAGCCAATTCGACCGATTAGTGCCCAGCCGGCAAAGGCACAGATCAAGCCCGAGAGCATGTAGACCGACATCAGTGTCTTGTGGACATTTACGCCCGACAGTTCAGCCGCTTCGGGGTCGTCGCCCACCGCATAGACATGTCTGCCCCACGCTGTGTGTCTAAGTGCATAAGCGAGTCCGAAGATCAGGACGAGCATGAAGACTACGCCCACGGTGAACACGGCGCCGCCAAAACTAAATTTCGTTCCAAAGATCTGCAGCAGCGGTGCGTTCGCCTCGATGTCTTGCGCGCGGATGGTTTCATTTTGTGAGTAGAGGAAATTCGTGGCCAGCACGATCTGCCACATGCCAAGCGTCACAATGAAGGGCGGCAATTTCACCCGACTGACGAGCCAGCCATTAACCGCTCCAATCAGTGTCCCGACCATCAATCCGCAAACGACCGCCACTGTGGGGGGGAGGCCATACCGGAAGGTGAACTGGCCCATGACCACCGATGACATGACCATTATGGCGCCAACGCTTAGGTCGATTCCTGCCGTTAAAATGACCAGACTTTGCGCGGCCGCTACGATCCCGACGATCTGAACCTGTTGTAAGATGAGCGTCATCGCGAAGGGCGAAAAAAACCTTGATCCCAGCAGCAACCCGAAGATCACAATCGCAGCAAGCAACACAATCAGGGGCACTAAAGACGGGTTCACGTGCAAAAGGTGCTGAAGTTTTCCGACAAAGCCCGTGTTGTGGTCGTCAAACTCGGCGACGGCCTCGCTCCGGCTCGCGGCAGCTTCGAAATCTTCTGGGTTGGTGTTTGCTTTTGACATTACGATCTATCCCTCCCAAAGGAGTCGCGGTCTTGGTCACGTGCCAAGAACCGTGGCAGATGACGTCTCATTTGTCGCTTAGTGAGGTGCCGGAGGGTGCAGAGCACCCTCCGAAAGAACGCTGGATCAGCCCCAGCAGAGATCCATGCCTTCGGCGACAGAGATCGATTCAACGCCATCGGCCGCCTTGTCGGTAACCAGTGCAACGCCGGTGTCAAAGAAGTCCTTACCGGGAGTGTTTTCCGGCTTGGCGCCAGTGTCCGCCCAATTCTTTACCGCCTCAACCCCGAGTGACGCCATCAGCAGCGGGTATTGCTGAGACGTGGCACCGATAACGCCGTCCGCCACGTTCTGCACGCCGGGACAGCCGCCGTCTACGGAGACAATCAGAACATCGTTTTCGCGCCCGATGGATTTGAGCGCTTCATAGGCACCCGCTGCCGCCGGTTCGTTGATCGTGTGCACAACATTGATGTTCGGGTTTTTGGCCAGAAGGTTTTCCATCGCGCGACGGCCTCCTTCTTCGTTGCCATCGGTTACGTCGCTGCCCACAAGGCGCGGGTCGTCTTCGTCACCGATGACATTTGGGTCAGCGAGATCAACACCAAACCCTTGCAGAAAACCCTGGTTGCGGAGAACGTCCACAGTGGGTTGGCTCACGTTCAGGTCAAGCGTGGCAATCACGGCATCATCAGCTGCGTCGCCCATCGTTGCCTTGGCCCACTGCCCGATGAGCAAGCCAGCCAGGAAGTTATCCGTTGCAAAGGTTGCATCGGCTGCATCGATCGGGCTGAGAGGCGTATCCAGCGCGATGACAAGAAGACCCGCCTCGCGGGCTTGCTGCACGGCGGGTACGATCGAAGAAGTGTCGGACGCCGTAAGGAGAATGCCTTTCGCGCCGTCGAGAATGCAGGTTTCAATCGCCTGCACCTGTGTCTCGTGATCACCGTCAATTTTGCCGGCGAAGGCTTTCAGGGTCATGCCAAGCTCTTCGGCTTTGGCGGTCGCGCCTTCTTTCATCTTTACAAAGAACGGGTTGGTATCGGTCTTGGTGATGAGGCAAACGGTTGTGCCGTGGCTGCCGGCAAATGCGCTGCCAGCCATGACGGATAAGGCCAACGCCGACGCGCCAGCGAGTGCTGAAAGTTTCAAGGTTCTTCCTCCCAATTTATCCCTGTCCCCGCCGGAGGCGGGGAGAGCAGCGGCGCTTCCGCCTTCTGCTCGCACTGTCAGAGTTGTCGGATTCGGTGCACCTGTCAATAATAAATAAATCACTCTTATTTATTATTGACCCATTGATTTCTTCTCCGCATGATCTGCGAAGGAGGACGAGAAATGCCGGCGACAACGACGGACGAGGAGGACGCGCGCCCACGGGCTTCCGGGGTCCGAGGAACCAATCAAAGCGGCATGAGAGCGCGGAACGAACGCCTCGTTCTGTCACTGGTCAGGCAGCATTACGCGCTTGCCAAGGCGGAGATTGCCCGCATGACTGGACTCTCCGCCCAAACAGTCTCAGTCATCATGCGAGAGCTTGAGAGCGAAGGTCTCCTTCTGCGCGGAGAACCCTTGCGTGGCCGCGTTGGTCAACCATCTATTCCTATGCGCCTGAATCCCGAAGGCGCGTATTTTCTGGGTCTCAAAGTCGGCCGACGCAGTGCGGAGCTTGTACTTACTGACTTTCTCGGGGCTGTGATTTCACGCGAGCGCAGAACCTACGATTACCCGCGGCCGGACGAAACACTGGCCTTTGCAAAAGACAGCATTGGTCGTCTCACCGAGGGTATGCCGCGTGCTCATCGCTCGAGAATTGCCGGCATGGGGATCGCTATGCCGTTTTTTCTGTGGGATTGGGCGCAGACGCTTCAGGTTCCGCCAGAAGCGATGGCAGCTTGGCGAACGGCGGATTTGAAAGGCAGCCTGGAAAAAGAGCATGATTTTCCAATCTTCCTTCAAAATGATGCTACTGCAGCTTGCGGGGCGGAGCTTGTGTTTGGTCCGCAAGATGGTCCACGCGACTTTCTTTACTTTTATGTTGGATTTTTTATCGGCGGCGGTGTTGTTCTGAACGGCCGCATCTTCTCAGGACGCGGGAATTCCGGTGCGTTGGGCCCTCTGCCGATCCCTGGCCGAACAGGGAAGATCGGGTCTTTGATCGATGTGGCGAGTCTGTATTTGCTGGAACGCAAGGTCGTGAAGTCTGGGCAAACTGCGAACGCGATTTGGGAAGATCCTGAACTCTGGGACATTCCTGAGGAATTACTCCGTGACTGGATTGCGGAGGCAGCAAGCGGAATTGCGCACGCTATCAAGGCCTCGTGCAGCCTGATCGATTTCGAGTGTGCGAAGATCGATGGGTGGATGCCAGCACCGGTGCTGCTGCGCTTAATTTCTGAAGTTGAGCGTTGCCTCTCCGAACTCGATATGACCGGTCTGGAATGCCCGACAGTGGTTCAGGGAGCTATTGGGCCTGACGCACGTGCGCTCGGGGCCGCGAGCCTTCCTTTGTCAGGCAGGTATCTTGTGGACAGCGAGTAGTCCTCTGTTTTCCGTGTCAGCGTGTAGCTAAAGGGGCGATTCAACTTTGCATCTTGAAATGTCTAATAGTCCACAATGCACCGACTGCCGTCCGCTTCCCTGAAATAACCCAGACACGCATCCACGAAGTGCTGAACAAGGCGTCTGGGTCTTGATCGGTTGTAAGCGATGGCAAGCGTCAGAGGAGGCAAGGGATCCCTGATCGGTACACTCGCCAAAGTTCCTCCACTGTAGGAGGTCTTGGTCAAAGGTTGCATGTTGAGCAATGCACAGCCGTAGCCAGCACTCACAAGACTGCGAACCATCTCGGTCGAGTTGGCATAAGCCGCGACAGTGTACTCCGCGGCGAAGCCCTCGAACAGCCGGTGGTAATAAGTCGAGACGACCGGTTTGTTGAGAACGACCAATGGTTCTCGGGCGATCTCGGCCATGCTCACACTGCTGCGCTGCGCCAAGGGATGTGAAGCGGGCAGCAGGCAATAGGCAGGCGCCTTGATCAGAATGTCAAAGTCGATGGAGGCATGCGCCCCCTCGCTGGCAAACAGTATGACGTCATAAGCACCGGTCAGAAGCCCCGCCTGAGCAGCATCATTGTCGCATTCCTCGAGGTGAAGCACCGCGCCGCTGCCCGGCGGGATAAATGCTGAAAAGATGCCTGGAAAAAATGCGGGCGCAACGGGCGCATAGTATCCAACGCGCAATTCACCCCCCAGGGACTGTTTGAGTTCCGCCCCCTCAGTAAGGATTGACTGATAGTCTTCGAGAAGGCGTTCGAACTTTTGCGCGATCTGTCGACCGCTCGCGTTGGCTTCAATCCCACGCGAGCGCTGGCGATTGACCAAGGTGAGCTCAAGAGTTTGTTCAACCTGATCTATGGCGGCGGAAACTGCCGAGGCGGCGATATTCAGCTCGTCAGCAGCCTTGGAGATGCTCCCGCAAGCTACGGCGGTGTTGAAGTAGCGCATGGATTTCAGCGAGATCGGCATCTTAAATCTGTTTTTCCGATTTAGTTCATCTCTTCATTCTGTTTGTTGAGGTAAAGGGGATGTGTCAATCTTCCATGCGAATTGCGGAGCGGAGCAAAATGCCAGAAGAGCAACTTAAGGGATGGAACTATCTACCCGACGTTCCCTTAAAGACCTCGCCATTTTTTATCTGGCCTCTGAACCCGGTCGAGATCGCGAAGTGGGTTTGGAACTCGTGGTTTCTCATCACAGAAAAACTGATCATCCTTGGCATCGCGTTCGTATGCTACTTTTGGTTTCAGCCGTCACTCGAAACCGTCAAAACCTTTCAGATCGACTGGATCGCGCAAATGTATGTGCGCAATGTCCTGCTGACGCTCTTGGTTGCAGGATCTCTGCACCTGTGGTTCTACACCTATTCCGCACAAGGCCAGAAACTGAAGTTCGACCCGCGCCCTCTCATGGTCAACGGCAGGCAATTCACGCTGGGCGGACAGGTCCGCGACAACATGTTCTGGACCTTGGGAACCGGAGTTCTGATCTGGACCGCTTTTGAAGTGCTGATGTTCTGGGCGTTGGCGAACGGACATATGCGGCTCATTACCTTTGAGGCCAACCCGGTCTGGTTCGTCGCGATATTCTTTCTTATCCCGATCTGGGAGAGCTTCTATTTCTACGTCATCCATCGCGCGCTCCACTTCCCGTTCCTCTACAAGCATGTGCACGCGCTGCATCACCGGAACATCAATGTCGGACCGTGGTCGGGCATGTCGATGCACCCGGTCGAGCAGTTCATCTTTCTCGGGTCAGTTCTTGTCCACCTCGTCATCGGTGCACACCCGGTCCATATCCTGTTCCATCTGCAGTATTATTTCCTTACCGCCATCACGACACATACGGGGTTTCAGGGCCTTCTGATCAACGACAAGAACCGCCTCGCGCTTGGGACATTCCACCACCAGATGCACCACCGATATTTCGAGTGTAACTACGGCAGCCTCGAAATCCCGTGGGACAAATGGTTCGGTTCCTTCCATGACGGGACAGTGGCCGCGAATGAGAAGATGCAGGCACGCCGCAAAAGGCTGATGGGCCAATGAGCATGTCACTGACGGTAATGGATCTGCTCGCGCTCAAGGGTGTTCGTCAGATCAGCTATGTGCAGGTCGCGCGCGCGGAAGAGGCCATCGCAGCCTCTGAAGCCGGGATGGACATGATCGGTACGGCCTTTCTGCCCGAGCGCGCGCATTTCGCCAAAGCTGTTCCGAACACGCATTTTCAGTTCGGTTTGCCGTGGGGCAAACATGCCAATGCGACGGAAGCTCTGCGGGACGCAATGGCGGCCATGCAGGCGGGCGCACAATCCGTCTATTGCGGCATGAGCCCCTCGGTCGTTGAGGTCCTCGCGCGCGAAGGCGTGCCGGTGATCTGCCATGTCGGTCTGGTTCCACCGAAAGCAACTTGGACCGGTGGCTATCGCGCCGTCGGGAAAACACTGGCGCAGGCAAGAAAGGTGTGGTTGCAGGTACAGGAGTTTGAACAGGCCGGTGCTTTTGCCGTGGAAATGGAGGTGGTGGCCGCAAATCTTGCCTCCCAGATTTCCACACGGACTAGCATGCTTACGATTTCATTGGGCTCTGGCGGGGGCTGCGACGCGCAGTATTTGTTTTCAGCGGATATTCTCGGTGAGAACAGAGGCCATATACCGCGCCATGCAAAGACTTACAGAAACTTCGCTGCGGAGCGTGATCGTCTGCAGGATGAACGGATTGCGGCTTACAAAGAGTTTATAGCAGACGTCAATTCCGGCGCGTTTCCGGAAGCTCGGAATACCGTCGATGTTGATGACCGAATCCTGCGATCGATCTGGAGCGACTGACGCCAAATGGTGCCTTCAAGTGGTGCCTATTCCAATGGCGAAGTTAAGAAAACTCCGCCTCGCATTCAAAGCCATGTGGACCCACCATTTGTCGGTCTTGCATTTCTTGAAATACGATTTCTTTCAGTCAGAAGCTGCTGCCAAGGCTGACGCGATGTCGGGTACAATTGCGTCTACGAGAAACTGACTGCAATGCTCAGCGAACATCCCGGCCGCATTTCCACCGACAAGTACTTTAGGGTAGAAGGGCAGGGCGCGTATCTTCAAGATCGCCCGATGCACGTCTTTGGCGTCTCTCCGCTCTCCCACAGTAAACCCGACAATATGAGGTCTTCTGGTCTTAACGTTCCGCACGACCTCGGCGTCGGACGCGTTCAGGAGCAAATCTGTTTCCCATTGATCGTACTCACGAAATGCATGGGCCGCCAAGATTACGCCAAGCACATGCCGCTGCCGCGAGAGGGCCGCAAAAAGCACAGGTCGAGTGGATCCGGCGCTGCAGTCTGGTCTGACAGTTGCCCTCCATGATCTGGAGATCAATTGCGTACGTGCGACCGCAACGGTCATGTCAGAGAAGCACAGCTTATCTTGATCCCAGCGCTTCCCAAGCAATCGAATTGCGGGGGCTAAGGCATCATCCGCTAACTCTGTTCTGTCCATATGCGAGGCAAGAAGCCTTTCACAAAGCGTCAGTGCCGCGTTGTCGTCGGAGCCGACCAACAACGTGGCAAGGGCGTCTGTGATTAGATCGGAAGAGGGTATTTGGTTTTCTTGCCTGTTGTCTTGAGTGCGGGAAAGTACTGCCGAAAGGCGCGCGTGTAGGTCGGGTTTTACCGATGGCGCTGAGGCCTTCGAAGCCCTCTGAGCAGTCCCGTGCTCAGGACTCTCCCAGTGGTCCCTGATTTGTGGGGCCTTCAGCCGGTTGGCGGCAGGGAACTTAGGCGACGCTTTTTGTATCAGCACCGCTTTTCCGTGACTCAGAACCGTCGGAACGCCCAGCATTCTGGAAGGGTAACATCTCCTCTCAAAGACGTCATGACCCACATCAAATGCCTAAGAAAATAGCGCTTCTCCGCCCAAAGAAACGACCCATGTGCTTCTTGCAAGGAGGTATGGCCAAATGTGGCTCTGTGCTGAGCCCGGTACTCAATGGGGAGCAGAGACTTCCTCTAAGACCGTGGCCGCCATGCCATATTCATGTAGATGTCTCCGGCTTTAAGTTCATCCAGCATCTGCTTTAAACGCTTGAGTTTTGTTTCCTGGCGTTTGGCCTGGTTGATCCATCCAAGATAATCATTGCGCTGATACCAGGGACGGTCGTGATAGCGGCCTTGCAGGCCGTGTGCTTGCAAAGCTACGCGGACGAACTCAGGCATTGGGTTTGTGGGTCGCTTCATTCAGCCAATCCCCTCTTTCGCATAGCATAGCATAGTTTGCGGCGATGTGAGTTGCTCCGAAAGTGACTGTTCTGTTCATGGAGCGGGCGCTCAGGTTCAAGCGAACCCTGGTGACCCACGCAAAACTGGTGGCTCGTCAGGCTGAAGGTTCTTGCTGTGTCTGACTGCGGAGCTTGGCTCTTGCCAACGGCCTCAGTCTTCGGAGGCAGTTTTGCGCTTTTCTGTCAGGCGCTCGAGCTCTTTGTCGAGGAAATAAGCCATGAACACACGGATTACGACCAGTGCCGCGACTATCCCCAGATCCTCTAGCGTGCGGCTGGCGATGCTGTGCAGAACATCCGATACAATCAACAATTCAAGTGCCAGCAAAATCAGCGACCCCAGACTGACCCGTACTTCATAGACCAGTTTGTCGGGGTTTGTTCCTTTGAAGAAGCCTCTGATGCACAATATGACGATCGTCAGAATCCATATTCCAAGCAGGACGACGACCAATAAGTCGATTGCGTCGGCTAAAAACTCAGCGGCATGTGAAACGAATGACACGATGGAACCTGCAGCATGTGGTCTAAGGTTACTCGAAGCATACGTGGATCAGAGTGGGCCTCAAGTGCGTTTGACCTCTACTTATGCACCCATGCTGTTACGCAGGAGTGGAAGATTGACCGTCTGCGGCGGAACGCGTTTTCGTCATGCCTGCTTCCTAAGCGGGCAGCCTGTTTTCTTCGACCATTGGCTGCCGACGATTTGTGCCATTTCGGCGCGGCTGCAATCTTCGTTGGCGTGGTCGGCTTTCCTGTGCATAACAAACAAAAAGAAGTTGATTAGTTGCCTACTATTGAGACCCCAAGATTCTGCTTGGAGGCATTGGATCGAAAATGGCTGCAAAGAAACGAACCCCGGTCAGGGTCGACGTTGCCCTCCAAGGAGGCGGATCGCACGGAGCATTCACGTGGGGCGTGCTGGATCGGCTTCTGGATGAAGACTGGATCGAAATCGTCGGTGTGTCGGGAACGAGCGCGGGCGCCATGAATTCGGTCGCACTCGTTCAAGGACTGGCAGAAGGGGGGGGCGAGAGGGCCAAAGCGCTTCTGAGTGCCTATTGGACCACCGTGAGTGAAGCGGCCAAGCTCAGCCCGATCCGACGCGGACCATTGGATCGCCTCTTCGGTCGGTGGTCGCTCGACTTCTCCCCCACTTATATGGCTTCAGAGATTTTCGGGCGTGTGTTTTCACCTTACCAGTTGAACCCCATGAATGTGAATCCGCTACGGGACATAGTAGCGGAATGTTTCGATTTCGAGGTCGTGAACTCCGCCGATGCAATCAAGCTGTTTCTTTGTGCCACCAATGTCCGCACAGGCCGTCCCAAGGTATTCCGACAACCGGATATCTCGGTGGATGCGGTCATGGCCTCAGCCTGCCTTCCCAAGATGTTCAAAGCGGTCGAGATCGACGGCGAAGCGTATTGGGACGGTGGCTTCATGGGGAACCCGCCGCTTTTTCCCCTTATCGATGAAACGGATGCCCGCGACGTTATCCTCGTGAAAATTAATCCGTTCGAGCGCGCCGAAGTTCCAACCACCGCTGCAGAAATCGACAATCGTCTGAACGAGATCACCTTCAACAGCAGTCTGATAAAGGAACTTCGCTCGATAGGGTTTCTCTGGGAAATCATTCATCAGGAAAACCTGGACCGGGAGGCATACCGGGATTCACGTCTTCACGTTATTGGCGCGGAGGATGAGATGTCTCGGCTTGGCGCATCAAGTAAACTCAATGCCGAAGGCGCCTTCCTCCGGCACCTCTATGATATCGGACACGCCGCGGCGTCTGAGTGGCTCAACGCGCATGGTGACAAGGTCGGAAACAGGCCAAGCTGGTCACCTGAACCGCTCTGGGAAGAAAGCCTGCAGCCTGCGCATCTCGCGCCTGGCACTAAATCAAGGCTGTCCAGCATATGACCGATCTTCTGGGTATTCTGGCCCCGCTGCTTCTGTTGATGTTCCTGGCATTCAAGGGCGTCACGTTGCTTATTCTCGCCCCCCTGATGGCGTTGCTGGCAGCGGTTATGACGGGCGGTCTCCCTCCAATCGCTGCATTTACCCAAGTGTTCATGCAGAACACGGCTGACTTCATCTTTGCCTTCTTTCCGTTGTTTTTTCTGGGCGCGATCTTCGGCAAGCTGATGGATGACAGCGGCTCTGCCGAAGCAATCGCCCGGTGGGTGGTCGCGAAGCTGGGAACGGGTAACGCCATTCTATCAGTTGTCATTTGCTGCGCGGTCCTGACCTACGGAGGGGTGTCGCTTTTCGTAGTCGCGTTTGCGATTTTTCCCATTGCCGCTGCCCTGTTCCGTGATGCAAACGTGCCAAAGCGTTTCATTCCTGGAGCCATTGCACTGGGTGCCTTCACCTTCACGATGTCCGCACTGCCCGGCACCCCGGCCATCCAGAACGCGATTCCGATGCCCTATTTTGGTACGACAGCCTTTGCTGCCCCCGGTCTGGGAATTGTAGCGGCGGCGATCATGTTCGGACTGGGCGTTCTTTGGCTCAATCGGCGCGCCGGGGCAGCGATGGCTGCGGGGGAAGGATACGGAAACCACGAAGACGAGTTACCGGACCCCGACTCCGTTATGCGCGCCCATGCCCAGAACGAAGGCTTCGACGTTAACGAAATTGAGGTCGGCGCTCTCCACGCAGGCCAGCCTGGCATCCTCCTTGCAGTGGCCCCGATCGTTATTGTTGTGCTGGTCAACTTCGTGTTCGTTTCCGTCATCGTTCCCACCATGGACACGAGTTATCTCGCGCTCCCGCTGTTTGGCGAAACTTCTATCGAAGCTGTCCGCGGCGTATGGGCGATTGTCGTTGCCCTCACAGCATCAATCATCTTCCTGGTTGCTGCCAACTGGCGGCGCTACGACGATCTGCGCGATACGATGAACAAGGGGGCAGATGCCTCTGTGCTGCCGATCTTCAATACGGCTAGCCTTGTTGGGTTCGGCGGCGTGATCGCGGCCCTTCCCGCATTTGCGCTGGTTACTGACAGCCTTTTGTCGGCCAGCGGTGGAAACCCCTACGTCTCGGTCGCCATGTCCGTGAGCGCGCTCTCAGCTATGACGGGCTCAGCATCGGGAGGGATGAGCATTGCCCTCGATGCCTTGGGCGAAACATTTCGGACGCTGGCAGAAACCAGTGGCGCGTCTTTGGAAGCGATGCACCGGGTGACCTCCGTTGCCTCGGGCGCGCTGGATGCTCTGCCTCATAACGGGGCTGTGATTACAGTCCTGGCGATCGCCAAGCTTACTCACAAGGACAGCTATTTCGACATTTTTGTCACCGCCGTTGTTATCCCCTTTGTGGCACTGGTGGCGATAATTGTTCTGGCCAGTCTCTTTGGCGGGTTCTGATCCCTCGTTCTAACGTTTGCGCTTGAAAGCAAGTCAGAGCGGGAAAACAAACGGTGTGATCAGGACGGTGACTACGCCCACAAGGAAGGTCAGCGGCAGGCCGATCTTGAGGAAGTCGGCAAACTTGTAGCCCCCCGGTGCGACCACAAGTGTGACCACAGGTGTGGAAACCGGCGTTGAGAAGGCAGCTGACGCTGCGATCAAGACGCATATGGCGAAAGGATAAGGGGAGAAGCCCAGGGACTCCGCAGCCGTAATCGCGATTGGAGCGACCAGCACCGCGGAGGCCGTGTTCGACAGAACCAACCCGAGTCCCGCGGTGACAAGGAACAGCATCGCCATCATGACGCTTGCGCCAGACTCGCCAACAATCGCAAGCATTGCGTCCACCACCACATCCGCGCCGCCTGTGCTTTGAAGTGCATCCGCCAAAGGCAGCATCCCGGCGACGAGGACGATGCTGCTCCAGTGAATGGCGCCATAGGCGCGTTCAGGAGAAAGCGTTCCAAACAGAACGGCGGCTGTTGCCGCCAGCAGGACCGCGACAACCACCGGCACCAGTCCCGAAATGCTAAGCAGCACCATCCCGGCTAGAATTGCGAGTGACGTCAGGTATTTGCCTGGGACAAGTGGCATCTCCGCCCGCTCCTTTGGGACGCTCAGCAAAACAAAATCGTGGTGCTGAGAGGCAAAGGCATCGATCTTTTTTAGCGGACCAACAATCATTAACCGGTCGCCGGGGCGTAACTTGGTGTCATAGGGCTCTTCGAGAGGAGATTCCCCGCGCAAGACGCCCAGAACGTCCACGCCATAGTGGTTGCGAAAGCCGAAATCCCGGATGGTTTCACCGACCACCCGTGCTTCTGGGTGGACCAGAATATCGGCGAGCCCGATGGCGCCTTCCCATTCCGTCGTCCGTTCCAGCACCTGCCCGACAACATTGAAGGCTGGGTGGTCCGCCACCTTGGCCAGTTCAATCTGATCGCCGACGACCAGCAGGCGGTCGCCGGGCAGCAGCTGCATCTCCGGTACAAAGGCGTCCGCTGTGGCGTTCCGCCGGGAGGGCCGCCGACGGGCGAGAATACGTGCATTGATGTCGGTGAATATGGTCTCAAGGCTGGCTTGCGTGCGCTGGGTGACCTCGACCAAGTGAAACTTATCCATTAGCGCGAAAGGCTCGAGCATCTGCAGTGCGGTCGATTTCTGCAACAGAGCTTGCGTCTTCTGATCGCCTTCGGAGGCGCTGTCATCGTCTTGGTTTAGCATCTTGCGGCCAAAGGCGAGCATATAAAAAACGGCCACTATGAGTACCACCAGACCGATGGGAAAGAAGCTAAAGAACCCGAGGGGCTCATAGCCGCTTTCATCAAGGGTGTCGCTGACCACGAGGTTAGGAGGTGTTGCGATCAGGGTCAGCATACCGCTGATCAGGGCCGCGTAGGACATGGGCAGAAGCAAGCGGGACTGCGCCAAGCCTGTGTTCGCAGAAACGCGCAAGATAATCGGGATGAAGATTGCGACGATAGCGGTGGAACTCATGACGCACCCAAGCAGGGCCGCGCCGAGCATCAGATAGACTATCAAACGCGTTTCGCTTGCCCCGCCATACCTCAGAATCTGGTTTCCGATGCTGTGCGCAATGCCAGTGCGGTCCAGCATTTCCCCGACCACAAGCAAAGCAGCAACCATGATGACAACCGGGCTGCCAAAGCCGGCCAGTGCCTGATCGGTCGTTAAAATACCCGACACGATCAGCGCAAGCACGACGATAATTGCGACCAGATCGTACCGAACCCGGTTGCTGGCCATCATCGCTCCGGCAATGCCAATCAGAGTGAAGACAAAAGCTGCGTCTTGGGTCACTGTCTGTACCAGCCTCGTTTTTCTTTTTGCCGAAGGTGTTGTGAGAGTCGTTGGCGCAACACTGCACGCAGCTAAGGTCTGCGGCAACAGGTTACGTAAATGCACGCCTTTGGAAGGAGCGGCCCATCCCCAAACGTGGCCGCGCGCATTTCCTTATTCCGGTGGTTTGTCGCTCCAGAGATTTCCGGTTTTGAAGCGGGTGTATCCATAGTCGAAGAGCGCGGCCATGTAGTCTGGGTCGAACGGTTCGTTCAGCGGAACGGTGAAGTCCGGGCTGATCCACGTGGCCTGAAACCGCGCGCTGTCTTTGCGGGAGGACTCGAAGGCGATTGCCAGGTCGGTTGCCGCCTGGGCCTTGAGAAGCGTGGACAAGGACCGGAACGTAACCGCCCGAATGCCCAAATCCGTCGCGTCCAGCTCCGGGGTCACTTTGCTGTTCAGGATCGCATAGAGCGTTGAGTTCCGGGTCGCAGATTTCGGGATGCGCCAGCCGGGAACCAGAAGCGATTGCGAGAACACGCTGCCGTCGACATGCAACTCATCGCGCACCCCGCCCGGGCTGTCCACATCGATCAGCACAGGGGGGAAAAACCCGGGGATTGAGGCCGATGCCAGCAGCACGTCCCGAAACACCTCGGCCGCGTTTGGGGCACCGCTGTTTGCGATCGTGCCGAGGTCCCAAAACACCGGACGCTGCGCATCAAGGCTCACGGTCTGCACCGCAAGGCGCCGCCCCCGGCGGTGTTCGGCGGCAATCTCGGCCAGAAACTCATCGGTCAGGTATTCGTCGATCAGGGCTTTGAGGGGCCCTGTGCTCTTGATCGACGCATTGGGGAGAATACCAAAGATCGACCGGCTCTCGAAGATCTGAGACGGCGGCAGTCCGCCATAGAGCCGCTTCAGCTCGTCGTCATAATCGGAGCCGAGAAACGCGAACGGGGCGATCAGCGCACCGGTCGAAACCCCCAGAACGCTGGTAAATTCCGGGCGCGTGCCGACTTCGCTCCAGGCCGTCAGGATCCCGGCGGAAAACGCACCGCCTTCCGAGCCCCCCGATAACGACAGCGTGGTTTGAGGCCCTGTCAGACCGGCGGCGCGCCGCTGCTGCGCCGCTTCGTCGACAATCTCTTCCAGATTGGGCGGGGTCACGTCCGCCCAGAGCCGCGCGCCCTCAATCCCCGGGACCTGTGGATCGACCAGATCGGTCGCCTCAATCGGATTGCGCTGAAGGCCGGTACATGCACTGAGCATCAAAACAGCAAAGACAAGCGCCGCTATCCGCATCCCGAGATCCCAATTTGACCTTCTGTTATAGAGCGATCGCTCTGACAGGACGTCCCAATGCGATGGGGCGCTCTTCATGCTCCTTCGCGCCAGCGTAAAAGACAGCATACACTGAATGCTGGCAACCCTCGTAGAAAGAGCGGACGCGCAAATTCAATCCTTCCGCCTTCCAGAGATGAGCGCGCAAGATTTGCTCTCACAGCGACACGAGACAAACGCTCGCTGCGCATGGCGGGCCTTCGCCCGAGATGACGCCAACGGAAACGGTCAGAGGACAGCTACTAGTTAAACGCGGGCGTCCGGAACATTTTCTGGCGTTGTGTGTCAGAAGGTAACTCTTAGACGAAACCCAAGAACTGCAACTGTCGTTTCATCGGGATTGGCAATCGGGTTGTTGATGACTTGAAGGGAAGGCGTGATCGCGATGTTGTCGAGGATCTGAAATCGATAATATGCCTCAGCTGTGATCTGCTCCTGGAAACGATCGTCCGAGGGTTCGCCCCAAGCAAGCCCGAAACCCAGCACATCACGGGCTTTGGTTGCAGTGGTGTTGAATCCAAATCCGACGCCGACCGCCAGGTCCCTCTTGAAAAGTGAAGCGTCGCCATCAGAAGCGCCCGCGATCAGAAAGGGCATGACCCTGTCGTTGAACATAAGCTTGCTTGCAACAAAGTTGGCCCCATAGCTCTCTGCTACGCCAGCAGCTTTTCTCTCGTCCTGGTGCCAGAGATGCAGACGCACCTGATCCCATCGTGCTCTCTCTGGCGTGGTGAGATACCACCGGAACTCGGCAGACTTCATGAACTCGCCATCTTCAATTGTCTCGAACGGGTCTCCGGTGGTTTGGGCATTGGCGTCATGCACCCCCGCAAGAGCCACAAATCTCGGCGTGAAAGCGTAGGCTAGGCCTGCTCCGAAGCCTCGACCCGGGAAGGCTCGTGTGTTGCTTCCCTGAAGCCCTGAGTTCTGGAACGCGCGTTTGGGCGAGGAAAACGCGTGACCTCCATACCAGGACACAGCGCTTATCTTGCCGAACGCAAAGCGTAAGCGACCGTCCAGCAAGGCTTGCCTCCAGGCAAATTCGGAGAGGTTGGGACTGTCGTAGTCGCTGAAACCCGTGCCAACCAGCGTACCGCTTCCGAACTCATTTCCAAGTTTTGATGGAGGGATCTCCGTGCCCAGCGTGGCGCGGTCCTCTACTCTGAAGGTCAGCCGCCCAACATTCTTGGTGCCGCGACCGATCAATGCCCAAGAGCCGTTTATTTCACCGCGCCCTCCCGCAGCCTCCTCGTTTCCGTTGGAGATATCGGCGTTTTGAAACAACGTTTGATAGCTGAAGTTCAGTTTGAGCCCTGTCTCTTCATTCAACCTTCGCTTTGCGTCGAACCAAGGTTTCAGCGGCTCGCCAGGAAAGCGGAAGGCAGACCCGGCATTGATATCATCCTGCTCAATGTCTTCGGTAACGCTGTCACCGGTTTCAAGGGATGCCGATGCCCCGAACCCGGATCGCGATTCAGCCCGGGCGGTCGGTGCCTGAGCCAAGGCAATGCATAACAGGACCAAAGAAAGTGCCGTCTGCAGATCGCAGCGTCGCCTTTCGCAAATAGCCGTCACCAATCTACGCCTGAGGCCCTTCGCGCGGTCCAAGCGTTCAACAATTGCCATCCCGTTCACACTCGTTGATCACAGCAACACCGGCCCACCCGCCAACTCCCGGGCCGCGGCGCCCTGCGCCCACGCCGTGATAGCCCCGGCCCGCGCCTCCACCGACTCCGAACTTGTCGATAAAAAGGGCTGTCGAGTCGCCCGCACTCGGTAGTTCGCCCTCGACAAGCGCAAAGGAATAAAGCAGGTCGTCCCCATCCACTTCTGGCGTGTATAGCGTAATGATCGCGACCGCGTTTGTGTCTGCGCTTTCGTCGTAGATTGAGATCGCGGCATTGGGCGGGCTTTCAGCAAAACTGTCTGCGCCTTCGGACCAGCCTTCCAGAAAGCGCGCGAGCGATACGTGACCAGCGAGACGGTAGGGACGGTCTGAGAAGTAGATTGTTTCACCTGAGACGCCGCGCAGACACAAGCTGCCTTTGGCCGTATCGATTTCAACGGATTTGGACGTTTGTACGAACAGCAGGTTAATCTCCGGGTCTTCCTCGGCCAGTCCGATGTGTGCGAAGCCAAGAAGAACCACTCCAGTCAAGAGACCAGCAAAAAACCGTGAAAGCATACCGAACCTCCTAGTCGTCGAACTCTGAGGAGTAGTAATTTCGCAGATCGTCACCGACCATCTTCTTGGGGACTTCACTGGTGTGCACAATCACAAGGTCCTCTTCTGGCACCCGAACTCTGAACGTCCAGCCGTCACCTGGGGTCAACTGATCTGCTAAGTTGGCCGGATCGCCGTCTTTCACAACGCTGCTGAAAGCGTTCAGAACGTAGGCGCGGCCGTCAGGATCAACCACTTCATAGACCGGTTGTCCGGCCTTGTAGACAAGCGTTTGGTCCTTCTTGGTTGTAAACGGCACATATGGGTCCGCACCCTCACCGCTGCCGAGCGCGCTCATGGGCAAAGTGGCCGCGTAGCCAGCCTCGATACCACCAAAAGTTTTGGTGCCCCCGAACCCAAGTGTCTGCGCATCCGTCGCCCAGAACTTCGGACCATTGAGCTGTACTGCCTTAGCGCCGTGTTCTTCCGCCAAGGCATTGGTATCGAGTTTATCCCACAATTCGCCGGGACACCCTGCCGCCGAATTTGTCGTGTTGTAGATCATTAGGCGATCTTCGAACACAAGCACGAACTCGCAGTAGCGCATACCGCGCATGTCTTGCAGTGAGATCTCGTCGATGCTCTGCTCGGCGCCTGCCACACCCATAGAGACCGCGATGCCCAGCAGGAAACTGCAAAGAAGCTTGCCGGCCGAATGAAACATGGGTTCTCCCTCCCTGGTGTGAGCCTTGCCTCTGCTTTCTCTCGCAGCGCGTGTCTTACTGTGCCGCACGGCAGGCACTTTACGTTTAGGCGTGCGTTTTCCCGATTTGATCGAGGTTAGTGCCTCCCGCATGGGTCACGTATGATCTGGATCAACGCCTTGCGCCCCCGCCTTGCGCCGAAGGTGTCCTGGGCTTGCTGTCTGGAATTGCAGCGACGGGTCAGTGGGCAATTCAATCCTGTTCGCGACGCCAAACATCCACCTTCCGCCCTATTGATGCAAAATTCTGAACAAAAATGGCTGTCACCACTGATTCATAGAACGAATTGATTTTGGAGTAGGCCCGATGACCCATACCGCTCTTAGCGCGACAGAAATCGCTCAGGTTCAGGATTTTGTTCTGGCTGAGCGCCGCAAAAGCCTAAGCGAACGCGAGTGGCATTTCCGACTGCGTGGTTATGGCTATGGCGTTCGTGAAAGCGGAACGAACCGGGTGGTCACTGCGCTTCTCGAAAATACCGACCTGTTTGAAATCGATGAAACCCTGCTCAACGCGCCTTCGGCAGCGAAAGGCTGATCTCTGTGGGAAGGTCCTCGTGACTACTTCGCCCCACGCGGCGAGCTTTGGCTTTAGGCATTTTCAGCGATAAAACTATTTTTGCCCTGCGCTAAGCGCTTTTTGTTGCCGGCCCAACAGGTGTGTTTGGCCCGGGGCAAAACTCTTCAGAACAGCACTCGGCAGCCCAGCGTTTGATAAAACGCTGCGATCAGGTCTTCGACCGTTTCCGTGGCGAGGTAGAGACCGCCGGTGCGATCGGCGAGACAGCGCGAAACCGTTTCTGCATTCTGATAGTCGTTATCGCCCTGGCTCTCCCAAGCGAAAAACTCGCCTCTGACTTTGTAGCCGATTACGTGAACCGTGATGTCTTCTGCGGCGAGTTCGGCCGCAAGTTGGCAGGGCGTGCCACCACAGGTTTCCTTGCCATCGGTGAACAAGACCACAGTTCCGCCCCCGCTGGTCGACAGCAGTACATCCGCAGCGTTACGCACCGCCTCAGTCAAAGGTGTCTCGCCCTCGGGTTGAACCGCGTTGATTTCGTTTAGAATAGGCGCGGCGGCGTTCTCGATCGGAGGAAAGCGCAGATCAAGGCCAGAGCATGAATCCGCCCCAGAAGGGCCGTAGATCAGGAGCCCGAGACGGCGGAGCTTGGCGATCTCGGGAATGGCGGTAGCGACAGCGTGCCGTGCGTCAAAGATCCGGGGTTCATCGATATGGTTGAATCCCATTTCCGCCATGGAGCCGGATGCATCGAAAACGATCATCGCGTCTTCGCGACACTCCTCCTGTGCCAGCGCCGGTGCGGAGAGAGAAGCCGCGACGATCGTGCCGATGATCCGGTCGCGCGGTCTCATTGAGGCGTACGCGCGAGTTTGCGGTACGTGAAGCTGTCATCCGGATTGGCCATTACCTCGCTCAGCAACGCCTCAACCTTGGGGTGATCGGGTGATTTGCGGCACACCGGGTCGGTGGCAGAGGCATCTCCAGCGATTGCCAAAGCTTGGCAGCGACAACCGCCAAAATCTATATTGAGCCGGTCGCAGGACTGGCAGGTTTCGGGTAGAAAATCAGTGCCACGATAGGCGTTGAACGCGGCGCTGTCGTACCAGATCTCGTACAAGGATTTATCACGGATATTTTCGAAACTCAGATGCTCGATAGTCTCAGCTGCATGGCAGGGCAGGACCTTACCATCCGGGGAGATGTTGAGCCCCGTCGATCCCCATCCGCCCATACAGGCCTTGGGAAAGTCCGAATAATAGTCGGGAGGCACAAAGTCGAACGCCAAAGTGCCCCGCAGGCGCGCCTCGGCCTCTGCGACGGTTTTCTTGGTTGCGATGGTCTGTTCGCGGGTTGGCAGCAGCGCAGGCCTGTTGAGCGTGGCCCAGCCATGGAACTGCACGCAGGCCACTTCAAGCCGCCGGGCGCCAAGTTCAACCGCCATATCGATTGTGCGGTCCAGATCATCGAGGTTCTGGCGATGCATTACTGCATTGAGGGTGAGTGGGATCCCGCGGATTGAGATCTCTTTCGCTACAGACATTTTCCGATCAAAGCCACCAGTGTAGCCGCCGATCCGGTCAGCCAGCGCAGCTTTTGTGCCTTGTAGCGACAGCTGGATATGGTCGAGGCCCGCTTCTTCCAGTGCGTCAAGTCGCTTAGGGGTCAGGCCAATACCGGAGGTGATCAGATTGGTGTAAAGCCCTGCCTCTTGCGCGGCGCGGGTGAGCTCGACCAGATCTGGGCGGGATGCGGGCTCACCGCCTGACAGGTGCAGCTGCAGCACGCCAAGGGCTGCCGCCTCATCAAACGCGCGCGCCCAGGTGTCGGTCTCTAACTCTGTGTCTTTGCCGTGGAGCGCGATGGGATTGGAGCAATAAGGACAGGAGAGCGGACAGCGATGGGTCAACTCCGCAAGCATGGCGATCGGGGGAGGAACGCTGGTCATTGCGCGACCATCAGAAAGACACGTGCGCGCAATCCCTGCAGAAAATTTTGCACGTCGCCTTCGATCTGTTCGGCAGGAGCGTTATAAGTCGCGGCGAGGTCTGCAACGATTTCTGCGAAACTGGCGTCTCCGGTGACGCGCGTCAGGATTGCCTCGCCAATCGTATCCAGCGCTACGGCTTTTTCCGGCGCCAACAGCACCGTTCCACCGCGTACCTTGTCCTTGTGCAGACGCACGCCGCGGGGCAGGTAGGGCCGGTCATTTGGGGCGATGGCAAGGGTCATGCCATCCCCTCACCGGGCTGCCAGGCCCCGGGTGGGAGGTGGCCATCGACATATGCGCTCCAAAGCGCGTCGAGCTGGGCCCAGAGCACGTCTGTTTTAAAGATCAGCGCGGCGCAGGCCATGTCTTCTTTCTCAGGAGTGTCGGCGTGATCGAGCACCCATTTCAACCCGTATGCCACGTCGCGCGGGGCTTCGCTGAGCCGTTTCTTAAAGTAGCTCAGGCTGACATCGTTGGCGAAGTCGTAATGCTTCAAGAGGCCTTCGATCCGGTTCTCATGGATCTTCGGTGCGAAAAGCTCTGTCAGGGATGAAGCAACTGCTTGCAAGAGTGGCTGTTCCCGCACGTAGTGAACATATGCCTCGGTTGCAAAATGCGTGGCAGGAAGAATGCCTTCGCCAGATGCGACATAGTCCGGATCAAGCCCAACCGCTTCTGCGAGTTTGAGCCAGCGGCGCAGGCCGCCCCCTTCATCCACTCCGCCGTCATGATCTTCGATCCGGGAGCGCCATGCGCGGCGAATATCGGGGTCCTCGCAACGGGACATAAAGGCCGCATCCTTCCTCGGGATTGCCGCCTGATAGGCCCAGCGGTTTATAACCCAAGCGCGCACCTGATCCGGCGTACATTGCCCGCCGTGTAACTTGTGATGAAACGGGTGCCGGTCGTGGTAGCGTTCCGCGCCGATGGTGCGCAGCCGGTCCTCAAGGCTCATAGGGTCGTCTCCTGTCCGTCTGCGGCCACCTGCCAGCCGTGTTCAAGGACATACGCTCGCTCGGCACTGTCCGGACGCCAGATCGGGTTGGTGTTATTTATGTGGATAAAGGTCTTGGCTGCGCTCAGGCCGCGCAGGCGCTCGATTGACCCATCTGGTCCGGAGACCGAGATGTGGCCCATGCGTTGCCCGGTCTTGATGCCTGTCCCCGACCGGATCATCTCGTCATCGTCCCATAGAGTGCCATCAAAGAACAGCTGATCGGCGTCCTGCAGGCGTTTCAGCAAATCGTCGGGAACATGCGCGCAGCCCGGTATGTAGTAGGCTGTCTTTCTGCCATCCGAGAGCCGCACACCAACGGTCTGTTCGCCGACCAGATCGGTCTGGACGGTTTCGCCTTCCATAAACAATGGGACCTTGCCGGGGACTGCGAAGAGCATGGCGTTCAGGCCGGGATGCAGCTCGAACGAGGCTTCCAGTGCGATCTCGCGGCGCGCGACTTTGTCATGGGACACTGCGTCGAATACACGGTTCTGCTCCAGTACCCCGTGGATCTCAGCAGTCGCAAAAAGCGTGAAGGGTGTCTGCTCGCGCAGCGACAGCAAGCCAGCGATGTGATCTATGTCGCCATTGGTCAAAAGCACGGATGCAACGGGTGTGTCGCGCAGGCTGCGCGGATGCAGAGCGGCGCAGGTCTGCATCTGGGAGCGTATGTCGGGGGACGCATTCAGGATCGACCAGTGCGATCCGTCGGCAGAGACTGCCAAAGACGATTGGCCGGACGGCGTAAGCCGCCCGGCGCGCGCATCTTCGCAGTTAGGGCAACCGCAGTTCCACTGCGGAAGGCCACCACCGGCTGCAGCACCCAGTACCAGAATTTTCATCTGCGAGGGTCCTGACCGGAGTAAGAATTAGAACAGGTCGTGCTCTGCTTCGCGACCTTCGTCTTCCGCGGGGGAGTACATGTTGATCTCCATGCCGCAGTTCACTTCACGCAGTTTCGGGGTAGTCCAAGCCATTTCAATCCTCCGGGGCAAGTCATTACGGTGAACATAATTTCCACAGTATCTTACCACTATTCTCCTTTGGTCGTAAGGAAAACATTACCTACGCTTTTCAATATGTTGCAGCCTAATACTGATCTTTCGCACCAGCGCCAAAACCCTGCAAAAAAATGTGCCTTATTCAACATCGCTCCGTTGTACCGGGTAGAACAAAGCAGACGCGCGCCGGTTTCCCGGCGCGCGTCCCGAGCGCTAGCGTGCAAATTCGTTTTAGTTGGCGGAAGCCATCTGCTCAGGCAGTTTGAAGGTCCAGAGCAAACCACCCTGGTTAAGATAGTTTACCTTTTTGGCGACTTCGCCACCCCAGAGCGGAACCGCGCCGCCCCAGCCGGAGATGATGGAGACATACTGCTCCCCTTCCATTTCCCAAGTGATCGGCTGTCCAACGATGCCGGAGCCGGTCTGGAAGGACCAGAGCACTTCGCCGGTTTCATCATCTAAGGCGATGAAATTGCCCTCAGGCGTGCCAGTGAACACAAGGCCACCCGCGGTGGTCATCACGCCACCCCAGAGAGGCGCGTCGTTCTTGTATTCCCACTTGATCTCGCCGGTGTCCGGGTCGATCGCCTTGAGTGAGCCGATATGGTCTTCGTAGTTCGGCTTGATCGTGAAACCAGCACCCAGATAGGCCGCACCTTTCTTGTAGGTGATTGGCTCGTTCCAGATATCCATGCCCCACTCGTTCGACGGCACGTAGAAGTTGCCGGTGCGCTGCGAGAAGGCCATCGGCATCCAGTTCTTGCCGCCAAGGAAGGAGGGTGACGCAAAGATCACTTCGCCTTTCTTACCATCTGCAGCATCGGCCGGGTTACCGGGGCGATTGTCTTCATTGTAGATTGGGCGGCCATTCTCATCGAGACCAGAGGCCCAGGAGATGTCCTTCACGAAGGGAACGCCGCGTACAAACGCGCCATCTTCCCGGTTCAGGACATAGAAGAAGCCGTTCCGGTCGGCGGTCGCCCACCGCTTTTCGCCCGCACGGTTGGTGTAGGCGACAACTTCATTCACGCCGTCGTAGTCCCAGCCTTCACGCGGGGTGGTTTGGAAGTGCCACTTGATCTCGCCGGTGGCTGGGTCGATCCCGATCCGGCTGGCGGCATAGAGGTTGTCGCCTGTGCCATCGTTGTTCTGGCCCGCGTCGCGCAGCCACGAGTTCCACGGGGCTGGGTTACCTGCACCAAACACGAGCGTGTCGGTTTCTACGTCATAGGATCCGCCCAGCCAGGTTGCCCCACCGCCGGTCTTCCACATGTCGCCAGGCCAGGTGGCGTTCAGCGTGCCGGTCATGGTCGATGGTTCGCCATTCAGCTCACCCATATGACCTTCGATGACAGGACGCTTCCAGACAACTTCGCCGGTTTCCGCGTCACGCGCTTCGACCGCGCCGACAATGCCAAATTCGCCGCCGGAGTTACCGGTGACAACAAGGCCGTTTACGATCAGCGGCGCGGCTGTGTAGGAGTAGCCCGCCTTGTAATCCTCGATCTTCTTGTTCCAGACGACGTCACCGGTTTTGGCGTCAAGCGCCACGATCCGGGCATCCAGCGTGCCGAAATACACCTTGTCGCCGTAAATCGCCGCGCCGCGGTTGATCACGTCGCAGCAGGGCAGGATGCCTTCGGGCAGACGTGCATCATACTGCCAAAGTTCTTCGCCCGTCATGACATCGATGGCGTACATCCGGCTGTAGGACCCGGTGATGTACATCACGCCGTCATGCACGATGGGCTGGGTTTCCTGGCCACGCTGCTTCTCGCCACCGAGCGAGAACGCCCAGGCCGGGACCAAATGCTTCACATTACCTTTGTTCAGTGTCTCAAGCGGGCTATAACGCTGCAGGTGGCGTCCCATGCCATTTGTCAGGACACTTCCGGTGTTCGCCTGATCGTTCTTGAGATCTTCTTCGGTGACGTCGGCGGCAAGCGCATCCGAATGCCATCCCATAGTCGCGACCAAACCTGTCGCAACGGCTAGTACAAACCGGTTCATCGGTTTCCTCCTTGTGATCCTCCGCGGCCGGGGCACGCCAAAAAGGCTCGGCCGATGACCGGGAAAGCGTATAGGCGATTCCGGATTCGCGCAAATGCACCAAGGTCGTAAAATTGAGATCCGCGGTCTATCGTAAAGTTGGGGTTGGTGAGAAAAAGGATTTGAAAACTTGAGGTTAATTTACATCTTTTCCGCAATCGTTTCAGTCGTCGCAGGGCCGGCCGTTGCGGCGGGGCCGTTAGAGGGGGAGAAGTCAATTCGACTGCTCGAGCCGGACGGAACTGCCCATACCGTTGGTCAGGTTCTCTTTACCCCGGAGGGTGAGACGGTCAGCTATACGGTGACTTGGGACGAGGCACAGTTTGGCGATCATTTCCTGTCAATGCGTCCGTTCAAATGTCTCGAAGGGCGCGAGAAATACTGGTGCCAGGTACCTTATCCCTACGACATCAACCGGCAGGTCTCGGCTGATGATCTCACCGATCTGGAATACGAGCTGATGTTTCTTTGGAAAGGAGCGACCGAGTACGGCATCAATATGTGGAACGGCGTCTACTACCGGCTCGGTGTCGAAGGGGACCGTCTCGTCGGACATCTGCACGAGATCGACATGGAGCCGCTCGGCGTACCACCGGCAGCCGGAGAGATGCGTCCAATCCGAGCTGCCGATCTGCACGAAGCCGATCCCGACAGCCACTGGCTGCCGGTACTCGTGATCGAATAGGGCTTACTTTTCGGTAATTGCACTCGCGTCGCGCGCCGAGATGCTTTCCAGATAGGCAAGAATGAAGTCCTGCACCGTGCGGTCTTCGATCCCGACATGGCGCATCTTTGTCCCGGGCATGAAGGCTGCATTGTCTTCCATCCATGCGCGTAGAGCAGCCGGGGTCCAGACAATGCCGGAGGCCTCCAGCGCAATGGAGTAGTCATAGTCGGGATATGTTCCCGCAGCACGTCCGACAACGTTCTCAAGCGGAGGGCCATAGCTTGCGTCGGCTGAGTCCGAGGCATGGCAGCGCCGACACTCGGCATTGTATAATGCTTGGCCCGCATCGATCTTGACCTGTTCAAATACCTGACCAGCGACCGCAGGCGCGGCTCCAACAACAGGCAGGCACAGAAGGGCTGCGGCTAAGACATGTTTCATGGGATCCTCCGGGGTTGCCGAGCAGACCTTACGCTGGTCCGCACGGACTTCGGTTGACATATGTCAACCGCAGGGCCCGAGGTTGTAATCCTTTGGTCGTAAAATAAGGCAGCAGGTCAGAAAAGCGGCGCGTATTTCCAGTTGTCCGCGTCTGGTGTGACCTCATCCGGATCGTAACCAGCATCCTGTAAGCGCTTGGCAACCTTCAATCCTTCACGTGCAGCGGTGTCGATGTACTCGCGGCCAAGCGCCTCATCTTTCTGAACGCCGTGCCCTCGGAGAAGGTTCAGACCATAATTGAACATGCCCACCGGATCGCCGGCGTCCGCCGCACGCCGGTCCCACTCGGCGGCTGCATCCGGATCGTAGTCCGCGCCAAGACCGTTGTTGTCGAGCTGGCTCATCCAGGTCATGGCACCCGTATATCCGGCATCTGCGCAGGTCTCGAATACCGTGCGCGCGTCCTCATGGTCGCCTTTTTTCGTGATCATGTAGCCCGCCGCACAGGTCATCATACTGGTCTCGCCGCGCCCGGCCCGCTCGATCTCGCGCGAGAGTGTCATCTCGTCCGGATTGAGCGAACCATACTGGCTGAGATCCTCAGCCAAACCAGGTGTTGCGATAAGGGTGGCGACGACCGAAAGACGTATCAAGTGGCATCTCCTTTCTGCAAACACTACCAGATACGCAGACAGAGCGCACTGGCTCGATTTGCCGGTCACGCCTTGCGGCGGATAAACCCGCGCGCCGGATCGTAGCCCCAGAGGGCGAGCGCCAGAAACACTATACCCGACAGGAGCGTCCAGCCGAGCGCTGGGGCATTGAACTCTCCGTAGAGCGCAAAGCGGATCAACTCGACCGCATGGGTGAACGGATTGACCGCGCAGATATCGTGCAGCAGCTTCGAGCTTTCAGCCATTTTCCACAGCGGGTAGAGCGCGGAGGACAGGAAGAACATCGGGAAGATGACGAAGTTCATGACGCCGGCGAAGTTTTCAAGTTGCTTGATCAGAGAAGACAGCGCCAGTCCCAGTGCTCCAAGCATGATCCCGGCAACGACCAATGCGGGGAGCGCCGCGAGATACCCCACTGCGGGCATCTTGATGCCATAGAGGGCTGCTATCGCCAGAAACGCATAAACTTGAAGGATCGAGATCGCGGTAGATGCGGCCAGTCGGCAAAACAGGAGCCACCAGCGGGGCAGGGGCGAGGTCAGAAGCAGGCGCATCGAGCCCATCTCGCGGTCATATACCAGCGACAGGCTCGACTGCATTGAGTTGAACAGGATGATCATCCCGCAGAGGCCAGGGACGATATAGGTCTCGTACTGGATATAGGTCTGGTAGGGCGGGGTTATGGACAGGCCAAGGGCTGCGCGAAATCCGGCAGCAAAGACCAGCAGCCAGACCAACGGGCGGACAAGCGCGGCGAGAAAGCGTTCCCGTTGCCGGACAAAGCGCAGCGCCTCGCGGGTGACGATCGCTCCAAGCGCGACAAGCGGGGCGCGGATGCCGCCCGTCACGCCGCGGCTCCGGTCTGGGCAAGGAAATAGTCAGACAGAGGCGCCGCGCCGCGCAGGTCCCCGACAATCCCGTCCTGCAAGAGCCGCCCTTGATGCAACACGAGCAGGCGGTCCGCATCCGCGATCTCGTCTGTAAGGTGCGTGGCCCAAAGCACCGTCAGACCGTCAGTACGCGAAAGCTCATGAACGTAGTCTGTGATCGCTTTGCGGCTGGCGGCATCGAGCCCGACTGTCGGCTCATCGAGCAGCAACACGGACGGTGAATGGATCAGGCAGCGTGCGATTTCTGTTCTGCGGCGGTGGCCGCCATTGAGATCCCGCGCGCGCTCACCGGCGCGATCGGAAATATCAAGCCGCTCAAGCGCGGCGTCGATTCGTGTGCGTGCGTCGCGCCCTGATATCCCGTGCAAAGCAGCAAAATAAGACAGATTGCGTTTGACGGTGAGATCCAGATCGAGCGTCGATTGCTGAAAGACCACGCCGATCTTTGCAAGCGCCGCGCGCGGTTCCCTTGAGATATCGTGCCCCGCGATTTCAATCTGGCCTTCTTCCGTCGTAAAGAGACGCGTCAGAAGCGAGAACAGAGTGGACTTGCCCGCGCCATTGGGTCCCAGAAGCGCGGAAAACGCGCCCGGCGCGATGGAGAAGCTCACATCGTCTAGGGCGCGTTTTGAACCGTAGCTGTAGCTTAGGTTTCGGACCGAAAGTCCTGTCACTTAATGGTAATCTCCAGCCGCTGGGTTTCGCCGGTCGAGCCGGGCACCTTCATGTAATAGCTGCCGGGCTTGATCGCGACAAAGCCTATTTCCATCTCGCCAGCTTCGTCGAACTCCACGCTGTCGAGGCCCAGGGGGCGGATTTCCAAGCCTTCGACAACCATCTCGTCGATCCAGATGGCACGGAAGAACTCGGGGCCAATCAGCGCAAGCTCCTGCGAGCCATCGCCCTGAATTTCAAACTCGTAGTATGTGCCAGACTCCAGAACCCACGGCTCGTCTGCAAGCGGCATGCCGGCGGACAGGATGACCGGTGGCAGATCCTCTTTGTTGGACGCCGAAAGGAGGCCCGCAAGACCAAAGCCCTCATCTTCGTCTTCATCCTCATCGGCCATCGCGGTGGCGGGCAGGGCAAGAGCAAGCGCTGCGGTGAGCAGAACAGTTTTGATCATTTGTCAGTCCTTTGTTGATCAGGGGCGTAGCGCCGCACCCCAGGGGAAGCGGCCCACTTTGATGGTTTTCACAGCTTCGCGGTCGGCCACATCGATCACGGTGACATCTCCGGACACGCCATTGGTGGTAAACAGAAGCGACTTGTCGCCATTGAACGCCATGTGCCAGACACGGCGTCCGACAAGGATGTAATCCTCGACCTCGAACGTATCGGCATTAACCACGGCAACGTGGTTCGACGGGCCGAGGGCCACAAACGCGGTCTTTTCATCTCCGGTGAACTCAAAGCCGACCGGCTGGACACGGTCCGGATGCACGCCCTGCACCTCAAAGTCGATCTTACCCTTCTCGGTCTGTGTCTCCACATCAAAGATCGTGATCGTGCCGCCGATTTCGGAGCTGACCCACAGCTCGGTCCCGTCCTTTACAAACTCAGCATGGCGCGGGCGCGAGTCGACAAGGGTGTTGGCAAAGAGCTTCTGTGTCTCGGTATCAATCCAGTGCGCCATATTGGTGGTTTCAGACGTGGTTATGGCGATCTTGCCATCCGGGCTGACAGCCATGCCTTCTGGCTCAATCCCCACATTGATCTGGGCGATCACGCTGCGGCTTTCGGTGTCGACCACGGTGGTGACCGCGTCGTCTTCGTTGGCAATGTACAGATGCCGGTCATTGGGGTGGAGGACGAACTGTTCCGGGTCCTCGCCCGACGGAAGCTCATGCAGGATCTCTCCGGTTTCAGGGTCCATCACCTGCACCGTGTCGCTGTCGGACGCGCAGATGTAGAGGCGTGAGAAATCCTTCGAGAAGGTAATCCCGCGCGGACGTTCACCGACGGGAAGCGTGCGGACAACCTCAAGGGTTTCAACATCGATCACGCTGATTGTGTCGTCTTTTTCATTAGAAACCCAGATCTCCTCAGCGCCAACCGGCGCGGCGAGGCTCAGGGCAAGGCAGGCAGTCATTAGTCTCATGCGTTACTCCGAAAACGCGTTGCATTGGGATTCCGGCTCATCGAGACCAAGCGTGTCGAGCTCGGTGCGTTGATGCAGGAACCCTTCGATTGGGGCTTGGGTGACGACAGCGCGTGCGGTGACAAGCGGGATCGGCTGGCGCAATTGCCCGTTCCATGTACGGAAGCTGAGCGGGCGACCTTTGAAGCCGGCCAGTTCGAACTCGTCTGACAGGATGAACTCACGCAGAGCTGCAGGGTCGCTTGTATTCGCGCGGGTTACCGCTTCCCCCAGCACCCGAACGGCGGCCCACGCGGCGTAGTCGCGGGAGCGCATGTCGCGGTCCGCCAGTTCGTTGAAGCGGGATTGCAGCTGAGCGGCGCCCCATTGTTCAACCACGCGCGACCAGGTCGCCGGGATCAGGCCTTCAGACCCAGCGACAGGGCGCGACAGCCAGGTGTTATAAGCGATGTAGCGACCGAAATCATCGGTCTCATCCGCGACCAGAAGAACATCGTAGTCCGGGAAGTCCTGCGTGAATAGCGGTACTTCCTGTGATGCGTTGCGTCGCATGTCGGCATCAAACACCCATTCCTTTTCTCCTACGATGTTCAGCCCGAACTTCGTGGCAGAGCGCCGCAGTGCTTCGGCAAAGGACAGGTCGGGCGGGTAGGGGCCGGTAATCATCGCGAGGTTGGAAAACCGCTTGCGCAGCAGCGCCTGCATCAGAGCATCGGCGCGCATCGCGTCCGACGGTACCGTGTGGAACAGGTTTGCGCGGCACTCCGCATCGCGCAGCGTCCGGTCGCCGGACGATACGTTGAACAACAATGCGCCTTGAGCCTCGGGCAGGTCGGCGGCGGACAAAAGCGCCTCGGTTGGCGCATCGAGGATCACAAAAGGCGCGGTCTCTAGAGCCGCGCGGACGGCCCGTAAGAAATCCCCGTCCAGCGGTACGGTTGTTGTGGACAACTCATACTTGTGGCCCAGAAATCCGCCGGTCGTCAGGTTGTCGGCGAGGCCAAGCTGCGCTCCATCCGCGCCCAGGGTCTCGGGGATCGGATCAAGATTCGACAGAACTGGCGGTGCCTCGACCTCTTGTTTGATATACGCCATCGGCACTGCGATTTCCGCAGCCAAAGGCGATGAGATAAGCGCGGCGACAGCGGCCGCGATGGCGCAGCGTAAAACATGCATTTTAGATGTAAGTCCCTCCAACGCTGTCACGTTATCCGCTCTGGCCACGGCTGCCATTCGACAATAGTCGCAAGTTTCGAGGCATGAATTGCCGCATGAAACCAAGGTCGAATACCGCCCGAACCGGCGAGAGGATATCTCATTCCCGGGAACAGAGACTGGAGGCCCTTATGATGAATGTGGGGAATGTCAGTGTGCTTGCGCTGTGCCTCAGTGCCGGGATGGCGCTCGCACATGGTGATGTCGCACCGCAGCCGGTGGACACTGATGCGCTGCCGGAAGTTGGCGAGGAATGGCTGATCGAGAACCCGTATCGCGAGGAAGCCGTTGGTCTGGAAGCCTGGCAAGCCGCGATCGAGATCGGGGACTCAGGGTATAACCAGAACTGCGCGCGTTGCCACGGCCTCGGCGCCGTGTCTGGCGGTCTTGCGCCGGATCTGCGGTATCTTGAAGCTGAAGAATATGGTGACGAATGGTATGTCGAGCGTTTCCGCTACGGCTATACCCAGAACGGCATTACAAAGATGCCAGAGTTTGGTGAGCTTCTCGGCCAGAAAGCGGCCTGGGCGATCCGGACCTATATAGAAACCCGGCCCGATGACGGTGCGCTTGAAGAGGTCACGCCACGCCTCAAGGAAATCCGCGACGAATTGGGTGGTGGTTCAGGCGACCTCGAGGCCTTGAAAGTCGAGTTGGAAGAAATTGCCGGGCAGATCGAAACTGCGTCCGGGGCGCCGGTTGCAGACAGCGCCGCGTATCGGGCTGCAAATCTGATCTCCGGCGACAGCCCTGATGCTGTAGCGGCGGCAGAGGCGCTGACGATTGGATTGTCTGCCGCAGAATAAGGTGAGCAACACTCTATGCGCGAACTCTTAGGGAGTTTTGTCTCCTCGATAGTGATCTGGGCCGTGCTCGTTGGCGCGGCCCAAGCGCGTTGTGCGGACTTTGTCCCGCAACCGAAACCGCAAAACGCCAGCCGCGATATTGTCGGAAACGATTTAGACACCATCCAGGAAAGAGGATTCATCGAATTTGCGGCCTACGAAGACTTCCCACCCTGGAGTTGGCAAGAGGGCGGCAAGCCAACCGGGATCGATATCGAGATTGGAAGAATGATCGCTGACGAACTCGGTGTCGAAGCGAAATTCAAGCTGGTGGCTGCGGGCGAGAACCTTGATGCCGATCTTCGCAACTGGCTCTGGAAGGGGCCGATTGTGGGCGGTCGTGTTGCAAATGTCCTGTTGCATGTACCCTATGACAGCGAATTTGCCTGTCGGATAGAACAAGTGGTCTTCACCGGGCAGTACCATGTGGAATCCATTGGTATCGCCTATCGCGAGGACGCCTATCCGGAGGACAAGCCGGTGCCCGCGTATTTCCGGTTCGACACGGTCGGGGTCGAGAACGACTCAATCGCAGATTTTTATCTGACGGCTTTTCCGGGCGGACAGCTTTCCCAGAACATGACCCGCTACCCGACGATGGAGGCCGCCATGGCCGGACTGGCCGACGGGGAAACGAAGGCCGCGATGGGGCCCTTGGCTCAATTGGAACATGGCGTGACCGACGGAATAGGCGTGCATGCCCCACCTTTGCCTGGCTTCGGTGTGGGCAGCTGGACGATCGGGGTCGGTGTGCATTTCGCCTACCGACCGCTCGCCTATGCGGTAGATGATGCCATTTATGCCGGATTGCAGGATGGCCGTATCGCCGCAATATTTGAGGGCTTTGGTGTGAGCTTCTCTCCACCGACCCTGCGATGAATAACTTGGCTCTGTCCACCAAGGTCGAATGGAACGCGGGTCGGAAGCGGCATAGCGTAGCGACAGCAAAGAGAGGACGCCCCGATGCAATTGAGTGACAGCCGCGAGATTCGCGCGGATTCGGCGACTGTTTGGTCCGCCATTCTTGATCGTGATGTTTTGAAGGCCTGTGTTCCCGGGTGTCAGGAGATGTCTGGTTCTGCG
>JASJAW010000050.1 GCA_030066795.1 Dinoroseobacter sp.
CTCATAAAACAGCGCACCCTGCGCCACCTGCCGCGGCCCCATCATCGTCAGACCTCCCTTGCCTCAAAGGAAGTGAAGCAGCAGCCAACGCGTCGCTCAAGAAGAGTTTTTCAACACAATCAGCCCAGAGCGGACGTTCGCTGCGATTGCTCCGGATGACCGCTTTCACCAATCACCCGCGATGCTGATCGGATGTGATAACGTTAGTGATTTCTACTCTAGAGCTGCACCCTGCGCGATTTGCACGGTGTGAATTGTACCCTCGAAGCCGAACGGGCGGTCCTCTTCGTAGGACAACGAAACTGGCGAACCAAGATCGCGGCCGACGTCGAAACTCTCAGTCGCAGTGAAAGCCGCGGGCACTGTACGGGGAACCTGTGTAGAGGCAACTTGGATCCCGTTGAGCGAAATCACCACATTCGCTGCACCACCCGGATTGTCGATCGTTGTATCGATGACGATTTTATGTCGCCCGGCGGGGATAGGGTCTGTGGTGACCTTCGTGGTCTCAATTATGAGCATGTTATATTCATAGGTCAGTGCGCCGTCCTCGACGTAAACGGTTAAGCCACCTCCCGCTCCACCTACAGCGTACAGGACGCCATTTGCTCCCTCGGCAAATTCAGCGTCGACCGTCACGCGCGTAGATTGACGGCCAATACCGGGGGCCGCGAACTCTGGCATCCGTTTGGTTTCCGGGCCGAAGGTCCACCTGTCGTAAGCAGACGCGATACGATCCGCAGGATGAATACGAAGCCAATTACCAGCGCCAATAGGAAAGTCCTTGTTGTCCTGAGCAAGTTCTAGGAATCTAGCTTTCATTTCCTCCAGTTTCTCTGGCATCTCAGCCGCAAGATCGTTGGCTTGGCTGAAGTCTTCAGTCAGATTGTAGAGTTCCCACACATCTTCATCGGAGTCCCAGTCCGCAATCCCGGCGGCAGATCCTGCGCTGTCCCAAGGCGTGAAGGGGCCGAATGTCCCGGCAAACCATCCATCCAAGTAAATTCCGCGGCTTCCATTGTTGTCAAAAAACTGCTCCGGTTTTTGAGGCTCGGCGCTCGCGTCTTCAAAAGTGTATGCCAAGCTCACCCCATCCATAGGCATCTGTTGATATCCGTTCACTATTTCAGGATGTGGAATGTCTAGGATATCGTAGATAGTTGGCGCGATATCCACCACGTGATGGAACTGTGTACGCATTTCACCGTCGTGTTCGATCCGACCTGGCCAGGTAACAACCATCGGGTTTCGAGTTCCCCCGAAGTATGCTCCTAAGAGTTTAGTCCCTTTGAAAGGCGTACTTCCGGCCCACGCCCACCCGGCGTGGTACATGTTGTCCGTTCTAGGGCTACCCAGAACTTTAACTCCGCCAATCGTCTCAAGCGCCTCTAATTGCTGCTCGATCGTATTTGGGATGTTGTTTTGGGCGAGGAGTTCGCTGATAGAACCGCGCTGCCCCTCCGCAGAAGAGCCGTTATCACCGAAGATGTAGAAAATCAGGGTGTTATCGCGCAGACCACGGTCATCCAAACCGTCAATCAATCGGCCTACTTGTGCATCCGTGTGCTCCACGAATCCGGCGAAAATCTCCATCAATCGCGTTTGAAAATCGAGCTGGTCTTCGGGGATTTCATCCCATCCCTGCAAAGACGCGTCTCGCGGGGTGAGCTCGGTTCCTTCCGGAATGATTCCAAGATCCAATTGCCGACGGTGCGTTGCCTCTCGGTAGGCATCCCAGCCCTCGTCGAACTGACCATCGTATTTGTCGGCCCATTCTGGGAAGATGTGGTGCGGGCCATGTACGCCGCCCGGTGCCCAATACATAAAAAACGGCTGGTTGGGGTCGAAGGCACGATAGTCATCGAGCCACTTGAGCGCGTCATCTACCAAGTCTTCGGTCAGATGATAATTCGGGTCGTCAACCGGCGGTTCGACGGCATCCAGATTTCGCGTCAGCCGCGGTTCCCATTGCGAGGTCTCTCCTCCCAAGAACCCATAAAAATAATCGAACCCGTATCCCGTTGGCCAGCGATCTTTGGGCCCAATCGCAGTTGTTTCGATCGCTGGCGTATTGTGCCATTTGCC
Organism: Dinoroseobacter sp.; assembly: GCA_030066795.1. Classification (GTDB taxonomy): domain Bacteria; phylum Pseudomonadota; class Alphaproteobacteria; order Rhodobacterales; family Rhodobacteraceae; genus Dinoroseobacter. Next base: position 2,086 of record JASJAW010000050.1, read on the forward strand.
AAAGGCCGAGGTGTGATATCCGTACTCCTTAAGGATTTCGGCTAGCGTAGCTGCTTCCTTTGGAATGACCCCGGTGTATCCGTCAAAAGCGACAGCTCGCTCAGCGATGGTTCCCGAGCCTACACGTGTATGGTTGCGTCCGGTAAGGAGTGCAGCGCGTGTCGGCGAGCAAATCGAAGTGGTGTGAAACTGGGTAAAGGCGATGCCTTCTGCGGCAAGCGCATCCAGCGTCGGCGTCTTCACCGCACCGCCAAAGGTCTCGGGAATGCCAAAGCCCACATCGTCGAGCAGCACGATCAGGATATTGGGCGCATCTTCGGGCAAGCGTTGCAAAGGCTCAGGCCATTGCATCGTGCTGTCTTGCAAGCGCTGCTGAGCGATGCCAGACATGGGTTGCGGCGGGAACGGAAGGACAGAGCCGTCTTCTGGCAGCGCTGCGTTCTGGGCATCCGCAGAGAATGCGAGGGCGGAGAAGACAACGACAAGTGGCAGGGACGATCGACTCATAGTTCTTTCCTTTCTCAGTAATGGCATGATCGGCCATAACAAGCGCTTAGCAAGGCTTTGACCGTTCGCTTATTGGGTCGTCTTTTGAACCGGAGGTGGGGCCCATGTGCCGTTGGCCAAGCTATCATCGGGTCCATAGAGCCGCAGATTCATATAGAACTGGCCCTCAGGTGCAGGCAGCCAATTGGCTTCGGCTTTAGCGTCCTCTGGTTCAGCGTTTTGGATGGTGATCTCAAGCGCGCCATCGTCTTCATAGACTAGGCCAGGCGTGTATGTGCCAATCGAATAGCGGTTGATGGGGTTGGCGACAAAAGCACCCGTTGCACCGTCATACATTGACAGCGACCAGAAGGCGGACACGTTGGGCAAAGCGTCTGCTTCGAAACGGAGGGTGTAGCTTTTGTTGCCATCCAATGCGGCCCCGTCAGTATCTTTACGTCCGTCCATATAGATAGCTTCGTCTGGGCTGTTGCCGCCGGTGAACCATTTGGCCCAAGTGGCGCGGAACAGGTAATCTGTCCCCATGATCCCTGCATGTCGGCTCCAACGCCACCCGTTGATCTCTTCACCGGTGGTGGCCGCGTTCACATCCATGATGTGGTTGGCAAACAGATACGCTTTTGCCAGGCCCGATTTTTCTGCATCCGACAATGTCGTTGGATCAAACCTAGTGTTGTCGTCCGTGAAGCCGATCTGTTCCAAACTGTCAGCCAAGACCGCGTCTTGCTTAGGTTTGGGGGGAGTAAATTGAAGAGCATGGGCCAACTTGTCGTAAAACAGCAGGTCTTCGGGCAAATCCGCTGGTGGCGTATATTCTACGCGGGCTTGGGAATACGCCACATCGACTGGCACTTCCGTCTCAGATGGGTAGGCGCTCAGCGGTGTGATCCACATGCCATCTTGGATTTCGTTGGCACGGCCCACATCGTCAGGGCCTTTGACGCCCACCCGTCCCCAATAAACGGCATTGACATAGGGGCTGTCGATCCGTGGCAAACCTTCAGGCAACGCGCCTGTCCAGTTGGGCCCCACAAGAGCGTAGGCGCCTGCGTCGCGGCCAGTTGTCAACGTGCCAATATAGGCAAAGGTGTCGCCGTTGGGGTCCCAAAGTTGGATGGAATAATAGCGATCCTCATCGACTGCCGGGACTGTCAACACCATAGGCTCTCGGCTCAGATCCATGAAGGACTCTATGTAGAGCGTATCGTTATTGGGCGTTGCGATTTGGGTGTACTCAGGCCCTCGCAACTGCCGAACACGCGCCAGTTCATTAACCTGTGACCCTGGATTGCCGGTTTTTTCTTCGGCATCCGGGGCAGCGCGCCCTCGCATCAGGTCTTCAAAGAAAACTATTGGATAGCCCCACACAACAGCATCCAATGCGAGATAAAAAGCTTGTGCCTCTTCTCCTGCCAAGCCTGTAAGGTCTGGAAGGGGTAACTGCCGATCATCGGCTGCAGCTGGATACATGTCGCCAAGAAAAGTCAGTGCTGCGATAGCCGCCAAAATTAGTCTGTTTTTCATTCGGTTATCCTCGCTTTGCTTGAGCTAGAGACCCAAATCCTTTGGTGGAAATTTCACGAATGTGGCACCATGTGCCTTTAGCTCAGCCCCGAGCGAAGCCGTCCATGCGTTCATGCGATGTCCGACTGGGTATTCCTCTTTCGGGTCGATGTAGAGGTTGAACAACCATGGTGCGAGACCGGTCGGCACCACCGCTGCCATATCGATGTAGAGGAATTTTTCCTGCGGAAGAGAAACTAGTAGATGTGCTTTGTACTCTCGCATACGCATAGCGGCTAGTTGTGCGCCAAGCCAATTATAGACGTGCTCGCGTTTGCTCTCGCCATCTTCGGCCAGCAAGAATGAGGTCTGGTCGATGCCGTCCCAGTAGCGGTCGCTCGGTAAAGTGCTTGCATCGACCCCTCCCAAGGCAAGAGAGGTATCAAACAGGTCCATTAGGTCGAACAACCCATCAGACACGCGCCCTGGCTCTATCATCCCCTTCCAGTAAGCGATTCCGGGAACGCGGACACCGCCCTCCCAGGTCGTGCCCTTGGCGCCACGAAACGGTGTGTAGCCGCTGTCTGGCCAGCTATCCATCTGCGGTCCATTGTCGGAAGTGACGAAAATGAATGTGTTTTCCAGTTCGCCCAGATCATCTAATGTGGCGACGATCTCGCCGATGTGGGCATCGACTTCGACGACGTTATCGCGATACGGGAACTTAGAAGCGCTCGCGCCCTTAAAGGCTTCAGAAGCAAAGTTGTCCGCATGGACCTTCATGAAGGAGTGGCTGATGAAAAAGGGTTTCTCGCCCTCGCTGAGTTCTCGGATACGTTGGATCGTGTAGTCTTTGAGCTTGGTATCCGCCTCCGCCATTTTGGTTATCGAGCCGATCGTTTCAACGGTTTCAGTCGTCCCGTCGGCTAGCCCGTAAACGAGGTCGTTGTTCGATCCGATAGCCTCGTATCTGGCCCGTTTGTCGGGGTCGAGGACAAGATCAGGGAAACGCATCTCGTAGACGTCTTGAGTATATTCCTTTTGTGCCTTGTAGAATCCGTAGAACTCATCAAAGCCGACGTCATGGGGTCTCATCCCTTCGGTTTCACCAATGTGCCATTTGCCGGTCAGCAGGGTGTGGTACCCCGCGTCGGACAACAGGCCGGCTACTGTAAGCTCACCTTCCCAAGGGTTTTGGGTAATCTGGTCCCCTGCCAGGATCGGGCGGATTAAGCCGGTCCGAGCTGGAAGACGGCCTGTATAAACCGCTGCGCGGGTCGGGGTGCATGTGTACTGCGCGTAGGTCGACGTAAGTTTGAACCCTTCCGCGGCGAGCGCGTCTATATTGGGCGTTGCTGCGCCAATCATTTCGCCACCGCCAAAGGCGCCGGAGTCCCCATAGCCCATATCATCCACGATAAAGATTAAAATGTTCGGTCGCTTACCCGTGAGCTCGACAAACGCGTCCAGTTTGCTTTGAGCTGTGGCTTCCTGTTCGGGACGTGGAATAGCTGGTTGCCGATTGTCTGCTTCAGCAACTGCCCGCGAAAGTGCGGATGCAGGCGCTGGCGCGTCTTGCGCCATACCAAGCCCGGGTAGAAAGAAAGCGGCGCAAACTGCAGCCCGGATCATGAATGACATGTCGAATTCTCCGTGTTTATTTCGGAACAAGAAGTTTGATAGTGAAGCCGATCGTGTCTTTGGGGCCTGTACCTTCATCATAGAAGTTCCGCTCGTAAGACAGCTGCCACTGGACAGGCCGATCCGCTATTTTCGTGAGTTTGGACACCTTCACGCCCAAAGGCAGACTGGTAAATTCGTCTCTGTCCCAGTCATAGGCGAAGGTCATGTCAGATGTGCCCACAGACCAACCTTCGGAAAGTCCGACGCTAACAATCGGCTGTAGGGTTGAGATATTAACGTCTGGCCGATCATCGTCACCTGCCACGGTCAGGATGTTCTGGTTGAACAGCCCGGCAAGACCCCAGCTTGGGCGGGCAACGAACCCCAGCGCTGGACCCAGCCCCCATTTCTCGGCACTCAGCCCATCCGCGCCTGTTGGAAGCAAAGCGACCAAACCTACACCGTAGCGGCCCCAGCTTTGATCAAAAGCGGCTAGGTTAAAGAGCGTTGCGTCGCCCAAACCTGTTTCACCACTTGCGCTCTCGGTAAAGGAAGGGAGTGTCAGTCTGGCAATGTTGTTCACACCACCCAGGTTGAAGGGAATGGCGGCTCGAAACTGAAGAATGTTCTGGCTTTGGTCGGAGTTGTGAAGGTTAAAAGCGTAAAAATCCTGAAACTGGAAAGACATAAGTGATGCAGTAGGATCGCTCGCTTGGCTGGATAGCGATTGACCAACGCCACCGTTTTCCTGTGCTACCGCTTCGAGCGAGGCTCCCAAGCAAACAATGAGCGTTGAAACAAACAGACGCATTAGAATACAAGTCCAAGCGTGAACCAAAACTTGTCGCTTTCGAAGCGGCGCTTTGCACCGAACTCCGAAATATATTTTGCTTTGAAAGAGACAGGTCTGTCTCCGATTGTGGTGCTCCAAGAAGCTATTGGCCCGAGACCAAAGACCCGCGCTTGAAGGCTGTCTATCCCAAGCAGTGCTTTCTCGGCCTCTGCGCCAGCGCCGCTGTCGTCGTCCAACTGTTGATACGCATATCCGGTCACGCCGAATGCCCATTTGTTCGCAAGGTGGCGCATGACGGTGCCTTCAAAATGCGCCTCAGGGGCGGTCTGGTAGTCCGTATCGTCATTCTTGGCGCTGATGGTGACACCCAGTGCGCCGGTGAATTCCCAACCAGATGTCGGGTCGAACCAAGTCATCGAAACGGTGGGATCAAAAGCAAATCTGTTTTTTCCTGCGTTCAGCGCATCGACGGTTCGGTCGCCCACATTGACGCTCGTGGTATTGTACGACCCGGTTGGAAGAAAAAACTGAAGCGCCAGCATGGTGTTCAACTTGCCCTGAGACCAGTTGAACAGAGGGGTCACAGTAAGGTCACCGAAGGCATCCTCACCGCTATCCTGCAGTGTTCCGCTAAATCCGGAGGTCAACTCGCCAGTATATTCGCCGTCCGCTGACACGTACGGTAGGTTCACGTTCAGTCCTACGCGCGCGGACCCCAAAGTTACCTCTGGGACATAAGTGAAGTTGAACTTGTAGGTGAAGACGTCAATCTCCGGGCCAGTGACCACAACGCCGCCCGCAGAAAAACTGGGCGCCTCTCCGCTAAAAAACACAAAGTCGTTGTTCCAGTAATTTCCTGACGGCGGCAGAATACCAGCGAAGCTGTCTCTGCTTCCAAGAAGATAAGTCTCAATACCGCCCTCAGCAGTGTGGGCAGGGCCTTGCGGCGCTGATGCTACGACGGCAATCAACACGCCAAAATGCAATGTTCTCAAAGGCGAACGCTCCGGGGTAAGGGGCCACTGCAGGCGAGTATAGACATGCTGGAGACGACAACTGTAACTTGGCGAACAATTGTTGAGAAAATTCTGATGTTGGATGAGAGAAGCGAACTGACCCTAAGGTCGCCCTGGCTAAGTGCCTTGCCGACCCCAACCGCACAGATGATTTTGTCGAACGCAGTTTCTAAGAAGTACCTGCGCGAAAACACCATTTACGAACTCGGTGATCCACCGGGGGGGATATTTGGCGTCACTGAAGGAATCATTGCGATCCAAACAGATGATACTGAACCTTCAATTGTGATCGGACACCTTTTCGGTCAGGGGTATTGGTTTGGTGAGAGTGCTGCACTCTGTGGTGTGCCGCGACAGGTGGGGGCGGTTGTCAAATCTGAAGAGGCGTCCGTCCTTTCAGTCTCTTTGCCAACGATCGAGCGCTTGGCAAAGCAGTATCCGGAAGTTTGGCGCGCTCTGGCCGGGTTGTGTGCGATGAACTCCAACATCGCGGTTCAAACAGCACGAGACCTCATGATCCGAAATCCAAAAGCGCGGTGCCTTGCGGTATTGAAACGCCTCTCGTCTTCGTTGCTCCCAGGGCAAGCAATACCGTTATCGCAGGATGAACTTGCAACCATGTGTGCCCTGTCGCGTGGATCTGTGTCTAGGATACTGCAGGGGTTGGAGCGAGATGGAATGGTGGAGATCAGCTACCGCAGTCTTCGTCTACATGAAGATATTTGACCAATTTCTGCTTAGTCCTCATCTTAGGCATCCGACGACGGTGTCGCGAATGGCGGCTTAGTCCGCGAAGCGGTCGTTCACGTCGTCTGGGACGCTTTTGAACCTGACCAAATCGATCAGATGACGGCTGTGAGCAGAATGCAGATGCTGCAAAGGGCGTCTCAACGAGCTGCCAAAAAGCCCTTACTGGAAAAGCGCCGTCGGTACTCTGCCGGACTGAGGCCAGTCATCTTTTTGAACAGCCGGCGGAACGCACGCGAGTCTGAATATCCAACCGCCTCGGAAATCGCGTCAACGCTCTGGCCGTCCATCTCGAGAAACTGTTTGGCTTCCTCGACCCTCAGCGATTGTAAATAGTCTTTCGCGCTATAGCCCGTAGCTGCGCGGAAGCGTCGGTCGAACGTCCGCCGCGGCAGGCCTGAGCGGGAAATCATGCGGGTCACGGCGTCACTCTGTCCATAGGCGTCCGCAAGCCATGCTTGGCACTCCTGAATAATGGCATCGTCGCTCTGCAACCGTCTCATAGGAGCCGCATAATGCCTCTGGCCGTCGGGCTTTGGATCGACACAGTAGAACCGCGCTGATTTCGCCGCGTGTTCCGGTCCGATGTAACGTGCAATCAGGTAAAGCGCGAGGTCCTGCCAGGATGCCATACCCCCCGACATAACGATGGAGTCTCCTTCACCGGCGAAAGTAAGTGTACGGTCCGGACAGAACGCCACACGCGGGTAGCGCTTTTCGAAAACCTCAGCCATAGACCAGTGTGCGGTCGCCTCTTCGCCGTCCAGGAGTCCTGCGTCTGCCAAGAGCGCCGAGCCAGAGCAGGCCGTTGCCAGGCGTGTGCCAGCCGCGTGCCGCTTCACGACCCAGTCGATCTCCGGCCCCAAGGCCTCCTTCGGCGGGGTCATCATACCAATCCTGAAGTTCGGCAGGCAGATGATCTCTGCATCGTTCGCTTCTTCGAGGCTTGCGTCAGGCATCACCGGTACGCCGCTGATGCAGCGGAACGGTTCTTTGGTTCTCGCAACGATTCTTACACGTGTCATTGGTGGGGTCTGCGCGCCCTCGGTGAGATAGGACCACGCCGACCCTACCGACGTCAGCAGATCATAGATGCCGTAGAGAATGGCGCCCCTGCAACTATCGGCAGCCACAATATCAATCCGCAGAGGGTCAGCGATGAAATTCCTTGCCGTCATTTTGCAAACTCTCCTCTCCCAAACTGATGGCCGAATTGGCCCTCTTATGGCCAGCTCGACCCTGACGCATTCGCTATAAGTGCGCCAGTTTGGTGCAGAGTACGAAACCACGAGAGAAAAATCATGACCTACGAAGCATTCAAGCTTGCAGAAAAAGAGGGATGGGATGCCCGCGCTGCCGCTTATAACGATGTCACCGGGCGGGTGACGACCGGCGCGATTCCGACGCTTCTGGCAATGGCCGAATTGGCCCCCGGCAAACGGATCTTGGATCTATGCTGTGGCACCGGAAGGGCTGCGGGCGCAGCGAGCGCACTTGGCGCTGACGCAGAGGGCGTTGACGTGTCCGCGGCGATGGTGAAGGCGGCGCAAAGCGCTTTTCCTACGGCGAGCTTTGCGCCGGGGGATGCAGAGGCGATACCGAAAAACGACGCCGTTTTCGATGCAGTGATTTGCTCGTTTGGGATCATGCACGTGGGTAGCCCAGAATCCATGTTCAACGAGATTGCGCGCATTCTGAAACCTTGTGGACGCGTGGCACTCAGTCATTGGATTGGCCCGCCAGAGTCACAGTTGTTCCGGATCGTCTTCGGCACGATGCAGCGCCTTGCGGACATGTCCGTCGTCCCTCCGTCACCGCCCCCATTTGCTCTGTCTTCGGACGATACCATGCGAGAGGCACTGGAAGCGGCTGGTTTCGGGGAGTTTTCAAGCGCCCGGCTTCCACTCGTCTTCACGGCTCCAAAAGGACAGTTCGCGAAACATTTCCGGAGTTTCGCTGCGAGGACCGCAGTTATCCTCGACAAGCAGAAAGAAGACGTCGTGAAAGAAATCTACTCCTCTTGGGAAACCCAGTTAGAGGATTTTCTCGATGGCGATGAATACCACGTCCCGATGCCTGCTATAGCAGCGACTGCCGTGCGTGGTGCGTAGCTCTTTCAAGATTTTGCGACCTAAGCCTGCAGCGTGTACGGGCAAACGCAGGTTTCTAAAATCTCGACGACTGTTGAGCCCGCGAAGCGGTCAGTCACACTTTCTAAGACGTCGCAAAAGCTGATTGAAAGCATCAGATCTCCCTTGAGAGCGGAAAGCAACCGATATGTTTTCCAAATTTGTTGATCGTTCGTCACGTGGGCGGGTAAGCTCACAGCGCATCACCGGTGGCCAAGACCATGGAAAAAGAAGTCGTCGAGCATTCTGACATGCCAGCGCCCTATGGAGCGTATTCCACTGCGGTCCGAGCCGGGGACTTTTTGTTCATATCGGGTCAAGCCGGGATTGATCCAGAAACAGGAGCTAAGGCGGGCGAAGACTTTGAGAGCCAGGCAAGGCAGGCCTTTGAGAACCTTAAATCCTGTCTCCACTGCTCTGGTTCGTCGTTAGACGATGTCGTCAAAGTCATCACGTGGCTCGGCGATGCTGAGCAACGGTCCACTCTGAACGATCTTTTCGGTGAGTACTTCCCTCACGATCCACCTGCCCGATCAACTCCCATAGTTGATCTCCCTATGGGTCTTCTGCTTTCGATAGAAGCAACTGCGATCGCGAGATCTTAACGCGGCCAACCGAACGGCTGCTACGTCCGCAAAGCAAACGCGAGAGCGCGGTGCAGCGAACTTGCGCTTTCCGCCCGCCAAGCGCTCAAAATTGATAGCTTCGCCTCGCGCAAGAAACTGCAAACCACGCTGTTCGTGTTTTGAGATTTTCAATGGATGTCTTCAGATCCGATTGCCGCCGAAAAGACTTCCGGCATCTCGCCTGGAAATATCCTAGTTCAAATCGGTCCGATTAGGTGGACCTTAGCGGCGGGCTGCAATCGTAGGCACAAGATCTCAGTCGCGCTGCTTCGGTGCAGTGCGTAGCTGCGGGTCAGTATGGTGAGTTGCGGTTGGCAAACGACGATTGGGGAAATCGGACAGTGAAGTGATACTACTGCCGCCGTCCAAACTTCTATCGGACTGAAAGTCATTAAGACTTGACAATTGCGCTAAGAGAGCGATAGTCATTAAGCATGAAGCAAGCCCAGTTCATCACTCTTATGTCTGAAAGTCTTGGGGTCGAAGAAAAGACGATCCGGGTGATCGTGCGCACGCTGCGCGAAGCAGGCCTGTTCACAACTGGCGCTCGTGGTGTCAATGCGCCTGATATAACCCCTTTGGATGCCGTGCGAGTTGTCATCGCAGTTGTTGCCTCGACCGCGCCCAGCCGGGCGGTTCGAGACGTCCTATACTTCGGGTCGCTTAAACCCGACCGACGGGAGGAACGGACGGATTACACAAAGGCTTTGGGCCTGGATCCAGACAAGACACTAGAAGAGACTCTGTTGGACTGTATGGAAGATCGTTTCCCCGATGATGCGATAATCGGTGGATATATTCATCTCACGGATCGCGGTGACGCGCATATTCACATCGCACATGGATGGCAGGGGTATCACCAACGTGAACAGTGGCAGTCCATAAATGATGGATTTGCGTCGTACGATCGGTCACGGAGAAAGGCGGCCATTGAAGCATCGGAAGCAATTGACCGCATCTGGAACACGAAGGTTAACCGCTCAGCCGAGTTTCCTTTGGAGGGGTTGTGCCAGATAGGTTCCGAGATGATCGGCTGGGAGGTAGGTTAATGGCTTCCCTTGCACCGATCCTCGCCAGCGAACGCAGCGCCGCGAAACTTCTGGATATGAAACCAGCCGATTTTCGCTCTTTGGTGGATGCAGGAGTTCTGCCCAAACCTGCCAAAATCGGCGAGTTCGAGCGCTGGGATGTGGAGCAATTACGGGCGATTGCTTCCGGTGATTTGGCTAACGGTCCCGGAGTAATCGAATGGTGATCCGTCGAAAGAAACTGCTTTGGCAGCACCCGGCTGGCCGATGGTACGTACGCAAATATGTGAATGGCAAGATGATCTATCTTGGCCGTATCAAGGCTGAGGAAGGCACCGCCGAATTTGACTGCCAGTACTGGGAGATTGTCAGCGGAAAGAAAGCAGCCACGAAAACGTCTTGGGCCGCCCTGATCGACGCCATGCGCGAGACGGACAAGTGGGCAAACTTCTCGCCCCGCTACCGCAAAGACTTGGAGCCTGTTTTTGAGTATTTAAAGGACAAAATCGGTCATCAAGATGTTGCACGACTGAACCAAGCGGATATTTACGATGCGATGGAAAAGAACCGGCACCGCGTCCGGTTTGCCAACTACATCCCAACCGCGATTAGCATGTTGTCCAAAGTCGCGATCCGAAAGCGGTGGCGCAAAGACAACCCGGCAATCGACATCGAACCGTTTAAGGTTCCCAAAGCCCGGCAGAAACCCCACTTGCCTTGGGAAGACTGGGCAGTTGAAAAAATGCGCATCGAGGGCAAGCCGTTGCCACTGCTGATTTTTGAGATTGGCGTCGGCAGCGTGCAGCGTCCCGGTGATTGGGTAGATTTCCAATGGGGCGACTATGATGGAGAAACCCTAAAGCTGCGCCAGAACAAGGGCGGCAAACAGCTGCTGTTGCCATGTACTCAAGCGCTAAAAGCGGCACTTGATCGGCACAAAGCTAACTTGGGTTTCGCGCCTCTTCCATCACGTTACATCCTAACACGCGCTGATGGTTCGAAGATGGACTATCACGCTATGCGCCGTCCTTTTGCAAAAGAGCGCAAGCGGCTTGGTCTGATGGCATACGATCAACATGCGCTACGTTATCGCGGTGTAATGGAATTGGCGTGGGCTGGATGCACAGACGACGAAATCGCTAGCTACAGCGGCCATACGTCCAAGGCGATGATTATTAAATATGCAGGGGAGGCGAGGCAGATCATGCGCGCGCGTCAGGCGGCAGCAAAGCGCAAATAGACACGAACAGAACAAGCACAGAACGTGAAACTGATACCTGAGGTGATACCCTAATGAGCAGTCACTTTGCTAACCCATTGAAAATATTGGAGGCGAGTACCGGAATCGAACCGGTGTACACGGATTTGCAAGACTAAGAATACCGCTGATACTTCAGCGATTTATGTTTAGACGAAAGCCCAAAAACGGCAGAACATAGGGTGAATGTTTAGACGGTTTTATGGCTTCCAAATCGGATCCCGCACCTATCTACTCGGGGCCTAGAAATTGGCTGATCGCCAACGTGAAATAGACCACGAATTTCGAGATTTAGCCTGACATCAGATGACACCTCAGCAAACTGAGGATACACGTTAAAGCAGAGCGGTGCGCGTTGCTTCTACCGTTTGGCGTCTAGTTGATACGGGGTCCCAAGATAGATGGTTTTCAGATTTCTGTTCCGCAGCATCTTCCGAAGCACAGATTTAAAGCATCAACCTCGGAAGCGGTCACTATCCTCGCCAGTACAAAAGACACTGTTCGTCGAACTTCAGCCGACGCACGAGCCAATACGAGAAGCACCAGCTCAAGCTCAACGTGTAGCGCCTCCAGCTTCTTCTGCTTCGCAACAAGCGGTCCCTTCAACTGTGGTCGGCAAGTGTTATGTCGTTGATGGTGACACGATTCAAATCGGCAAGGTGAGGTTGCGCCTCGCTGGCATAGACGCTCCTGAGCTCGATCACCCTTGGGGAAAGAAGGCTAAGTGGGAACTTGTTCGGCTCTGCAAAGGGCAAGTCGTGACCGCCAAATTGGAGCCGGAACTATCGTATGATCGTCCTGTCGCTACATGCTACTTACCAGACGGGCGAGATCTTAGCGCTGAGATGGTAAAAGCGGGGTTGGCGTTGGACTGGCCGAAATTCTCTGGCGGTAAGTACGCCAGCCTTGAGACAGACGATGCGCGCAAGAAGCACTGGAAGGCCGCAGCCCGACAGCGCGGTCACATGAATGTCTTCAATAAGTAATTGGAACGGCCCATTCCGGCCATCCATGGGGTTGTGTTCTTGTTTCGGCGCGGCCTGTAGACGAAGACGTTCACGTCGTCCGATCTTGGGCTTTGCTGACGCATTATCAATTAGATGAGTATTTTGGCGCAGTCTCCGTATGAATGCCGCCGCACCCGAATTCGGAGTATTCGTAGACTACTCGGTTAAAAAAATGAGCCGGATCAAGCCGCTCGGGATACACCAAACGGCTCGAACTCATCGGATGCCTCGTTGTATCGCAGATCGGTCACCTCCAACTCCATACCGCCACTCGGGCCATTGTCGACTGTGCAAATATGGAGGAAGTGATTATTCGTGGAGTCTGCCGAAGACACGCTACCAGCGCAATATATGTGAGGATGTGTCCCGATTTCTCTTTTTCTTAAATGAGTGTGTCCGCAAAAAATGTGGTTTACTCCGAGTCGCTGCGCCAAATGCGTGACCTTTTCGCGTTCCTCAAGGATCAATCCAGTTTTGACGCCATCCATTGGCGAAAAATGTAACGCCCAAATTACCGGCATCTCAGGGTGTTTTTTTTGGAGCGATCTGGTTTGAAAGTCGAGTTCACTTAAAACAACATCGTCGACAGCGCCTCGCCCCAAGCGACGTAAGTAGTTTACGTCCGCGCCTTCGGCAAAGCAGAAATCAGCCGACACTAATCCCACACCCAAATCGTCGTCACCTACTACTTCCGAACACACACCCTTCGTGGGTTGATAAACGGGTCTAAACACCTCATCGAAGGCTTGGCACCCCGGGGTCGCAAAGTCGTCTTTGTATCGATCATGGTTGCCGGGTATGACATGCATATTCAGTCCCAATCCGCCAAGTCTCGGCTCTAGTCCAGCAGTCAGGTGTTGTTTTGTCTTTTGGTTCAAGAACACTTGCTCTGCGACTGAAATGTCGACGTCCATTCCAGTCGTAGCGAGGTCGCCGAGCACTACCAACAAGTCCAACTGTCGCGAGAACTCGCCCAAAAAGTCCGCCGCCGCCAATAGTGGTATTTCATCGTAACTAGACGGGCGAAGTGGCGAAAAATATTGTGCGTCTCCTTGGTCTTGCCGAGAGCCAAATACGTCAATTTTTTCCCACAACTTTCTATCAAGAAGTGACATTACGTTCCGCCTGCGGGGCTGAACGCAAAGATGAGGATCGGCCATAAAAGCAATCTGGATCGGCATCTTATCTTTCCTTTAGGAAAGCTGAGAGCCTCCTGGCGCGCCTTTTTTGCAAAACCAGAACTAACTCAGATGCTTCGTCAACGATCAATTCACCCCAGCGCCCACGGAAAACTGGACCATCAGAAGACTGAGCGTACAGCTCTACTTTGAATGCATCGAGGAACTGTACAGCATTTCTAGGAGGAAGCATTAGATGATCCTCGATGAGGCCTTCTATGCTCGGCAAGAAGCGTCCACCAAAAGTGATACGATACCGCCCGCCGTCATATGCCTTCCTCTTGGCGAAATTAGAAATCACCTTCCGAAGCTGTCGAACCAACTCCTCTGAGTACTGAGCTTCGGTGTTCTTCGATACTGGAGGCAACGCGGCATGCCCGCCTTCGGCCCTAACCGCGTTTAGGCCATCTAGCCAAGCTTCAATCAAATTCTTCGATGGGATAAAGGCGCGTTCCATCCGCGCGTCTTCCACAACGAATGGGCTGTCTGCCGCCTCCGAGTGGACATTCACTTCCACGGGCTCTTGTTCCAAGACCTGGGGAGAAAGCTGTGTGAAGTTTCGACCTACTAAGGGCAGCGCAAGCGGAACGAAAGCGGTCTTGCCGCCACCCCTATGATCGCCAACCACGCGAACACGATGTGGTTTTGAATGCGCTGTCGCGAAGCGGAGCCATGCGTTAGCATCCAAGCTAGGCTTGGTAGTATGAGTTTGCTCTTGCCCAGCGAAGTGGACGGTGGCGACCATCTTTGGCGCTACAAAATACTTGATCCTTTCTCTAGAGGCTGGATCGGGTACCTTGTTTACCGCAACATCCGTAATTTTCCGAGCAAACCTCTCCGAGGGTGCATCTTGAGTGCTGCCAAATGAGTCCAATATGCCGTCGCCGTCGAAATCGACGGGTAATAGACCGTTATCAACATCAAACATCACTGGTCACTCAAAATTTTTAATTTCTTTCTAATCTCAGAAATGCAGTCCTCAAGTCTCCCGAGAGTGCGCTCGTCAAGCTGCAAAATCAACTGCCGTTGGTTTTCCCTAGCCGAATTAGTCTGTATTCCTAGCTGTATGATAGTTACAGCTTCGCCCAATTCGCCTGTTAGCTCGCCATTGTCATCTCTTTTGAAATCACTGCGCAAATCGACGAAATTCGCCAGACTTGTGATGTTTGGAAGTAATCCATCGCGTAGACGTGCCTGCTTCGTCGCAGCATCTTGAATTTCGCGATGTTGAAGAAGATTGGCCAGCCGAGTCGCAAGCTGCGTGGGATCGTCTAAGCTGCCATTCTCTTCCAAAAAGCTCACTAGAGTACCGTCAAGATCCGAGGGCTCGATGTCGGCAGTGCGAGCAAACAAGAAGTCAAGAAACGAAAGAAAATACCTGATGTCGTCTTCCGAAACATCGCTCGCCTTTGACAGTTCACTGACATCTGCGTCGCTCGGATCGGTCGAAGTAGGCCGTTGGACTAGCTCGTTGATGAGGGCAAAGGTTCTGTCATCGAAACCAGCAGCGGTCTCGATTATGTTGTCCAACGTGGGCGGCATGATGCCTTGCATGATCGAGTGACCCCTCCTGTGTGTCATCAAAGAACAAAACCCGCTTGGTATCCCAAGCGGGCAGCGATGACCCACCCGTTATATCGGTAGTCCTTCGAAATTGGCAACAGATCAAGCCAATCCGGGTCTTCCGATAAGTCACGTGGTGCCGCCATTCACAGGATATCGTATTCGCCGAGGGAGTGGTAACTATCCAGAGTATCCGAGCACTTATTGGCTCTCGGGTTCGTGCACCTGCAATTCAAGTTGAAACGGTACTTTGGGCGCTACACAGAGAGAATCGCGCTGAAGGCCTGACGCCGTTTCGAAGATGGGAGCCCTCTAAGTCTTTGCGACAAACGATGAGCGTTGCATCAGTCAGAACACGCAAGTTCAATCTGCGAATGACGCTACGAATACTCGTTCTTTGAGGCTCTGGAAGCTTTCCACTTTGCGAGGTTAGCCTGCTTGTATTTCGCCGGGCTGTAAGAGCCGAGTGGACCGAGTGCTCGATCGGTCGCTGCCACGGCGAATGGCGACTTTCCGCCCTTACCTGTACCTCCGAAAGCTACCTGCCCCCGAAGACGTCAAGGATCGGAGGGGGCAGGTGGCGCTTCTCTCCACCCACTCTCCTTGTTAGGTACTGCATTTAGTGACACGTAAAGCGGCGTTGCAAACGAGCGAAAACCCAGACGTGTCGGCTTTTGTTCTCCGCCTCGAGCAACCATTAGTCTCGCCCACCTGCCGAGAGATTAGAGCGCCAGATTGACCCAAAAGGGAAATAGTCAGAGCGCTCACTTTACCCAAGTTTACCGAAACTTCGTTGTAAATATGCACCAAACGGGTACTGCGTTTAGTGACACGTAAAGAGACTTTTGGTCCAGCTAGCCTTCCAAGCTGCCTCCGATCGCGCTTAGAATCCGGTTATCAGTGGTTTGCATGAGGAAACTCCTCATTCATCCGTGCAGATGCGCAAAACCCGTGGATACGATCGCAAGGTGCTAGATGGCAGGGATCACAGCTGAACAGAAAGCTCTGAGCTTACTCAACGCATTTGAGCGGGCCGGTAGAGCTGTGTCTCGAGTGGTGGTGGACGGGCGCCGGATAGAGCTGGAGTTGGCCCCCAGCGATGATCGTGACGAATACGACAGGATAGATATGCGCCATGGCAAAACGTGAACTCCCAAAGCACGTCTACAAGCAGCGGAACGGCCTCTACTTCCAGCGTCGGGGTTGGCCTTCTCAGAAGTTCGAGAAAGAATTCGGGACACCGGAGTTCTGGCGCGAGTATGCCGGCATACTTTCGCAAAGGGACAAGCCCCGTAAAGTCGTCGCGCGCAACTTCGGTGCGTTGATCGACAGTTACCGCAAGTCCCCCAGGTATCGGAATCTCAAACCACGTACCGGGTTGGACTACGACAAGCATCTCGATTTTTTCCGAGAGATTATGGGCGAGGCCAACCCGGCGAAAATGCAGCGCAAAGACGTCATCCGCTTGCGAGATGCAAACGCTCACAAGGCCTATTTCGCCAACTACTCTTTGCGAGTCCTACGAGTGCTTATGGAGCACTGCGTTGATCTGGGCTGGCGCGATAGTAACCCTGCGAGGGGTGTGCCTGAGCTCAAGACCGAGAAGAAAGAGCGCGAGCCGTGGCCTCAGGAGCTCCTAGATGCTTACAGGCGCTCATGTGAGCTCGGCACGAGGGAACGGCTGGTTATGGAGCTCTGTGTCGGTACAGGCCAGCGGATCGGTGATGTTCTGAACATGCGGTGGTCCAACATTGAGGACGGGGCGGTCTGGCTTCGTCAGAGCAAGACGTCCAAGGAACTCTGGGTTCCAATCCTTCCGGGCCTTCAGGCCGCGCTGGACGCCGCCAGCAAGCACTCTGTCTTCATCCTGACCAATGAGAGCGGGAAGAACCGCTGGTCCTACAGAGGCGCGTCAGCGGCTGTCAGGAAGGTCAGAGAACGAATTGCAGCCTTAGACTACGATATCCATAGCTGGCGCCACAACGCCGCCTGTGAGCTTCTAGAGGCAGGCTGCGGGGACGATCTAATTGCATCTGTCACAGGGCAGAGCCCAGCAATGGTTCAGCACTACACCAAGAAAGTGCGTCAGAAGACTCGTGCTCGCAAAGCTCAAAAGATGCGCGCAGAACAAATTCGGCCCTAGACGTTCGAAACTTGAGCGCTTCAGCGCGCAATGTGTCTGCGTGAAGCTCCGTTCCAACCACTTCGAAATCGTAGACCTGACCAAACAAAGCGCATGTGTTTCACTTGCGCTTTTTGGTGCTCCTTTGGGGGCGAAAACAGGAACAGAACAAAAACAGAATGTTTAGACAAATGTTTAGACTATCGATCTGGGTCGAGCGAAAAACCTTGTAAGTCATTGATTTTAAATGGAGGCGAGTACCGGAATCGAACCGGTGTACACGGATTTGCAATCCGCTGCGTCACCACTCCGCCAACTCGCCGTCCTAGAGTTTGGATGGATCTGGTGTGGTGCAACCAAACCCCGTTCCAAGCGGTCGACGACCATGTACGGCTTGTTTTGTCCGGGGTCAATGGCAGGCCCGAATGGCCGTTCGGTTCTTGAAGAAATCGCGGACCCGCCCGCCAACGGACACCTTGGTCAGTCCGAAGCACTGAATAAGAAGTCGAAGCGAACGTGGTCTTTCCGCTTCCCTATACCGGTCGTGGAGCATCGCGTGTCTACGTCCAAGCCAGATCTGTGGCCATACAACGCGACAAAGCCATTCTGCAATTTTGGACCTGAGCACCGGCATACCGCTTGCCTGAAATAGCCGCCAATTGCAAAAACTCTAAGTTGTGCGCGCCTTCGACAAAGGCTCCGGCGCGATTGCCTCCACAATCTCGGCCCTGTCTTCCGCCCCGCGGGCCAGCGCGATCTGCTCCTGCAAACGGGTTTCATCCAGCTCCCGCACTCGTGCAACGACATCTGTTGCGTCTTGTTCCGCGTATCCCAGGGCCATCAGGCTGTAGGCGCCCAGTTCAAGCGCAGACCCATAGGTTTCCCGCACAATGACGTCTGCGCCGCCATCCGCAAGACGAACGGCTTGAATGCGGTCATAGGCTCGCAGCACAAGTTGGGCGGCTGGAAATTCCTTTCGCACAAGCCTTGCAATCGCATGGGTGACCTCAGGCTCGTCAGTCGCGAGAACAATGGCGCGGGCTTCACCGGCACCGGCCGCCTGCAGCACGTCGCGCCGCGTCCCATCGCCGAAATGGACCCGCGAGCCAAACCGCGCAGCTTCGCGGATACGATCCGCGTCGTGATCCAGAAAGGTGACAGTGATCCCCTCGGCCAAAAGCGACTGACCCACAAGTTGACCGACGCGCCCGAAGCCGACAACAAGCACGCTGCCGCCTGCATCCTCATAGCTCTCGTCCATCTGCTCGCGCTCGGCCTCGCCGACAATCCGCCGGTAAAGCCGGTCAGACTGGGAGGACAGCGCCATAGAGAGCGTGACAATAGAAACCACCACCGAAGTGGTTTCCACATCGAGGATGAACGCGGCACTTGCCGCCGCAAAAAGCACGAACCCGAATTCGCCATGCTGCGCCATCGCAAGAGATATCCGCAATGCGAGCTTGTGCTCAGACCCAAAGGCGCGCGAAACACCATAAATCGCAAGCCCCTTCAGCAACATCAGCAACGGCACGGCGAGGACGATCAGAAGCCAGTTGTCTGCCACCGCATCCAGGTCCAGCAACAGACCGACCGCAATAAAGAAGAGCCCAAGAAACAGCCCCCGGAACGGCTCGATATCTGCTTCTACTTCATGGCGGAAAGCCGAGTCGGCCAGCATGACCCCAGCGATGAACGCGCCCATCGCATAGGACAAGCCTGCAAGGGCCATCACCAAAGAGGCAAAGATCACAACACCCAGACTGGCGGCAGTCATCAGTTCCGGTGTTCGCGTTCGCGCGATCACGCGGAACATCGGGTCCAATCCATAGCGTCCGACCATAATCAGAAAAACAATCGCGCCGATGCCTGTCGCGACAGCTGTTACATTTTCGATCATGCTGGCGTCGCCGCTTGTTGGCGCGATTAACGCGACGAGCAGCAAGAGCGGCACAATCGCCAGATCCTCAAAGAGTAGTACAGCAATTGCGGTTTCACCGAACGGTGTGCGCCGCTCCCCGCCTTCATCTATCTCGCGCATCACAAGGGCGGTCGAAGACAAGGCGAGCCCCAATCCGACGATCAGAGCCGCCCGCCAGTCCAACCCGAACGCATAGGCTGCTCCGCCAAGAACCGCCGCACAGGCCAAGACCTGCATCAATCCGCGTCCGAAAATGACGCCCCGCAGGTCCCACAGCCTTTGTGGGCGGAACTCGAGCCCGATGACGAAAAGAAAAAGAACAACCCCGAATTCCGCAAAGTGCAGAAGGTCTTCAGGGTTGCTCGAAAAAGATAAATTCAGCGCCACGCCTGAAACAACACCTGCTGCAAGGTAGCCGATCACGGTTCCCAGATTGAAGCGATTGGC
>JASJAW010000021.1 GCA_030066795.1 Dinoroseobacter sp.
CTGGCCCAATCGCTTCGGCGGCCTCCGTCACCGACTGCGCGTCAGTGACATCGATTGTATGACTGGACGCACTCCAGCCCTGAGAGTTCAGGGTCGCAACGAGGGTTTCCAGACGCTCCACGCGCCGCGCCGTCAGCACCACGTCAGCGCCCGCGCGCGCCAGCGTCTCCGCAAGATGCGCACCGATACCGCTAGACGCTCCGGTGATCACCGCGCGCTTGCCAGAAAGGCCGAAAAGGCCCGTCAAAAACTCCGTGTCAGGTCCGCGCATCTGCGCTTCCCCTCGCTGTTTCGGACCGCTGGTCTGGCAATGCGGTGTTTCGTTACCGCGGAGATAGGACGCCAAACTTGATTGTAAACAACATATGACGGCACAAACGCCACGGACAGAATTGCGGGGCGTTAGATGCCGATCAATCTATGCGAAACGCTGTGCCGCCAGAGAGACCGCTTCCAGAGAAAATGGCCACTGACCGGCGTCCAACGTCCTCACAAAAGAATTGAAAGCAAGCACGGCAAACGACTGAATTTGCGGCGCCTAGATCCGCACCGCTTGCCCCTCAGAGTCAAAGAAACTCAAATGGCTCTCATCAAAAATCAAACCGATCTCATCACCCGCCGTCAGGTCTGTGTCACCGATCACCCGAACCGTGGCCTGACCCAAAGCTTCCGTTTGTACGATCAACAACGTATCCGCCCCGAGATATTCGACCACGTCGACCTTGGCGTCGAGCTGGCCCGCCCCCGGTGCGCCGACCTCGATATGCTCAGGTCGAACGCCAAGCTGAACAGCCGGGTGGTCACCTGAGTAGGTTCCACCACGTCCACCGTCCAACGCGTACGCGCCCCCGGAGGTGGCACAGGGCATTACGTTCATTTTCGGGCTGCCGATGAACTGCGCCACAAAAAGGTTCGCGGGGTTTTCGTAAAGCTCGCGCGGGGTGCCCACCTGCGCAATCCGGCCGAACTCCAGCACCACGATCCGGTCGGCCAGCGTCATCGCCTCCACCTGATCGTGAGTGACATAGATCATCGTGGTATCGAGACGCTGGTGCAGTTTCGCGATCTCGTAGCGCATCTCCACCCGCAGAGCAGCATCGAGGTTCGACAGCGGCTCGTCAAACAGGAACGCCGTTGGCTCACGCACAATGGACCGGCCAATGGCCACGCGCTGGCGTTGTCCGCCACTGAGATCCTTGGGGCGGCGATCGAGATACGCTTCGAGCTTGAGCACTTCCGCAGCGGCATCAACCTTGCGCGCGATCTCGTCGGCAGGTGCTCCGGCGGTCTTGAGCGAGAACCCCATGTTTTCTCGTACCGACATGTGCGGATAGAGCGCGTAAGACTGGAATACCATGGTCAGACCGCGCCGGGCCGGTGGCTGATCGGTGACATCCAGTTCGTCGATAAGGATCTGTCCGCGCGAGGTGTCTTCGAGGCCACCGATCATCCGAAGCAGAGTGGACTTTCCGCAGCCCGAGGGCCCGACAAAGATGACGAACTCTCCATCCTTGATCTCGAGATCGACGCCCTTGATGACCTGAACATCGCCAAACCATTTCTCGACCGCTTTCAGCGTGATTGCGCCCATCGACCCCTCCGCACGTTCGGGCTGCACCAGCCCAACCAGACCGCCGCTGTCCAAGTAAAATTCTGGCCGCCAGCTGGCGCCCCTGTAGTGGGGTCGAAGTACTCCGAAAACCCACCGGTTTCGATCATCCGCGCGGTTTGGCGGCGCAGCGCAGCGCCCTCCTCCAATCCTGCTTCGTCCATGCCCATCGCGATCAACATGTTCATCATCGCCCAGCTGGGCCCGCGCCAATAGCGCTTGGGCTCAAAGGCCGGGCTGTCAGGATCGTGACTGGCGACACCGAAACGGACTTTCGCCTGCACCCGTTCGTAAGTGACCAGCGTATCCTTTGGGTCCACGCCAGCGTACCAGCACAGGAAAGCCGCGTTGGAAACGGCATTCGCCCATTCGCCGGTTTTCATATCGCGCACATCGTAAGCATTCAGACCGGGGTTCCACAGTGTTTCGGTCCCTGCCTCCATCCGCGCGATCATTGCGGGCAGCTCAGATGTGTCGGCGCCCAGCTGTTGCCCGATCCAGATCAGGTCCCTGGTCGCACGCAGAAGCGTGAACGTCATTGTCGGATCAGCCATTCGGAAAGGGTTGATACCCAGAAGATGCGCTTGATCCCAGCCACAGTCGTGGCCCTGCTTCACCAAATACAGGTAACGGTCATAGTCGGCCTTCTTCGGCCGCATGTCCTGGTCCACATGGCCGGTGTCGCGCCGCTCGTAGGGCGCAATTCCATGCGGCTCGATCCGCCGCATCGGACCGTCCCAGTCAGGGGCGTTGTCGCGGCCTGCTTCCCATGGATGCGTCAGGCATATCGCGCCATGCCCGTCATCGCGCGCAGCCATAAACCAGCGGTGCCACGCGACCATTTTTGGATATAGCGCGGCGACCCGGTCCCGCCCCGCATCGATATCAAGCTCCCAGACCAGCCTTGCCATCGTCGCAGCAATCGGCGGCTGGGAAATGCCCGAGGATGGCAAAGGCCCGACGCCACCCCAGATATCCGGCCCGGGAAAATAGCTCGGATCAACCTGATGAAACAGGATATGGGGCACCATCCCATCGGGCCATTGGCCTGAAAAAAGTGTTTCCAGTTCTTCCCAGGCGCGATCTATGTCCAGAAACGCGTAGCCATACGCGGCAAAAGCGCTGTCCCAGTTCCACTGATAGGGATACAGCCCCGCAGTCGGGACCGAATACCCTCCGCGATCGTTCATCCGCATGATTTCGGCGGCCTCACCGTCCAGATCGCGCACGTCCTTCATCCTTTCACCGAACCGGCCGTCAGACCCTTGGTCATGAACCGTTCAAGCCCAAGGAACAGCGCCATAACCGGCACGGTCGCAATCACCGCACCCGCCATCAGGTGTTCGCGCGGAATTTCGGAGGAGTTGAGCATCGCGACCCCGCGAGTGAGTGTGAATTTCGAAGGATCATCCAGCAGCATGAAGGCCAGCAGAAACTCGTTCCACGCGATCATAAAGACATAAAGCGAGACAGATGCGAGCGCTGGCAGCGCCAGAGGCAAAGTGATCTTCCAGATGACCTGCAAGCGGTTCAAGCCGTCCATCAGACCAGCTTCCTCCACCTCTGCCGGAAGTCCGCGGAAATAGCCCTGCAGCATATACAGAGCGACCGGGATCGTTGTTACCGGATAGATCAGCACGATGCCGATCAACGTGTTACGCAACCCGGTGATGGAGAACGCGATATAGATCGGCAGGGCAAGCACGATCATTGGCACCATGTAAATCAGAAGAATGGATCGCGAGAAGGCCGCGCGCCCTTGGAAACGCAACCGCGCAACGGCATACGCGCCCGGGATCGAAAAGGCGAGCGTGATCAGAACCGTCAGCACTGACACGACAAATGATGTCCAGAGATAGCTCCCGAAATTGAACTGGCCGAAGAGTTCGAAATAGGACCGGAACAGGTCCGAGCCCTTGCTGAAGTCGAGCGAGAAATCGAGCGGGTTCTGCAAGAGCGCCGATTGCGATTTCAGCGACGTCATGACCATCACGTAAAACGGGATCAACACGATGGCGGTAAAGAAGATGTATCCAAATCCGGTCAGGAAACGGATGATCGCGTCTTCGGCCTCGTGACGGTTAATCGCGCCGGACGGCAACTCGGCAAGGATCAACGCCAGCCCTGCCCCGATTGTCACGCCCATCAGGATGGCCGCCACAATCTCCGCGCCTGTGCTGACCCCGTCTCCAATAACCAAAGCGCCAAATCCGAGCGCGCTTAGCAAGAAGGAGACAACAGCAACGACGGGAACCAGCACTGCGGGGCGGCGCACCTGCAGGGCGATGAACCCAAGCGCCGCTCCGAACGCCAAAGTGACCAGAAATCCCGGGCGAAACGCCTCGCCAGTGGAAAAAGACATCACCACGGCGACCGTGACACATCCGATATATGCCCAGAGCGCCCCTAGGATCGGTGCGAGAATGGATGCGTGTCGCATTACAGGCCCTCCTCGCGGCTGATGAACTTGAAGAAGAAGGCTGCAAACAAGATCAGGCAGAAGAAGATAACGACAGCCACTGCCGCCCCCGCGCCGATATTCGAAATCGCAAAGGCCTGCTCGTAGACATTCACCGTCAGAGTGCGCGTTCCCGCGTTGCCCCCGGTGAGAAGGAAGATGTCGTCGAACTTGTTAAAGGTCCAGATGAAGCGGAGCAGGAACAGAACGGACAGAATTCCGACCAGCATCGGCAGGCTCAGATACCAGAACTTCTGGAATGGCGAGGCTCCGTCCATGTCGGCGGCCTCGTACATGTCGCTGTCGATCGATTGCATCCGCGCAAGGATAAACAGGAAAGAAAGCGGAAAGTACCGCCAGATCTCGAAAACTGTCACCATGATCAGCGCCAGCGGGCGTTGGCCAAAGAAGTTGATCGTCTCTTCGGTCACGCCCATCTGGATCAGCAGCGCATTGGCTGACCCTGAAAACGGATCGAAAAGCGTCACCCAGGTAAACGCCACGGCGATCACAGGCGCCACATAGGGAAACAGGTAGAGCCCGCGCAAAATTCCCTGCCCCCGGAACGACTTGTTCAGTAACATGGCCGCAAACAGCCCCATGACCAGCGCGCCGATCGTGCCGAAAACCGTATAGAACAATGTCACCCAGAGCACTTCCCAGAACTCGTCCCCGTCGAAAACCCGGGCGAAGTTCTCCAGCGTGAACTCGGTATTGGTCAGCACATTGTCGGCGGTGCCGGTCATCACCGGCTCGGACCCTTCAAGCAGCTCTTCCAGCGCATCCTCATCGCCGTCAAAGTCCAGTGGGAGGACCAGACGCTCATTGAAACCAGACTCGAGTGTCCCGAAGTCGCAAAAGAGATTGCCAGCCGTCAGGGTGCAAGGTTCCGGCACTTCAGTGACCACAAGATCGAGCGGCAATGTGTCGGTCAGAGTGACGCCGTCGATGACCTTTTCCTGCGAGGTGTTACGGACGCGAAACTCCAGTCGCAAATCGTCACCCGATCCGCGCACCGACTCGCGGACAACCGGCACAGTAGGGCGCAGATCAGCCAGCCCGACCGGCTTAAAGCTGATCCAGAATATCGCAAGCAGCGGCAGAATGACGACCAGCGAGACGATGGCCAGCGTCGGGAACAACAATCCCCACGCAAGGCGCGCCTCGCGTTTCTGAAGCGCACCGCGCCCTGTCGGGGGCGTGGCGGACGGCTCGGTAGCGGACATTCGGGGCCTCCCCTCCCACGAAAGTCAGGGCCGCCTTTGCAGGCGGCCCCTCGGGAAAGGTTACTGGATTTTCGCCAGTTCTTCGTTCATCGCCGCCACCGTAGCCGCGGCGTCACGCGCGCCATCGATGTACTCCCGGACCAGACGGTTAATGACCTGAGAGTTGATGATTTTCGAGGCCAGCGACAATTGGCCTTCGGACACACCCCAACGCTGTGCAGTGTCGAGCCCCCCAACAATCTCATCGATCATAGCCGCATCATACAGCTCTCCAAGCGGCGCCTTACGATCTACGCCGACCGGCAGTTGCGCCCAAGCCTCGGTAAACTTAGTTGGGTCGTCGGCAGTGCCCCGGCGAACCGGAAACTTGCCTTCCGGCGCAATCGACAGCGTCTGGGTGTAACCCTCGTCCATTGAGAACTTCACAAAATCCATCGCTGCATCGGTGTCAGCATCGGTGGTAATCCCGAAGTATCGAATGTCGCCCCAGGCCGCGCCATCGGGATTCGAGGGCCCCGAAAACTGCGTGACTATGCCTGTGAGAGAGGCCAGCTCGCTGGAAGTTGGGTCATTGTTGATCGTTGGCGGTGCGCTGTCGCGCAGACCGGCCAGTTCATCAAGGATAAAGGGCGACCAGATGATCATTGCTGCGCGGCCAGCGAAATACAGCTCCCGCGACTGCTGCCAGAACAATTCGCCCGGAGGGGAGGCTTCTGCGATCGCCTTGTAGAAGTCGAGGACTTCGGTTGTAGCCGCGACATCCAACTCAGCGAGACCGTCTGCATCAACCGGCGAAACACCATTGGCGAGGAACACATGCTCCAGCACCTGAGACATAAAGTTCTCGTCCACCTTGGTGGCGGCGACGAAACCATAAACCTCGGGCGGGTTGTGGAGCGCGGCAAGTGCGGCCTCTACGTTGGCATAACTCGTCGGCGCCTCAAGCCCGGCGGCATCAAAAAGATCCTTGCGATAGACGATCATCTGGGTCCAGCCATCCACCGGAACCGAAGCCGTACCGCCATCGTAGGCCGCCATAGCGACTGCACCTGGTGCGAATGTGTCTGCGCCGAGGTCCTCGATCACTTCCGAAGCTGCATCAGTATCCAGAATGCCCGCCTCGGCCCAGGGCAGCGCATATTGGAGGGTATGATAGATCACATCTGGCAAATCGCCGGCGGCAAAGGCTGCGGTGGCGCGTGTCCCCAAATCGCTTTCAGTGACGGGAATGACTTCGACGGCTGTTCCGGTTTGCGCTTCGAACTGAGCGGCCATTTCCTGCTGCTTGGCAAGACGCTCGGGTTGCTCTTCGGTGGTCCAGAACCGAATGGTGTCGGCCTGCACGCCGATCGCTGACAGCGCGAGTGCCGTCGACGCACTCAACAAGAGCCGACCAGCCCGGGTTTTGGTCTGAATGATCACGAAATATCCTCCCTAATATCGCGGTCTCAGGCGCGCTATTCTCGAAACAATGTTGCGTTAAGGGGGTCATTTTCGACAGAAAAAGATCACAAGCCTGTAACAATGTGGCTAAATCTGCTGCCAGAAAGGACCTCCCTCTCCTGTCTGCCATGCGCGTCCTGACGAGCACACTGACCCATCCAAACCGTTTTGAGCAAGTGTTTTTTTTAGATCTGCCCGCAACATGGCAGTGTTGCAATTGGCTCACGGATAGATTTCAGAGCCGTAGTTCCCATCGACTTTCACAAGGCTCTGACAGCGCTTCGTGCTACCCTTTCGTTTAGGTACCGGCAGAAGACCGGGCCTTATGGCAGAGCAAGCGTAAGGATGTTCAAGATGCGTACCAAACAGAAACCCCGTGATCCCGAACCACAAAAGCCGGTCAAGACCTCACAAGGTGATCAGAAACCACCTGTGAAGTTTACCGATTGGGCGATGATCTAAGAACCGCTTAATCGTTTGGCCATGAGCCGCCCCACTATGTTCGGGGCGCTTGTCTTTGGTACATGGCTCGCCCATCGTAGGCAGGCCCTGCCCTGAACACGAGCCATCATGCCAGACCCGGTTTCCACGATCCGCAACCTCGGCCCCTCCAGCGAGGAAGCGTTTGCGCGCGCAGGACTACACAGCGCAGACGAAGTTCGCGCGCTAGGCCCGGACGAAAGTTATTTACGGCTCCTCAATGCAGGGTCCAAACCGCATTTCATTGCGTTTTACGCACTGGTCATGGGCCTGCAAGGGCGCCCCTGGAACGATGCGAAGGGGGCAGAAAAAGAGGCGCTCCGCGAACGGTTCGACGCGCTGAAGTCGCAAGCCAAGCCAACGACTGACAGCGCGATTGAACGTGTCCTTGACGAGATCGGGACAGGTTTACGCCGCACATAAAAAAGCCCCGGATCGCCGCGCAACCCGAGGCCTGCTTCGTTACCAAATGTTTTAGCCGACCAGTTCAAGGCCGGAGAAGAAATAGGCGATTTCCACTGCTGCGGTTTCCGGCGCGTCAGAGCCGTGGACGGAGTTTTCACCCACGCTTTCGGCGAACTCGGCCCGAACAGTGCCCGGTGCCGCATCTGCAGGGTTGGTTGCGCCCATAACTTCACGGTTTTTGGCAATCGCACCCTCGCCTTCCAGCACCTGAACCACGACCGGTCCTGACGCCATGAACTCGCACAGTTCGTCATAGAACGGACGTTCAGCGTGCACGGCGTAAAAGACACCCGCCTGTGCTTTGGTCAGGTGAATACGCTTTTGCGCGACAATGCGCAGGCCCGCATCTTCGAACTTGGCATTGATCTTGCCAGTCAGATTCCGCTTGGTGGCATCGGGTTTGATGATGGACAGCGTGCGTTCGGTTGCCATGGGTCTCGCTCCTTGAAATGCGCGGCAGGCCCCTCGCCCGCCTAAGATGATTGCGCGCGCCGTATCATGGGGCGCGCAACTTGAAAAGGCGTCTTTCGCGCAGCCGCTTTGCGCCCCGTTGACAGCGTCGCGCCCGCGCGCCACACCGCGCATATGCTGAAGCTCGAAGATATATCTTACTCGGTCGAAGGGCGCCCGCTGCTGGAGCACGCGTCCGCTGTGATCCCCACAGGTCACAAGGTTGGGGTCGTCGGGCGTAATGGAACCGGCAAGACAACGCTGTTCCGGCTCATTCGGGGGGAGCTGACGCTGGATACAGGGGCTATCAGCCTGCCCCGCGGCGCGCGCGTGGGTGGTGTGGCGCAGGAAGTGCCCGGCAATGACGTCAGCCTGCTGAACACTGTACTGGCCGCGGATACTGAACGAGCAACTCTTCTCGCGGAGGCCGACACGGCAAGCGATGCTGGGCGGATTGCAGAAATCCAGACACGGCTGGCTGATATTGATGCCTGGTCCGCCGAGGCCAGAGGCAGCGCGATCCTGCGCGGGCTGGGGTTTACTGCGGAAGAGGTTCATCAGCCCTGTTCCGCGTTCTCTGGCGGATGGCGGATGCGGGTGGCGCTGGCCGGGGTGCTTTTTTCTCAGCCCGACCTGCTGCTGCTCGACGAACCCACGAACTATCTCGATCTGGAAGGCGCGCTCTGGCTCGAAGCGTATCTGGCGAAATACCCACACACTGTTCTGATCGTCAGCCACGACCGGGGACTTCTGAACCGCGCCGTTGGCAGCATCCTGCATCTCAACGACCGGAAACTGACCTACTATACCGGCCCCTATGACCAGTTTGCCCGCCAGCGTGCCGAAGCGCGTGCGGTTCAGGCGGCGGCGGCAGCCAAGCAGGCCGCACGCAAGGCGCATTTGCAGAGCTTCGTCGACCGCTTTCGCGCCAAGGCTACTAAGGCGAAGCAAGCGCAGTCGCGGGTCAAGATGCTCGAGAAGATGGAGACGATCCGCGTTCCGGAAGACGCCGCCCGGACCGTGTTCACCTTCCCGGAACCCGACGAGTTGAGCCCGCCGATCCTCGCCACCGAAAGCGCAAGCGTCGGTTATGACAACGCGGCCGTCCTCGGCAAGCTCGACCTCCGGATCGATCAGGATGATCGCATTGCGCTTCTGGGGCGCAATGGGGAAGGCAAGTCTACCTTGTCTAAACTCTTTGCTGGACGGCTGGAGACGATGGGCGGGCGGCTGACCAAGTCTTCCAAGCTGCGGGTGGGCTACTTCGCACAGCATCAGGTTGACGAGTTGCGCGTGGAAGAAACTCCGCTTCAGCACCTGACCCGCGCACGTCCGGACGAACAGCAATCCAAGCTGCGAGCAAGACTTGCCGGGTTTGGCCTGATGGCGGCGCAGGCGGAAACGGAGGTTGGGCGGTTGTCCGGCGGGCAGAAGGCGCGCTTGTCTCTGCTGCTGGCGACACTGGATGCACCGCATCTGCTGATCCTCGACGAACCGACAAACCACCTCGATATTGAAAGCCGCGAGGCATTAGTGGAGGCACTAACCGCCTATTCCGGCGCGGTGATCCTTGTCAGCCATGACATGCACTTGTTGAGCTTGATCGCGGACCGCCTGTGGTTGGTTAAGGACGGGCGCGTAAAGCCCTATGAAGACGATCTGGAGGCCTATCGGCGAATGCTGTTGTCGGTTGAAAAGCCTGTGACCCAGAAATCAAAACCAGCGCCCAAGCCGAAGCGCGCAAGCAGGGACGAATTGCTGGCTCTTCGCGCCGAGGTCCGTAAATGCGAAGAACGCGTCGCCAAGATCACGGAGATGCAGGACAAGTTGTCGGCAAAGCTCGCGGACCCCGCGCTGTATGAAGACGACAAAATCGGCGAATTGGAGACCTGGAACCGCAAATATGCTGAGGTGATGGAAGGGCTTGATCGGGCCGAGGCGCTGTGGGTCGCAGCCGCCGAGCAACTTGAAGCTGCGGAGGCGCAGGTATGACCACAGAGGCGATCACTGCCTTCGTCGCGCTTTTTGTGGTGATCGATCCGATCGGGCTCGCGCCCATCTTCGTCGCCCTCACACAAGGCGTTGCACCAGCCGCGCGGCGCGCCATCGCGGTACGGGCTTGCGCGATCTCACTGATCCTTCTGACGCTATTTGGGCTCGCGGGCGAAGCGGTGCTCGGGTTTCTCGGCATCTCCATGCCTGCGTTCCGGATTGCCGGGGGCATTTTGCTGTTCCTGACAGCGCTCGACATGCTCTTTGAGCGGCGCACGAAACGGCGCGAGGACCAGGCGGGCGGCGGCAATGCGGACCCCGGGGATGACCCATCCATCTTCCCGCTCGCAACGCCCCTGATCGCCGGGCCCGGCGCGATTGCCACGATGATCCTGCTGACAGGTCAGGGCAGCGGTGATGTCGCCCATCTGGCAATGATCCATGCCGTGATGGCAGCGGTACTGGCTTGTGTGTTGGTGATGTTCCTGCTCGGCGGCGTGATCGAGCGCGCACTCGGGCCAACGGGGATCATGGTGGTCACACGCCTTTTGGGGATGCTCTTGGCCGCGCTCTCTGTTCAATTTGTGCTCAACGGGCTGGCCGATCTGGGGATTTTGACGCTCTGACCCTCCCGCCAAGGACGGTACGCCCTATATTCAGAGCATGGACGGAAATGATTTTGGACATCTGATCTACCTGCTTCTGCTGGCCGTGTTCATTGGCGGCGGCATGCTTTTGGCGTTTCGCGGCCAGCTTGGCGCAATGCTGAAACAAGCCAGTGCATGGGCCCTGATCTTTGCCGCGCTGATCGTGGGATACGGGGTTTTCAATGATAACCGCACGCAACTCCCGCGCACCGCCGTTTTTGAACGCGAAGGCCGGGTGGAAATCCCGCTTGCCCGTGACGGGCACTACCACGTGGTGTTGGAGGTAAACGGGACGCCAATCGAATTTATTGTAGATACCGGCGCCTCGGACGTCGTGCTCAGCCGCCAGGATGCCCTGCGCGCTGGGATTGACCCGGACAACCTGATGTTCTCGGGTCTCGCACGCACCGCGAATGGAACGGTTGAAACCGCGCCGGTGCGTTTGCGCGAAGTCGCGCTCGGGCCAATCCGAGACCAGAATGTGCGCGCTGTCGTGAATGGCGGCGAGATGCGCAGTTCGTTGTTGGGAATGAGTTATCTGAACAGCTTCGGACGCATCGAGATCAACGACGGCCTCCTGATCCTCGAACGCGGCTAGAGCGTCACCCCGTGCCGACCGGCCAGATCCGTAAAGAACTGCCACGCCACGCGGCCTGACCGCCCTCCCCGCGTTGCCTGCCATTCGATCGCCTCGGCGCGCAGCACCTCCGGGTCGACGGTCACGTCATAAGCCGCGCAGTACGCGTCGATCATGGTCAGGAATTGGTCCTGATCGCACGCGTGGAACCCAAGCCAGAGCCCGAACCGGTCGGAGAGCGAAACCTTCTCCTCCACCGCCTCGGATGGGTTGATCGCACTGGACCGCTCGTTTTCGATCATATCGCGCGGCATCAGGTGGCGTCGGTTCGAGGTGGCGTAGAACACAACATTGTCGGGCCGTCCGGCAATCCCACCATCGAGCACCGCTTTCAACGATTTGTAATGCTGGTCGTCATGGCTGAAGCTCAGATCATCGCAGTAGAGCACGAAGCGATGCTCTGGCGCTTCGCGCAGATGATCCAGAAGCCGCCCGATAGAGGCGAGGTCTTCGCGCGGCACTTCCACGAGCTTCAACGAGTGGCCCTGCGCCAGAACTTCCGCATGTACGGCTTTGACGAGAGAGGATTTTCCCATTCCACGCGAGCCCCACAACAGTGCGTTGTTCGCTGGTAAGCCGCGCGCAAATTGCAGCGTATTTTCCAGTAGCGTATCGCGGGCGCGGTCGATACCGACGAGAAGCTTCAGATCGATCCGGTTCACCTTGGGCACAGGCAGAACCGCTTCGGGTGTCTCCTGCCACAGAAACGCATCTGTGGTTGTAAAATCGGGGTGATCCAGCGGCGGAGGCGCCAGGCGCTCCAGCGCCTGCGCGATCCGCGTGAGAACTTCTTCGCTCATTTCGGTTTGTCCGTGACCTCGTCTTCATCTTCGCGGAATTCGTCAAAGATAGGATCGGCTTCGAGGTCTTCTTCCTCCTCGTCATCCTCCATCCAGAGGCCCTGCGCGCGCAATTCGGCCTCACGCTTCCGCTCCACACGGCGAACAAGGAAGATCGAGACTTCGTAAAGCCCGTAGACAACGACGAAGAGGATGACTTGGGTGATGACATCAGGCGGTGTGACAAGTGCCGCAAGCACCAGAATTCCAACGACTGCATACTTGCGGACTGTCTTCAGCCCTTCGGCCGACACAAGTCCCGCCTTGCCCATAAGGGTCAGCAAGACCGGCAGTTGAAAACACATGCCGAACGCGACGATGAACTTGATGGTCAGGTTCAGGTATTCCTGCGCCGAGCCTTGGAAAACGACCGACAGGCCTTGGGTGACTTCCTCGCCCACAACTGCTTCGCCTTCGGCCCCGAACTGCTGGAACCCGAGGAAGAAATCATAGGCCAGAGGGGTGACAATGTAGAACGCAAACGCCGCGCCGAGGATGAACATGAAAGGCGATGCGATCAGGAATGGCAGAAACGCGCCTTTCTCGGACTTGTAAAGTCCCGGCGCAACAAAGCGCCATAACTGATTGGCAATGAAGGGAAAGCCAAGCATGAAGCCACCAAGAAACGAGACTTTGATCGCGACGAAGAAGCCTTCCTGCGGCGAGATAAAGATCAGGTCGCAGTCCTGACCGCGCTCCGCCAGCACCTGACAGAGCGGTGCAGTTAGGAAGTTGAAGATCGGCGTGGCAACGGTGAAGCAGATCACCATCCCGATGAGGAAATACACCACGCAACGAATGAGCCTCGTGCGCAATTCCGCCAGATGTTCGATCAGAGGGGCAGAGCTGTCTTCGATCTCGTCTGTGTTGCTCATGTTTCTTTCGGTGCCTCAGGTGCGGGCTCAGCGCCAGGCTCCGATGCCGGAGCACTCTCGGCCATTTGCGCCGCTGCTTCCGACTCTCGCTTGGCCTGTTCTTTCTTGGCCGTTGCTTCGTGTATCTTCTTGGCCGCGTCGGCGCGATCCTTAGCCAACTTTCCCGTTTCGCTGTCCGGATCCCACTTCTTGAAACTGTTGGCCGCGTCATCCAGCGCATCAAGCCCCATCTTCCGTGGGTTCGTCACGTTCTTGAGGTCCTTTGCCACGTCCTTGACGCCCGCGTCATCCGCCGCGTCCTCCATCGCGCGACTGAACTCGCGGGCCATCCCGCGCAATTTGCCCGTAAACCGGCCCAAAGTGCGGAACATTTTCGGCAAGTCTTTCGGGCCGACGACAATCAGCGCGACGACCCCGATGACGAGCAGTTCGGTCCAGCCCAGATCAAACATGGCGCGGAGCTAAGCCTCAGGCCTTGTCTTTTTCTTCGGTTTCGGGCGTCACGTCGCGCGCGACCTCCGTCGAAGAGTCTTCGATCTCTTCGTTGCTTTCTTTCACGCCTTTCTTGAAGGCGGTGATGCCCTTGCCGACCTCGCCCATCAGCGAGCTGATCTTGCCCCGGCCAAACAGAACCAGAACCACAACAGCAATCAGAAGAAGACCCGGAAGGCCAATATTGTTGAGCATGGTTTTCTCTCCCTTTCGCGCACGGCTTTCTCCAGCCGTGGCTGTTCGTAAAACTAGAGCGACAGGTATTTTCGTCTCGCAGGAAAGAAAAGGACAATTCACCCAGCGGGCGCGGTCCGACTGGATTTTTCCTGTATCCTTTAAAAAATCTGCGAACTGGACGCTCTCAACTGACAGGTTTATGTCAGTTGAGAGCTGGTAGCACGGGAATCATCAACAACCCTGATGGAGACCTACGATGACAACCCAATCTGACGCCGTTCTTGAGCACGGCACCTTTCGTTTGCTGCCGGGCACCGAGGTTGAGGCCTTTGTTGCTGCGGCGGAGAAAACCGAAGATTTCCTGAAGCGCACAGGCCACGTGAAGGCGCGCTATCTGACATGCGATGGCGATGGCCTGTGGAACGACCTCATCGTCTGGACTTCACAGGACGCGGCCCGACAGGCGTTCGAAGAGGTGCAATCACTCCCTGAGTTTCAGGCGTTTTTCGCACCGATCGACGGGGAGAGCGTCGAAATGCGGCACCCGCGCATTCTCTGGCAGATGAGTGGGTAAGCATGCGGCGCAGCGACAGGCTCTTCGAACTGATCCAACTCCTGCGGGACGGCAAACTTCACCGCGCGCAGGAGTTGGCCGAAGCTACAGGCGTGTCGTTGCGCACGATCTACCGCGATATGGAGACCTTGCAGGCCTCCGGCGTGCCCGTCGAAGGCGAACGCGGGGTCGGATATATGGTGACCGCTCCGGTCACCCTTCCTCCGCTAAACCTGACTTTGGCGGAACTGGAAGCGCTGCATCTGGGGCTGGCGATTATCGGTGAGGCGGCTGATGAAGAGATGCAAGCCGCCGCGCGCAGCCTGTCCGGGAAGATTGACGCGGTGCTGCCAGAAGACACGCACGCGCCCCGCGCGGGTTGGGGATTTGCGGTCTACCCGTTCGCTGAAGCCGCCAAGGGCTTTGCCCATATGCCGCCCCTCCGCGCTGCTATACGCGCCCGCCAGAAGGTTCAGTTGACCTACACGTCGCTCACAGACGCAGAAACTGTGCGGATCGTTCGCCCGCTGGAACTGGAATACTGGGGTCGGGTCTGGACCCTGACCGCATGGTGTGAGTTGCGCGAGGATTTCCGGGTGTTCCGGGTGGACCGGATCTCGGACGTCACGCCGATGCCTTCCCTGTTCGTGGACGAGCCGGGAAAACGGCTTCAGGATTACGACCCCGTCGCGGCGCACCGTGGCGGATTGTGATCAGTCGGAAGCCGGAAACACAAAGCACCGATCGCGGCGCATCGATAGCCATAGGACCGTGCCTGGTTTCGGTAGAAAGACCCCTGGGACCGTCGCTTTGAGGATCTGGTCTTCGAAGTCCATGCGAAACTCGACAAGGCTCTCGCGCCCCATATACCGCGCCCGTTGTACCGTGCCACGTGCAGGTGTCCCGTCCTGCGGCGTTGGGCGCGGACCTTCCCCGGCCCGGTCAAAATCGATTCTCAGGTGCTGGGGGCGGATAATGATGTCGACCACACCGCCGTCTGGAACCCCGGGTGCCAGAAAATCACCGAACGGAGTTTGCGTTAGCGCACCCTGAACTTCCCCCCTGATCTCATTGACATCACTAAAAAAAGCGGCTGCCGACTTATCAACGGGCGCATTGTAAATGTTGTACGGAGCCCCTTGCTGGACGATCTTTCCACTGCGCATCAACGCAATGCTGTCCGCCATGCGCATCGCTTCGTCCGGTTCATGCGTGACCAGCAGGACCGCCGTGCCCTCTTCCTTCAGGACTTCCAGCGTATCGTCGCGGATTCCGTCGCGCAGCCGGTTGTCGAGGCCGGAAAACGGCTCGTCCATCAGCATGACGCGCGGGCGTGGCGCCAACGCGCGGGCCAGCGCCACCCGTTGCTGTTCGCCGCCGGACAGCTCATGGGGAAACTTCTTGGCAAAGCCTGCAAGTCCCACACGCTCCAGCAATTCCCCGGCGCGCGCGCGCTTCTTGGACTTAGGTCCATGCAATCCGAAGCTGACATTGTCCTCGACGCTCAGATGGGGAAAGAGCGCGAAATCCTGAAACATAAGACCGATCGAACGGTTTTCAGGGGGCATATGCGTGCCGTCACCTGAAACAGGTTCGCCATCCACAAACAGTATGCCGCTGTCTTGCTGGTCCACGCCCGCAATAATCCGCAGTGTCGTGGATTTTCCACACCCTGACGGACCAAGCAGGCAGGTCACCTCGCCCGGTTTCACCTGCAGACTGACATCGTCGACGACGCGTTTGCCTTGAAAGGTGCGCACCAGATTGCGTACGTCCAGCCGAGGCGGGGGCGGTTGCAGCAAGTTGGAAGCCTCAATCCCGAATTATTTTATCAGGATTGAGGCCTACCAGCCCTATTCCGCCGGTGCAACCCGAGCCTGGCGCAGGCCAAGCGCAACCGCACAGAAGCCAATCACGAGCACGGCGACGCAGATCCAGAGCAACTGGTCATACTTGTGCGCCTCTGGCAGCAGGCCACTCAGCGCAGCGCTGTCGCGGAAAAAATACGCCATTGCCCCGCCAATCGCAGCTGCGAAAGACACCAGATAAGACCAGAGCGGGATGTCGCGGTTGAAGACCAGTCCAGCTACCAAAACAGGTGTCAGGAACATGGACGCGGTACCGGAGACCGCCACGGCATCGAAAAGCGTGGAGTTTCCCCAGAGAGTCAGTGCGGTGCCCGCCAGCATGAAGCCGACCATGGCAATGCGCCCTCCAGTCAATGTACGTGGCAAAACGCGCAGTTCCTCGACTGTCACTCGGGCGGAAGACGCCAGAGCCGAGTCCAGCGTGGAAAGCGCCGAGATCAGCAGAGACAGCATCAGCAGTGCCCAGACCCAGCCGGGGAACATCGTGGCCCATGTGCCCAGCAGTTGCCCTTCGTATTCCGCGCCAACGAGGCTCGCCTGAATACCAAACATCCCGAAGCCAATGATGCAAAGGCTGGAAATCCAGAAGGCGTGGATGAACGACCACGTTGTACGTTTACGATCCGCGATAAATCCACGATCCATCATGACCGGGTCATGCGCAGGGTAAGAAAAGACCTGCAAAGCTGCGACCGCCAGCAGAATCCACCCCTGCCGCGCCCCGGACGATCCTTCTGCGGTCAGAACCGCCCCGAGGTCGAAATCGGGCGAGTTGATGAGGGCCGCAAAAGCGATGCCAAAGACTACAAGGAAGAGCAGCATTTGCACGACATCTGTGCGCAGCGCAGCCGAAAGCCCGCCCCATGCGGAGTAGGCCAGCCCCAGAACGGCGACCGCCAGAATGGCGATGGTGCCCGCGCCCGCCTCGGGTAGCAGAGCATCAAAAATCAGCCCAACAACCAACAGGTTCGCAAACACCTCTGACAGAAGGCGCAGCGCAATCACGACGTTATAAGTGCCTGTGCCTGTTGCCCCGAACCGTGCGCCCAGCCAGTCCTGAACAGACCCACCGCCTTGCGCGCGGATACGCGCCACGATGTAGCCACCGGTCAGGAAAGATCCGTAGTAGGCGGCATAAGCCAGTGTGCCCGGCATTCCATAGAAATACCCAAGGATCGCGGCATTCATCAGCGAACGGGCGAAGATCCAGGTGGTCACTTGGCTGAGGACCAGCGTCCAGAGGCCCGGAGCAGACCCTGAAACCCCTTGCCCGCCGAAGAACCCGTCGACCGTTGCACGGCGTGGGGCCACCGCAACCGAGGCCGCAGCCACCAGTATGAAGGCGACCGCGATGTAGAACGTCATCATGTCATGTTTCCCTGTCGTCAAACTTGCCCGACTGAGCTAGCAGCGGCTCAAAACGCCCTCCACTCACATCCACGCCACCGACGCGAATGTGAGAGCTTGCAACAAATCAGGGCTGTCAGACGGTCAGATTGGCCGATCCACCGTCGAGGATCAGATTCTGGCCGACGATGAACCCGGCATACTGCGAACAGAAGAACGCGCAGGTCTGCCCAAACTCCTCAGACGTGCCATAGCGCTTGGCGGGGATCGACGCCGCGCGCGCAGCCCTAGCTTCTTCGAAG
This sequence comes from Dinoroseobacter sp., assembly GCA_030066795.1. Classification (GTDB taxonomy): domain Bacteria; phylum Pseudomonadota; class Alphaproteobacteria; order Rhodobacterales; family Rhodobacteraceae; genus Dinoroseobacter. The sequence goes on from JASJAW010000021.1 coordinate 17,861, forward strand.
GTCACGCCTTCACGGGCAACGACCGCCTGATCCAGAGCATCGGCCCTGTCAGTTGCGTGAATGCCCGGAAGCAGGTTGTTGATAACGACGTTATGCTCCGCGACTTGCCGCGCGGTGCCCGCAACGTAGCCCGTGAGTCCGGCCCGCGCCGCGTTTGACAGCCCAAGCTGCGGGATCGGTGCACGCACGGAGTAAGAGGTGATGTTCACAACGCGCCCGAATTTTCGGTCGATCATTCCGGGCAATGTGGCCTTCATCATGGCAATCGGCGCCAGCATGTTGGCATCGAGCGCCGCGATGAAGTCTTCCCGGTCCCAATCCGGCCAGAAGCCCGGCGGGGGGCCACCGGCATTGTTCACCAGGATATCAACCTCGTTTGCAGCGCTCAGCACGGCGGCCCGCCCGTCCTCGGTCGTGATATCGGCCGCGACCGCAGTAACGTCGACGCCATGGGCGTTACGGATATCCTCCGCTGTGGTTTCCAGCGCCTCTGCACCACGGGCATTCAGCACCAGATTGACGCCTGCGGCAGCCAGCGCCTCGGCGCAGCCGCGACCAAGACCTTTCGAGCCGGCGCAGACAATTGCCGTCTTCCCTCTGATCCCCAGATCCATGAACCTACTCCCCTTGGTTTCCTGCGACCTAGCCTTTGAACAGCGGAAAGCCAAGAGGCGTAACTTGACGCGGATCAAGCCTTCCGCCGATCACGCGTGATAACCTGTACTCGAAATACAGGAGAATCCCATGCGTTCGATTCTGATTGCAACCGACACCCACGCGGATAGCGACCGCGCGTTATCCCGCGCTGTTCGGCTGGCCGTGGCGCTTGGTGCGAAACTGACAGTGGTTTCGGTAATGGAGGACACCGAGGAGAATCCGGCGTTACTCTTGCGAGAAGGCTTGGTGGAGGATCAGCTCAGCGCTCAACCGGGCGCAGACGGGCTGGAGACTGAAGTTGTCGTAGCCGTTGGCGATCCGGCCGAAGAGATCGCGCATTGCGCCATTCGCGTTGCGGCTGATCTTGTCGTTATGGGCCAGCACCATAAGCGTAAGTTTCTGGACAGCCTCCGTCAGACAACAGTGGAGAAGATCCTCCGAAAGCTCACCTGTCCGGCCCTTCTGGCTGTCGAGCCCTCCGTACAGGACTACACAAACGTCCTTGCGTCAGTGGATTTCTCGGATGCCTGCGCGGCAAGTATCGCGGCGGCGCGCAAATTGGCCCCGGACGCGGATATCAGGCTGATGCACGTCGTTCAGGTCCCCTATCAGAGCGCAGTTGCCGCGCCAGGAGCTGTTGGTGATATTTCGCATATGGTGGATCCAACTCCGTTCATAGAGGACGCTAGAACCCGGGCTGAGAAATTTGCTCCTGACTTGCCAACTGATCTTCCTACGGGGTCGCTGCATCTTGCGCTGTCGGTTTCGTTGCAAGACAGACCAGCACAGTTGATCTGCCTTGGGGCGCATACCAAGAAGGGCGCGATTGACACGCTGCTTGGCAGTTTCACCGCCGATCTGGTCAGGGACCCACCGAGTGACCTTTTGATAGCTCCGCCACCACGGGCCACGATGTAAGCGCTTCTCAGGCGTTCACATCCACTACGACGCGGCCCTTGATCTGACCTTTCAAGATATCGGCGCCCAGTTGCGGCAGATCCGCAAGCGTTGCGGGTTGTATCATCGCCTCGAGAGTGTCCATCGGCAGGTGCGCCGCGATCTCACCCCAGGCCCGGATACGATCTTCATAAGGACGCATAACGGAGTCGATGCCAAGAAGGTTCACGCCGCGCAGCAAGAAGGGGATGACCGTTGCGGGGAGAGCTGCGCCGCCGGCCAGTCCGACTGCAGACACGGACGCTCCATACTGCATTTGACCGAGGACACGCGCCAGCATAGGACCGCCCACGGCATCGACGCACCCGGCCCATGTTTCTTTCTCCAACGGACGTTTCGTGGTCTCGTTGATCTCTTCGCGCGGAACAATCTGGGTCGCACCAAGCGATTTTAGGTAGTCGGCTGTCTCCGGCCGTCCGGTCACTCCGGCGACCTCGTACCCTTTCGCAGCAAGGATCGCCACCGCAACCGAGCCGACACCCCCTGCAGCCCCCGTGACCAGTACAGGCCCCTGCCCGGGTTTCAGCCCGTGATCTTCCAGCGCCATCACAGCCAGCATGGACGTGAAACCGGCGGTGCCGACCGCCATCGCCTGTCGTGTGCTCAAGCCGTCGGGCAGCGGCACCAACCAATCAGCTTTCACCCGCGCCTTTTGGGCATAACCGCCCCAGTGAACCTCGCCGACGCGCCAGCCCGTCAAAACCACCTTGTCCCCGGGCGCGTAGCGCGGATCGTCCGATGACTCCACCGTTCCGGAAAAGTCGATCCCGGGCACATGCGGATAGCTTCGCACAAGTCCTCCACCCGGCCCGATGCACAAGCCATCCTTGTAGTTGACGGTGGAGTACTCCACCGCGACAGTCACATCACCCTCGGGCAGCATGTCCTCGGTAATGTCTTCCACTGAAGCGACAGGTTTCTCGTCGCCTTCTTTGCGCACCACCAGTGCTTTCATTGTCCTCGCTCCCCGCGTTATGTCGTTGATTTCCAGAACCCCCCGCGCACTAGCGCGTTGCGGGTGCCTTGCTGTGTTTCGACCACAAGCTCTGTGCCTGGATCCCAATGCGTCATGCGCACCATGCCAATGGCTACATTGCCTGCGTAGTCCGGCGACCATGCGGCCGAAGTCACTTGACCCACCTGCACATTGCCCGCCCAGAGCGGCCAGGCCCGGTCGCAGGACGGTAACGGATCGCCTGCAATTTCAAGCGCACGGATCTGCCGGATCGGGCCATCCATCGATACTCGCATCAGCGCATCCCGCCCCAGACAGCCAATGGCCGTTTCAACATTGCAGAACCGACCCAAGCCGCATTCGAAGGGCGTGTTTGCACGAGTCATATCGTTGCCGTAGCTCAGCAAACCGCCTTCGATCCGCTCAATCAGATTTGGACACCCCGCACGAACATTCAGATCTTCGCCAGCACGGGTCAGCGCCTCCCACAGCGGCATGCCAAGGTCAGCCCCCTCCACATAAATTTCGAAGCCTCCCTGCCGCGAGTAGCCAGACCTTGCGACAACAAGATCCCGCCCTTCGAACTGAAAAAACCCGAAGCGGAAGAAGCGCAAAGCCATCACCTCTGGCCCAAACACACGGGCCATGAGCTCGTCGGCCTTAGGCCCCTGCACCGCGAGCGGCGAGACATCGGGCTCATCCACCAGCACCTCAAGCTGGCGCGCGAGACCAAGCGCTTTAACCCAAAGCAGCAGATCGCTATCGGCAATAGAGATCCAATACCGTTCATCTGAAAGCTTCAGGGCCACTGGATCGTTCAGCATGCCCCCGGTCTCATCGACAACGGGGATGTAGTAACACTGGCCCGGGAGCATGCCGCGCAGATCGCGCGGGGTCAGGATTTGTAGAAGCCGCCCGGCATCGGGACCACGCAATTCGATCTGCCGCTCCACCGCGACATCCCAAAGCTGCACATGGGTCTTAAGATGCCTGTAATCCGCCTCGACGCTGTCAAACACTGTCGGCAAGAGCATCCGGTTATATACAGTGTACCCCTTCACGCCCGCAGCTTCGACGGCCGCGGAGAAGGGCGTGCGGCGCAAGCGGCGCGACAGGGAGATCTGCATTACAAACCCTCCGGCATGGCAAAAAGGTCCGTATCGCCGGGTTTGGCTCCGGCGGACGTCAGCATCGCGTGGATCTGACCGCGATGGTGGGTCTGATGGTTGAACATGTGCGCCACACATAGCGCGAAAGGCTTTTCGACTTCGCGTCCCAGCGCGCCCGAGTGCCAAGACAGCGGCCCTTCCAACTCTTCTGGATCCAGACGCCCCGCCCAATCGGTGATCTGCCGGTCCGCCTCGCGACGCGCGCGCAGATAAACGATCCAGTTGGGGGTAAAACTGACGCTGTCCTTGATCCCGCCGGAGGGTTTGTCCCAGTCCGCCAGACGGCTCATCCAGATGGTATCGGCCCAGAGAAGATGGTTGAACGTCGCAATGATGGAGCCGAAATGCGCGCCACGAAACTTCGTCAAATCAGCCGGAGCCAGACCCGCCGCTGCCGCGATCAGGTTCTCGTTCTGCCACGCGTTGTAACGCGCCATCATGTGGCAGAAGCCCGGCGTGATCATTTGCGTTTCGGCCGACCCGGCCCCGACCAGTGAATTGGGCAGATATCGGCGGATTTTCCACTCAGGTCCCAGACACGGCCATAGTCACGCAGTTTACTGCGAAGTCCAACCGCAGGAATAATTGTCGACCCCATCCAATAACTCGAATTGGTTATCATGACCGGGTTCTCCGGGTCTAACCCACCGAGCATCTCAATCTCGCCTTCGATTTTTCGCCCAACTTTGATGGTCCGGCGTGACCCGTGCGTACCAATTTCGACCGGCGCACGCTCCGCACCGATAATGTCCGACACGAGCATAGTCAGAAGACCTGTTGAACCACCCGCACCACCGGAGAGGATTTTCAGAAGGCCGTTATACGCCTTCTGAGTGGCTCTTTCGTCGACATAAGCCGCTACCCGCCAGCCACCTTCCGCCATCTTGCCAGGAATATCGACGAGTAAAGCAACATTCAGCCCTGAGAGATCTTCTCCCTCGAAATTTCCTTCATCGATACGGATCGCCATCCAGGCCTTGCAGTAGCCTTCGGTCGGTGGGTGTTTTCCAAGAGAGATGACACACGGGCACCAGACCTCACATGTACAGTTCAGGAACAACTCGCCCTTGATCTCCCACGTGGTGGGTTCCATGCGGCGCCGGCGCGGGTTCATCCGCGCGTCGATCCGCTCCATCACCTGCAGGCGATCGGACTTTTTGTGCTCCGAAGATTTCTGATCTGCCATGCTCTTCTCCCTACAGTCCTGCTGCGCCATAGCTGATGACGCCGAGCCCGGCGACCACAAGCGCGACCCCGGCGGGCCGGGACACGACATGCGCCATTTGCGGCAGCTTTTCCAGCACCATGAACAGCGTTGCGAGCCCCATCCAAAGCAGGCTCATCGTTCCGCCGACAAACCCCAACGCCATGATCCCCCAACAGCAGCCCGCGCAGTAGGACCCGAGGCCAGCCCCCATGCGCACGCCACCGGCAAAGCCCGTGCGCCAGTGGCCGAGATAGTATTGCATCGGAGTGTGGCAGACGCCGTGACAAATCTCTTTCCAGCGGGTGAACTGATACAGTCCGACCACGACGAGCAGCCCTCCGGAAAGCCAGACGGACGTCGCGGCCCCGAGCGTATTCAGCGTGTCCCGCGAAATGAGTACGGCCTGCACCGCTGCGAAAACAAGCGCCATCCCGATCCAAACAGCGAAATACCCAAGCACCACACCGATCCAGCCTGCGCGAGTGCCATCAGCAGATTTGATTAACGCCTCATAGGTGCCCAGTGCCGGCACAAGCGTCGGCAACATCATTGCGGCCATCATGATTGCCCACATCGGTGCAAGCGCCCCGAACGAGGTCATGGGCATCATGTTCATGCCCACCGGGCGGCCAAGCCAATCCAGTCCGGACATACGTGCCATATCGAACAGTACGGCCCAGGCAAGGAGGATCACGGCGAAGAACGCCAGCCAGCACAGACTGCGCAGATCAAACATTGTCCGAAGCATGTATTCCTCCCTGTCGGGCAGGTTTTCCGTAAGCGCTTGCATTTGTCAAACGAACTATTCAGTTCGGAGTGTCAAAGCTGCGATTATTGATCTTTAGCCAGATGCCCCGCGCCGCCCGTACCGTCAGGTGCGCCTGCGGGATCGGTGACTGGCCTTCCAGCGGCCAAAACCGGAAATTGCAGATCAAGGCGGCGAGCAATAAAACGCCTTCGGCCATAGCGAAGCCTGCGCCGACGCAAACACGCGGGCCGGCTGAAAACGGCAGGTAAGCGGTGCGCTGGCTTTCGCGCGTTTCCGGATCGGACCAGCGGTCCGGATCGAAGCTATCGGGGCTGTCCCAGAAACGCTCGTGGCGGTGCAGATGCCAGGGGCTCAACACCACCTGTGCAGCCTTCGGAATGCGGCGGCCGCGCCAAATCCGGGAGCGTGCGGTTTGCCGCACCATCATCGGCACGGGCGGATAAAGCCGCAGCGCCTCGCGGAACACATTTCGGGTCAGCGGCAGCTTCGACAGTTCCGCAAAGGACATCGTCAGCGGATCGACCTGCGCGACCTCTGCAGCCACCCGGTCCTGGATGTCCGGATGCGCAGCGAGCAACCAGAGTGCCCATCCCAACGCGCTGGCAGATGTTTCGTGCCCGGCCAGAAAAAAGATCGCCACCTGATCGACCATCTCGCTGGGGCTGAATTTCTCTCCGGTCTCAGGGTCTCGCGTGGTCATGATTTTGGTCGCCAGATCGTCGGGCGCGGTTCCGGCGGCAATCTCTGCTGCGCGCGCCTCGCACAATCGTTGCAATAGCGCGCGAATTTGCCCGGCGGCCTGTGTTGTGGCGCGGCGGTGCGGCCGCGGAACCCATCGCGGCAGGGGCACGAAGGCTGCAAGGTTCAGGATCGGCTGGCTACGCTGATAAGCCTGAAAAGCGCGGAACACCTCCGTTGCAACCTCGTCTTCGATCGGGATCGAGAACAACGTACGAAAAATCACGTCGGCAGCAGCGTGGCTCGCCTGTTCCTCGATTTCCACGGCATCGGCCGCCGCACAGGCCGAAAGCCGCAAGACGGCCTGCGCGGCCGCTTGCTGCATGGCGGGAAAACTGTCGTGCAGACGCCCCCCCTCGAAGGCTGGATCGATGATCCGCCGTTGGCGCTCCCAGATGGGCCCGTTTGTAACAAAGACGCTTTCCCCCAGAAGCGGGCGCAATCCCTCTCCTACCCTGTCGGACTTCGGGAAGTCTTGCGGTGCGTCTTGCAAAACCTCCCGGATCAAGCGCGGATCATTTACCAGATAAGATCGGAAAAACGGTGTGCGGTACTCTGCCATCCACGCCCGGTAGAGCTTGGCCGGTTGGGCCGACAGGATATCGGACCTGAACAGACGCAGGTATTCCCAGAACGGAACTTTGTCCGGGCGAGACGGCGGTTTGGGGGTGCGCCAATCGCTCACGGTGCCCCCTTAACGCTAGGCGATGGCGCGCGCTTGGCGTACCGATCCGCCAAGCTCCTTCCCCCTGCCGTGATCTGAAAGTAGTCATAGTCGCCGGGTTGGTCGAACGCGTGCATATACTGGAAATGCAGCCGGAAAAACCGCCAGCGCAAGGCGCGCCATGTCTCAGGCTTCAGGGTCTCGGAGAACCGCGCCGAGATCACACGCGGCCAGTGTGTGTCAGGCCCCGCAACCCCGCTGACCCCGACCGGATGACAAAGCGCAAAAGCGCACCCATCGCCGGGCGCAGTCACGTCAAGCCAGAAGACCTGATCCTGCGCTCCCATCAGTTTCAGATCGTCCCGCAAGCGCGCCGCTTCTGGCAGGAGCGAAATCATAGGAATAACCTGCCCCAATGTGAGCAGCGCCATCCGCGGCGTGAGCCGCCCGGACTGCGCCAAACGCGCCATGACCGAAACCGCCAAATACGCTCCGGAAGAATGTCCCACGATGAGAACCTCGTCCCCGTCGACGGCTGCGACCCGATCAGCAAAGGCATCCAGCCGGGCTTCAAGCTCCGGCGGGTATGCGCCTTTGAGGCAGGACGCGTAGGCGTAGTCCTGCATAAGATAGTCGGTCAGAAAAAACCGGTCGAGCCGCCGAAAAAACACGAGGGTCATCCAAACGGATCCCACACCGACGAGAAGCCCAAAAAATGCGCCGACACCGCGCCAGACCAGCACGCCGATCAACATTGCAATCCCGAGCTGCACCAACAACGCCAGAACCGGGTAGAGTGCGGCCAGAACTGGCCCTTTGCGCAAACCGAACAAACGGAACAGGACGCCGGTACTGACATAAACCCAGGCTGTCCGAAAAAGCGCGGCATAAACTGCGACCACTCCACCACGCATCGAGGCACGCACGAGATCTGCCCATTCCAAAACCTCGACATGCGCTGAGCTTGAAAAGCCTTCAATCTCGGCGGACACCTCCCAGACCGGCGCGCCCGCCTGCCCTTTCACATGCAGCGTGTAATCAGAGATTTTGGCCTGTCGCGCGCCCTCACGGCGGTACATCTCGCGGTAACGCCGTGTCGGAAACGGATCATAGCCCGGCAGGTAGAATACATACCGTCGACGCACACTCGATTGATCCGTCTTGCCCGTCACCCGCCCTGTCTCGGCTATTTGTCTTGCTGATAACCTAATGCGACGGCTTCTGCTTGAGAAGCTTGTGCCCGCCGAAAGCCGCGTTAGAAACGGGGCATGAGTGAAAAACACGAGCTAGATGCGCGTGGCCTGCTGTGCCCGCTGCCTGTTTTGAAAGCCCGCAAGCGGTTGAAGACGCTTGCTGTGGGCGACGAGTTGCATCTGGTGGCCGATGATCCGGCCGCGATTGTGGATGTGCCGCATTTTTGCGTGGAGTCGGGGCACGAGCTTCTGTCTCAGTCCGACACAAAAGATGCAGCGCAGCTTTACGTGATCCGGAAAGCATAAAGGCGGGGACACTCCCCGCCTTCTGCCAGCTTTCGAATGTTTGCCGCTTAGCGGGCCACAGACCACCAGCCACGCCGTTTTGGCTTCTTCTCCGCCTCTGGCTCGGCCTCAACCACCTCAGGCTCAGGGTCAGGAGCACTGACAACCTCAGCCTCCGAAGCCAACTCGGCGGCAATGACGGGCTCAGGCGCGGTTTCAGCCTCAGGTTCCGCTTCGGCCTCGGGCTCCTCCACGGTTCCGTCCGCCGGGGCTTCGGCCTCGACCTCTGCTTCAGGTGCCACTTCCGGTTCCGCCGCAGCGTCTTCTGCTGGCGCCTCTTCTACGACGGCCTCGGCCTCATCCGACTTCTTACGCCGGCGACGACGGCGTTTCTTGGGCTTCTCAGCGTCCGCATCTGCCTGCTCAGGGGCCGCCTCCGGGGTGGAGGCCTCTGCCTCGGAGCCTTCGTCACTCGGCTCGCTCTCTATGCTTCCGTCATCGCTTTCCGCTGAGAGGTTCTCTTCAGACACCGCATCGCCGTTTCCGCCACCCCGCCTACGGCGACGGCGACGGCGCCGCTTTTTCGGCTTCTCTTCGTCTTCGTCGCCGGTGACGGCGTCTGCCACCTCTGCTTCCTCGACAATTTCGGCGTCTTCCATGACCGCCAGATCACCCGAAACAACAGGTGCGGCTTCTGCCACGACGCGTGTCGCGGTCTTAAACCGTTCGATGTTGAAATCGGCGCCGGTCAATTCGCTGTCAGCTTCAAGGCGGACCGACAAGCCATGGCGCGCCTCAAGCATCGCGATATGCTCTCGCTTCTCGTTGAACAGGTAATTGACGACGTTTACCGGAGCGCGCACGAGAACCTCTTTGGCACGCCGGCGCATGCCCTCCTCCTCAAGCGCGCGAATGATCGACAGCGCCAGCGAATTATCAGACCGGATCAGGCCGGTGCCGTGGCAGTGGTGACACGGCTGCGTGGTGATCTCCAGCATGCCCGGACGCAGACGCTGACGGGACATCTCCAGGAGCCCGAAACCTGAGATGCGACCGACCTGAATGCGCGCACGGTCGGTCTTCAATTTGTCTTTAAGGCGCTTTTCGACCGCGTTGTTATTGCGCCGTTCTTCCATGTCGATGAAATCGATTACGATCAGGCCGGCGAGATCGCGCAGACGGACCTGGCGCGCAACCTCCTCGGCGGCCTCCAGGTTGGTCTTCAAAGCTGTTTCCTCGATTGAGCCTTCTTTTGTAGCCCGGCCAGAGTTCACATCGATTGCCACCAACGCTTCGGTGACGCCGATCACCAGGTATCCTCCCGACTTGAGCTGTACCGTCGGATTGAACATCCCGGCGAGGTAGCTTTCAACCTGATAGCGCGCAAAGAGCGGCAACGGATCATTATAGAGCTTTACGTTCTTGGCATGAGACGGCATCAGCATCTTCATGAAGTCCTTGGCGAGGCGATACCCCTCCTCGCCCTCGACCTGCACTTCATCGATGTCACGCGAGTAGAGGTCTCGGATCGACCGCTTTATCAGGTTGCCCTCTTCGTAGATTTGCGCAGGAGCCGAAGACTTCAGTGTCAGATCGCGAATCTGTTCCCACAGCCTCTTCAAGTACTCGTAATCGCGTTTGATCTCCGTCTTGGTACGCTTGGCACCTGCCGTACGGATTATCAGACCCGCACCTTTCGGCACGTCGATTTCTCCCGCAATATCCTTAAGCTTCTTCCGGTCAGCTGCGTTTGTGATCTTGCGCGAAATCCCACCGCCGCGCGCAGTATTGGGCATCAGCACACAATAGCGCCCGGCAAGGCTCAGATAGGTCGTCAAAGCAGCGCCCTTGTTGCCGCGCTCTTCCTTTACGACCTGTACCAGCAAAATCTGGCGTACCTTGATCACTTCCTGGATCTTGTAGCGGCGCGCAGGCTTGCGCGGACGGACGATTTCGTCCGCGACGTCGGCATCGGCCACGTCTTCGATTTCACCGTCCTCCACCGCCGCAGCGCTGTCTGCCTCGACAGTTTCTTCAGAAGGTACGTCAGTGTCCTTCTTCCTGCGGCGCGCGCGCCGACGCTTGGGCTTTTCGGCAGGAGCTTCGGCGTCTTCAGCCAAAGGCGCTTGCTCCGACTCTGCGTCGGTTTCAGCCTCACCGATCACAGCCAGCGGACCATCGTCCTCTGCCGTCCCTGAATCAACGACGTCCATTCCCGGAATCGCTTTTTGATCCTCGCTGGGAGCTTGCTCAGCTGCCGCTTCGGTGGCGCTTTCTGTCTCAGACGACCCTTCCGCTTCCGACGCTTCATCCGCTTCGTCCGCAACCTTGTCAGACGTCACCGTCGGGTCGTCGCCCTCGATCGCATGAGCCATTGTAGTCGGGTCTTTACCGTCATCTTCAACGGAGCCATCATCGTCCGCAGCGCCTTCTTCGCCAGCACCATTTTCAATAGTATCCGCGTCGTCCCCGACAGTCGCCGACTCAGCCTCATCCGGCGCGTCTGCGCCTTCGTCCTGCTGAGAGCCGTCATCGTCGCGCTTGTTTTCAGCCGATGCCTCGGCGATTTCTGCGGTTTTCTCGGAGCCGGCGTCGTCATTGGCAACGGCTTCATCGTTTTCTGCTTCGGTCCCTGCAGCCTCGGCATCCGCGGCCTCTGGCTTCGGCGTGTCCGCCTTCTTGCGACGGCGAGAGCGCTTCTTCTTGGGCTTAGGTTCGTCTTCTTCGGCCTCCGCTTCGGCATAGGCCATTTCCTCAGCCAGCAATGCCTCTCTGTCCGCCACAGGGATCTGGTAGTAGTCTGGGTGGATTTCCGAGAAAGCGAGAAACCCATGGCGGTTGCCGCCATAGTCTACGAAGGCCGCCTGAAGCGAGGGTTCGACGCGGGTTACTTTTGCGAGGTAGATATTTCCGGCGATCTGCCGTTTGGATACGGACTCAAAGTCGAACTCCTCAACCTTGGTTCCATCCACCACCACGACGCGGGTTTCCTCCGCGTGGGTGGCGTCGATAAGCATCTTCTTAGCCATATTGTCTTTCTGCACGACCGCAGATGCCCCGGAGGCGCAAGGCCACTGGGCGAAAGAGGGGTCGTGTTAGCTTGGGCAATGTCGCTCGCGCAGGCAGAGTAGCCAGCGGGGGAAGCCCCTGCTCCTAAAGCTCTTCCTGCCTCGTCGCGCCGCATCGCATTTCTCCGACACCTGTAATTTCGGTGCCTGTGTGTTGTCCGCGAGCCTCTGCCGCGGGATGAATTGGGTTGGTCGGAGCACCCTTTTCAGGGGAAAAACTCGCCAGACCCATGAAACTCTGCAAACTCTGCCTGCCTGCGGTCTCGCCGCGGATCGGAGCTGTTTGCAGGTAAACCTGAAACCGGACATCACTGCCATACCGCTGGCGCGCGCCCGTTCCCCTAAATAAGAGCAGCGGACACAGAATTACAACGATAGATTTAGTGCAGCCCGCTGTGCGTCTTTGCAGAAGCCTTAATTGGCCATCAAATCCGGAACCACCGTCACGACCTCTGGCACAAGCCACAAAAGTCCCAGCGCAGCGACCTGAATCGCCACAAACGGGATCACTCCCCGATAGATGTGCCCGGTGGTCACTTCTGGTGGCGCAACGCCTCGCAAATAGAACAGCGCAAAACCGAACGGGGGTGTCAGAAAGGACGTCTGAAGGTTCACTGCGATCATGATGGTCACCCAAGCAGGATCCAGAGTGCCCCCGTATATCACCGGCCCGACGATGGGAATGACGATATAGATGATCTCCAGAAAATCGAGCACGAAGCCGAGAACAAACAAAACAGCCATGACGATCAGGAACACGACGATTTCGTTATCGAAGGCGCGCAGGAATTGCTGGATGTAGTGTTCGCCACCGAAGGAAATCACGACGAGGTTCAGAATCTGGCTGCCGATCAGAATGGTGAACACCATCGATGTCACCTTTGCCGTTTCGCGCACCACCGGGGCCAAAACACTGCGCCGCCACAGAACCCAGCAAGCATAAAGAAGCCCGAGCATCGCGAGATGATAGGCCAACTGTGCGACACCGATTGCGATCCAATCGGTGGCAGAGATTACCTCCCGTCCAGTGCGCAGGTCGAAATTCATACCGATCACAATCATGATCACCACCGCAAAGGCGGAGGCGAGGATGAGTTTGGCGTTCGCTTCCTCTTCCCGCAACTTGCGATACGCTGCGAGCATGATCGCCCCGCCTGCCCCCAGCGCGGCAGCCGGCGTCGGGTTCGTAACCCCCGCCAGAATGGAGCCGAGGACGGCAACGATCAGGATCAAAGGCGGAAAGACCACGCGGATAAGGTCATTACCGGCCAACCTTAAGGCTGCATGACGACAGCCATAAACCGTCAGTGCGAACGGGATCGCAAGGACTGCAAAGGTCCAGCCCGGCCCGGACAGCGGAGTGATCAGGGCATAGTCCGCAACCATCGCAAGCACGATCCCTACGCCTCCCACGATCAGCGGAGCAGCCGACTGGCTCGGGGCGACCCCACGCGCGACCACCAAAATCAGCGCCAACAACAGAAACACCGTCACAACCCCGGATCCAATCGGGGGCGCCTGCGCCAGTTTTTCCGCGCGTGCGGCCTCCAGTTCTTCCGGCGTACGTTCCCGCATGGTGCCGTTCCCGACAGTGTCCGTCTGCGCCTCGGTTTGGGCCACCGCGCGGTCCCATTTTTCCTGTCCATGGAGGGCAATCATCGAGGCCTGACACTGGGGCGAGACGTTTGTGCGCAACTCCGCCGCCTGCCCCTCCTGCATAAGACCGGACACCGTCAGATCCTGAGAGCCAATAAAACCCGCTTGCCCCAGCGACAGAACCAACACGATCAGAAAGCCCGGAAGTCCAAGAAACCAGAGGAGTGCTTCGCCGGGCGTGACCGCTTCTGAGTTGGACGTTTCTATTTGGACCGGCGGCGCCTTAGCAGGGTTCAGTACGGCAAAACCAAATGCGTAGGCCGCGTACAAAAACGCCAGCATGATGCCTGGCAAAAGCGCGGCCTGGAACAGCGTGCCGACAGACAAAACCGCAGGCTCGCCAAGGAAGGTCAGCGCGTCGGTACAGCCTGCCAGTTGCGCCCGGGTCTCCTGCCCGGTGGCGTACATATCACCGGCGAGCGTGCCCAGCAGAACAATGACAATCGAGGGCGGAATGATCTGTCCTAGCGTGCCACTGGCTGCAATCACACCTGTCGCAAGCTCTGGTGCATAACCGTTCTTGAGCATGGTCGGCAGCGCCAGCAGCCCCATGGTCACCACTGTCGCGCCCACGATCCCCGTTGAGGCCGCAAGAAAGGCGCCCACCACAACGATGGACACCGCCAGACCGCCGGGCAGCGGACCAAACACCCGGGCCATTGTCGTCAGCAAGTCATCGGCGATACGTGACCGTTCGAGCGTGATGCCCATCATCACGAACATCAGCACGGCGAGCAGCGTTTCGATATTCTGGCCCGCGATCACACGCTCATCCATGCGGTTTACGACGAAACTCAGGTTGCGGTTGAGCGCCTGCTCCCATCCATTTGGAAACAAGGCCTCTTCCACGCGCGGCAAATCGGGATACCGGAATACGCTGATAGCGTCACGGGCCACGCCCTCGGCCACAAGCGCTGCGTATTCCGCCGAACTCGTGTCGATGGCCTGATGCACCAGCAGTCCGGCTGAATCGAGCGCGGAGATGATCCCGAAACTCAGAATTCCTGCCCCTCCGATGGCGAACGCCACCGGGAAACCGGACATGATTGCCGAAAACAGAGTGAGGAACACGATCAGCAAGCCAATCTCGATCCCGTCCAGTCCGAACCACATCGCGCCGCCCCTAGTGCAAGTCTACGGCGCGGTCTTCGCGCCCGGCGCCCGGATCATCCGGATCAGCAAAGCGCCCGGCGCTGGTCTCGCCCTCTACGAACTCCAGATAGGCCCGATAGAACACGGCGGCGGCTTGAAGAAGCATCGTGGCGCAAAAGGCCAGCAGTAGAATTTTGAATAGGATGTAGGCGTCAAAGCCGTTTGGACTGAAGCCGATGGTTTCTACATTCCAGCGAACCGCTCGGGCTTTCATCAGCGTCCGTTCCAGCGGATCGGAGGCGTTGACCTTTGGCGTGATCAGGTGGCGCCAAAGGAAAAACCACGCGTAGAACCACATCAGCAGCAAGGCCGGGATCATGAAGACGAGCGCACCGGCCATGTCGACCGCGCGCTTGGCGCGGTGGCTGACCCGGGCATAGACAAGATCAACGCGCACATGCCCCCCCTGTGCGAACGTCCAAGCACAGCACAGGCAGACAACGACTGCATTCCAGAGTTTCAGACTGTCGCTCCACCACCCGACAGGCTCGGTCAGCCCCATGCCAAAAAGCGCGAGCGTGATCTCCCCTTGGCGAAAGATCGATTGCAGGAAGATGACCATGATTTGCTGCAACACCATGATCAGCCCGGCCCAAGCCGCAACGCGACCCAGGCCGTTGGCAAAGCCCTCCAACCCGCGCACCACGCTCCACAGGACCTCACGGCGAAAAATACCTATAAACCAGATGCCCCAGAACAGTGTGAAGACGAAGAAAAACAACTCCGTCGACGCGCCATAATAGATAACGCGCATCAGGTTCTCTTTGTCAGAGAAGTCGAAATAGGTCCCCGCGTTCACCAGCACGTGCACCGCGCCGGCAAACGCCAGATAGATCTGGGTCAGCCCCCATTGGAGCGCATCAAGAAGCATCCGCCACATCCCGCGTCATAGAGGCGAAGGGCGTAACAAGAACGCCCTTCGGTCCGGGCTCAGAGGGCGTCCAGAACCCGGGTACGCTGCGCGATATACGGTCCATCGGTAAGCGACAGCCAGCCTGCTGATGCTGTCATTGACGAAAGGACGGAGTCATGGATTGCAGAGAAGAGATCATCTGTGCGTGCCTCACCCAATACCTCAACAGCGCCCTTGCCGTAGGCATCCCATGTGTCGTCCGAGAACTCATGGGTCTGCACCCCGGCAGCGACGAGACGCTGCAGGGCCGGCCCATTGTTGGCCATAAAGAGCGCGTAGGTGTATTGGTGCGTGTCCGCTGACGCCACTTCGATCGCGCGCTGATGTGCGCGGCTGAGGCTGTTGAACCGGTCCAGATTGACCGATACCGACAAAGCCGCCCCGGGTTCGTGGAACCCTGCGGGGTAGTAGTGCTTGGCAACTTCCTGCAGGCCAAGCTTCTCGTCGGACCACGGCCCGATCCACTCCGTGCCATCAATCGTGCCGGTGGACAGGGCCTGATAAATCTCAGATGCGGGCAGAACCTGAACCGAGGCGCCCAGTTTTGCGACCACCTCTCCGCCCAACCCTGGCATGCGGAACTTGAGACCCTGAAAGTCCTCAGCGGACTTGATTTCGTTGCGAAACCAACCGCCGCCCTGTGCACCGGTCTGCCCCGCCACAAAAGACCGGAGACCAAAAATCTCTCCCAACTCATGATGCAGCTTCATCCCGTCCTGCGCGTAGTACCAGGTCATGAACTCCGGCGCTGTCATTCCAAAGGGAACTGCGGTGAAAAACGCCAATGCCTTGGATTGCCCAAGGAAATAGTAATCCGCCGCATGGTACATATCCGCCTGACCGGCCGACACTGCATCGAACACCTGCAAACCGCCCACAAGTTCACCTGAGGCCTTTGCATCAATCTCCAGCGTGCCGTCGGTCATATCGGCCACATTATTCACAACGCGCTCCACGGAGTCCCAGACACCCGCGAGCCCGCGCGGCCAGCTTGTAACCATGGTCAGCTTCTCGCGCCCCTGGCTCAGAGCCGGGGCGGCCAGTGCGGTTGCAGAAGCGCCGCCGAGGGCGGCTGTTTTGAAGAACTTACGTCTGTTCATGTGAGTGGTCTCCTCCCTGTTGGACCCGCCCGTGTTTCGTTGCCGGGCTTGGCGTCCTACTTGCCACCCCGCAGGATTTTGCACAGGACGGCCCGAAGGAAAATACCTAGAACTACGGAGATATCGCTCCGTTTATCGCGTTTTTTATCGCAGTACGCCGGGACGGCCAGATTGACCCTAGGTCTCAGCTTTGAGACACTGCGGCGCGGCGTCAGGCACGACAACGGGATCGGGATTTGACAGCTCTCAGAGAGCTCTTTCGGATAGACTACAGCCTGCGATTGTTCCTGATCGCGACGATACCTCTTGTTTTTGCGATGGCCGGCATCGCGGTGTTGGTGACCAACCAAGCCCGCATTCTGGCCGAGGAAGAGATTCGGGTTCTCGAGGAAGAACTGCTTGAGGCCAAACGCGAGGAGCTTCGGAATTACATTGCGATCGCTCGTACGGCGATCAATCCGATTTATGGCCGAGCAGGTCCCTTCGATGAAGAGGCCAAAACACGGGTGAAGCAAATCCTTGCCGCTATGATTTACGGCCGCGAAGGCTATTTCTTTGTTTTCGACTACGATGGCGTGAACCTTGTCGCGCCACGCCAGACCGACCTCATTCAACGGAACTGGGCTGGGCTGAGCGATCCTTCGGGGACCCCTATTGTAGACACGCTGATCGCACGGGCGCGCGAAGGATCGGGCTACCACGAATTTGAATGGCCTCGCCCGTCCACCGGGGAACCAGGACGTTTGGCTGCCTATGTGATCGGGCTGCAGGACTGGCAATGGGCCATAGGAACGGGCATTTTTATCGACGATGCGCTGGCTTCGGTCGCGGCGGCGCGAGCCACCACCGAGGCGCGGCTTGATCGCACTTTCTTCTGGATCGGCGGTGTGACAGTGATTGCGCTACTGACGGTCTTTGCCACCGGACTGGCCCTGAACATGCGCCAGCACCGGGTTTCGGACGCAAAGCTAAAGGCGCTGACGCAACGCGTGTTTGATACGCAAGAAGAAGAACGCGGACGCGTTGCCCGTGAGCTTCACGACAGCATAAGTCAGCTTCTGGTGGGTATCCGTTATGCGCTCGAACTGGCACGGCGCCGGGTCGATAAGGGCGATGCGCGCGCGGGCGCCAATATCGATCGCGGCATTGACGGGTTGAACGAGGCGATCCACGAAGTACGGCGCATCTCGCGCGATCTGCGCCCGGGTCAACTGGATGATCTGGGTCTCGGCCCGGCGATCCAGTCCCTGACCGAAGAGTTCAGCAAACGCACCGGCATCAAGACAGACATGAAAACGGTGGTATTCCGCAACCGGCTGGACCAGGACGCAAAAATCGCGCTCTACCGCATTGCACAGGAAGCGCTGACCAACATTGAGCGGCACGCGGATGCCAGCGAGGTGAAACTAGAGCTCTTTGGCCATAAACGCGGCGGAACTCTACGTATCTCGGACAACGGCCAGGGCATGGCGGCGGCGGGCGCTGCGGAGCCTGGGCTCGGTCTGCGCAACATGGCCGAGCGCATGGAGCAATTGGGCGGCACACTGCGCGTTATGTCCTCTGAGGACGGAACCCGGATTGAGGCGACCGTGCCGCTCAGTCATATTTTGCCTCCTGACCCTACCGCAGACGGCCAAAGGCAAAGCGCGTGACCCAAGCCACTTCCCGCACCCGTGTTCTGATTGTGGACGATCATCCGATGGTCGCCGAAGGGATTGAAGCGATCCTCGAAAGCGATGACAGCCTGCAGGTCGTGGGCACCCTGTCCTCTGGCCGTGAGCTGATCGAGAAACTGAACGATTTTGACCCGGATATCGTACTGCTGGACCTCAACATGCCCGACATTGGCGGGTTGTCGGCCACTGAGATGGTGCTCGAACGCCGGCCCAAGATGAAAATCGTAATCCTGTCGATGCATGACAGTCCGGAATACATCTCCACCGCGCTCAGCCACGGCGCGCGCGGCTATATTCTCAAAGATGTCCCAACAGAAGAAATTTCCACTGCCATTGCTGCGGTGATGAAGGGCGAGACGTATCTGTGCACCGGGGCTTCGGCTTCGCTGGAGCCCAACACCACCGACGGCCGCGAGCCGCTAACCCAACGCGAACAAACGATCCTGCTGCAACTTGCCTCCGGCCAGTCCAACAAGGACGTGGCGCGCACGCTCGACATCTCCGTACGCACGGTCGAGACGCACCGCAAGAACATCAAGCGGAAACTGGGCATCTCCTCGACCGCGGGTCTGACCCGCTACGCCATGGAGCATGGGGTGTTGCAAGGCACCGGTGTCAAATTCTGAGGCCTACCGGGTCCCGCGCAGTACACAGCGATATTGCGTCCCATCCGGGTCAGGGTCGCGGTATTGCGCCTCCTCCCCTTTAATCCAGATGCTTCGTCCGAAGGTGCCTTCGTAGCGCGCACCGGACGCTGTCTCTGTAAGAATCCCGGTATCGACGCTGTCTCCTCGCTCGAAGCGCACACTCGGCACCTCGGTATCGAAGAACATCGTCACAACCTCATTGGCCGCAGATCCGCCGCATGCCCAGAACGCAGTCTGCTGAGGTGCCTCCAGCATCCACGCCGTGACAAGCTCGGCCTCCCGGAACTGGTACTGGAAAACGACACAGGAATGTTCATCTTGGGCTTTCCAGCAGTCGTCCCGCCCTTTGATCCATCCGCGTTGATAGGCCTTAAGGTTTGCCTCTGCCTCGACGGCACCAGCATCTAAGCCACGAGCAGCCGCAAGCGCCGCGCTGTAGCGTTCAGCCACCAGTCTGTCGAGCCGAGCGAGGTCCGGATCAGCACAAACAAGTTTCTCGGCGCTGCTTTCAGCGTGCGCGCAGTCGAAGGACGGGCCGGTCTCGGCAAATGCCGATCCCGCGCGTTCCGCCAAAACGACAACTAAACTCCGCATGGGCGGCTCCCATCCTGTCTCGAAATCATACAGAACTGAACTGATCGAAACATGACAGCGCCGCCTCAAGCGCCGTGTCATCTACATCGCGGTGCAAGACCATGCGGCTTTCGGGGTGCGGTGCTCCGATCAACACGCCCTGTGCGGCCAGCAGTGCATGCACATCACCAAGGCTCGGGTCTGGGTGGAGGTGAACCATGTTGGTCGCCTGCCGTACTTGGCCAAGCCCGAGCTTGCCAAGCCCTTCTGCAAGTGCTTCAGCTCGTGCATGATCCGCGTGCAACTCCGGCAATACATGATCCAGCGCCCAGAGCGCGGCAGCAGCAAGCACACCGGCCTGTCGCATGCCGCCGCCCAGCAGTTTGCGGGCGCGGCGGGCCTGATAAAGAACCTCGCGCGGGCCCACCAAACAGGTCCCTACAGGCGCGCCCAGACCCTTCGACAGGCACACTGAAACCGTATCCGCGCGCGCCGCGAGCTCTGACGCGTCCACGCCCAATCCCAGCGCAGCATTAAACAGCCGTGCGCCGTCCAAGTGCACGGCAAGCCCTGCCTGCCGCGCCGGGGCGATCGCCTCGTCCATACGCGTTAAGGAAACCGCCTGCCCACTTACAGTGTTCTCAATCGACAATATGCGAGACCGGGCAAAATGCGGATCGTCTTCAAAAATCGCCGCAGCTACATCTGCACCCGCTAGTCCTGCATCTGCGCCCGGCTCCAGAACGACCAGCATCATCGCGCCCAGCACACTCGCCGATCCCGCCTCCCAGGCGTTGACGTGATACGGCTTGCCGGTGATCACCGCATCCCCCCGCTGTCCCAGCGACATCAAAGCACAAAGGTTCGACATCGACCCCGATGGCAGGAAGAGCCCGGCCTCCTTGCCCAGCATCTCAGCCAACCGGTCTTCCAGGCGGGTTACAGTCGGGTCTTCGCCGTACACATCGTCACCAACCTCGGCCGAAGCCATTGCCGCGCGCATGCCCGCGCATGGCCGGGTCACCGTATCTGACCGCAAATCGCACCGAAGGTTCATCGTTGCTCCTGTCACTCCCTCGAATTCGAGGTTCAAACCTGATCGCGCCCCTGTTATGGAGCGGCCAAACTGCTTTGGAAAGGACCGTGCCTCATGTCCATTATCGTCGATGTCTTTGCCCGCGAAATTCTCGACAGCCGCGGGAACCCAACCGTGGAAGTCGATGTTACGCTCGAAGATGGCACGGCTGGCCGTGCAGCTGTTCCCTCTGGCGCCTCGACCGGTGCTTACGAGGCGGTAGAGTTGCGCGATGGCGACCCCACAAGCTACGGCGGCAAGGGCGTGCGGAACGCCGTTGCTTTCGTGAACGGCGAAATCGCTGAAGCAATTGTCGGCGCGGATGCGACGGATCAGGTCGCGCTCGACACCACCATGATCGAGCTGGACGGAACGCCAAACAAAGGTCGTCTCGGGGCAAACGCTATCCTTGGGGTTTCGCTCGCCATCGCGAAGGCTGCGGCTGAATCCACGGGTCTGCCGCTTTATAGATATGTCGGCGGTGTCTCGGCGCGCACCCTGCCCGTTCCGATGATGAACATCATCAATGGCGGCGAACATGCCGACAACCCGATCGACATTCAGGAATTCATGATCATGCCGGTTTCCGCGCCCTCGATTGCCGAGGCTGTGCGCATGGGCAGTGAAGTGTTCCACACCCTGAAGAAAGAGTTGTCCGCAGCGGGCCTTTCCACCGGGATCGGTGACGAGGGCGGGTTCGCCCCGAACCTTAATTCCACCCGCGATGCGCTTGATTTTATTCTGAAAGCGATCGAGAAGGCTGGCTACAAGCCCGGCGAGGATATCTTTCTCGCGCTCGATTGCGCCGCGACCGAGTATTACAAGGACGGCAAGTACGAGATGGCCGGCGAAGGCAAGTCGCTGACCTCTGCCGAAAATGTCGAATATCTCGCGAGCCTCGTGGACGACTATCCGATTATTTCGATCGAAGATGGCTGCTCCGAGGATGATTGGGAGGGCTGGAAACTCCTGACCGACGCGCTCGGCACTGAAGTTCAGTTGGTGGGTGACGATCTCTTTGTCACCAACCCCGAGCGCCTCGCCGAAGGGATCAAGAAAGGCTGCGGCAACTCGCTGTTGGTGAAGGTCAACCAGATCGGCTCTCTCACCGAGACCCTGGCGGCCGTTGAACTCGCCCATCGCAACAAAATGACCTGCGTGATGTCGCACCGCTCGGGGGAGACCGAGGACGCCACCATTGCCGACCTGGCTGTCGCCACCAATTGCGGCCAGATTAAAACCGGCTCGCTTGCCCGCTCCGACCGTCTGGCGAAATACAACCAACTCATCCGGATCGAAGAGGAGTTGGGAGAGACTGCGCTCTTCGCCGGTAAATCCATCCTGCGCTGAGCCGCTGAAGCAAGGAACCGCCCATACCAGGCGGCGCAATTGGAGGTTGTTGCCACGCGTGTGTCTCGGCAATTGATGCAATCGAGTGATTTGACTTCGCCACGTTGACGGCTGCGCGCTCGGAAGCAATCGCATGCGAAGGTTGCCGGTTCGATGTGGTAAACGCGAGACAGTGATGACACCGGACCGCCCCTTCCTCGGTGTAACCCTGATGCTGGGTTTCTGCATACTGGCGCCGCTCGGCGACAGTATTGCCAAACTGCTCGGTCCGGTTGTGCCTCTGTCGGTTCTACTCGCAATTCGATTTGGCGTTCAGGCAGCCCTGCTTGCGCCAATCTGCCGGGCGCTGAACGTCCGGGTCTTGCCGCCAAGGCCTCTCTTCCGGCTGATCGTGCTGCGCACCGGCCTCCATATCGCGGGTGTGGGCCTGATGTTCACATCGCTTCGATTTCTCCCTCTGGCCGACGCCATCGCCATCGCGTTCGTGATGCCGTTCATCCTCTTGCTGCTCGGCAAAGTCTTTCTATCCGAGCAGGTCGGCCCACGTCGTATCAAAGCATGCGCTGTTGGGTTCGCAGGTACTCTGATGGTTATTCAACCGAGTTTCGTTGACGTGGGCGCAGCCGCGTTGTTGCCGCTTGGCGTCGCGGTGGCGTTCGCGTTTTTCATGCTAACAACCCGCAAGCTTGCAAAAGAGATCGATGCCGTTCCCTTGCAGGCCTTTAGCGGACTCCTCGCGACCGCCCTGTTGCTGCTTGCAACATTCGCCACTGGCGACTGGAGAGCGCTTGCAGGCTTCGATGCACACACCTGGGCCCTTCTTGGTCTGATTGGCATCGTGGGAACCGTGGCGCATTTGTTAATGACATGGTCCTTGCGTTTTGCCCCATCGGCCACCCTCGCGCCTATGCAGTATCTGGAAATTCCGGTGGCGACCTTGTTTGGTTGGTTGATCTTCTCAGATTTGCCCGGCCCGCTTGCCAGCGCCGGGATCATGGTAACGATCGCTGCCGGGCTGTATATAATCTGGCACGAAGGGCGAGAGATGCGCCCTGCCCCACCGGCCGTATGAGGCACCCATGGAAGCCGAAGACATCATTAAAAACCTGCGGCTTTCCGCCCATCCTGAAGGCGGATGGTTCCGTGAGACCTATCGCGCCACCGCAGAGTCAGGTACGCGCCCAGTGGCCACGGCCATCCACTTTCTTTTGAAGGCCGGGGAAAGCTCCCATTGGCACAAAGTGGATGCTGACGAGATTTGGCTCTGGCACGCCGGGGCGCCGCTCACCCTATCCATTGCGCAAACAGAAGCTGGTCCGGCAAGGGACCATTGCCTCAGCGGCGATCTGGGGACGGGCGCGCCGCAGCTGCTTGTGCCCGCACATCACTGGCAGGCCGCGGCAACCACAGGATCGTACACGCTGGTGTCCTGCATCGTCGCGCCCGGCTTCGATTTCGCGGGGTTCACACTGGCCGCGCCTGATTTTGACATCCCACGCTAGGGCTCACTGACCACACCACCGCCCACAGCTGCTCGTACCCCTGTGGTCCCGGGCGCGGATGTTGGCAACCCGTTCAAAACCCGCACTGCAAGATAGGCGAAGGCCTGCGCCTCCAGCATGTCTCCATCGAAACCAAGAACATCCACGTCCTCGACCTCGGTGCTCGCATAGAGCGCTATCATTTCACTAAGCACGGGGTTCCTCCGCCCGCCCCCGCAGAGGAAAACCCGTTCAGGAGGTTCTGGACACATGGCCAAGCCCGCCGCAACCGCGGCCGCCGAACACGCTGTCAGGGTAGCAACAGCATCCGTATCGTTCAGGCTCCCAACCTGACCTAAAAGGTCTTCAAAATCATTTCTGTCCAGAGACTTGGGGGGAACTTTAAAGAACCAGGGGCGCTCCAGAAACGCGCTGACGATGTCCTGATCCACGCGCCCATCTGCAGCGATGAGCCCATCGCGGTCGTATTCCAGCCCTCGCCGGGATTTGAGCAGGTCGTTTATCGGCGCATTTGCGGGTCCTGTGTCAAATGCCAGAAGCGTGCCATCTGCTGCCGGGTCGTCCCGCGTGGGGTCCACCCATGTCAGGTTCCCGACCCCGCCCAAGTTCACAAAAGCACACGGCGCGATCAGCCCCGCATGCCGCGCGATGGCATGGTGATAAAACGGCGCAAGGGGTGCCCCCTGTCCGCCCATACCCACGTCAGCGCTGCGAAAATCCCAGACAACCGGTTTACCCAGCCGTTCAGCCAGACGCGCACCATCTCCGACCTGCAAAGTGCCGCGCCCACCGGGATCGTGTGCCAGCGTCTGGCCATGGAACCCGACGAGGTCGACACCCTCGAAACTACCCAATAAAGCTGCATGGGCCTCCAAGACGATCGGAGCTGCGGCCCCAACCTGCCCGCCGTCCCAGCAGCCCAATGCACCGCGCAGCACCGCACGCTCCGCATCTGTGTAGGCACGATACCCCTGCGTACCGGTCTCAAACACCTCGCGCCCGTCGGTCAGCACCATCGCTGCGTCGACACCATCCAGCGACGTCCCCGACATCGCTCCCAGCGCCCAAAGCCGCTTTCCCTTCATGGCACTCCCCGATATAGAGCCTCGCACAACCCACAATGACCCGAGACGGCGATGACCTACCAGCCCAAATCCGAGTTTCTGCGCACGATCATCGCGCGGGGCTTTCTGGCCGATTGCACCGACCTGCAGAGCCTTGACGAAGACCTGCTGAAGGGCTCGGTGACCGCGTATATCGGGTATGACGCCACCGCGCAGTCGCTCCATGTCGGGCATTTGCTGAACATCATGCTTTTGCGCTGGTGGCAGAAGACCGGCAACGAGGCGATCACGTTGATGGGCGGTGGCACCACAAAGGTCGGCGACCCGTCTTTCCGGTCCGACGAACGCCCGCTGTTGGGGCCGGAACAGATCGACGCCAATATCGCTGGCATGCAACGCGTGTTTGACCGCTATCTCGACTATTCCGAAGGCGCGATCATGCTCAACAATGCCGAGTGGCTTGATGGGCTGAACTACCTCGATTTCCTGCGTGATATCGGGCGGCATTTCTCGGTCAACCGGATGCTGAGTTTTGAAAGCGTCAAATCGCGCCTCGACCGTGAGCAATCGCTGAGCTTCCTCGAGTTCAACTATATGATCCTGCAGGCTTACGACTTTCTGGAGCTCAACCGCCGCCACGGCTGCACGCTCCAGATGGGCGGCTCGGACCAGTGGGGCAATATCGTCAACGGGATCGACCTGACCCGCCGCGTGCTGGACCGCGAGATTTACGGGCTGACCACACCACTGCTGACAACGTCCGATGGCCGCAAGATGGGCAAGAGCCAAGGCGGGGCGATCTGGCTGAACGGCGATATGCTCAGCCCGTACGAGTTCTGGCAGTTCTGGCGCAACACGACGGATGCGGATGTGGGCCGGTTCCTGAAACTCTATACCGAACTTCCGGTGGACGAATGCGACCGTCTGGGCGCGCTGGAAGGATCCGAGATCAACGCCGCCAAGATCATTTTGGCCAACGAGGTTACGGCGCTCCTGCACGGGACTGAGGCTGCAGCGGCCGCCGAGACGACTGCGCGCGAGGTTTTCGAGAAAGGGGGCGCTGGAGATGATCTGCCCACGCTGACCCTGACACCAGCCGATCTGGGCGACGGTATATCAGTGGTACAACTCATCACCCGCTCGGGCCTTGCAAAGTCCGGCAAGGAAGCAAAGCGCCTGATCGCGGAGAACGGGGCGCGCCTGAACGACGAACCATTGACCGATGCGGGAACCATGATCGACGCCACTGCGCTTGCGGAACCGATCAAACTCAGTGCAGGCAAAAAGCGCCACGCTCTTGTGGTGCTCTCCGACTAACTCATTGTGAGTTCCAAAATTGCCGGTTCGGAGGCATCTCTTCGGCGGACACACTCAAGGCTCAGTGACAGCCGCCCCCTTGCCGCTCGCCGCACCTGTCGCTAACAGGATTCAAACAGCAGACTTCGGCACAACGAGACCCGCATGCGCATCCTCATCACCAACGACGACGGTATCAACGCAACTGGCCTGAAGGTTATGCACGACATCGCCGCCGAGATTGCAGGCCCCGAGGGCGAGGTCTGGACCGTGGCGCCGGCGTTTGAACAGTCGGGAGTCGCACACTGTATCAGCTATACGCACCCGACCATGATTGCAGAACTTGGCCCGCGCCGCTTTGCGGCTGAGGGCAGCCCGGCTGATTGCGTGATGGCCGGGCTCTACGATGTCATGAAAGACGCCGCGCCCGACCTGATCCTCTCCGGCGTTAATCGTGGAAATAACTCAGGCGAAAATGCCATGTATTCCGGCACCTTGGGCGGCGCTCTTGAAGGCGCTCTTCAGGGTCATAAGGCGATTGCCCTGTCGCAGTATTACGGCCCGGAGATTGCACGCAGCGACGACCCGTTCGAGGCAGCACGGGTTCATGGAGCACAGGTCATCCGCACGCTTCTGGTGGATGGCGATTGGAGCGCGTCGCCCTATCGCACGTTTTATAACGTCAACTTTCCTCCGTTTCGTGCCGCAGATGTCAAAGGCACGCGCGTTGTCCCACAAGGCGCGCGCGAGAATGCCCGTTTTTCGGTCGAAGCTCAATTATCACCCGCTGGCCGCAGGTTCCTGTGGGTCAAGGGCAGTCCACAGCATCTTCCCGCGAATCCGGGAACGGATGTCGCCGTCAACATGGATGGATTTATCTCGGTCACCCCCATGCGCGCGGACTTGACCGCGCATGAGCTTGTGACCCCGCTTCAGGCTGCGTTTGAATGACCGCAAGCGCTGAACAAATCATGCAATTTGTTTTTGCGTTGCGATCGAAGGGCGTACGCGACACTCGCGTATTGGCCGCAATGGAGAAGGTAGATCGCGGCCTGTTCGTCGATGGCGTCTTTGCCGCGCGTGCGTACGAGGACGTGCCTTTGCCCATCGCCTGCGGTCAGACCATCAGCCAGCCGTCCATTGTCGGGTTAATGACACAAGCAGCGCAGATCCAGCCTCGAGACCACGTGCTAGAGGTGGGCACCGGGTCCGGCTACCAAGCGGCAATCCTCAGCCAACTGGCGCGACGCGTCTGGACCATCGATCGCCACAAACCACTGATCCGCGTGGCCGAGGAGCGGTTTGCAGCTCTCGGGCTGAACAATATTACCGTGATGTACGGCGACGGTTCGTTCGGACTGCCCGATCAGGCCCCGTTCGACCGCATTCTTGTGACCGCTGCTGCGGAGGATCCGCCCGGTCCGCTCTTGGCGCAACTGCGGATCGGCGGTATCATGGTGGTGCCGGTAGGGCAGTCGGATGCGGTTCAAAGCCTGATAAAGGTAACCCGCACGGACACGGGCTACGACTACGAGGAACTTCGCAGTGTGCGATTTGTCCCTCTCGTGGAAGGTGTTCCAGCGGACCGATAGCGTGACTGCCCCTGGCGACAACGCGGGACGATCGATGCAGAAGACATACGACACCCACACTGAAAAAGACTGAGGCAAAAGCGGCTTAGAAAGCCAAATTGAGACGGAACTTGATCCGGAAGCACTGGCCGGAAAGCGGCCAAGAGCAGAGGCAGAGCAATGACTACCTTCTCCGCGCGGGAGTCCGGCATGGGCTTCAAAACCTCCCGAAAACACCTGACGACCACTGTTGCTGTGGTGGCGGCTTTCGCCGTTGCTGGCTGCGACATGGCGGGAATCGACTATGACATGAGGGATGACCTCTTTGGGTCGTTTTCCACCTCGACAGGAACAGTGACCGTCCAGCCGCGACCATCGCCAGACGCAAATGGGGTCATTTCTTACGATGACTACCAGGTGGTTGTGGCGCGCAGCGGCGATACTGCCCTGTCGATCGGCAGCAGACTTGGAATCTCGGGTACAGAATTGGCGCGCTTTAACGGCTTGCAGCCCGATGCACCGCTACGGCCCGGAGAACTGCTCGCTCTACCCACCCGTGTCGCCGCGACCCCGGCTGCTCCTGTTGCCGGAACAGCCAATATAACAACCCTTGCTGGTGACGCGATTGAACGGTCCGAGTTACCGGACAGCCAGTCCGGCGCGACAGCGCAAGCAACCGCTGGCACCCAACCCCTGCAGCATCGCGTACAGCCCGGCGAAACAGCGTATTCCATTGCACGGCTTTACGGCGTATCGGTCCGCGCACTGGCGGACTGGAACGCTCTTGGGGCAGACCTTGCGGTACGTGACAACCAGGTTCTGATGATCCCTGTTGCAACGCAGGCCGCAGAGGAAGACACCCGCACGGCCGCAGTTGCCACCACCACTGCGCCCGGTCAAGGCACTGCCACACCCGTTCCGCCCTCGGCGTCCCAGCCTTTGCCGCCGCCGGAACCCGCCGCAGTCGCGCCGGAATCGCCTGCTATGGACCAGTTCCAGACCGCCGCATCCGACACCGCGAGCTTTGCAATGCCAGTGACCGGGTCAATCATTCGCAGCTACGACAAGGGCCGAAATGATGGTATTGGCATCGCTGCCGATGCCGGAGCGCCCGTACGGGCAGCGAATTCGGGGGAAGTCGCTGCGATCACGAGAGATACCGACCAGGTTCCGATCCTTGTTTTAAGGCACTCGGACAATCTGCTCACGGTGTATGCGAATGTCGGTGACATCAAGGTGGAGAAGGGTGACAAGGTTTCCCGCGGGGAACAAATCGCGGCCGTCGCTCCCGGCAACCCATCGTTTCTGCACTTCGAAATTCGCGAGGGCATCGAAAGCGTGGACCC
Organism: Dinoroseobacter sp.; assembly: GCA_030066795.1. Classification (GTDB taxonomy): domain Bacteria; phylum Pseudomonadota; class Alphaproteobacteria; order Rhodobacterales; family Rhodobacteraceae; genus Dinoroseobacter. The sequence continues at coordinate 46,444 of JASJAW010000021.1, forward strand.
GCTCGACTACCTGCAATAACCGCTAAATGCTCTGGAAGCGGTCTTTGGCCGCTTCTCAGGTTTCGAGGGCGGACCGTGCACGGCACAGCAGAAAGTGCACGTCCGACGCATCGAGGCGCTTCAAACGCGTGCGCAACAAGAAGGCATAGCTATCATTGTCATCACGCTGCATCGCCTCGAAAACGGACAGCAGCCACGCTTCATCGAAACTAAGTTGATCTGTGCCGGACGCAAACGATCTCAGTGGACGGCCCAACAGGACTGATAGGCGGATGCAGAGAGCATCCAGCGCAGGCATGCCGCGTAGTTTCGAGACAAGCTCCGTATCGGCCAGCATAGCGGATGCCGCACGAGTTCGGCGCAAGGCCCCGCGAAGCACTTCAAGCCTGCCCCGAGCTTTTTGTTCAATCAGCGCAAGCTCTGGCGCGGCGGCTGGCGGCGCAGACGTGTCATCGGGGTTCTTGGCTACAAGCTGCATAAAAGCGTCTCTGCGGTTTCCGATTAAAATAGTCGAGAAATAGTCGGAGTTCCAGAGGCACTTTGACGCGACAAAAAAGCCCCGCCTGATCAGCGGGGCTTTCTTAGATGTCTCGTGGGTCGGTTTTTTACTCCACCATTGGGAGGAGTTTATCGACGGAGGCTTTGGCGTCTCCGTAGAACATCCGCGTGTTTTCCTTATAGAAGAGCGGGTTCTCGATGCCGGAGTACCCCGTGCCCTGCCCGCGCTTGGAAACGAAGACCTGCTTGGCTTTCCAGACCTCCAGCACCGGCATACCGGCGATCGGTGAGTTGGGATCGTCCTGGGCGGCCGGGTTCACGATGTCATTCGAGCCGATCACGATCACCACGTCCGTATCCGGGAAGTCTTCATTGATCTCGTCCATTTCCAGAACGATGTCGTAGGGCACCTTCGCTTCGGCCAGAAGCACGTTCATGTGTCCTGGCAGACGCCCCGCCACCGGGTGGATTGCGAAGCGGACTTCCTTGCCTGCGGCCCGCATCTTGCGCGTCAGCTCAGACACAGCCTGCTGCGCCTGCGCCACCGCCATGCCGTAGCCGGGCACGATGATCACGCTGTCTGCATCGTTGAGCGCCGCAGCCACGCCGTCGGCGTCAATGGCGACCTGTTCGCCCTCAACCGCCATCTGCTCGCCCGAGGCGCCGCCGAAGCCGCCCAGGATCACGCTGACAAAGGCACGGTTCATCGCCTTACACATGATGTACGACAGGATCGCGCCAGAGGATCCGACAAGTGCACCGACCACAATCAGAAGGTCGTTGCCGAGCGAGAAGCCGATGGCCGCAGCCGCCCAGCCCGAGTAGGAGTTCAGCATCGAGACCACGACCGGCATGTCCGCGCCGCCGATACCCATGATCAGGTGGTAGCCGATGAAGAGCGCCAGAAGGGTCAAGAGTACCAGCGTCCAGCTGCCTGCTCCGCCGAGATACGCGAACATCAACAGGACAGAGCCTGCTGCCGCGGCGGCGTTGAGCATATGACCGCCGGGCAGTTGCTTGGCCGCCGAGTCAACTTTTCCGGCAAGTTTGCCATAGGCGATCACGGAGCCGGTGAAGGTCACGGCACCGATCCAGATGCCGAGAACCAACTCGACCCGTAGGATGGTGATCTCGACCGAGGACTTCTTGGCGATCAGTTGCCCGAAGGACGACAAACCGTCGTTGATTTCTTTCGGCAGTCCGATTGCAGTGTAACCATCGGGGCCGACCGCCCCCATGACCTGCCCCGCTGCCTCGTAGAGGTCGGCAACGTTGTTGATCATGATGTCGGCGTTGAAACCCACGAACACCGCCGCGAGGCCGACCAGCGAGTGCATGATCGCCACCAGTTCGGGCATTTGCGTCATCTGCACCTTGGTCGCCAATTGATAGCCGACCGCCGCGCCAAGCGCGATCAGAACAAGCGAAACGATCGCGAGTCCCTGACCAGGACCAATGAGCGTTGCGATGATCGCAATCGCCATACCGACAATGCCATACCAGACGGCGCGTTTTGCACTTTCCTGGCCGCTCAGACCGCCGAGCGACAGGATGAAGAGAACTGCCGCGACCACGTAGGCCGCAATCGTAAATCCATATTCCATGAGGCTGCTCCCCTTAGGATTTCTGGAACATGGCGAGCATGCGCCGTGTCACGAGGAAGCCGCCGAAGATGTTGATCGAGGCCATGAAGATACCGAGCGCCGCCAGCAGCGTGATCAGAAGCGAACTCGACCCGATCTGAATCAGCGCGCCAAGGATGATGATCGACGAGATCGCGTTGGTGACGGCCATTAGTGGTGTATGCAGCGAGTGCGATACATTCCAGATCACCTGGAAGCCCACGAAGACCGACAGCACGAAGACGATGAAGTGCTGCATGAAGCTCGCCGGTGCAACTGTTCCGACCAGAAGCAAAAGTGCAGCGCTGATACCGATCAGTGTCACCTGCTGTTTGGTCTGCGCCTTGAAGGCCGCGGCCTCTTCGGCCTTGATCTCTTCCGGCGTCTTTTCCTTGGGCTTTTCCTTGGTTTGAGCCGCAATGGCCGCAACTTTCGGCGGAGGCGGCGGGAAGGTGATCGCCCCTTCATGGGTAATCGTCGCGCCGCGGATCACATCGTCTTCCATGTTGTGGTTGACGACACCGTCCTTTTCAGGCGTCAGATCCGCCATCATGTGGCGAATATTGTTGCCATAAAGCGCTGACGATTGGGCCGCCATCCGGCTGGGGAAGTCCGTGTAGCCGATGATCGTTACGCCGTTGTCGGTCACGATCTTTTCGTCCATGACGGTCAGCTTGCAGTTGCCGCCCCGTTCCGCTGCAAGGTCCACAATCACAGACCCTGGCTTCATGCTGTCGACCATATCCTTGGTCCAGAGCTCAGGTGCCTCGCGATTCGGGATCAGCGCAGTGGTGATTACGATGTCGATGTCGGGAGCCAGTTCGCGGAACTTGGCCAACTGGGCCGCCGCAAATTCCGGGCTGGAAACGGCTGCGTAGCCACCCGTTGCAGCGCCGTCTTGCTGTTCTTCCTCGAAATCGAGGAACACAAACTCCGCACCCATCGATTCCACTTGCTCGGCCACTTCCGGGCGGACGTCGAACGCGTAGGTGATCGCGCCAAGTGAGGTCGAGGTTCCGATCGCGGCCAGACCGGCCACACCGGCGCCAACGACGAGCACTTTTGCCGGCGGCACCTTGCCCGCCGCGGTCACCTGGCCTGTGAAGAAACGGCCGAAGTTATTGCCCGCTTCGATCACAGCGCGGTAGCCAGCGATGTTGGCCATAGAGGACAGCGCATCCATCTTCTGGGCGCGTGAAATCCGTGGGACCATGTCCATCGCGATGACGCTGGCGCCCTTGTCCTTCGCCAGTTCCATCAACGCCTCGTTGGCCGCCGGATAGAAGAAACTGATCAACAGTTGCCCCTGGCGCAGGCGCTTGGCCTCCGCCTCGCTTGGCGGGCGCACCTTGGCAACGACATCTGCTGCCTTGAACAGCGCGGCGCCGGTTTTTACGACCTCCACGCCCTTGTCTTTGTACGCAGCGTCCGAGAAGCCAGCCGCCACACCGGCGCCGGTCTCGATCACACACTCATATCCGAGCTTTTGTAGCAAAACCGCGGAATCCGGCGTCATCGCCACACGGTTTTCGCCCGGGAAGATTTCTTTCGGTGCCCCGATCTTCACGTGGTGTCCTTTCCCCTACTCAGCGCGCCCGACATTCAGGGCGGCCTTCCGTTCAGGTGGCCTCTTACCAGAGGGTTTTATCGGGCCGCAACCGGGTGTTAGCGCCACCGGCACATATGTCACCCTTGCGGCTAACGCATAGCTTTCATTGGAAAATTTGCATACGTTTGTATACCGCGCTAGAGCCACCGCCGTGTCTTCCGCTCGTAACGGGCAAAATCGGCGCGGAACTTGCGACGTAAGCGGTTCTCCTCCGGCACAATAAACCGCTTCTCAAGCACCCACATCAGAATAGGTACCAACGCGAGCGACAGCCACGCGCCCCACTGCAGCAGGAACCCCGCCAACAGCATCAGGTCAGCCAGATAAATCGGGTTTCGTGTACGCTTGAACACCCCGGATGTTATCAGCACTTCTGCTTCCTGATGAGGGACTATCGTTGTGGAATGCTTACGAAATTCGAGGAAAGCCAAAACGATCAGGATAATCCCTCCGCCAACCAGGCCACCGGCAAGTAAACCGATCACGCCACCCGAGGACGGCCCCATTGGGAACAAAGTCACCTGCGCCTTGCCCAACCCGAGGAAAGCCAAGAGCCAAACGGGCGGCAGATCGAGCAATTGAAACGGGCTCAGACCTTTGAGCGGGTTTGCCATTATTGTCTCCGAACCTCTCGACTTCCCTTCTGACGCGCCTGAGAGTGCGCATCGATGCCTATGTTTTGGCTTATTCCCGAGCTTTACTGAAAGCGCACCTGCGTCAAGATGCGCCGGGACTATTCCCACTCCATCTCTTCAAACACCCGGCCCGCGTTTTTGGTGGCCAGTTCTTCGAAGGTATCAAGGTGTCTGTAGGGCGACTGGTCAACGTAATAAGCATCGGTCAAATCGCCGCCATCGTCGATGTATTCACGGATTTTTGCCCGAAGATACACAAGGTAGTCGTGGGTGTACCGCCGGACCTGCGCCATGTTGGTGGGGTGCCCATGACCCGGGATCACGTAAACCGCACCAAGAGGCTCAAAGGCAGTCTCCCATGTCTCGACCCACTCGGATGTTACCGTATCGGCAAAAATCGGCAGCATGCGTTCGTGGAACGCCATATCGCCCGCGATCACCAGCTTTTCGTCCGGCAACCAGACCTGAATATCGCCGGGGCTGTGGGCCGGGCCCAGATGCAGCACTTCGATCATAACGTCGCCGAGTTTGATCACTTCCTTGTCCTCGAAGGTACGCGAGGGCGCAACCAGCCGCGTGCCCTCCGCCCGGTCGCGGTTGTAGCGTTTCATCCCCTCCAAGATCTGCGGCCCGTACTCGGCGAATTCCGCAGCCGCATCGACATGGGCCAGAATGTCTACGCCTTGATCAACCCAGTACGAGTTTCCAAGCATGGCATGCCCCTGCCCGTTTTCATTGATCACGAGAACCACAGGCTGATCGGTTACGGCCTTGATCTCCGCATGGAGCGCCTCCGCCAGTTGCGCTGAAGCGCCGCCATTGATCACGACAACGCCTTCGTCCGTGACAATGAAGCTCAGGTTGTTGTTGTGGCCGGCATTTTCATAGGTCGGCGGAGCAGTTGCCCCGATCGCAGACCAGACATGCGGGATGACCTCTACCGGCTTTTGGTAGAGGGGATTTTGCGGGTACTGGTCGGGTATGTCTTCGCTGGCCTGAACCGGAGCGGCCGCCAGCGCGAAAAGTGCAAGAACTCTGAGCATGATCTCTCCTCCTGCGCATTACATTCCATTTCTTGAATATTAAGTCCAGCGCCATTCTGTCGCCCCACTTTTCTGCCAGGCAAGCCTCCGGGAGACGCCATGGCACCGCTGACGATCTATTCTGACCGAAAACACATTGTCCTGCTTGTCGTTTTGTCCGGCCTGCTCGGGCTGTTTTTGCTCGGTGGGACCATTTTGTTATCTTGGGCTGCGGCCAACGCCTATGCAGATATTCCGATCCCAGTCTTTCAGGCTTTTTTGCTTGGAGCCACGCTGGCAACAGGCGTCCTCTTTCTGCTGGGAGCGATCTCATATTGGCTGCGCTACCGAAATCCAGCACCCGCGATGAGCCTGGAGGACCGCGGGATACGCCTCATGGACCGCCCGCCTCTCAGCCTTGCAAAACGTCCAGTGTTTCTGTCCTGGCATGACATCGCGTCGCTGAGGTTTGAGCGCGCGCAGCACGGCAGCAGCTTGTCTGTGCGCACCCAGGACGGCAAAGCACATCGAATAATCGTATCCGTTCTGGACATCTCGCTGGAAGACTTGGCGGAACAGTGCCTTTTCCGCGCGCACAAGGCCGGGTTCATCGGAACGGCGGAGAAGCGTAATTTTATTATTACTGGTCACACGGAATGGCGGCTTTCGCCGGCCTGACCGGCTTGCACCCGGCGCGCGCTTGCGCGATCACGCCACCATGTCTGATACGCGCGACCTGTTTCACCTCCCGGAAGGCATCGTTTACCTCGATGGCAATTCGCTGGGGCCGCTGCCCAAGGCTGCCTCGTCTCGCATTGCGCGTACCGTCGAGGCCGAATGGGGCGAACGCCTGATCAACGGTTGGAACGAGGCGGGCTGGATGGATCAACCCGCGCGGCTAGGAAACAGGATCGGGAGGCTAATCGGCGCCGCGCCCGGAACTGTCGTGGTGGGCGAGACGCTAACCATTCGAATATTCCAGTGCCTCGCTGCAGCCCTGCAACTCAGACCGGACCGACGCGTTGTACTGTCCGACACAGGTAACTTCCCGTCTGATCTCTATGCCGCACAGGGGCTGCTGGAGGCGCTTGGACGCGGGTATCAACTCAAGACCGTCGCATCCGACGCAGTAGAAGACGCGCTCGGTCCGGATGTGGCCGTTTTAATGCTGACCGAAGTCGATTATCGCACCGGCGCAAGGCATGACATGGCGCACCTGACGCGCGCCGCGCAAGATGCGGGGGCGGTCGTTATTTGGGATTTGGCGCATTCGACCGGCGCAGTGCCGGTCGATCTGACGACCTGCAACGCAGAATTCGCAGCCGGCTGCACCTATAAGTATCTCAATGCAGGGCCGGGAGCGCCCGCATTTCTCTACGCCCGCGCGGATATTTCCGAGCTGGTGCAACCGGCCCTTGCCGGGTGGCTGGGGCACGCTGCCCCTTTCGACTTCACCCCCGAGTTCATCCCGGCTGGCGGCGCAACGCGCTTCCGGGTCGGAACACCGCCTGTTCTGCAAATGGCGGCACTCGATGCTGCGCTAGACGCATTCGAGGGTCAGGATCTCGAACTGCTGCACGCGCGGGCCTGCGCGCTCGCGGAGCGTCTCGCAGAGGGATTCCTTTCCGCCTGCCCCGAGCTTGAACGTCTGACGCCCAGTGAACCGGCAGCGCGCGGCAGCCAGATATCTTTCTCGCATCCAAAGGGCTACGCGATGGTACAAGCTCTGATTGCCCAAGGCGTGATCGGCGATTTCCGGGCGCCAGACATCCTGCGCTTCGGGATCGCGCCACTTTATGTCACCGAAGCAGACGTCGACGCTGCCATCACCGCATTCGGCCGGGTGATTGCGGGTCAACTTTGGGACGACCCGGCCTACGCCACGCACAAGCCGGTCACATAATCCGTCCGTAATCCTTTACCAACAGGTGCAGGGGGGCCTCGTCTTCGTCGATCTCTGGAAACCGGCCAATGGGGTCACGGAACCAGTTGTCGGTCTCGTCGTCATTGACAGTCGAAACCTCACCGATCAGCACATCGCCGCCTTCGCCCCAGAACGCATGCCAATCGCCCGGCATCAGCGTTACGCTTTCGCCGGGTGCAAGGTGCAATACCTCGCCGGGCGAGAAATCGCGGCGCACTCCGTCGCAGTAAACGGTCCCGCCTGCGTTTTTGTCGAAGCTGCCGTCTTCGGCAGACCCGTAAAGCTCGATCGCCAGCGTCGCGCCGCCGCGGTTGATAATGTCCTCGGCTTTCACGTAGTGCCGGTGCATTGGGCTGATCTGGTTATGGCGCGAGATCATGATTTTCTCGGCGTAACACATACCTCCGCCGCCCTTCAGGTCGCTCAGGCGTCCGTTACGAACTGTAAACAGGAAAAGACCCAGATCGGCAAACTTGCCTTCACCGTAATCAGTGATGTCCCAACCGAGCCGTGCTTCCAGCAGCGGGCCGATCGCCGGGCGGTGGGCAGCCATCTCTTCGGGTGACCAGAAGGCGAAGGGCGGAAGGATGAAGCCGTGCTGCGCAATAAACGCCGCACCTTCCCGCAAAATCTCATTGATTTCAGAACGCTTCATTTATGGCCCTCCCACGCTGCGCAGCGCAGGAATATCCGATTCAGGCTGATAGCGCTACCGGAACCGGTCGCCGTCCTTCAGACCACGCACGCACAGCCTCTCCGAAAGCCGTAAACAAGGGCCGCGACACCGGGTCGTTTTCGGCATTCCATTCCGGGTGCCATTGCACCGAAAGCGTAAACCCGGGTGCGCCCTTGATATAGATTGCCTCCGGTGTGCCATCGTCGGCAAATCCGTCAATCACCACACTGGGACCGGGCTCTTCGATTCCCTGCCCATGCAAAGTGTTGGTCATCACTTCCGGCGCGCCAAACACGCGGGCAAACGGACCATCCGGCGTAAGCGTCACGCGCTGACGGATCTCGAACTTCTCCTCCAGCGTCCCATCGGGGGGCATGCGGTGGTTGTGCCGACCCGGCAGGTCGCGAATTTCCGGATGAAGTGTACCGCCCATGGCGACATTGACCTCCTGAAACCCTCGGCAAAGTCCCATGATCGGCTGCCCACGCTCGACGCAGGCGCGGATCAGCGGAAGGGTCACGCTGTCGCGCGCGCGGTCGAAGGTCCCGTGCTTTTCGGTTTCCGGGTGCCCGTATTCATCCGGATGCACATTGGCGCGTGCCCCGGGAAAGATGAAACCGTCACAGGTTTCAAGCAGGTCATCGACCGCCACGTAGGCCGGGTCTGCAGGGACGATCAATGGTGTGGCCCCTACAACGGAAGCCACCGCGCAGGAATTCATCGAGCCTGCGGCATGCGCGGGGTACTGATCGTTGATCAGGTACGAATTCGAAATGATACCGACGACTGGCCGTGCCATAGGTGCCCTATACTGCAAAATCTCCCAACAGCACGTGTATAGGCACCTGCATGTACAACGTCGAGGGACGCCGACGCGCAAGTCAGTCGCAGAAAACGCACAAAGCGCCGCGTCAGGCGACTCCGATCAGGCCTGCTTTTTCGATCCCGGCAAGACCGGCCTCGGCATCGTTTTCAGAGGTATCGCCAGTGACACCCACGGCGCCAATGATTTGTCCGCGTTTGTCTTTGACCAGAATGCCACCCTGCACAGGCACGACCTTGCCGTCATAGAGCCCATTCATCGCGGTCATGAAATAGTGCTGGGCCTCTGCCCGCGCATTCAAAGCAGACCCGGGCAGACCGATCATAATGCAGCCATAGGCTTTGCCACGCGCGATATCGAACCGGCCCGGGCTGGCGCCGTCCTCACGCTCCGCTGCAACCAAGTGACCACCTGCGTCCAGAACCACAACGGTCAGAGGCTTGAGCCCCATCTCCTGCCCCTTGGCAAGCGCAGTTTTTATAATGGTGCGGGCCTTGCGGATGGAAATCATAGTATGTCCTCAAATTGAAGAAGGGCCGCCAAGCCCCTCTGTTATATTCAATAATCCGAAATCAGGCTGCTGCCTGAGCGCGAAGTTTTTCCTTCAACTCAAGGCGGCGCGCATGGAGCACTGGCTCGGTATAGCCAGATGGCAATTCATGGCCCTTGAAAACAAGATCACACGCCGCCTGGAAGGCCACACCGTCGAAGCCCGGCGCCATCGGCACATAAAGCGGGTCGCTTTCGTTCTGACGGTCCACAACCTCAGCCATTCTGCGCATCGTGTCCATCACCTGGTCTTCGGTGACGATGTCATGGTGTAGCCAGTTCGCGATATGCTGAGACGAAATCCGGCAAGTCGCGCGGTCTTCCATCAGGCCCACATCGTTGATGTCGGGAACCTTGGAACAGCCCACGCCCTGATCTACCCAGCGGACAACATAGCCGAGGATTCCCTGAGCGTTGTTTTCCACTTCACGCATCACCTGCGCTTCGGTCCATTTACGGAAGGAGGCGAGCGGGATTTCCAGAAGCCCGTCCACATGCGCGCGCCGTCCGCCGGCCTTCAGCTTCTCCTGCACGGCAAAGGCGTTGCAGCGGTGATAGTGCAGCGCGTGCAGCGTGGCCGCTGTCGGGCTTGGCACCCACGCACAGTTGGCGCCTGCGCGCGGATGTTCGATCTTGGTGTCGAGCATATCCGCCATCTTGTCCGGCGCCGCCCACATGCCTTTGCCGATCTGCGCCTTGCCGGACAGGCCGCATTCCAGCCCGATATCGACATTGCGGTTCTCGTAGGTGCTGATCCAGCCCTTGCGCTTGATGAAATCCTTGCGACTGAACGGACCCGCTTCCATTGATGTATGGATCTCATCACCGGTGCGATCGAGGAAGCCGGTATTGATAAAGGCGACGCGATGCTTGGCCGAACGGATGCATTCCTTGAGGTTGACCGAGGTGCGCCGCTCCTCGTCCATGATACCCAGCTTCACGGTGTATTGCGGCAGGCCCAACGCGGATTCCACCGCCGTAAAGGTCTCGTCCGCAAAGGCCACTTCCTCGGGTCCGTGCATCTTTGGCTTCACGACATAGACCGATCCTTTGACCGAATTGCCGCCCTCGCGCTTGAGGTCGTGGATCGCGATCAGTGTCGTGACCATCGCGTCCATCAGGCCCTCATAGACCTCGTTTCCGTCGGCATCGAGGATCGCCGGATTCGTCATCAGATGCCCGACGTTGCGCACCAGTAGCAGCGCACGTCCTTTCACCGACAGTTCGCTTCCATCGGGCGCTTTGAAAACGCGGTCCGGGTTCAGCGCGCGTGTGATGGTCTTGCCGCCCTTCTCGAACGTCTCCTGCAGATCCCCCCGCATCAGGCCGAGCCAGTTAGAATAGGCCTGAACTTTGTCCTCGGCATCCACACAGGCGACAGAGTCCTCGCAATCCATGATCGCGCTGACTGCGGCTTCCATCCGCACATCGGCCAGACCAGCCTGATCGCGGGCGCCGATCGGATGGGCCCGGTCGAAGACCAGTTCCACATGCAGGCCGTTGTTGACCAGAAGCACCGAGTCCGGCGCCATGGCCTTTCCCCGGTAGCCGGCAAACTTGGCCGGGTCGACCAAGGGAAGATCGTCTGCCAACAAGGCACCTTCCTTGACGTGATAGCGGCGCACATCCGAGTGGCTTTTACCCTGAACAGGAAAGGCTTCGTCCAGAAACACGCGCGCCCGTGCCACGACACGGCCACCGCGGCCCCTGTCGTATCCGCCGGCTGGTGCAGGCGATCCCATCGCATCGGTGCCGTAGAATGCATCGTACAGTGAACCCCATCGCGCATTGGCCGCGTTCAGCGCATAGCGGGCGTTTGTGATCGGCACCACGAGTTGCGGTCCGGCCACGGTTGCGAACTCCGGATCGGTGTTCTGTGTTTCGATTTCGAAGGCCTCGCCTTCGGGCACCATATAGCCAATGTCATAGAGGAACTGCTTGTAGGCCTCATGGTTATGGGGCTGGTCCCGACTGTCCCGGTGCCACGCGTCAATGGTGGCCTGCAGGTCGTCTCGCTTTTCCAGAAGCGCGGTGTTCGTTGGGGTCTTGTCCTTTACAAGTTGCGCAAAGCCCGCCCAAAACGCCTCGGCGCTTATATCCGTTCCAGGCAGCGCCTCTGTCTCGATGAAGTCCGCCAGAGGTTTTGCAACCTGCAACCCGCTGCGATCCAGCCTGTCCATGGAGACCTCCCCGATTGTCTCTCGACGCATGCACGCCCTGTATACCGTTGCACGCAGCGCATAAGAAAAAAGTTTCTGATAGGCAACCTCAGAGACCGGAATTGGTCCCATTTTCCGACCAAATTTCTCGAATCCTGCGCAGTGAAAGCAAACTAGGCAGATTTGTTCGGGGATCCGCCACAGCGCGCGGAACGCCTGCAACGCTCGGAGCAGTATTTGACCGCATCCCAGTCGCGCGCCCATTTCTTGCGCCACGTAAAGGGCAAACCGCACTGTGCGCAGGTCTTGCTCGGCAGATCAGTTTTTCGGCGCATCTTCGGCATTACAGATCGAGACTCATCTGGCGCCCGTCTCCACTCTTCCGGCGCGGTACGCGATCATTGACAAAGCGTCCGGCCCGATCCTTGCGGCTGGCATGCTTGTCGATCACCTTCGCAGCGGTCTCAGCAAATCCTGGCTGCCGCCGCACTGCCCAGACCCGGTCACGCGCTGCCGCAGCGGCGGCTTTCACATCAACAATCGGCGCGGGGTATCGGCCCCCAAGAACGCGGTCCGCTCCCTCCCACAGCCAAGGTTCCTGCAGCAGCGCGTCGGGCACATCCGCAAGCTCCGGCACCCAGCGCCGCGTAAAAGCACCCGTCGGGTCCTGATCGTGCCCCTGTTTTACGGGGTTATAGATGCGCACAGTGTTCATGCCGGTGGTGCCGGATTGCATCTGCATCTGGCTCCAGTGAATGCCAGGCTCGTAATCCGTAAAACGGCGCGCCAGAACCGGTCCGGTTGCGCGCCAGTCAAGCCATAGGTGGTAGGATGCCACCGCCACAAGCATCGACCGCATGCGAAAATTGAGCCAACCGGTATGGATCAGGTAGCGCATGCAGGCATCGACAAATGGAAGTCCGGTTTCGCCCGCCGACCACGCCTCAAGCCTTGTGGCGTCTGGCACACGCGGCCGAAGCCCTTCGTAATCGGGGTGCAGGCAGCGGGACTCGAGCGCCGGTTCGTCCTCCAGCTTCTGCATGAAGTGGTCCCGCCATGCGAGCCGCGACTCGAAACTTTTCATCGAGGCCGCCCATCCATCGCGCGTGTTTGTGGTTTCCGCCTTGCGCGCACGACCGGCTTGGGCGGCTTCGCGGACGGACAGGGTTCCGAAGGCCAGATGCGGGGACAGACGTGAACAGGCTGTCTCTCCCTCGACCGGGCTCGACATGGCGCGGCGATAGTCCCGCCCGCGCACCGTCAAAAACCCCCCAAGCAAAGACAACGCCTCCGCGCGCCCTCCGCGCTGCCGCTCTGGACAGGGATCAAAGCCAAGGCCCAGCGCACGCGCGTCGGGCAACTGGTCGCTGTCTGCTGCTATTCCGTTTAAACCCTTCGGCGCAGGGAGCGCCGGTGTCCGCAACACCTTGTCTCGCGCCGCCGCCCAGCCATCGCGTGAGGCCAGCCGCCGTTGCACGCCCATTTGCGGCACTTCTGTCCAACGCACACCTGCGCCACGCGCCCAGCCTGCGACAGTCCTGTCCCGCTTGAAACTCCAAGCATTGCCGGTCTCTTCGTGACTGACAATTTCAGTCACGCCATAGATACGGCGAAGGTTGCTCAAGACCCCAACGGCCTCGCCAACGCGAAGCAGCATCGGCGCGCCCAGACCCGCAAGCTGTATTTGCAAGTCTGCAAGGGACTCCGACACAAACCGCCATTGCCGGGCCGACGCATCGGATTGAGCCCAAAGCTCCGGCTCGACAATATAGAGAGGCAACAAGGGCTGCCCGCGCTTCGCCGCGAGTGCCAAGGCCGGGTTGTCCTGTACCCGCAAATCCCGTTTGAACCAAAAAAGAACCGTGTCGCTCATGCCCCTGACCTAGCCAAACGGGGCCGCAGGTCAAAAAGTACGATTGCGGCCAAATGTTCCCAATATGTTCCCCTCGCTGTGTTTGAATTGCAAGCGGATTGCCTGTTCAGCTTCGGAATTTTCTCCGCTGGAAGCGGGCATCCGCACAAACCGAACCAAAGCACTGGCGGATGTATCGCGTCCCGCATAGATGTCAGACAAGCATACAGGAGGCCCTATGCGCGACGCAGCCCCGGACCACGGCCCGACCCTTCTTTCATCTTATACCCCTTTTCCTTTCACACTTGAGCATGTGGAGCTTACGTTCCATCTTGAGCCGCACACGACCCGGGTGCGTTCGCGATTGCGGTTTGCGCCGCGCGGCTCGGGGGCCAATCTGCGCCTCGATGGCGAAAACCTGACTTTGAAATCCGTAGCCATTGATGACCGGCCGCTGTCTGTATCACCTGATGACGCGGGCCTGACCATTCCTTCCGATGAAATTCCGGACGGCCCGTTTATCTTTAGCGCCGAAGTGGAGATCGCGCCGGCCAATAACACCGCTCTTGAGGGCTTGTATATGTCCAAGGGCATGTACTGCACCCAGTGCGAGGCCGAGGGGTTCCGAAAGATCACCTTCTACCCGGATCGTCCGGACGTGATGGCGCCCTTCGACGTCACCATTCACCCTGCCGACGACGACTCTACGCCCGTGTTGCTGTCAAACGGCAACCCGACAGGGCCCGGCACATGGACCGATCCATGGCCGAAACCTGCCTATCTTTTTGCGTTAGTGGCAGGCGAGCTGATCGCGGTGGAGGACAGCTTCACAACGATGTCAGGCCGCGACGTCGCGTTGAAAATCTGGGTGCGACCTGGCGACGAGGGCAAATGCGCCTACGCAATGGACGCGCTCAAACGCTCCATGCGCTGGGACGAAACCGAATATGGCCGCGAATACGATCTCGACATCTTCCAGATCGTCGCCGTGGACGATTTCAACATGGGCGCGATGGAGAACAAGGGGCTGAATATCTTCAACTCCAAATACGTGCTCGCCTCGCCGGAGACCGCCACTGACCGCGACTACGAGTTGATCGAAGGCATCATCGCGCACGAATACTTCCACAACTGGACAGGCAACCGGATCACCTGCCGCGACTGGTTCCAGCTTTGCCTGAAAGAAGGCCTGACCGTTTTCCGTGACCAGCAGTTCTCGGGCGATATGCGCAGCCACGCGGTCAAACGGATCGATGATGTCCTGCAGCTCCGCGCTCGCCAGTTTCGCGAGGATGCAGGCCCATTGGCGCACCCGGTACGTCCCGACAGCTATATCGAAATCAACAATTTCTATACAGCCACCGTCTATGAAAAGGGCGCCGAGGTGATCGGCATGTTGCGTACATTGATCGGGCCGGACGCGTATCGCAAGGGCTGCGATCTCTATTTCGACCGCCATGACGGGCAGGCCTGCACGATCGAGGACTGGATCAAGGTGTTCGAGGACGCCACCGGAAAAGACCTGTCGCAATTCGCACTCTGGTACCACCAAGCCGGCACCCCTCGTGTCGACCTCTCGGAGGCATGGTCAGACGGGACCTATACCCTGACCTTCCGGCAGGAAACGCCGGACACCCCCGGCCAGACCGACAAGGCGCCGCAGGTCATCCCGATCCGGGCCGGGCTTCTGGCACGCGACGGGCGTGAATTGGTGGCTGATCGGGTCCTGGAGCTGACAGAGCGTACGCAGTCGTTTCGCTTCGAGGGGCTTCCTGAACGCCCGGTCCCGTCGCTGAACCGGGATTTTTCGGCCCCGATATACCTGAACCGCGCCGATAGCACACAGGATCGTCTGATCCGGCTGGCCCATGACAGCGACCCGTTCAATCGGTTTGAGGCGGGACGCACTCTGTCCAAAACTGCTCTTATGGAGGCGATCACTGATGGCCGCGCGCCATCGGACGCTTATCTCGACGCGCTCCAGTCGCTGACTGTGGACGAAACTCTCGATCCTGCGTTTCGGGCACTGGCGCTTGCGCTGCCATCGGAGGACGATCTTGCGCAATCTCTGTTTGAGGCCGGACATACCCCCGACCCGGTTGCTATTCATGCGGCACGGCGCGCGCTGTTAAAAACAATCGCAGAACGGCTCGAACCGACTTTTGCGTCTCTTTACAGCGCGATGCAGGTGCCCGGTCCGTACACACCCGAAGCCAAGGCCGCCGGGCGCCGCGCGCTGCGAGCAACTGCGCTGCGTCATCTCAGCGAATGCGATGGCGGCGACGCGGCCCGT
>JASJAW010000051.1 GCA_030066795.1 Dinoroseobacter sp.
GTCGGCCCTGCGCTTGAGGCGCGCAGGGACGCCTCCTTGTCACCTCTCGGGTGCGTCCTGATTGATTTCGCCCATGGCTTCGCGGACCATCCGGCGCAGGACTGCGAGTTGAATTTTGCTTGGTCGCCAGAACGGGTTCTCTGCTTTGCCGGCGATGTTCTCTGCGAACTTTCGATCCCATTCTGTGAGACACCCGGACAACACCAAGCCCCACCTCATCAGGCACTCGTCGGAGCAGCGTTCAGGTATTTCTTCTCTCTCCGATCGCGGGCACCAGTGTGCGCGAGAAACGTGTTACCGAATAGAAAAATAAGCTATCGAAAGCAGCATCCCGCAGCTTTGGGTCGGATTGGCAGAACTTGTCAAAAACGCTGGTAGCGGTGAGCAACACCGCCGAGCGGACCTTATTCCACGCGAAGGCATATCGAGACTCGGATCAGTTCCTTGTGAATGACTGCATATAAGGACCTTCCTCCAGTCGAAGACAGTTATCGCCATAGGTGTCGACACCGCCGTATGCATGCCTCTTGAAAGAGTGCGTCTTATCAATTGACTCGGTATCTGCGACCTATTCCGTGCATTCAATCAAGCGAACCCTAGCGGCACCGGTCTAGAGGAAGACCAGCAGTCTGCGGGCAGTTCAACTTCTGCTTGGACACGTGAAAGTGGAGAGCACGGTGAGATAACTCGGTATTAAGCCTGAAGGTGCCTTGGACATTGCAGACAGCATGGAGTTGTAGTGCCGAACGCAGAGCGACTGGTTTTCTGTAGCGACGGTTCGGCAGAGAGGTCCGTCGGCGGCGCTCTTTCCTATGTATACCTTGGGATGCAAAAAAATATTTGTTTAACAGGTACTTAAAAACCAAGCAAAAATTGCGTCTATACGAAAGTTATGGAAAATCACCTCTTGACGAAATAATACTGCGCGCTCCTTTTTGACGCGAGGAGCACCACGATACCGGGTTGTCCAACCTTTCTGGGTGAAGACACCGTCCCGAAAGTGGTTGAAGGAACTACGCAAGGCCCAGCGCGATGATAAAATCCATTCTGGTCCCCGTGAGGGGGGATGGCATGGTCTCAACTGTGCTTGCTCATGCAGCAGAGCTTGCCAAGCAACATGACGCACGCGTCAATGTGGTGCACTGCCGGGCCCAGCCAAAAGATCTGGTCCCGCAGGGCCTCGCACTGCCGGACTTCGCGCGCAAGACCGTAATGGACCAGGCAGTGGAGCTGGCCAACCGGCAGGAAGACCACTTGCGCGGCATCTTGCAGAAACTGGCGGCGGAATACGGGCTCAAGGATGGCGAAGCCGAGGATGGTACCGTCACGTGCACCTTTACGGAAGTGCTGGGCCGCATGGCGGATGTCGTCAAGCATACAGGCCGTCTCGCCGATGTCATTGTAATGCCAAAACCCCAACGCGAGAGAAATGTCGGACAGAGCTCTCTGAAATCGGCGCTCTACGGCGCAGGCCGGCCGGTGCTTATCTGCCCCGGGCAGCTTCGCCCAGACGCAACCTTCGCGCAGCACGTCGCGATCGGCTGGAACGGCTCGCTGCCAGCAGCGCGCGCCGTGGCGTCTTCCCTCGATATTATCCACGCTGCACAACGCGTAACCATCCTGAGCGGCGGCAAGGGCCAGCCCCACGGACCCTCAGCAGAAGAACTCGTAGATTACTACGCACTTCGCGGCATCGAGGCCGAGCTTGTCCGCTTTGATGCAAAAGACCCGGCCAAGGCGCTGCTAGAGACCTGCGATAAGATTGGCGCCAGCCTTCTGGTCATCGGCGCATACAGCCATAGCCACGAGTCGGAAATTCTTTTTGGCGGGAATACCGAACGCATCGTGGACCACACGGAAATGCCTGTCCTTATGGCTCATTGAATTCCATCACCCATCCTAGCTGAGAGTGCCGTGCCAACGCGGTGGTCAGTGGGGCAAGTGAGGAAACTCGCGTAAGACGCGAAAAACTGTTCCGGGAAACCGGAAAATTAACGGGAGGACCCCATAATGAAACTGACGAAAAGAGTATTTCTTGGGCTTGCTGCAGGCAGCGTTTTTGCAACTCTGCCCGTTGCAGCGATGGCAGATGATTGGGAGCCCAAGCGACCGATCGATTTCACCATCATGGCCGGGCCAGGTGGCGGCGCAGATCAGATCGCACGCTTCGTGCAGTCTGTTGTGGAAGCGAACGACATGACAACTCGCCCGCTGGTGCCGACGAACCGCGGCGGCGGCTCCGGTGCTGAATCTCTGCTGCACCTTAAAGATGCCCGTGACGCGGACCACACGCTGATGGTCACGCTGAATTCCTTCTACACCACCCCGATCCGCCAGGAGGCGCTCGGCGTGGATATCGAGACCTTCACGCCGATCACGATGATGGGCGTCGACCCGTTCGTGCTCTGGGTCCACAAGGACAGCGGGATCACCACCTTCGAACAGTATGTCGAGAAGGTAAAAGAGATGAACGGCGAATTCGTGATGGGCGGCACCGGCTCCGGTCAGGAAGACAGCATCGTCATCGCCTACATGTCCGGCGCGTTTGACCTGGATATCAAGTATATCCCCTATGATGGCGGCGGTGCCGTGGCAAAGGATCTTGCAGGCAAGCAGATCATGGCCACAGTGAACAACCCGGCCGAAGCCAAGGGCTTCTACGAAGCTGGTGAATTCGTGCCGCTTCTGGCCTTCTCTGATGAGCGCATGGAAGCCTATCCGGACGTGCCGACCATGAAAGAAAAGGGGCATGACTTCTCCTACTACAACCAGCGGGCTATCGTCGGCGCGCCGGGAATGTCGGACGAAGCCGCGGCTTACTACCGTGAGGTCTTCGGCAAGGTCTACGATGGCGAGGAGTGGCAGAACTATCTGGTCTCCGAGAGCCTCTCGCCGCTTCCTATGGATGAAGCAGAAACCCGTGCCTACTGGGCAACGCAGGTCGCGAACCATCGCCAGCTGCTTTCCGAGATCGACGGCTAAGGCCAACGCAAGACGGGAAGGGGGCAGAGATGCGCCGAGGTGAGATTTCTCTCGCAGGGCTCCTTGCCCTTTTCTCCATCTATCTGATGTGGAAGGCCACCGAGCTTCCCATCGGCTATATCCGGGGCCAAGGCCCCGGAGGCGGCTTCTGGCCGTTTTGGCTTTCGGCGGTGATGCTCCTCAGCTGCATCGCAATTGCCATCAACTGGTGGCGCGGGACGAGCCCCGCGTCGCAATCCGATGAGCCACTGATGGACGATTTCGGCTGGCGCACGATCTTCCTTGTGGGAGGCGGGGTCGTGGCCTTCGTGGCGCTGATCTCGGTCGTCTCGATGTACGGGGCCATCGCGCTCTTTCTGCTCTATTACCTGCGCTTTCTCGGGCGGCATTCGTGGTGGCTGACGCTGCTAATCGCCATCGGCCTGCCCATCGTTCTCTTCTTCTTTTTCGAGGGCGCGATGATGATTTCCATGCCGCAAGGCATGCCGTTCACCCAGCCCTTCTTCGACGTGATGTACGACATCCTCTACTGACGCCGTTCCACCCAGAGGTCTTTCATGGAAACTCTATCCTTCCTCGCTGACGGTGTACTCCTGTCGCTTCAGCCGATCAATCTCATGCTGATCATCATCGGTGTTACGGTGGGGCTCTTCATCGGCGCTATGCCGGGGCTTGGGTCGGTCAATGGCGTGGCCATCCTTCTGCCAATTACCTTCCTTGTGCCGCCCGGTTCCGCGATTATTTTCCTTGCGGCGATCTATTACGGCGCGATGTATGGCGGCGCGATTTCCTCTGTTACGCTGGGTATCCCCGGTGCGTCGACCGCCGTGGCGACCACCTTCGATGGTAGGCCACTGGCAATGCAGGGAAGGGCCAGCCTAGCGCTTGTGACCGCCGCCATTGCCTCCTTCGTCGGTGGCACGGTGGCCAATGTCTTCTTCACGCTGTTCGCGCCCCTTCTGGCGACGGTCGCGCTGTCTTTCGGGCCGCCGGAGATCTTTGCACTTATGCTTCTGGCTTTCGCCACTTTCGTCGGCCTGGGCGGCGATGACATCCCGAAGACGATCTTTTCCATTTGCTTCGGCCTCGTCCTGGCGACGGTGGGCTTCGATACGATCTCCGGCGAGCCGCGCCTCGTCCTGTTCGATATCGATGGCTTCCTGCGCGGGATAGGTTTCATCGTGCTGGCCATCGGCGTCTACGGCATCGGCGAGATGCTCTGGACGATCGAACAGACGCGGGGCGAGATTACGACGACCAATCCGAAGATGTCCGTGAAGGGAATGGTCGCAGATACCAAGGAAGCGACGCGCCGTGGCTGGAAGGGTACGATGATTGGCTCGTTCCTTGGCTTTTTCGTCGGCGTTCTGCCCGCGGCAGGCGCGACACCTGGTTCGCTGATGTCCTACGGCGTGGCCAAGATGATTGCTAAGAATCCCAAGGAATACGGCACCGGTACGCCCGACGGCGTGGCCGCACCCGAAGCAGCGAACAACTCTGCTTCCACCGGCGCGATGCTGCCCATGCTTACTTTGGGCATTCCCGGCTCGCCCACCACGGCGATTCTGCTGGGCGGCATGGTCATCTGGGGGCTCACTCCAGGCCCGCGCCTCTTCGTCGACGAGAGCGAGTTCGTCTGGGGCCTCATTGGATCCTTCTACGTCTCGAATGTGGCGGCGGTCCTCATCAATCTGGCCTTCATCCCGCTGTTTGTCTGGATGCTGCGGATGCCCTTCACAATCCTCGCGCCTCTGATCTTCGTGCTCTCCATCATCGGTGGTTTCGCCGCGGCGCGCAGCATGCACGATATCTGGCTTATCGTAATTTTCGGAATCGGCGCGTTCTTTATGCGGAAGTTCGACTACCCGCTCGCGCCTGCCGTTCTGGCTATTGTGCTCGGTCCAATTGCCGAGCCGACGCTGCGGCAATCGCTGCTTCTGTCCTCCGGCGATCCGTCGATCTTCTTCACCCGACCCATCGCCGCGCCGATCATGGTGATCGCGATCATTCTGATCCTCCTGCCCGGGCTCAAGCTTCTGCGGGGGAAGCGCAAGGAAGTGAAGGCCTGAGTTAATCCATGAATTGCTCTGAACCGGGCGCCGTTCTTAAAGCCTACAGAAAGTCGAGAAGAGGGACGTGATGCACACACTTGCAGACCTGATCGGACGCCACCCCGATGCCGCCTATGCTATCGGCGCGCCCGGACGCGACTGGTTGAGCTATGGCGGCCTCAAGGCGCTCGCCGGCGATGTGCGCGCTGCGTTGCGTGGGGCGGGCGTGGGTGCGAAAGACCGCGTCGCAATCGTGCTCCCCAACGGGCCAGAAATGGCCGCGGCCTTCATCACCGTGGCGCAATCGGCCACCACCGCGCCGCTCAATCCCGCTTACAAGGAGGAAGAATTCGCCTTCTATTTAGAGGATTTGAAGGCCAAGGCGCTCATCGTCGAGGCGGGCTATAACGGTCCCGCGCGCGCGGCCGCGGAGCGCTTCGGTCTGACCTTGATCGAGCTTACGGCGACTGAGCCTGCGGGCAATTTCGTACTCTCCACTGACGTGAAGGGCGAGGCTGCCGATACCGACCCCTCTGCCGATGACGTGGCCCTCATTCTGCACACGTCGGGCACCACCTCGCGCCCGAAGATCGTACCGCTCTTGCAATCGAATGTCGCGGCCTCCGCGCAGAACATCGCAGCCTCCCTCGCGCTTACGTCAGAGGATTGCTGCCTCAATGTGATGCCCCTTTTCCATATCCACGGTCTTGTCGCCGCGGTAAGTGCCTCGCTCTCCGCGGGTGCCTCGATCAGCTGTGCTCCGGGCTTCGACGCGCTCAGGTTCTTTGGCTGGCTTGAAGAGGTTAATCCGAGTTGGTACACCGCCGTGCCGACTATGCATCAGGCGATCCTTGCGCGCGCCCCGCGTAATCGGGAGATCATTGAGAAGTCGCGCCTGCGCCTCCTGCGCTCGTCGTCTTCCTCGCTGCCAGGCCCTGTGATGACCCAACTTGCCGAAACATTCGGCGCGCCGGTGGTGGAGGCCTACGGCATGACCGAAGCCGCCCACCAGATGTGTTGCAACCCGATCGAGACCGGCCGCCAGAAACCCGGCGCAGTTGGCGTGCCTGCAGGGCCCGAAGTGCGTATCGCGCACGAGGTGGAGAACCGCCTAGTCGACGGGGTTGGGGAGATCTCTATCTCCGGCCCGAACGTGACGCCGGGCTATGAGGGCAACCCCGAAGCGAACGAGAAGAACTTCTTTGAGGCCGAGGGTAAGCGCTGGTTCCGCACCGGCGATCAGGGCGCGTTCGACGAAGACGGTTACCTCGCCCTGACCGGGCGCCTGAAGGAGATCATCAACCGCGGCGGCGAGAAGATCAGCCCGCTCGAGGTCGATGGCACGCTCTCCGATCATCCGGCCATCGCGCAATGTGTAACCTTCGCGATTCCGCATTCTAAGCTGGGCGAGGATGTGGGCGCGGCCGTGGTGCTGAAAGAGGGCCAGATGGCGACAGAACGCGAGATCCGCGATTTCGCAAGCGAACGGCTCGCTGCTTTTAAGGTGCCGCGCAAAGTTCTCGTTCTTGATGAGATTCCCAAGGGAGCCACTGGTAAACTTCAGCGTATCGGGCTCGCGGAAAAGCTGGGGCTTGTCTGATGAAGATCTGTATTTTTGGTGCAGGTGCCATCGGTGGTTATATGGGCGCGAAGCTGGCCCAAGCGGGCGCGGATGTGAGCCTCGTCGCGCGCGGCCCGCACCTGAAGGCCATGCGCGAGAACGGTCTGAGGCTGATAGAGGAAAGCGGTGAGAGCACTGTTCAGGTCACGGCATCGGACAATGCCGCAGACCTTGGTCCGCAGGATTACGTCATTGTCACGCTCAAGGCCCACTCGGTCCCGCCGGTGGTGGAGAAAATGCAGCCCCTCATTGGCGAGAACACCACCATCGTTTCCGGCGTGAACGGAGTGCCGTGGTGGTATTTCCACAAGATCGGCGGCAAACTGGAGGGCACCCGCCTCGCCAGCGTCGACCCGGGAAATGCGCAGTGGGACGGTTTTGGCCCCGACCGCGTGCTGGGCTGTGTCGTCTATCCGGCAGCCGAGGTGATCGAGCCCGGCGTTGTCAAACATATCGAGGGCAACCGCTTCTCCCTGGGGGAGCCGGACGGCTCCCGCTCGGAGCGCGCGCAGGCGCTGTCGAAGGCTCTGAGCTCTGCTGGGCTGAAGGCGCCGGTGCGCCCGAAGCTGCGGGATGAGATCTGGGTGAAACTCTGGGGCAACCTGTCGTTCAACCCGATCTCCGCACTCACCCATGCGACGCTTGATGTGCTCTGCACCGATCCCGGCACGCGCGACGTGGCGCGCAACATGATGCTGGAAGCGCAGACCATAGCCGAGAAGCTCGGCGTGAAATTCCCCATCGACGTGGACCGCCGCATCCAGGGCGGGGCCGACGTGGGCGCGCATCGCACCTCCATGCTGCAGGATCTTGATCAGGGCCGCCCGATGGAGATCGACGCTCTGGTGGGCTCGGTGCAGGAACTGGGTCGCGTCACGGGTACGCCGACCCCAACCATCGACGCCGTGCTCGCGCTGGTGGCACTGCGCGGCAGGGTTGCCGGTCTCTATGGTGCGTGAGGCCATAGGGTGCGCACGTTATTGGTATCAGCGCACAGTGGTCGCTGTGCAGCAGCAGGTTGCGGGGGGACGTCAACGTGAAATGGGCACGTGGAAAAACAGAAAACGGAACTGAAGTGACCGGAGTGGTCGTGGGTGACATGTTGCACCCTCGCGCCGCACTTGGTTCAGACGAAGGGACTGGCGATGCCGTGTCCCTTGCCGATGTCACTTTGTTGCCTCCTGTTGTTCCGGGCAAGTTCATAGGCCTTTGGAACAACTTCAAGGCAGCGGCCGAAAAAGGTGGCTTCGAGCATCCCGAGCACCCCTTGTACTTCTTCAAAGCCAACACATCGCTCAGCGGTCCGGACGCCATGGTGCAACTTCCGGCATCGGCAGGCCGGGTGGTGTTCGAAGGCGAGCTTGGGGTCGTGATCGGGAAAACCTGCAAGGATATCGGTCCCGATGAAGCGAGGGACGCCATTTTCGGGTATACTTGCATCAACGACCTGACATCGCTGACTATTTTGAACGCGGATGCGTCCTTTCCGCAATGGACCAGGGCGAAGAGCTTTGATGGCTTCGGTGTCGTCGGACCTGTCATCGAAACCGAACTCGACTGGCGAGAACTGACCATTCAGGTTTTTGTCAACGAGCGCGAGCGCCAGTCCTATCCGGCCGCCGACATGATCCTCGCCCCGGAACAGATCGTTAGCTGTTTGTCACGGGACATGACGCTGAACCCCGGCGATCTCATTGCCTGCGGAACGTCTCTTGGGGCGCGTCCTATTAAGCCAGGTATGGCAATCGAGGTCGCAATAAACGGTATAGGCAGCCTCGGTGTGACGATGACGGGTTCGCAAGAATAGGCTCATCAAGCCTGAAGGTATTTGCTGTCCGAGAGCACTTGTCTCATGACGCAACTTCGAAGCCGCGAGAAGAGTTCAGACGGTTCCTGATCTGAGAGCCAATTGCGCCAATCAGCATCCAGACTGTTAGTGTCGGGTTCTGTCCGCAGATTGGACATTCGCTCAGGCTGAGCACGGGCTGAAGCTTATTGAAACCGTCATATGACCGCTCAGTGCGGGAAGCCGACGCTTGTTACTCGGGTGGGAATTCGCTCTGGTTCTTTCTGTGTCTGTTCGACAGCAGTTCAGCACAGGTCTAACCAGCATTCGGTCACACTGGGCGAAGTTCACGAAATCCATGTCTGATAGCCCGGCTTTTGATATCGAAATCAACGTATGGTCGATCTCCAGCCTGGGTTCTCCTCATCGAGATCCGCATGGATCATTTCTTCAAGCATCGGTTCCTGACTCACTTTTACCAGGCCCTGCACCGGTCGATCGAGATCGAGTATCAGCAAATAAGTCGTCCCGTAGGCGATAACCATCAGACCGGTCGGGAGGCCATAACGTCGCTTTCTGAGCGCAAGAAGATAACCGGTCATGACCATCGACGTGACTGTGAGAAGCCCTAAAAAACCGAATACCATCACCGGTATTCTTACCCATTCCTCAATGTCGGATCGCCTGTCGTGAAGATCGATCACCTTATCCAGCGACTGCAGATACCCTGCCATAACCGGGGTTCGATCTGTCAGAGTAACAACAGTGGCCTCTGCCCATAACAGCTGCTGAATTTCTGTACTTCTTGACACAATTTCCGGCCGTTCCTTGGTCCGAAGCAAGTGCCTGCGATCAACATATTCTCCAAGCAGAACCCGACTGTTTACACGTTGCGGTTCCGGAAGCTGCTCAGTGCGAAAGAAAGTCGATCCGATAGCACTCACATCGTCGATGACCAGCTTTCTGCGGAAATCAAAGTGGCCTTCGGCTTTAGAGAACGTGAAACCAAGCAAGAAGCTGTTCAATGCCATAAGAGCCGCCAAAACAGTGATCGTCTGGGCGGTCAGGCCCTCTCCGACCGAATCCAGCGTACGGTTCCACTTCCCGAGAAGCAGTCCCAATTCCATCGACAGAAAGAAAATCACCAGGATTCCGAGGTACAGGGCCCATAAAGGTATATCGTCCAGTCCCATTCACACTCCCAAAGTCGACGAATGCTCCTTTACTCTAGGAATGCTAGGCCGCGCGTTGCAAGTCCGGGGCTTCATTCTGATTTTGTTTAAGGCGAGATCTTTCTTTGATGTTCAATAGTTTCTTTTCCGTGGAGCGACAGGTTCGAGCCTGCTGGCGGGTAGTCCAGTGTGCCTTCGAGTTCATCCATTTCCTCTTCTTTCAGGCGCGGAAATGGCATGTTGTCGATTTCCCTCCATTCGCGCTTTTCTGCCTCTCCAGCAGCGGCGCGTTCGCTCTGCTCAGCAGCAACAGGCTCAAAAAGAACGGACGAAAATAGCAGAACTTGCAAAAAACCATAACAAAGCGAAACCCGTCCTCTTGCAATCTGGACAAGGAAGCCGAGCACATTGCTCCAGCGGCTCCGTTTAAGAGATGATGGCAGTTGAAAAGAGATCTGTGTTCCTAGCTGTTTTACCTTGTTTCCGTCTAAGAGCGTTTTTTTGATGTCCGCTCTGTCCGCAAAGCAGTCATCCGGTGCATCCAGATCGGATCAAATCCTGACTGATACCGTCAGGTGACCGCTGAGAGCGAAAAGTGGACATCGACGGATCGCGGCCTTCTCATAGAAATCAGTTCTCACTCAAAACGGCAGTGTAGGCCTCGTCAGTTATAGGATAGAACACAGCGCCCGGTAGATAGGCGCGCGGCAATTCCATCCCAACAGGAAGAGCGCGACCGGTCTCTAGGTGATCCGGCAATAGATGTGTGTGAGGGCCGTCCGGTGATACGGCGTCGGGGGGCGGGATTTGTCCTTGCACTTCAATCCGCCCAAGCGCGCTTTCGACAACGCGGGTCGGGCCTGTCCCGACCAATGCGCCGCCGATCATCGGTAAGGCTTGTGCAAAAGTCAGACCCATTGAGGCATCAAGAGCCTCTTGGGCCGCGCCTGTTCCAAGACGAACACAGAAGCGCCCTTCTTTTCGACCCAGCCCAAGGTCGTAGAGCCTTGTGTTAGGCTCGCTGAGAAGTGCTTGTGCGTCTGGCCCCAAATCTAGCACACCGTGTGATAAAGGGAGGCGCCCACGTTCTCGTTTGACCGCAAGGACAATCCGGGGATTTGCCATCAACTCCGGTGGATCAAAGGTCAGGGCGCGGATATCGTCGTCAATCGTTATCCGGATTGCGCCATTTCGCGTGAAGGCGATGATGTCATCACCCTCTATGCGCACTTCAACCCCTTCACCATGGGCGGCTGTGAATTCAGCAACAGCGCCTACGAAACCGATGACCCAAGTGCCGTGTCCCGCTTGCAGGGTAGATATCACGAATGCGCGAATGTCGTGCGTGGTCCACGGGAGCCTGCGACACGTGACCCCAAGCTGACGAAGCCTTTCTGGAATTTGATCCCAGACTTCCCGACGTGAAGCCTCAGAGCGAACACGCCAGCCATCCATCTCTTCGCCAGAACGCCCGCATCCGAGGCACCAGCCAGTGGCTTCATCGAGTTTGCACACGCCCGTGCAGGGACTTGCAATAGTCATGATAGGCTCGCTTTCGCTGGGGCCAGGGCCGCGAGGATGGCGTCCAGCCCATCGGTCAATGCTGCCGGCCCTGGTTGGAGGATGAGGGGAGATTTGATCTCGACGATACGATTGTCGCGAACTGCGGGAATGACATGCCATCCCGGTCGTGCCGCAATCTTCTCGGGCCTGACTTTCTTGCCGCACCATGAGGCGAGAATAACATCCGGGGCGGCTGCAATCACGGCATCAGAAGTCACAAACCGGTCTTTGGCGGCACTTTGTCTGGCTTGGACGGGGAACACGTCGGTGCCTCCGGCAATCTCCACCAGTTCTGAAACCCAGTGTATTCCGGATATCATTGGTTCATCCCACTCCTCGAAGTACACTTTGAGGCGAGTTTGGCTTTGCGCTTGTGCCGCTGTACGAGCCAGCCTTCGTTCATATTGATCGGCCAATCGAGCGGCCCGCTCCTTTTGGCCGACCGTTGCACCGAGGTGGCGGATCATACTGAGGATGCCAGCGATATCTCTTTGATTATAAGCCATTACCGCCACACCTTCGCGGATGAGCGCAGCGGCAATCTCTGCCTGCAGATCTGAAAAGGTCAGGACAAGGTCCGGCGATAGAGCCAAAATCTTGGGAATGTCTGCCGAGGTAAATGCGGAGACGCGCGGTTTTTCTTTCCGCACGCGCTTGGGACGGACAGCGTAGCCTGAGACGCCGACGATGCGATCTTCTTCACCCAGCAGATAGAGTGTCTCGACCGTCTCTTCAGTCAAACAGACAATGCGTTCGGGCGGAAAAGTTCGCATGGATCAAAGCACATCCCGGCGCGCTTTTGCACCGCCGCGGCGCGCAGGCGCGGGGAGCTTTAGCTCCAAAGGAGCCACTGGTGATGCGGTCGATGCCACCAATAAATGACAGAAAATGGCCACAGCAGGTGACGTTCGGACAAAGGGCTGCGCCAAATGATAGGCGCGCATCGCTTCGCCAATATAGCTGGCATTGCCCCGTATCGCTCCGAGCCACTGTACATAGCCAAGATGCCCCATCTCCTCAGCGACGTGGTCTGGCACATACCCGATATCGAGTTGGGAAATGGTGTGTTCTAGCATCATGATTTGGCCGTCCGATAAAGCAGGAGGAAAACAAAAAGCGACCCGATTGATGTCGTGACGATCCCAACCGGAAGCTCTTGCGGCGCGAGAAGTACTCGACTGACGATATCAGATCCTGTCAGCAAAGCCGCACCAACCAGCGCTGCGGTTGGGATCAGATTGCGATGGAGAGGACCTACGATCCCGCGTGCGATATGCGGCACCATCAGGCCTACAAAACCAATGACACCTGCGACGGAAACAAACACCGCAGTCGCGAGGGCCGCTACGAAAAACATCGAGAACCTTAGGCGCTGGACCGGAACACCGAGGGTCGTCGCGGTGACGTCGCCTGTCAGAAGTGCATCGAGCCAGCGCGCGCGAAAGATCGTATAGGCGACGATGAGTGCCAAGCCGGCGCATACCAAGGGGAAGCTCTCCCACCTCGCAAGGCCGAGGCCTCCGAGCATCCAGAAGATAACTGAATGCGCGGCGCGGCTGTCACCTGCGAAGATGAGGTAATTTGTGATTGCAGAGAAAAGAAATGAAACCGCCAGTCCCGCGAGGATCAGTTTTTCCGGGGCGCTTGTGCGCAAACTGTGCACCAATGCCAAGACGATTGCGGATGCGATGATGCCGCCGGTGAAGGCCGCAAGGGGCAGCGTCCAAAACCCAAGAACGTCCCCCGTAACGGTAATTACGAACACGGCGCCAGCCGCCGCCCCCGACGACAAGCCAAAAAGAAACGGATCAGCCAGGTCATTGCGCGTTGTCGTTTGCAGAACAACGCCCACGATCCCTAGGCCTGCCCCGATCACTGCGGCGAACAAAGCACGGGGCAATCGCAGATCAAATACGATCCGGTGTACAGGCGCGACATCGCCCTCCACCAGCCCGGCACCCAAAAGCACCGCTTGCACCACCTCGGTTGCCGGGATGGGCGTTGTCCCGTAGCCCGTAGACAGGATTATAAGGGCGATCAAGGTGACCGCCCCCACTACGTATGAAATGCCCTCACGCGCCACCTAGTTCAGCGCCGGATGCATCGCTGCTGCCATCTTGGAAATGGCGTCAATGTTGGCGGGGCCCGGCGTGAGCTCTTCGTATCTGAGCCCGATCCAGGCTTCGTTCTTTACGGCGTCGGTCTGCGACATCACCGGATGATCTTGAAGAAACTTGAACGTATCCGCCGCGCCATTTCCAGTTTGATAGTCAAGCAGCACGAGAAATTCCGGGTTGGAGGCCGCAACCGCTTCCCATGAAGTCCGTCCCCAGCTTGTGTCCATGTCGTGGGTAACAATCTCGCCCCCAGCGGCAGCGATCATTGCATCAGGAATTGCGAACTTACCGGCAGTGAACGGCGCGTCGGCGGGGCCGTCCAGCAAGAAGACACGTGGTTTGGTCAGATCTGCCGTGCTCGCTTCGATTGCGGCCAACTGCTCCTTCCACCCTGAGACGAGTTCCTGCGCTCTCGGTTCAACGCCCATTACCTTTCCCAGGCGCATAACGTCATCAAACAGAAGATCCATGCTGGCTTCAGGTCGGTTCTTGTCCAGATGCACGCAGCTTTCGGTCAGAACCATTGTCTTTATCCCGAACGGCGCGAGCGTATCCGGTGTGACGTCGCCACCAGGCTTCATGCCGTAGTACCAGCCTGCGAAGAACATCTGCGGGTCCGCAGCCAGAAGGTTCTCAACGGTTGGGTATTTCGGCGCAAGTTCCGGGATATCGCCGCGCAGAGCGTCGAAATCATCACTTGTTTTGTACCAGCCCGTGATACCCGTCAGGCCAACGATCTTGTCCTGAAGGCCAAGAGCAAACGCCATATCTGTCATGTTCATATCATGCACAACGATGCGTTCGGGCGACGCATCAAATGTCAAGGGTTCGCCGCAATTGTCGACAGTGATCTCGGCGGAGGCTCCGCTTGCCAATACGGCAACGAAAGCTGCGGGGAAAAAGCGTCTCATTAAAAAAGGCTCCTTGTGTCAGTTGGATCAGAGGTGTTTCGGATATCCAGCGCCGCGACGACCCGGTCCTCGTGCTGGAATTGGAGAAAAGGCACGCCAAACGTGTCGCGCACGCGATCTGGTGTCAGAACTTCGTCCGCAGGACCAAAGCTGATCAGGCGCCCGTCTTTTAGAAGTGCCGCGTGGGTTGCGAACTCAGGAATAAGCACAAGATCATGCAGCACCATGATCACTGTAATGCCGAGCCCCGTGACCAACGAGAGCATGCGGCCCTTGGCGTCGGGATCGAGGTGATTGGTCGGTTCATCCAGAAACAGCAGAGACGGATTTTGTGCAAGCGCCCGCGCTATGTGTGCCCGTTGGCGTTCACCACCAGACAGCACAGACATTTTCTTTCCCGCCAGTGTCGTCAAACCCGTAAGAGCGAGCGTGCGTTCCAGCGCGTCTGCGTGCTCTGTGGCAGAGCGGTCCGACTGGATTGGAATTTGTCCAAGCGTCACATACTCGCGCAAAGACAACCGACCATCGGGCGTGTCTTGCTGACCAACAACGGCGATCAGCCGGGCCCGATCCGCGGCCGATATCTCGCAGAGATTGCGCCCGCTGATCAAAATGTCGCCGCTGGTCGGGTCGTTGATCCCACACAGCCCGTTGAGCAACGTGGTCTTTCCGGCTCCGTTCGGTCCCGCAATTGCGAGGATTGCACCGCGCTCCAACTCGAAAGACGCATTCTGGAGAAGGGTGGTGCCGTTCGGAGCAACGCATGTGAGGTCGCGCACGGCGAGAACGACGTTCATGGTTGGTGCCGAAGTTGAGCGTTTGTCACGCCAAAGGGCGTGCGCCTGAGAAAAGCGCCTGACTTGTCCGATCTATTTCGTAGGTAAAAACCCATCGCCCGCTCCGCTCATTCGCGAGTGCGGACAGAAGGTATCAATTGTCTTGAGACGCAAAATGCGTTCCATCAAAGCCTCCGTCCAGGACACCCCGCCTGGGTTCGTTTCATGCTTGATGGCAGGTCTCCTGACTTGCGGGTCACCGCTTCCCCAAACCTTCCCAGGCTACTGCCCAGTGGTCTTAATCGGGGTCGCTCACCGCTTACAGTTGCGGGGGCAGTCACGGAATTGGCGCCTTTTGGCTACACCTCACCGTGTTCCCATTTCATCCCGCCGCATTTCAGTCGGCGAGAACCATCGCAAGTACGTAACGGCCGCATTTCGGCTACGTCAAGCACCAAGAGAACGCGCGGCACCATGCCGCTGCTCAACCACATCGGAAAGAAGCGGAACACACTCCAAGAAGTTTGCATTGTCTGCGTTACGGTCATTCAGTGCATTCAAACCGGATGATATCCCCACTGATGCAATTAGTTGCCTACTAAGAGCGGATAGCAGCTTTATGAACGCCAACGCTATGCCGAACCGGCAGAGCCTGCACCTGCAAGTTCAACTAAATGGTTGTCCCACGCTCTTTCGTGCATCGTCGTTCGTTGGGGGTGACGATCCGCATAGATGCATATCTTGCCATTGCCGCTTGTAAGCACAAAACCGCGCTCGTGGTCCGCAATTCCGCAAGCATCTGGAACCACGGTTTCAAATAGCAGTTCGCCACTTTCGCTATCGAAGACCAGAGCCCGACCGCCGCGTGGGGATGTGATGGCGACTTGGGTCAGATCCGAACTGAAAGCGACGCTGCCCGCGTATCCGTGCATGCTTGCGCGCTGTTGAGGTGTTGAGGGCGAGAGCAGATCAACGTGCCCTTCGACAGACCATTTGCCCAGCAGCGGAGGGTGGTCGGACACATCGCCTTGCCATTGCATTGCAAAAGCTACGTCTCCCGCTTTGTTCACTGCCAAATGGCGAATTGAGTTCTTGCGAAACTCAGGATCAAGTTCGCAAATGCCCGTCTGATGACCGTTCACATCAACGATGGACAGGTTTGGGCGCATGCTAGGGATGTTTAGCTTTGCGCGTCCCGTCTCCGGGTGCGTTTCGATCCCGCCATTGGCGACCACAAGCCCGCGACTATCTGGCAGAAGCTTGATGTCATGGGGGCCTATACCGCCAGATGGAAACTCATCGATGCGCTGAAAGCCAGCCTGAACGTCCCACACGCCAATGACACCGCGCGCTGCCTCGTAGTCGTTTTCGGTTGTGAAAAGCAGACCACCGTCTGAGGAGAACGTGCCGTGTCCATAGAAATGGCGTCCCTTAGGTGCACTCAATTGGGCGGTTTCGAGCCCTGTGGTGCAATCCAGAACCACTGCAAAGGTGCCTGGTCGGCGCGCAAAGGCCACTGCCAGCGGCCGCGTCGGATGCGCAGCAGCCGCGTGACCACGTCCGGCAAGCAATATCTCGAAAACGATTGCGCCTTCTGCGCTGAGCCCACAAAGCACATAAGCCCCGTCCGGACGCTTGGCAGCTGAGAGGTAGCGCGGGCTTCCAACGTCAGCCCAACTCGCCTTCGGACAAAGCCCTGTTGCGACGAGACCGGCGAGGAAGGAGCGGCGATCTGGCATGGCTAGTCGCCATCCAGAGAGTTAAAGCCAGCGGCGATGCCAAGCGATGTCCCGAGGTCTTCTGCCACCTTTTGCCGGATCAAGTCGACTTGCTGCTGCAAAACCTCAACACGCAGCCGACCTTGCAGCTCAGCAACTCCCGAGAAAGACGGATCATCCACGGTTTCTGCCCGCTTCAGAGCCTTTACAAAGGCAGCGTCAAGCTCGGGGTTCTCGTCCGACATCAGATCTGCAAGCGCACGCGTGGCTTCCAGCGACAGGACCACATGGCGCAGCGACCGTTCCGAGCGCCGCGCTTCTGCGCGTTTAGGTTTGGGCCGGTCGAATGTACCGAGAGGACGTCCAAGCCGGGCGGACGATGTAAACTCCAAGCCCGTCGATAGCGCGGTGAAGAGTTGGCGCAATGCTTCTTCTTCGGAGCGATAGGTACCGTTTTCTCCTGCGTTCCGCATCAGGTCTGCATAGCGATCTGTCCAGTCTTCAAGGATAGCCGCACTGTTATCTGCAATGTCAGTCAAGACCGCCTGGATAAGCGCACAACGATATTCTGGTGAGCCCATGTCCACGAAGGCTGGATCAAAGAGCAGGAACTCAAGCGCATAGAACCCGCGCCCTGCTACTGACACGGTGCGGAAAGCCTCGGACGTTTCGATGACCGGGTCTGCATCTGCAATAAGCCCTGCCAGCGTCTTCGGTGTCGAGCCGCGTGGGTCCGGCCAGAACGCCAATGCAAAGGCGCGATCCTCCGTCTCAGACGGGCCAAACCTTAAATGGCTTACGGACACCCAAGCGTCGAACGCATCGTGATACGCAGACTGAAGTGTAGCACTTGAAGGTGTGCATTCCTGCTGTGCTGTTGTCGAGAGGATCTGCGTTTTTGCCGCCAATGACTGGTAACCTGGCAGAATGTGTGTGTCGACGATGGAGCCGACATCTTGCGCGATCGCGATTGAAGGTAGCGAAAGGCTCAGGCAAAGGATGGTTGGTTTCAGCATTTAAAGGCTCTCGAGAAAACGCAACAGGGCCGCGCGGTCATCAGGGTCCATGTCGACCACCGCATCACGCGCTGCTTGCGCTTCGCCTCCGTGCCACAACACCGCTTCCAACAGGGACCGCGCCCGCCCGTCATGCAAGAAGAAGGTGTGCCCAGAAACCTGCTCGGTCAGGCCAATGCCCCAAAGCGGCGGCGTCCGCCACTCCGACCCAGTCGCTCGGGCTTCGGGGCGGTTGTCGGCTAGGCCGGGGCCCATATCGTGCAACAGCATGTCCGTATAGGGCCAAATCAGTTGGAAGCTTTGTTCGGGCTGGTCTTCAAGGCGGTGGGTCACGAAGGCGGGCTGGTGGCAAGACGCACAGCCAGTGCTGTGGAACACTTCCTTACCGCGAAGCACTTGCGGGTCGCCGACATCGCGGCGGGCAGGAACGCCAAGGTTCTGGCTGTAGAAGACGACTAGTTCCAAGCCTTCTTCGTCGATCTCAAACCCACGGTCATCCTGATCGCCGTGAGGCGCCTCGCGACACTTAACCTGCGCTTCAGTACATTCGCCCCATGCGCCAGTGTTCAGCGGATTGGAAATGCCGATGTCGCCCGCGAAGGCCCCGGCAGATTGCGCGCGAACTGTTGGTGCACCTGCTTTCAGACCGAAACGGCCCAGCATAGGTTGATCGAACTCGTCTGACCATACGATGTTTGGACGCCCGGAAATACCATCTCCATCGGTGTTGTTGGGGTCTGAAAGGGCAAGAATATCAGCCGCCGGAATTGCTTCAAGCAACCCAAGCCCGATCATATGTGGCGCAACACGTGGGCTGAGCATCGCGTCGGGGTGCAGAGGCCCATAGCCTAGGTCGGCTGCAGTATACGTAGGTTTGCGAAGCGATGCTGTTTCGCCTCCAGACAGGGCTACCTCGATCTCCTCATAGTCGATCTGCAGACGGTATTCCGCCGGGATGCCCGGCAAGCTGAAATCCTGAAGCTGGGTCCCGTAGTTCGGATCGGGCAGCGTCGCGATGTATCCTTCAATGCCTTTGACTGCATCCTCTGGCGTTCCGGGAATGGACACACGCAGGAACATAGACACTGCCCCATCATCAGGGCCTTCAGGGGGATGCCCGCGTCCGTCCTTGATATGACACCGCTGACAGGACCGCGCGTTGTAGAGCGGTCCCAACCCGTCAGAGGCGAGCGTCGAAGACGGCGAAGAGACCCAGATTTTCTTGAACAGGCCATTCCCGACTTTGAAATTCAGTTCATCCTCGAAAGTAATGTTGCCCGAAGGCAGAGAAAACGCGTTGGCGTCCGGCGTGACGCGAACAGTTGCCGCGCCAGCCGACTTCTCCTCGAACTTCTGAGGCGCATCAAAGCGCGTGGGCGGTGCCGTCACCTTGGCGATCCGTGCAGCCTCTTCTGCTGTCCGGGGGATGACATTCAGATGCGGGTCTCCGAGCACATCGGCGCAGAGTGCGGTCCCCAGCAACACGCCACACAGCGAGAACGGAACCGAAGAAAATAGGCGGAGGTGGCGGTGCGGCATGTCTGGGTGCCTCTGGTTTGGCATGCAGGTGATTTGCGGCTACAAAAGACGGCTCTGCAGGCCAGCACTACAACTATTTTGAGCAAAGCACGCTGCGGCGAACCGGCGCCGTCACGCTCAAGTGTGTCACTAGGTTCAGGCGTGTTGGGTCCGCCGATCCCGCTTTGGAACCGACGAACCCATGTCGTAGCCTACTGGAAAACAGCGTCCGGATTATCTAGGCTGTCAGAGCCCTCAAACTCGATGGCTTCGACGCCAAGGGTGGCGACAATACGCTCGATGGTCCGGGTCTGGTCAATCAGCGCATTTACCCCGCCCATGACCAGTGCCTCACCGGCGACATTCCCGCGTTCCAGCATCATGTCGTAGGCGAAACCTGCTTCGGCGGCGGTTTTGATCCGACCGAGCTTCATCATGGTCGTGGACAGCTTGCCCTGCATCTCGGCGTCCAGATCGGCATCTGTTGCGGCCACAAGCGCGGACAGAGACGCACCGGACACTAACGAGCCGTCAACCCGCACGTATTCACCTAGATAGACGTTCTGGATACCCAGCCCGTCGTAGTAGTGGCTGTTGTGGGTGTTGTCCGCAAAGCAGTCATGCTCTTCTTCCGGATCGTTGAGCATCAGTCCAAGCCGCATCCGTTCACCAGCCTGCTCGCCATAGGAAAGCGAGCCCATACCGGTCAGGATCGCGACGATCCCGGCATCTTCGTCTGCGATGAGTTGGGAGCGGGCCTCGCCGCCGTCCTGCCATTGCGCGGCCATCCACTCCAGATCAGAGACAAGCAGCGCCGTTGCTGCTTGAAGATAGGCGGCGCGGCGGTCGCAGTTACCGCCCGTGCAGGCATCACCCCTCGCATAGTCCGTCCACGGACGGTTGCCTGCACCGGTGCCGTGACCGTTCAGGTCCTGGCCCCACAAAAGAAATTCAATAGCGTGGTAGCCAGTCGCCACGTTGGCCTCGACGCCATCTGCCTCATGTAAGGTACCCTCCAGCAGTTCAGGCGTGATGTTGGACGCATCAATCGTTTCGCCGGACAGTGTGAAGCTTGGGCTCGCAATGACGTTCAGGGCTGCGAACTCATTCTCATCCGAAGGTCCGCCATAGGAGCTGTCGACATAGTCGATCAGGCCCTCGTCCAGGGGCCAAGCGTTCACCTTACCTTCCCAGTCATCAACGATCGCGTTGCCAAAGCGGTAAACCTCGGTTTGCTGATAGGGCACGCGCGAGGCAAGCCAAGCTTCCTTGGCAGCCTGCAACGCCTCTGCGGAAGGGGTTTCAACCAACGCATCCACAGCCGCCTGCAGGGTCTGTGCCGTTGTCAGGCTGTCGGCATACTTGGCGGCAGCAATATCCGCGTAGTTTGCGAGCACGTCGGCTTTGGATACGGGGCCTGCCGCGATGGCTGCGGAGCCAAGGCCAATACAAAGGGCCAACGCGCTCGTGGCAAGGGTAAGGGGCTTCATAGGGTCACTGTCCTCTATTGGTGATTAGTGAAGGGTCTTTCGACCTGTCGTTCGGTAATTGCAGTTCTTGGTCATGCACCGCAGCGCGAGGCCCACGTCCTGTGCCAGACTGACCAGCATTGGTGCGACGTTGGGAGAGACGAGTGCGGTGGCGATAAGAACCGCATCTTCGCGTTCGCCTTCAGTGGCATAGCCGATGAAATTGGCGAAACACGCTTCGTCAGAGCCTAGGCACTTGCATCCGACATCGTGGCGCATCAAGGGACGCCGACAATGCGCAAGGCAGAGATCGCACAGGGTTTCGAAGGACTTAAGCGCCCTGCGGCCCTCGACTGGGCCAAGCGCTCCTGCAAACTCGTTCCAGACCTGTGCTTGTGCAGTTGGCCCGTGATACCAGCGGCGGAGGAACAACACCGCGCCTGCTTCAACCGGATCAAGGTCGGCAACGTAGCCTACTGGCGCGGCGCCTCGGTGTAGGGACGCATCAGTCATTTGGTCAGGATCAGTTTGCCCGCGCGGGTCACACGCAGCGTGTAGATCTGATCGTCCAGTTTAATACGCGCAAGATCCCCACCCTGGGTGAGCTCCATCGCGTCGTATAGAGGAAGCTTTTCGACCGGATAGGTCTTCGTCTGTTTCGGAGCGGTCATGAACATGGGTGCCCCCGCTCTCGCGCAAGGTAGTCGCGACGGTCGCAAAGCCATTCGAGGTTTGAGAGCTCCGGAAACCGCTCCTCGCTAATCTGAAGGAGGGTTTCCTGAGGCAGCATCGGGTCGAAATACCGATCGGTCGGCTTCTGGTCATTAGGCATCGACGGTCTCTCCGGGGGCAGAGCGCGAGGGTGTTGGCTGGCTGAATGATCGGCGAGCTGCTACATGGTCAATGCTGACCAAAACAGTCAGAAATGTCAATCTGACTTTTTTGATCAGGAATGTCGCAGGGAAGATGATTGCCTATCGATTAACTGTTTCTTAAACGGCGGCTAAGTCCGCGTCGCAGTCATTCGTTCCACATGAGCCGCTAGTGAACGTGACTGAAAGCATCAGCCGACCGCTAAGAGTGCAAAACCTCTCTCCACTCCCATAGCCGAACTCTTCTATCGTTCTGTTATCTCAGTGCACAGTCTCGGTGTGCCGAACAGCCTGATACCCACTATCGAAATGTGGCTGATCAGAGAGTGCCTTAGGCTTCAGAAAGAATGTCCGACTGTAAAGAACGCACTCGTCGCGCGGTATTTGTTCTCCAGGCCCGACGTATCGAGATCACGACTGTAGTATTGCACCCCACCGCCGATATCCCATTTTGGCGAGATTTGATATCGGAGAGCAGCAACCGCGTCAGCGAATTCAATGTCGCCGATGGACGTTCCTTCGACACCCAGATCAACATACAAGCTGTCGGTAAGTTGGTAACTCGTATGAAAAGCCAGATACGGGGCTAAGTCATAGCTTTCTACTTCACGATCAATGCTCTCGGACACAAGCCGAACGAAAGTATTCTGCAGAGACAGACCGCCGCCAACCTGCAAATCCCAGCGTCTATCCGGGGTAAGGTTATACAGATAACCCGCCCGAATTTCGTTCATGACGTAATCCATCTCCGTGAGTGTATCCGCAGGATACACTGCACCATCAAACCTGACAGGCGTCTCGAAGGTTCCCTCGTCTCGCACCTCTAACGGATTAAGAACTGCATAAAATTCATGCTTGTCCGATAGGAAATACTGAAAGCTCGCCGCGGAACTTGTTGTGGGGTTAGAAAAAGCATCAAAGGTTTCCAAGTCCAGAGCGGACCCGGTGGAGCCCGGAGCACGCACGTCATTGTCGTCCAGACTCGTTGCCCCGAATGAGAATGCGAACCGAAACCTTGGCTTG
>JASJAW010000022.1 GCA_030066795.1 Dinoroseobacter sp.
GTCTCGGGGCACTGATGCTGACGCGGGTTTGACAAAAGACTCGGTGGTATTTCGCGCGCCCCCTTTCTTTCGCCGGATGGAGGTTCTAACCTGAAAGTGACTCGCGAAAGGTTCCCGCACGCATGCCCAAGCGTCTCGACTATGGAAACATGATGCATGCCGCCATGCGCACCCTGATTCAGGATGTGCTGAAGCTGGTCAGTGAAGAGGGTTTACCCGGAGAGCATCACTTCTTTATCACGTTCGACACGACGCATCCTCATGTCGAACTGAGCGATTGGCTCCGCGAGCGTTATCCCGAAGAAATGACTATCGTGCTGCAACACTGGTTCGACGCACTGGAAGTCCGGAATACCGGCTTTTCTGTCACTTTGAATTTTGGCGACCAACCGGAATCGCTGACTGTACCGTTTGACGCGATCCGCACTTTTGTTGACCCATCCGTCGAATTTGGATTGCGTTTTGAGACGCAGGAAATTGACGTAGATGAGCTTGGCGAAGCAGATGAAATCGTCGAAATCGACAAGCCAACACCTGACGTCACGCCGATCGCACCAGAGCGAAAATCAGCCTCCGACGCAGATACCCCGAGCGGAGACGCTGAGGTGGTCAGCCTGGACAGCTTCCGAAAATAGGCCGGTCTCCGACCCACTGCACCCCACGGTTTTTTCACCAGCAAGCCGTGCATCGGCCACGTTGCTGCCTGCTTTCGCCGGCACATTCTCGCCATGTTGAGGATCTCTAAACTTACCTTGCCAGCTATTCTTGCCGTTGCAGCCTGCCTGTCACAGTCTGCGCAGGCCGATGTCATGCGCCCATTTTCTGTCTGGCTTGCAAAAGATGCGGACCTTGCAGTGCCGATCACCGCACCGATCTACGTGCCCGAGCTGAGCCGTGCCCTAAGGAATAGCGAAGTCCCGGAAACCAAGGCCTTTTCAGCCCGGGTTACCAAAGGTCGCGCAAAAGGATCCCGTGGGCACATTCTGCTGGAGCGGGCACAGGACCTTCCCGCCTTCGGCGGCGACACCAATAACATTCCCGCTGTGTATCTCTATGAAGGGTCTGCGAGCCTACGTGATCTTGCACGTGATCCGGCCTTGCAGAACTACCTCACATGCGAGGCACGCCACTGTACTCTCAGAGCCCCCCTAATCGTGGAAAAGAACGCGACGCTACGCATTGACGGCGTCAAGCTGGACCTGATCCAGAACAGAGGCGCCATGCTGGTGAACATGGGCCTCACGACCATCCGCAACAGCGACGTGACAGCAATTATGCCGCAAGACTTCGCGTTTGGTGAGAAATATCGAGAATTCCGACCGTTCATAGCGGGACGCGAAGGATCTGATACGCGGCTCATTGGATCGAGCTTCACGGATCTGGGGTACAACCGACCCCTCAGCTACGGGGTCTCAATCGAGACGCGCGAGGGCAATGCCGAACCGACCGGCATGCTCGTCGGCAACGTTTTCGATGGGCTCTACTACGGGTTCTATTCCCACCACGCCAAGAACATTCCAATCGTCGATAACCTGTACCGCGACAACATCATCTATGGCATCGATCCCCATGATTACTCGTATAATCTCTGGATCATCGGCAACCGTGCCTACGGCACGAAGAAAAAGCACGGGATCATCATTTC
Organism: Dinoroseobacter sp.; assembly: GCA_030066795.1. Lineage (GTDB taxonomy): Bacteria > Pseudomonadota > Alphaproteobacteria > Rhodobacterales > Rhodobacteraceae > Dinoroseobacter. The sequence goes on from JASJAW010000022.1 coordinate 1,646, forward strand.
GCGCGGCGTGACCAATACCGTGATCGCGATGAACCGCAGCCATGACAATGCTGCTGCCGGGATCATGCTCGACAGGCATTCGTCGAATAATCTGGTGATTTACAACCACACCAAGCGGAACGACTACGACGGCATTTCGATCTATGAAAGCTCCGGAAACCTGATCGCACACAACACAGGCGTCGCGAACGGCAAGACCGGACTCCGTATCCGGAACTCACGCGATCTCATCATCGCGCACAACTATTTCGCCGGAAACGTGACAGGTATACTGGCCTATACTGCCAGGCCAAACGGCTTTGTGCGTCGGGATGACGATATATACACGATGGAAGTCCAGACCCGCATGATCGCCAATACTGTATCCGGCAACTCCCGCGAAGACATGTCGGTGAAAGGGTGCATCTCGAGGATGATTTTCTTTGAAGAACTTGGCAAACAACCCGGCTTCACCACGGAGAGAGTCACCTTCGGCGGCGACAAACACTGGCGTGAGATGCTGCGCCGGGTCGCTGAAATCACCCGTGGCAGCCTCGACATACGGTACGAATGCGACGCCATCGAGGTCCGCCCAGCCGAAGAACGCGCAAAGAAGAACGCGGGCTGACCCTGCGCCAATAAGCGCCGCTGCTTTAAGTTGCTCCAAACCGCCTGCACCGCTAGAGGGTATGCGGACGTATACCACCCGGAGCAGACCATGACCGACACCCGCACCGAAACCGACAGCTTTGGCCCGCTTAAAGTCCCTTCTGACAAGTATTGGGGCGCTCAAACGCAACGCTCGATCATGAACTTTCCTATCGGGTGGGAAAAGCAGCCAGTTGCCATCGTCCGCGCGCTTGGCGTCATCAAGAAGGCCTGCGCCATGGCCAACAAGGACAGCGGCAAGCTCGACCCGAAATTGGCAGACGCGATTATTCAGGCCGCGGGCGAAGTGATCGACGGCAAGTTTGACGACAACTTTCCTCTGGTCGTGTGGCAGACAGGTTCAGGCACCCAGTCCAATATGAACTCCAATGAGGTCATAGCGAACCGCGCCATTGAGATCCTCGGCGGCGTGATCGGCTCCAAGGACCCGGTGCACCCGAACGACCATTGCAATATGGGCCAGTCCTCCAACGACACCTTCCCCACCGCCATGCACATCGCGGCTGCGACCACCGCGCGCGACGTGCTGCTGCCGGGGCTGGAGACACTGGCTACAGCACTGGAAGCCAAATCCGAAGAGTTCAAAGACATCATCAAGATCGGCCGGACCCACACGCAGGACGCCACGCCGCTGACACTGGGACAGGAATTCTCCGGTTATGCCAAGCAAGTGCGCAACGGCATCGCGCGGATCGAGATGGCTCTGCCCGGGATTTATGAGCTTGCGCAGGGCGGCACGGCTGTCGGCACCGGCCTCAATACCTCGCCCGGCTGGGGCGAGACGGTCGCGGCCAACATGGCTGACATCACCGGCCTGCCCTTTGTCACCGCGCCCAACAAATTCGAAGCACTCGCGGCCCATGACGCGATGGTCTTCATGTCTGGTGCCATCAAAACAACCGCGATGGCCTGCTACAAGATCGCCAATGACATGCGTTTCCTGGGCTCGGGCCCACGCTCCGGTCTGGGCGAACTGATCCTGCCGGAGAACGAACCGGGCTCCTCGATCATGCCGGGCAAGGTGAACCCGACGCAGGCCGAAGCCATGACGCAGGTCTGCGCGCATATCCTCGGCAATGACGCGGCGATCTCCTTTGCCGGTTCGCAAGGCCACTTTGAACTCAACGTCTACAACCCGATGATGTCCTATAACCTGCTGCAATCCATGACGCTTCTGGGCGACGCAGCCGCCAGCTTCACCGAGCGGATGCTGGAAGGCACGAAGGCCAACGAAGAACGCATCGACAAGCTGATGAAAGAAAGCCTGATGCTGGTCACGGCACTGGCGCCCACCATCGGCTACGACAATGCCACCAAGGTTGCCAAGACCGCGCATAAGAATGGCACAACGCTCAAGGAAGAAGCGATCGCACTTGGCTTCGTGGATGAGGAAACCTTCGACCGGGTTGTCCGCCCCGAGGACATGATCGGGCCGAAGTAATGGCCGCCAAGCTGACCTTCTGGTTCGAGCTGGCCTCGACCTATTCCTACCTCTCGGCCATGCGAATTGACGCCCTGGCCGAGACCGCCGGGGTTGAGGTCACATGGCGGCCTGTTCCACTTGGACCAATTTTCGGAGCACAGGGCTGGACCACCTCGCCCTTCAACATCTACGAGGCAAAGGGCGCCTATATGTGGCGCGATATGGACCGGCTCTGTGCCGCGCGGGGTCTTACGTTCCGCAAACCCGATCCGTTTCCGCAGAACTCGATCAGAGCCGCCCGCGTGGCCCTTGCTGCTTTGGAAACCAGTCATGGTCCCGCGTTTGTCCGCGCGCTCTATCTCGCGCAATTCACGCAAGGCAAAGACATCGCCGATCCAGCCACCATCGAAGAGGCACTGCGCAGCGCCCATTTGCCAGCCTCCTTAGCTGAGGCGGCAGACGATCCGACCTACAAAGATGCGCTCAAAGCCGCCAGCGCCGAGAGCATCCAGAAGGGTCTTTTCGGCGCTCCGAGCTTTACGGTTGGCGACGAGCTGTTCTGGGGCGACGACCGGCTCGAAGACGCGTTGAATTGGGCGGTTTCCGCTTGAGTTTTGACCTGCGCAAGCGCAAGCATCGCGCATGAGCTCCGTCACGAATCTCCGCACCTTCCGCAAGCAGAAAGCGCGTGAAGAAAAACGCGTAACTGCCTCTGAAAAATCCGCAAAGCACGGGATGTCCAAGGCGGATCGTGTACGCATAGCTGCGCAGGAAGAAGCGCGCATTCGGAAACTCGACGCCCACCAGATCGAAGACGAATGAGCGGCGGGTCGCTACGCCCTGTCAAACACTCACTGACCCTTCAGGGCCACCGCACCTCTGTCTCACTTGAGCCGGAATTCTGGGATGCGTTCCGAGCCATTGCCGCCAGACGTGGACAACCGATCAACGCGCTCGCCGCTGAAATTGACGCTGCGCGCGGAACTGATCGCGGTCTGGCTTCAGCTATAAGGGTGTTTGTTCTGAGACATCACCAACACGACGCCAGCGCGGACCTCGACTAGTCGATCCCGGCGCCCGACGCGATTTTGTGCTATGCTGACAGACGTCAGCGGCGCAGATCGGGAGGGATGCCATGACAAACTTTCAAGAATTTGCGGAACTGGAACGAGCAGGTTGGAACGACGAGGAGTTGGCGCAGACCTATGCCGGCCTCTTTTCCAGAGCCAGCGATCTGGCGATCCCGGCAATGCTGTCTGCATTGCGACCGGGATCCCGCGTGCTCGACCTCTGCTGCGGTCATGGCAATATCAGCGAGGCGCTGCTGAAGGACGGCCATGCGGTTACTGGCCTCGATTTCTCGGATACGATGTTGATGCTGGCACGAGCACGTATCCCGGGCGGAGATTTCCTGAAGGGCGACGCACAGAACCTGCCCTTTGAAGACAACAGTTTCGACGCCGTTATTTGTGGGTTCGGAATGATGCATGTCCCGGATCAGCCAGCAGCGCTGGCCGAAATCGCGCGCGTACTGCATCCGGGCGGAGAGTTTGTGATGTCTTGTTGGCTCGGACCTGACCGTTCGGACGCATTCCGGCTCTATTTCTCCAATGTCATGACGCATGGCAGCCCGGAAGTCGCGCTTCCGCCATCTCCTGATTTCTTCCAGTTCACGGACCCGGAAACCACCGCTGACCTCTTTGAGACCGCAGGTCTTGTTCTGCGAAAGTCTGAACAGGTCGCGAGTTTCTTTTTCAGTGACACTCCCGAACAGATCGTCGAAGTTTTTGCGAAAGGTGCCCCGCGCGCGGGCTACCTATTCCGCTCCCAACCCAAAGACAGACAAAATGCGATCCGCACGGCAATTGTCGAGGCGGTGACGGATAACTACCGCGAGGGCGTGCATTTCAAAGTGCCGGCTCCGAGTTTGGTCCACGTGGCCGAGGCGCTTTAGAACATCACACCCACGAGCCAAAGCGACAGGCCCGGAAACGCGACAAGAATGACAACCCGAACAAGGTCTGAGGCCACGAATGGTGTCACGCCGCGATAGGTGCGGCCAATCGGGATATCCCGCGCGACCTGATTGATGATGAACAGGTTCATGCCGACTGGCGGCGTGATCAACCCAACCTCCACGACGATGAGGGCCAGAATCCCGAACCAGATCGCCGCCTGTTCTGGCGTCAGGCCGAAATCGAGCACCTGTATGATCGGAAAAAAGATCGGGATGGTCAGGAGGATCATCGACAGGCTGTCCATCACGCATCCGAAGATCAGGTAGCACAGCAGCATGGCGGCAAGTACCATCAGGGGCGCGAACCCTTGGGTCGTGACCCACTCCGCCAGCAGTTGTGGTGCCTGCGTGAAGGCGAGGAAAGAATTAAAGAGCTGCGCCCCCAGTACGATGAAGAAGATCATCGCCGTGGCAGAGGCGGTCCCGAGGATCGAGTCCATCAGCCCCTTCCAGGTCAGCCCGCCTGTTAGCGCGCCGTAAAGCCCAGTAGCCACCGCCCCCACAGCCGCGCCTTCGGTCGGGGTGAAGAGCGCTTGCACGCCGTCCTGTGCCCAGTTCCAGTCGCCGGCGATGCCGCCCATAACAAGTCCGAAAATGACCACGACAGGCCAGATCCGCACCAACGTGCGCACACGCTTGCCAAGCGGGACGCGATCGGCAGTAGTGGCCGCGTCAGGCTTCACACGGACATAGATCGCCACGGTCAGGATATACCCGAGCGCTGCGATGATCCCGGGGATCAGGGCGGCGATGAACATCTTCACGATGTTCTGCTGGGTCAGGATTGCATAAATGACGAGAATGACAGAAGGGGGGATGAGGATCCCGAGAGTGCCCCCTGCAGCCAGAACGCCGGTACTCAGGCTGTCGGAATAGCCGCGCTTTCGCATCTCAGGCAGCGCCACCTGCCCCATCGTGGAGGCCGTGGCAAGCGACGAGCCGCACACCGCGCCGAACCCTGCACAGGCGCCAACAGCGGCCATGGCCACCCCGCCCTTGCGATGCCCAAGCCAGTCAGAGGCCGCCTCAAAGAGCGCCGCCGACATGCCAGAGCGTGTCGCGAACTGTCCCATGAGCAGAAAGAGCGGCACGATCGACAGCGAATAGCTGGAGAAGGTGTCGAAGCTCAGCGTCTTGAGCTGGCTCAGCGTCGCGTTGGGATGGCCCAGCACGATCCAGGTTCCGATGAACCCCGTTGCTCCCATAGCAACCGCGATCGGCACACGTAGGAAGATCGCACCCAGCATCAGGGCGAAGGCGACCAGCGCCAGTTCAATCCCGCTCATGGCCGGCCCTCCTGTCCGGCAAGCGTCCAGTTAAGGCTCCGCCAGACTGAATAGGCAGAGACCAACACGAAGATCAGCGCACCGACAAGCGCCAGACCGTAGGGAATCCAGATCGGCAGTTCGAGCTCGTACGTCGTCTCGGCAAAGAACGGCTTGTAACCCATCGACAGGCTCTCGCGCAGCGCGTCGGAACCATAGGGAAACTTCTCGCCGAACCCCAGATACAGCCGCCATGCAATCACTGACGCCGCGATGAGCACGCAGAGATCACCTATCAGTCCGAACCCGGCATGGGCGCGCCGGGGCATGCGATCCACGACGATATCGACTGTTACGTGCCCGCGCTTCAGCTGGCACCATGGCAGGAAGAAGAAGACCGCGATCGCACAGCCCATCTCTACCATCTCAAAGTCGCCCTTAATTGGACCAAGGCCGGCAAAAATCAGAGCCCGTCCAATAATCGACAAAACCGTTACAATGGCGATGGCCACAAGGATAAGCCCGCCCGCGTAGGCGAGGCCTCGCGCAAGCGCCTCCAACACGCGGCCGACCCGCGCCTCCGCAGCCGGAGCGATCATCCCTGCCCGTCCTCAGTTACTCGGGCCGGTCGAAAGGATCGACGGCCGCGCGTTCAACTTGGCGATATCCATGCCTGCAACCGCTTTATAGCTTGCGGCCTGCGATTCAAGCTCTTGTCGGGAAATCACATCCTCGATCCGTTCAAATCCTTGCGGTGCGCGCTCTGCCACCACATCAAGGATCTTGTCCGGCCCGTCCCCCCGGTTCGCCAGCACGACGGCATTCACCGCCTCGCGCCGCTCCTCATCGTAGCGCCCGAGAGCGGAGACGACATCGGGTTCCTCGTTGAGCGAACGTGTCAGGAAGCGGCCGTCAAGGATCGCCTGGCTCGCGCCGTTCGACCCGATCGGATACATCGGATGCGCCGCATCGCCCAGAAGCGTGACCCGGCCATGTGACCATCGCGGCAGCGGATCCCGGTCCACCATAGGGTACTCGTAAATAGCGTGCGCTTCCTGAATGACGTGCGGAATGTTCAGCCAGTCAAACGACATTTCGGCAAAGGCTGGGAGGAAATCTTCGACCCTACCGGCGCGGTTCCAGTCCTGTGGGGCAAAACCGGCCCGGTCCGGGTTGTGAATGTCGGCGATCCAGTTCAACAAGCTGCGATCTTCGCCACGGTCTGCAATGGGATAGCAAACGAATTTCACCGCTTTAGAGCCAGACATAGACACCGAACGCCCGCTTCGGAAACGCGGCCCCTCGGTAACGCCACGCCACATCATTGTGCCGCCCCAGCGCGCGGGCCCCTCATCCGGGTACAGCCGTGCCCGCATCGTCGAGTTGATCCCATCCGCACCAATCAACGCAGAACCGCGCTCTCGACCGACCACGCGTCCGGTGCGCCGATCCACGAAGGTGGCGGTGACGCCGGCGCTGTCCTCGTTCCAGTCCTGGAGTGCATAGCCCGCCAGCACCTTGCCGCCACGCTCCAGAAACGCCCAGTAGAGCGCCATCTGCAGCTCACCACGGTGTATCGAAAACTGCGGCCAGTGGTATCCGGCCGAAACGCCCCGCGGCTCGGCCCAGACCAGTCGGCCCTGCATCGAGAAATAGGCGACCTCTTCGGTGCGCAGGCCGATGCGGTCGAGGTCTTGCTCAAGCCCAAGCTCGAACAATTCACGCACCGCATTGGGCTGCAGATTTATGCCGACGCCAAGCGGCCGGACTTCGCGCACGGCTTCATATACCACGCAATCGATGCCAACCTGGTGCAATGACAGGGCGAGGCTCAGCCCGCCGATGCCGGCGCCAGCGATCATCACGGTCATGGCGCACCTCCCTGCACAACCGTTGCGACGCCTGCCCCACACGCGCGGGACAGGCGTGAGTCCCTAGCGATATCAGCCGCCTGCAGCGTGCTTGGCCACCAGTGCCATGGCGTCATCGACCATCGCCTCCCCGGGCAGGCCCTTGCTCTCCATCTCCGAGGCCCAGGAAGACGTCAGATCATCACCGATCTTGCGCAGTTCAGCGACAGTGGCCTCGTCCATCGTATGGATCGTATTGCCTCGTGCCGCGACGGCCTGTTCGCCCAGATCATCTCCCTGATCCATAGCGCGCCCCGCCCATGCCGAGGTGTCAATCCCGGAATTGGCATCGATGACCGCTTTAAGATCATCGGGCAGCTTGTTATAGGCCGCTTTGTTCATTCCCCAGATGAAGAAAGTGTTGTAAAGTGCCCTGTCACCGCCGATTTGGGTATGGCTGTCGGCCAATTCATCCACCTTTAGCGGCGGTACGATCTCCCAGGGGATCACGCCTCCGTCCACAACGCCCTTCGACAACGCTTCCGGGAACGCAGGCACAGGCATGCCAACCGGGGTTGCACCAAGCGTTTCCAGCAGTTTGTTCGCCTGCCGCGATGGACCGCGCAGCTTAAGTCCTTCGAATTCGGCGGTCGATGTGACCGGATCGCCCTTTTTGTGGATCACGCCCGGCCCGTGCACATGCACCGCAAGGACACGAATATCGCCGAAACGTTCCATCAGGTACTTCTCGGAGAACTCCCATGCGGCTTTGCTGGAGGCCTCTGCAGACATCGACGTCATAAACGGCAGCTCGAACGCCTCGGATTCGGGGAACCGGCCGGGCGTATACGCGGGCAAAGCCCAGCCACAATCGATGACCCCGTCGCGAATCTGGTCGTAAAGCGCCGGTGGTTTGCCGCCTAACTGCATTGCAGGGTAGATTTCAACGTTAATACGGCCGCCGGAATCCGCTTCGACCTTCTCGGCCCACGGTTCGATAAAGAATTTTGGCACGGACCCCTGCGGGCTCAGGAAGTGCTGGCACCGAAGCGTCACTTCCTGTGCAGCTACCGCGCCGCCGACCAAGGTAAACGCAACGACCGCGCCAAGCGCGGACTTCGTCAGATGGTTCATGTTGTCCTCCCAGTGAACCTATGCGGTCTACTTTCCGACCTGTTTCGGCCAGTTTGCGGGCCGATGGTAGCAATTCACAATTAAATGTCGATACGAGAACGCAATCGAAGCTGTTTCGCCGATTGTCGCCGGGATGCCGCAAATCCTGACATTGTGCGGTCAGCGGATTGACCCTTCCGTTGCGCCATGATGCATGGACGAAACCGCACCGGAGAAGCGCATGATCCGCAAGCTGTATGACTGGGTGATCGGACTGGCTGAGCATCCCCGCGCGCTCTGGGCGCTGGCCCTCATCGCCTTCATTGAAAGCTCGGTATTTCCGATTCCGCCGGACGTGTTGATGATCCCGATGATCATCGCTGCCCCACACAGGGCATTCCTGATCGCCGGAATTGCCACCGTTTCGTCGGTGCTGGGCGGTCTGTTCGGCTATTGGATTGGTGCCGCGTTGTTTGAGGAGGTCGGGCGCCCCGTGCTCGAGTTTTACGGCAAGGATGCCTATTTCGGCGAGTTCTCAGACCGCTATAACGAGTGGGGCGCATGGGCGGTGCTCATCGCAGGTGTCACGCCCTTCCCGTACAAGGTCATCACCATTCTTTCCGGCACAACCGGGTTGTCGCTTCCCGTGTTTATGGTTGCGTCAATAGTGGCGCGCGGCTTTCGGTTCTTTATCGTCGCAGGGCTCTTGTGGAAGTTCGGACCGCCCATACGTGACTTTATCGAGCGCCGCCTCGGTCTTATGTTTACTCTGTTCATGGTGCTGCTGATAGGCGGCTTCATTGCGATACGGTATCTGGGATGAACGCCACTCTAACCCCGCGCAACCTTGCGCTTCTGGCTGCGGCTGGATCGGCCGCAATGTTGTTGGCCGCGTGGGGTTTTCAGTATCTCGGTGGGCTGGCGCCCTGTAAAATGTGCATCTGGCAGCGTTGGCCACACGCCTTGGCGGCGGTCTCAGGCGGCCTCGTGCTGATCACCCCCTTTGCGGCCTGGCTCGGCCTCGGAGGAGCGCTCGCAACGGCGACCATTGGCGGGTATCACACCGGCGTCGAGCGCGGGTGGTGGGAAGGCCCGACCACGTGCACCTCCGGCTCGATCGAAGGGCTTTCGCCCCAAGAACTTCTCGACCAGATCATGGCCGCGCCAGTGGTGCGATGCGACGAGGTTCCATGGGAATTGTTCGGTCTGTCGATGGCCAGCTGGAATATGATCGTAAGTCTGGGATTTGCTGCGGTCTGGGCACTGGCGCTCTGGCGCATGCGCCAGCCCCAACGTGTCTAATCAAGCATCCCTTCAAAACGTGTGCCTTTCAAAGCGGCAGCGCAGTCCACACGGTTGGCAATCATTTCCTGCGGCGGCCGCGCAATGATTTTCCGCATCCGGATCTCCGGATCGCACGGCGGTACGTCCAGAAAGGCAAATATCTCTGTCAAAGCCTGCCGGCGGCTTTCTGGATCGCGATAGAAATCTTCGTAGGACACGCGATAGACACGTTGCGACGGCAGCTCGTCGAGCATTCCATTCAGGAGCGTATTTTCGTCTTCAACCGTCTCAATCAAGCCTTCTATACGCTCTGGATCTAGCGTCAACGCGGTGGTTCCAGCGTTCTGATCTGTTGCAGCCCGCACAACTCCGGTCTCGTCGAGCATCTGCCAGGATATCAGGCGAGCGAGTACATCCTTTCGTTCCAGACCGATAACTTTGACGTCAGCACGCTCGGACAGCCAGTCGCGCTGCCCGTTGTCTGCCATAAGCGTCGCAAACTCCTTAAAGCCTAGTGTAGATACTTTCTGAAACGTTTTGATTTCGCTTACTTTACCTTTTACGAGACGCCCAATGCTGCGCCCGGTGTTCATAATGTGCAGAAGCCCGGAAGGACGCGTCACGGCATCCAAATAGGCGGCATCATCTCCTCGGTAGAGGCCAAGTTTGTCACGGACTTGGCGCACACGGTTCCAGTCGCCCAAAACCTCTCCGATATTAAGAACATCCGGGCTTTGATTAATCAGATTGACGAGCGTGTTGCTGCCGCTGCGGCCCAAAGTGAGAATGACATGTCTTTGCATACTGCTCTGCCCTGACTAGGCCGCACGCCCCTGCACGGCATCTTTGTCTGTCACCATAACTAGAAATATGGCCAGTCTAGGTATGAATCGGGACCGCATTACGAAAACTCGAACGAGAGCTTTGCGCGCTTCACCCTGAAAAACGAATGCGTGGCGGCTTCAGTGCAGCGTGAATTCCCCAACCACGTTGCGCCACTCGCCGGGTGAGATCATCTTACGATGGGAAAAGCGGACCGAATGCAGCGGGCCTTCTATCTCGTCCCGCCAGAACTCAATGAATTTGAAGAGTTGCGGGTAGTCTGGCGCCAGGTCGTAGTCCTGCCAAATGAACGTGTTCAGGACATGTGGGTGGTCGGGCATGTGATAGTACATTTCCGCCGTTGTAAGGCCGTAGCCTTCGAGCATCATTTTCGTCTCAGCTTGCTCCATATGCACCTCATTTCTTGCTCCTGCTCCGCCATTTCGCCACAAAAAAAGCAATAAATCAATAAAAACAGTCTATTGGCAGTCTCCTCTGGTGGCTGCCGAAAAGCTTAATCCGAAACTTGCTAACTAGATGAAGGGAGTGATATAGTTTCACAAACAAAATCTAGTGCCCCGCGAAAAGGACACAGCACAACGTGACCGACACCCCGGAACCCCCTGAAAACATGGATGAAACCGGCCCGGAGCGCCCAGAGTATCACGGCCCCTCCATCGCCATCGAGGAGGAGATGAAATCCTCTTATCTCGACTACGCGATGAGCGTAATCGTGAGCCGCGCCATCCCTGATCTGCGCGACGGATTGAAGCCGGTGCACAGACGCATCCTTTACGCGATGCACGAAACCGGAAACAGCCACGACAAGGCCTATCGAAAGTCTGCACGCCCAGTGGGAGACGTGATGGGCAAATACCACCCGCACGGCGACTCAGCGATCTACGATGCGCTGGTGCGGATGGCGCAGGACTTCTCCATGTCGCTGCCCCTTCTCGACGGACAGGGCAATTTCGGCTCTATGGATGGCGATAACCCGGCCGCCATGCGCTACACCGAAGTGCGCATGGACAAGCCCGCGGCGAGCCTGCTCGCGGATATCGAAAAGGATACCGTTGATTTTCAGGACAATTATGACGGGAAGGACCAAGAGCCGACAGTCCTGCCCGCACGCTTTCCGAACATGCTGGTCAATGGCGCGGGCGGCATTGCCGTGGGTATGGCCACCAACATTCCGCCGCACAATCTGGGCGAAGTGGTCGATGCGACGCTTGCGCTGATAGACGAGCCGGATCTGAGCACTGAAGACCTGATGCAATATGTCCCCGCCCCGGATTTTCCGACCGGTGGGCTGATCCTGGGCCGTGGCGGCGCGCGCAAAGCCTATCTGGAAGGGCGTGGCTCGGTTATCATCCGCGCCAAGACCCGGATCGAAGAGATCCGCAAAGACCGCTACGCCATCGTGCTCGACGAAATCCCGTATCAGGTGAATAAGGCCTCGATGATCGAAAAGATCGCGGATCTGGTGCGTGAGAAAAGGCTCGAGGGCATCGCTCACGTGCAGGACGAATCCGATCGGATTGGCGTGCGCGTGGTGATCGAGCTGAAGCGCGACGCCACGCCCGAGGTCGTGCTGAACCAGCTCTACCGCTTCACGCCGATGCAGACCTCCTTCGGGTGCAATATGCTTGCGCTCAACGGTGGTCGTCCCGAGCAACTCACGCTACGTGATTTCCTTAAGTATTTCATTCAGTTCCGTGAAGAAGTTGTTGCGCGCCGCACGGCGTTCGACCTGCGCAAGGCGCGGGAGCGGTCCCATATCCTCTGCGGTCTGGCAGTGGCCGTTTCCAACGTCGATGAAGTGGTCGCCACAATCCGCGCATCCGCAGATGCCGCCGAGGCACGCGAGAAGCTGATGAGCCGTCGCTGGCCCGCCTCCGACATTGCCGACTACATTCGTCTGATCGACGATCCGACCCACACGATGAACGACGACGGGACCTACAACCTGTCCGAAACCCAGGCGCGTGCGATCCTGGACCTGCGCCTTCAGCGCCTGACCCAGCTTGGCGTGAAAGAAGTGACAGACGAGCTTCAGGAACTTGCCGCCAAGATCAAAGACTACCTGGATATCTTGCGCTCCCGTGCGCGGATTATGTCGATCATCTCAGATGAGTTGCGCGAAGTGCGAGAGCAGTTTGCCGTCCCACGCCGCACCGAGATCACCGAATGGTCCGGTGACATGGAAGACGAGGATCTGATTGAGCGCGAAGACATGGTCGTCACGGTAACCTCCGGCGGCTACATCAAGCGCACGCCTCTTGTGGACTTCCGTGCGCAAAGACGTGGCGGCAAAGGCCTCGCCGGAATGGCGACGAAAGAAGACGACGTCGTTACAACGCTATTTGTAGCGAACACCCACACACCACTATTGGTGTTTACAACCAACGGGATGGTCTACAAACTTAAGACGTGGCGTTTGCCGTCCGGTGGAAGAAATGCACGCGGTAAGGCTCTCGTGAACGTCTTGCCAATCGACCCCGGCACCTCCATCGCTGCCATTATGCCCGTAGACCGCGACGAGGAAGACTGGGCCGATTTGCAGATCGTGTTCGCGACGTCGGAAGGCGATGTCCGCCGCAACGCGCTCAGCGATTTCACCAACGTGATGCGTAACGGCAAAATCGCGATGAAGCTGCCCGAAGGCGTCAGTCTGGTCAAAGCGCGGATTTGCTCCGAAGATGACGACGTTATGCTGGTCACTGCCTTGGGCCGTGCGATCCGCTTCCGATCCACAGATGTACGCGTGTTCAAAGGACGCGACAGCACAGGCGTGCGCGGCGTCAGGCTGGCTAACGGCGACACAGTGGTGTCTATGGCCGTGATCCGGCACTTCACAGCCACTCCGGAAGAGCGCGCTGCTTATTTGAAAATGCGCCGTGCGGTCGCCGGATTGGCCGATGATCCTGAAGCAGATGATGAAGAAGCGGTGGCCGATACGGCGCTCAGCCCGGACCGGTATGCCGAAATGTCCGCCGCAGAGGACCTGATCCTGACAATCACCACGGGTGGCACGGGCAAAATCAGCTCCAGCCATGACTACCCCGTGCGCGGACGCGGCGGTCAGGGTGTCGCGGCCATGGACAAGGGGCTGCGCGGCGGCCCTCTTATTGCCTGTTTCCCGGTCGAGATGGACGATCAGATCATGCTGGTGACGTCTACAGGTCAATCGATCCGGTGCCCCGTAGACGGCATCAGTTTCCGGTCCCGGGCCGCTGGCGGCGTGAAGGTATTCAACACAGCGACAGATGAAAAAGTTGTCTCTGTCGCTTGGATTGCTGATCAGGGTGACGCCGAAGAAAGCGACGCAGACGAACCTGACACCGAACCGCAAACCTAGGCTCTGGGCGCGGCGGCGGCACGACATGCGCCCCGCGCCTTCCAATCAACCTTCAGATTGGGCTTTAACCATTTATCAACCTTACAGTTTCGCAACTACCTAAAACTTGAGATAACAGGCTTACCGTTCGGGGGGCTGGCGGTTGAACCACGTAAACCGCTCAACTCTGGAGCCTCCGATGTTTTATTTTATGCGCACGGTAGCGCCCTCTCTCTTGCTGTCCGCAGCCCTTGCGCTTTCCCCGACGCTCCTCGCTGCACAATCCAGTCTTGGCGTTGCAGGGTTCACCGCCGAGGTCGGGGTGGATGATGGGCGCGCAGACGCTCAGGCGCTTCTGGACACCGCCGTAACAGAGTTTCATGGCGTGCAGCTGGACCTGAGCCTGACCGACTACAAGGACGGAGCGGTGGGACAGATTGCCGGGCATCTGTACATGACACCGGTCGATGGGCAGAAATACGGGCTTTTCGGGTTTCTGGGAGACGCTGACGAACGGTCGCGCACCTATGGCGCGATCGGATTGGAAGGCATGTTTTCGGTCATGCCCAATTCCGTTCTCGAGGTAAGTGGTGGGCTTGGTCTTGCCGATCCGGACAGTTGGGACTTCATCTATCTCGACGCTGGGTTGAGCCACATGCTCGGAAGTGGGTTTCGTCTGGACTACGGGCTGACTCTAACCGAAATAGACGAGGTTTCCGTGAGTACCGTGGGAAGCGAGGCCAGACTTGGACTGCGCTATTCCCCGACTGCAGCCAATTGGGGGGCCTTCGCCGAGGCCCGCTATGACGAGTTCGATGGCGACGCGGACACGACCTTCCGTTTCGGGATCACTTTCAACCTTGGGCGCGGCACAGGGTTTGCCCCGAAAGAGCGGATGTTCCGCACCGCCGATCCACTCGGCCCGTTGTTCCGGCGCGGATTGCTCTGACAGGTCTTTTCAACGAAACCCGCAAACGCTACATCCCGCCCCATGACCGATGCAGTGAATATCGTTGGGGGCGGCATGGCCGGCTCCGAGGCAGCGTGGCAAATCGCAAATGCCGGCGTTCCGGTGCGCCTTTTCGAAATGCGCCCGAAAACAGAAACCTTCGCCCACAAGACCGGCTATCTGGCGGAGATGGTGTGCTCGAACTCGTTTCGATCGGATGACGACGAACAAAACGCGGTTGGTCTGCTCCATTGGGAGATGCGCGCGGCAAACGGCCTGATCATGGCCATGGCCGACAAGCACAGCTTGCCTGCCGGTGGCGCGCTGGCCGTGGACCGCGACGCCTTTGCCGCCGAGGTGACAGAGCATCTGCGCGCCCATCCGCTGATTGAGATCGTCGAGGAAGAGATCACCGCCCTGCCCGACCAAGGTCGCTGGATCGTCGCCACGGGGCCGCTGACAGGGTCTGGACTAGCTGCTTCCATCGCCGAAGCCGCCGGGCAGGAAAGCCTCGCCTTCTTCGACGCCATTGCACCCATCGTTTATGCCGACAGCATCGATATGGACACTGCCTGGCGACAGTCGCGCTACGACAAAGGCGACACGCAGGAAGAACGCGAGGCCTACATCAATTGTCCGATGACCCGCGATCAGTACGAGGCGTTCATAGATGCCCTGCTGAGCGCAGACAAAACCGAGTTTAAACCGGGCGAGACCGCTGGATATTTTGACGGCTGCCTGCCCATCGAGGTGATGGCGGAACGTGGGCGCGAGACCCTCCGGCATGGACCAATGAAGCCGGTTGGACTGACCAATCCGCATGATCCGGAAACCAAGGCCCATGCCGTGGTCCAGCTGCGCCGCGACAATGCACTCGGCACGCTGTACAACATCGTCGGCTTTCAGACGAAGATGAAATACGGTGCGCAGACCGAGGTCTTCCGCATGATCCCCGGCCTACAGGACGCGCGCTTTGCGCGTCTCGGCGGCATTCACCGCAATACGTTCATCAACTCTCCCACCCTCCTCGACGACCAGATGCGAATGCGCTCGCGGCCGAACCTGCGCTTTGCCGGTCAGATCACAGGCGTGGAAGGCTATGTGGAAAGCGCCGCGATGGGCCTGCTTGCCGGGCGGATGGCTGCGGCGGAGGCCCTGGGGCGCGATCTGCTGCCTCCCCCGGGATCGACCGCGATGGGTGCGTTGATCCACCACATCACTGGTGGGGCGGAAGCAAAGACCTTTCAGCCAATGAACGTGAACTTCGGACTGTTCCCCCCGATCGATGCACGCGGAGGACGCCGTGGCCGCAAGGAACGATACAAAGCCTATACCGATCGCGCGAAAGCAGAGTTTTTTGACTGGCTGGCCGCGCAAGACGCGGCACCAGACGCCGCCTGACCCTTGCGCACACGCTTTGCGCCTTCGCCGACCGGGCCGCTCCATCTGGGGCATGCGTTTTCGGCACTGACGGCATGGCAAAGGGCCCTTAGCGCGCGCGGCATATTCCTCCTTCGGATCGAAGATATCGATCACAGCCGCGCACGGCTCGAATGGGAAACCCTGATTTACGAAGATCTGCAGTGGCTGGGCCTCACATGGCCCGAACCGGTGATGCGCCAGGCGGACCGTATGGCAGCGTATTCCGATGCGCTGGACAGGCTCTGGCATGCGGGGTTGCTCTATCCGTGCTCCTGCAACCGACGGGACATCCTGGCAGCCGCCTCCGCGCCGCAGGACGGCGCCCCTCTTACCGGGCCGGATGGCATCATCTATCCCGGAACATGCCGCGCGAAGCATGACCGGCGCGGTGCGCGCCCAACCGAAGTCGCTCTCCGCCTCGATATGGCGGCAGCGCTTAAATGTATCGACGAGATTGCGTTTACCGAAACGGGCGCCGGGCCCTCCGTCGAAACGGGCCTTATCGCCGTCTCGGCCGAATTCATGCGCACGCGTGTTGGGGATGTGGTTCTGGCGCGGAGGGATATGGGGACGTCCTATCACCTTGCAGTTGTGGTTGACGACGCTGCGCAAGAGATCACTGAGGTTGTGCGCGGGGAAGACCTTTTCGAGGCCACACCGATCCACGTTCTGCTTCAACGCTTGCTCGGTCACCCGACGCCCAGTTATCACCACCACCGACTTATCCGGGACGAGACTGGTAAGCGCTTGGCAAAACGGGACGACGCGCGAGCGTTGCGCCTCTATCGCGCTGAAGGAAAAACTCCAGCCGACATACGCGAGTTGATCGGCCTCAGCTAGTCTCAGACCAATCCGGATAGGCACTCCGCACTGTCCTCTCGCAGGCTTTCGCCAGCGCTTTCCGGTCCGGGAAATCCGCCACAGCGACAGGCGGATGAAACGTGAGACTGACCGTCCCATTGCGACGCATCGCCAACACGTGCAGCAGATGCGAGCCGAACTCCATATCCCCCCACCAGCCATAGAAGCGCGTGTCTTCCCCGGGGGGCGCAGTGTAGAGTACAGACACAGGTTGGATCTTTAGAAAATTTCTCAAGTCATCTGTAAAAAATGCGGCAAAGAGCGTTGGTTTGAAATCCAAAACTCTTCTGCCGTCAGAGCTTGTTCCCTCAGGAAAAAACAGCAGTTTATGCCCGGACTGCAGGCGCTCTTCAAACACATGCTGCTGTGCTTTCGCTTCTTTGCGGTCGCGCGCGATGAATACTGTCCCCGTCGCGCGCGCCAGCCAACCGATTCCGGGCCACGCTGAGACCTCGGCCTTGGACACAAAATAAATCCGCTGAAAGGCGTTCAGGCTAAAGATATCGAGCCAGCTTGCATGATTGGCGACAACGGCGCCACGCTCGGTCATCGGACGGCCTTTAACCTCAACCGAGAACCCCATGAAGAACAGAGCGCAGCGGCACACGAACTGAGTGATCCACGGGGTCACCGGGCGATTAAGACCGCAGAGCGGGCGCTCGATCAGGCGCACCAGAAGCAAAATCAAAAGGCATCCGTAAGTGATGGTACCGACGAGTAGGCCTCGGAGCACCACGCGCACCCACCCCATCGCTGAGATCACCGGCATCTCGGGAACGGTGTCAGAGGTCCATGTGCTCACGTGGTCGCGCCCGGGACATAGAAACCGCGATGCTTCTCGGACATGCGGTTCACATCGATTACAAGGCAGACATCAGTGGTGTTAAAGGCGTGGTCGATGAAGGCACCATCTCCTACAAAGCCGCCGAGACGCAGATACCCTTTGATCAGCGCAGGTATCGCTTTAACCGCTGCGACCCGGTCGATCTGCTCCGGCGGCAGAATATCCATGGGCCGCGCGTTTTCTGTGCGCGCTTTGACGCGCAAGTCCTCAGGCGCAAGATGACGATCATAAAGATGACTCAGCGGTTGCGCAAACTCGTCGATATTCGTGCCATGAAAGCTGGCCACCCCGAACATAATCTCGATCCTGCGATCTACTACATAAGCCGCCAACGCGCGCCACATCTCTGCAAGCGCCGTTCCCCCGCGATAGTCGCGGTGCAGGCAAGAGCGTCCTAGTTCCAGAAGTTCTCGTCCTCCTGCACGGAGTGGTGAAATATCGTACTCGTCTTCTGTGTAAAACTGCCCGATCTCCGCCACACGGCGACTGGGCATTAGTCGGTAAACACCGACCACAGGATCGGTTGTGCGCGAAAGGTCTTCCAACAACAAGTGATCATAAACCGGATCAAACGCATCGGATTCCAACCTTTCGGTATGGTCGACACCAAAGCCACCGCCGCCAAGTTCGTCTACAAACACGTCGTAGCGCAGCCGCTGTGCTGCGCGGAGATCAGCATCCGAATGCGCGAGACGCGTTTGGAAAGTCGGGTTGGATTGCGGCATAGGGATCCGTTTTTTCTTCGTCTTAGAAACCCCCTCTGCGGAATGCAACCGATCCTGGCTTGACTCAACCCATAGTTGTTGTAACGATCAGCAACAATACAGGAAGGTGTTTCACTCTGCGTCGAAAGCCCTGTCGAGGGTCACGCGGCGCCCATCTAGTACGACCTTGCCTTCGTGCTCAAAGTTAACGGTAATGCGAGAATCTATGTTCGATTGCACCTGCCCCAAGCCCCAGTCCGGTTGCGCCGGATGGCGCACCAACATGCCGGGCTCCAACAGGGAATTCAGCTCATTCATTAACGCCTCCGGGTATCATTGTTATGAGGACACTCCCCATGACTGAGCAGAACCTGACAGCATTGGTAGGATCCCGTATCTGTCATGATCTTATTAGCCCGCTTGGCGCAATCGGCAATGGGCTCGAGCTTTTGCAGATGGCCGGAGGCCTCGAAACGCCAGAAGTCGCGCTGATCTCCGAGAGCCTTGAGAACGCGACAGCACGCATCCGGTTTTTTCGCATTGCCTATGGTGAGGCTAAGCCTGAGCAGACGATTTCAGGGCACGAACTTGAGAGCGCATTGCGTCATGGGTTTTCAAACGCCCGATTGCAGCTGGAGTTCGAGGCCCGCGACATGCAAAGACCCACCGCCCGGTTGCTGTTTCTCGGGCTTCAGTGCATGGAAACGGCCATGCCCTATGGCGGTCAGATCAGTGTACAAGGAACGGAACCCAATCTGGTTCTCATCGGCAAGGCTGATCGGTTTGCCCGAGAATACGCACTTTGGGACTGCCTTACGACAAAAGAAAAAGCCTACGATCTGCGCCCGGCACAAGTTCAATTCGCACTGCTGCACGAATTGGCGCGCGACAGCGGGCGCACGGTACAAGTAGCGCAAACGAACCACGAACTTAGGCTCGCGCTTTAACCAGGAAAGTGACTGGCCTAGGCCCGGATTGTGCCGTCCCCCTCGACCAAATACTTAAACGAGGTCAGCTGTTCAGCCCCAACAGGCCCACGCGCATGCATTTTGCCCGTTGCGATACCGATCTCCGCACCCATGCCAAATTCACCGCCATCCGCGAATTGGGTGGAGGCGTTGCGCATCAGGATCGCGCTGTCGAGACGTGTGAAGAACCGCTCGGCCGTAGCGTCGTTTTCGGTAAGGATGCAATCGGTGTGGTGCGATCCGTAGCGGCGGATATGATCGATCGCGCCGTCGACGCCATCCACGATCTTGGCCGCAATGATCATATCAAGGAACTCATGCCCGAAATCGTCAGACGTAGCGGCAACGGTTCCAGGGATCTGCTGGAGGTCGCCCTCGGCGCGGACTTCAACGCCTGCCTCGATCAACTCCGACAGAAACACTGCGCCATGCGCGTCAAACCACGCGCGGTCGACGAGAATGCACTCTGCCGCCCCGCAGATGCCGGTGCGCCGGGTTTTGGCATTCAGGATCACTTGCGACGCTTTCAGCGCATCCGCATGCGCATCGACATAGATGTGGCAAATCCCTTCGAGATGAGCGAAAACTGGCACGCGTGCGTCTGTCTGCACCCGACCAACGAGACCCTTGCCACCGCGCGGTATGATCACGTCGATCGTATCGGTCATTGTCAGCATTTCGCCCACCGCGTCACGGTCGCGGGTCGGCACCAGCTGCACCGCATCCTCGGGCAGACCAGCAGCGCGCAGCCCTTCCACGAGACAGGCATGGATTGCGCCGGAGGAATGGAAGCTCTCGGACCCGCCTCGCAGGATAACGGCGTTGCCGGACTTCAGGCAAAGCGCGCCGGCGTCGGCCGTGACGTTCGGGCGGCTTTCGTAAATCACCCCGACTACGCCCAAGGGCGTCCGCACGCGGCGGATATGCAGCCCTGAGGGACGGTCCCATTCCGAGGTTACTTCGCCAACAGGGTCGTCCTGCGCTGCAATCGCGCGCAACCCGTCGCAAATGCCCTGAATGCGCGCCTCATCGAGCATCAAACGATCCATCATCGCATCTGACAGACCCTTGTTACGCCCGAACTCCAGATCCAACGCATTGGCCGCAATGATGCCGTCGCGTGCCGCCCAAACGGCATCTGCGGCCGCCGTCAGCGCTTTGGCCTTCGCCTCCGCTGGAGCAAAGGCTAGCTCTGCACTGGCGGCACGCGCCTTGGCGCCAATGTCGGCCATAAGAGCGGGGATATCTGCAAAGTCTTTCATAGCACCATGTCGTCTCTGTGGATCAGGACAGCCCGACCGGGATATCCCAATATCGCCTCGATGTCACCGCTCTGGTGACCTTTGATGGCCTGCGCCTCGGCGGACGTGTAGCGGGTCAGGCCTGACCCAAGCTTCGCACCGTCCGGGTCGAGGATCGCAACCGGCTCCCCCCGGCCAAACCGACCAGTTACGGCAGTGATACCCGCAGGTAACAGCGATTTACCCGATGTAAGTGCGCGCGCCGCCCCGGCATCGACCGTGATCTCGCCGCGGGGTTTCATCGCGGCAATCCAGTGTTTACGCGCGGCCTTCGGGTCGGTCTTGGCGAGGAACCAAGTCGCGGGCGCGCCTTCAACCAGCGCTCTTAAGGGGCGGACGACGAACCCGGCGGTGATCGCCATCGCGCAGCCTGCATCCGTCGCGGTACGCGCGGCCATCAGCTTGGTCTTCATACCGCCCTTCGATAGACCAGACCCAGCATCGCCTGCCATAGCTTCGATTTCAGGCGTGATCTCCTCGATCACATCGTAGCGGCGCGCAGTCGGGTTGGTGGCCGGGTTGGCGCTGTAGAACCCATCGACATCTGAAAGGAGCACAAGCTGATCGGCCCCGGCCATGGCTGCTACTTGCGCCGCCAGCCGGTCATTGTCGCCATAGCGGATCTCATCGGTCGCGATGGTGTCGTTTTCGTTCACAATAGGCGTGACCCCAAGGCTCAGGAGCGTCTTGAGCGTCGCGCGCGTGTTGAGGTAGCGGCGCCTGTCTGAGCTGTCCTCCAGCGTAAGCAGGATTTGCGCTGTCTTTAGTCTATGGGGCGCGAGCACCTCCTCATAAGCGCGGGCGAGACGGATTTGACCCACTGCTGCGGCTGCCTGTGCGCGTTCAAGCGGTAGAGTTTCAAGGCCGAGCCCTAACACCTGTCGCCCGAGCGCGATGGAGCCGGAAGAGACCACGATCACCTCAGTCCCCCGCCCCCGTAGTTCGGCGATGTCCTGCGCCAGCCCAACAAGCCAGTCCTGCCGGAGGTCTCCGCTGTCCCGGTCGACCAACAATGCGGACCCGATCTTGACGACCAGACAGCGCGCGTCGCTCAGGGCTGCCATGGCGCATCATCCTCGTCTTTCGCAGCTGCCGCCTGCCGCGCACCTTCGATCCGGCGACGCAGCATGCGCAGTACATCTTGCACGCCTTCATGGCTGACACCGGACATGGCAAACACAGGTCCGCGCGTTTCGGCCTCGAGCACTGCTTTCCGCTCGGAAACCTCTTCCTCGGTCAGCGCATCGATCTTGTTAAGGGCGGTGATGCGGGGTTTCTCGGCCAGTTCGCCGCCATAGGCTTCCAGCTCATGGATGATTGTGCGGTAGTCTGTGAGCACATCCTCCGACGTTCCGTCGATCAGATGGAGCAGCACCTCACAACGCTCCACATGGCCGAGGAAACGGTCGCCGATCCCACGCCCTTCATGCGCGCCTTCGATCAGGCCCGGGATATCGGCCATCACGAATTCCCAGTTGTCGATCCCGACTACGCCAAGGTTGGGGTGCAGCGTTGTGAAGGGATAGTCAGCAATCTTGGGGCGCGCATTGGACGTCGCCGCAAGGAAGGTCGATTTACCTGCGTTGGGTAGACCCAGAAGCCCGGCATCCGCGATCAGCTTCAGCCGGAGCCAGACCGTCCGTTCCACACCGGGCTGGCCGGGGTTGGCGCGGCGCGGCGCCTGATTGGTGGCCGACTTGAAATGCAGGTTGCCGAACCCGCCATTTCCCCCCTTGGCCAGTAGCACACGCTGCCCGACCTCCGTCAGGTCCGCAATCACAGTTTCTTCGTCTTCTTCGAGGATTTCCGTCCCTACGGGCACACGTAGCGTGACCGACGCGCCATCTTTGCCTGTGCGCTGTTTGCCCATGCCGCCTTGACCAGACTTGGCGAAGAAATGCTGCTGGTAACGGAAATCGATCAGCGTGTTCAGCCCCTCGACCGCTTCAGCCCAGACATCGCCGCCGCGCCCGCCATCACCGCCGTCGGGTCCACCGTACTCGATGTATTTCTCGCGCCGGAAGCTCACCGCGCCAGACCCGCCGCCGCCGGAGCGAAGATACACTTTGGTCAGATCGAGGAATTTCATGTCGCGGCCTTTCCAGCTCGTCGCCGCTCATAGATCAACACCGGTGCAGGCTCAAGCCGCGCGCGGGAGGTCGCCATACCGAGACCGGCCCGAGCAAAGCTACAAGCCTCAAGGACTTTCCCAGAGACCGGGTTATCCGCGAACACTTCTGCACCGATCCAATCCAGGTCAAATTGTGCCATCACTGCGGGAACGAACGCGCTCACGACCTCGCGTGCATAGCCCCGCCCCCAATGCGCGGGATCCAGAAAATAGAAGATATGAGGCTCTGCACTGGCCCCGATGGAGCCGATAAAAGTCCCATCAGGCAGGCAAATCGCGAGGCGGAACATCAACTTGCCTTGCCAGCGATCTTTCTCAATCACGGCTCGGGCCTCGGCCTCCGGCCAGCCCACGGTTGCCATGAAAATGTTGGGCGCCACACGCGCGTCTCCAGCGATGCGCGCGAGATCAGAGGCATCCCCCGGCGCGAGGGACCGCATCACCAACCGATCTGTCCGCAAATCGGGCAACCGGTTTCCGGCGCCCGACCCGATCATGACGCCAG
Organism: Dinoroseobacter sp.; assembly: GCA_030066795.1. GTDB lineage: Bacteria > Pseudomonadota > Alphaproteobacteria > Rhodobacterales > Rhodobacteraceae > Dinoroseobacter. The sequence continues at coordinate 25,090 of JASJAW010000022.1, forward strand.
TTTCTTCAGGTAGGTCCAGGTTGGGACCTTGGCGTTGCGGGCAACAGAAAATGCCTCCGCATCGCCGAGATATTCAAACCCGGCGTTGGTGAGCACGCGCGCAGACCCGGGATTATCCTGAAATACCGAAGCAAAAGCCGTACTATTATTCAGCGGGTTATCAGAAACAAGTGCCGCAACAGCTTCAGACGCAAAGCCCGCATTCCATACGGCGGGAGCAACCCAATACCCAATCTCGGATTGCGCCGGATCCATGACCTTTAGGGAGATCAGGCCAAGCACTTCAGCACCGCCCAGAGCGGTCGCATCCATAGCCCAGACCACTTCCGTGCTGTCGGCAGACAGACTGCGGGATATGAAAGCCTCCGCCGCGCCCGGAGGCAGGGGATGCGGAATGGACGTCGTGAAGCGCGCGACCCGCTCATCGGAAGCATAAAGCCGGATCATTCCGGCATCCGAGGGCCGCAAGGGCCGCAAAGTGAACCGCGAGGCGGAGATGGTGACGCCCTGCGTGGTCAGTTCCATATTCATGCCATTCCTCCTCCGAACAGCATTTTGCAGAGAAGGCTTTATGCTTTCCTGCAGAGGCTCTTACGTGGGGAGCTTAATCCCCAACGACAACGCCTGTTTCACAAAATCACCGATCTGAAACGAAAAGGACCGGCGGGATGCGCCGGTCCTTTGGATGTTTCCTCTGGAACGCGACGCGTTACTCGGCGGCCTCCGCCGCTGGAAGGACGGAGACGAAGGTCCGACCCTTGAAACCCTTACGGAAGGACACATGGCCTTCGGTAAGAGCAAACAGGGTGTGGTCTTTGCCCATGCCCACATTCTCACCTGGCCACCAGCGCGTACCGCGCTGACGCAGGATAATGTTGCCTGGGATGACGACTTCGCCACCGAATTTTTTGACGCCAAGACGGCGGCCCGCGGAGTCGCGCCCGTTACGGGAGGAACCGCCTGCTTTTTTATGTGCCATTGGTTGTCTCCTTAGCCTTTGGCCAGTTCTTTGGCCTGTTCGATCCAGCCTTCACGCTCGATCCGGCCTTTGAAGTTCAGCTTCTCGTCGAAAGCTGCGACGTCTTCTTCTGTCCATGCTGCGATTTGCGCAAAGGTTGTCACACCCGCTGCGAGGAGTTTCTTCTCCAGCGCTGGACCGACGCCCGAGAGCTTCTTCAGATCATCCGCCGCCGCATCGGCTGCGGGAGCCTCAGTCGGCACCTCTGCTTTCGCCTCAGCCTTCTTCGGAGCAGCCTTTTTTGCAGCAGCTTTCTTCGGCGCTGCGGCTGCCACGGCAGCGGTCGACACGGAACCCGCACCCACTGCAGCCATCACACCGGACTTATCAGCGCCGGACGACAGAATGTCGGTGATACGCACCAGCGTCAGCTTCTGGCGATGACCCTTCGTGCGCTTGGAGCTGTGCTTGCGGCGACGCTTAACGAAATGGATGAGCTTTTCGCCTTTGATCTGGTCAATCACTTCTGCCTGCACGCCAGCGCCTTCGACAAGCGGGGTGCCGACGGTGCCGTCGACCATGAGAATCTCGTTGAACTGGACTTTGTCACCAGCGTCGGCAGCCAGTTTCTCAACGCGAAGAACATCTCCGCTGGAAACCTTGTATTGCTTGCCACCGGTCTTGAGGACCGCAAACATTTGATCTTCCTTCGTTTCTACCGCGTTCTGTGGCCCCGGGTTTCCGGTGTTCATGGCCCCGCTTCGATCCGGAGCCGCCGCGAACAGCGCGCCTTTTAAACGGCGTATGTCATTTATCTCAAGCGCAATCGGGCGCTAGGACGCTGGCTTATCGGCGAGAAGCCCATACAAGTCAAGCGCAAAGCACTGTGAGGTTCCGGTGGTCGCCTACGGCGCACTAGAGCTCCTGTCCCGCCATAAATTGCGACGCTGCCAGTCCCAGTTCGCGGGAAATCTCGATAAACATATCGTCGAACCCTTCGAACAACGAGCGTGTGAGCGCCTGACCTGCCTGTGACCGTGACAACTCCAGGTATTCCTCCATCTGTTCCGAGGGAAGCGAGGAATACGCCATCAACAGATACGCATAGAGCCATTCGGTAGAGTTTTGCCGGATCTCCGCTTCTTGGGCCCAGACATCACCAAGGATTTGGTTTTGCGTCAGTTCGGTCGGAAAGCCTCCGCCATCCGACAAACCCGTCATGAAAGCGTAGTTGGCATTCAGCGCGCCGATAACGTTTTCGTCGATCAGGTTATTGAGTTCGATGAACTCTGCGATCTGGCCAAACGTTTCTGGTCGGCTTTCCTCGAATTCCGAGATCGCCTCTTTGGCGGCGTCTTCAACGCCGTCTTCGAGAAAGGCCTCGCGTGTCGCCAATTCCAACGCAACCACCTCTTTGCCGATCTCCGACGCATAGAAGTCCTCGACAGGCGCATAAAACTCTTCGTCAAAGTTCTCAACGAACCCGTCGACGAACGTCTCCATCATCCGGTCAGCATCATAAATATCGCTGACCATGGCGTCCCAGCGCTCGCCACCTCGACCTGGAAACATGTCTTCCGACAGCTCGGCTCCGTATTCGAGGCCTTCGATACGCATGAGCTCAATCATCCGATCCGCCCCGAGCGAGGACAATACTGCCTCAGCCCGCGGGGTAGCGTCTGCGGTCGCGGCAGCCGTCAGACCCATTGCGGCTGCCAAAATCCAGTGCTTCACCTGTCACCCTCCTGCTTGCTCTATTGAATCAATAGGCACGCTGCGAACGAATTCCAATCGCGAGGTCAGCAGATTTCCGTGATTGGCTCTCCTTGACCGCCTAGAATGACCCTTGCACGCCCGCAGGCAGCCCGCTAAAGACCGCCGAGACCCCCGCGGAGAGGTGCCGGAGTGGTCGAACGGGGCGGTCTCGAAAACCGTTGTGGGTGCAAGCCCACCCAGGGTTCGAATCCCTGTCTCTCCGCCAGAATTTTCTAACGTACCAATCCAGGGCCAAGCACAAGATCACGGCTTCTGCACTCGAAGTTTCTACTGGGTTTGGACTGCAAGCGGGTCGCAGGCAGCAGCAGGGGATAATAAAGGGGGGGACCTTGCGTGACATTCGCACAGAAGTGAGAAGCATGGCAAAGTACAAGATACCTGCTGTAGATTTCCCCCAAGACGTTACGAGTTTGTATCATGCCATTTCATTCCAGCCTTAGCCGAAGAGTACACCTTCGCAGTGGAACCAAAGCTTGCGCGGTGAAAAGATGCAGTGGCCGCTCGCAGCCTCGAACCCAGCACCCTTCTCGTCGATGAGGTGCACCTAAACAGCACTGGCGTGGAGTTGATGGCGAAACGCTTGCTCATTGGCGATGGGCCTCACTGGTGAGACCGAAACACTCAGCCTTCAAGTTGCGACAGAGCTTCTGGCACAGGCAGACCACTTTTAACTGACACCCAACTGAAAGCCGAAAACCGGACCGAAATTTTCTATTTAACTGGTGATGCTTCCGTCTGCGACCAAACCGAATTTTTTCAGTGGGTTCAGAAAACACCACTCAAACAGCTGGCAGTGCGCCCCCACCCGGTGTTCGGCAGGAAGCGGTCTTTGACCCGCTACATAGCGAAAGTGTTAATGCTGCGGCCTAAACGAGCGCTCGGTCATCGGTAAAGAGCGCCTTCAGGCCGGCGTTGTCTTTGACCAGACTGTCAAGCGTGATCTTGTCGAGGCTGCGATAGAAGGCCATCAGCGCCTCCCCAAGTGCTCCTTTGAGCCTGCAGACCGACACCAGTGGGCAGGTACAGTCATCCTCGACAAAGCACTCTGCAAAGGGAACGCCTGCCTCGAACACACGGAACACGCCACCTACAGTGATGTCTTCCGGCTTTCGAGCGAGTCGTATGCCTCCGCCGCGACCGCGTACCGTTTCAATGAAACCCTTTTGGCCCAGCATGTTTATCACCTGTCCCAAATGGTTTTCTGAAGCGTTGGTCGCGCGTGCGACTTCGGATGTGCGAATGTTGCGGCCAGTGTTCACAGCGCAGTACATCAGCGTGCGCATAGCCAGGTTTGTGCGGGTAGTCAGACGCATGATTGGGGCCTTCTGCGGGGGCGGTACCTACCGCCCAGTAGGTAATATGAGTTTTGCACTGGTCTTTGACTTGAATCAACTCGCAGGTTGCCCCGCATCGACATGTCGCGGCTGCAGCTGCAGCATACCCGTGGTATCGCCCCCCTTGGGCCACGTGCAGGCGCGGCTTGCCTAATTTCCGGGCACTCGCAACGAAAAGGAGCGCTCACGCCTTGGATATGCTTGTCGCGCATCCGAAACCGCCTAGAAGGTCAGGCATGGCAAGTCGGTTAAAAATCCTTGTTGTCGAACCCGACGAGTCCCGCGCCCGCATGATAATTGACGGGCTCGCTGAAACTGGCGATCCGGATATCACGGTACTCGGCGGCCCCACAGGACTTGCGCGCCGCATGACAGAGATCGAACCGGACGTCGTTCTCATCGCAATGTCTGACCCGAGTCGGGATACCCTCGAAGCTCTAAGTGTGGCATCCGGCTTTAATGACCGACCGGTTGCGATGTTCGTGGACCGTTCAGATGACTCCACCACACGGGCAGCGATCGAAGCAGGCGTCAGCGCCTATGTCGTGGACGGGCTCGCCAAGGATCGCATCCGCCCAGTTCTCGATGCCGCGATCACGCGCTTCAATATGTTCAAAAAGCTGCGTAACGAACTGGCGGCTGCAAAAGTAGCCCTTGCCGAACGCAAGACGATCGAGCGCGCCAAGGGGCTTCTAATGACGGCGAAGGGAATCTCCGAGGACGATGCCTATGCGATGCTTCGGAAGACGGCCATGGATCAAGGCCGCAAAGTCTCAGAGGTCGCGGAAGCTCTGGTGACAGCCTCGGACCTGCTGCGCTGATGGCAACGGAGCTGCATATCGGTTTCGTCCCGCTGGTGGATTGTGCCGCTGTTGTAGTGGCGAAACATCTTGGCTTCGCTGAAGCCGAAGGTTTGACACTTACACTTCACAAACAGCCCTCTTGGTCTGCTCTGCGCGACGGCGTCGCGCTTGGCGGGCTCGACGCCGCACATATGCTAAGCCCTCTGCCCGTGGCCATGTCGCTCGGGTTGGGAGGCCTGCCTACACGCGTCGATGCTTTGATGGTGATGTCCGTAAATGGCGACGTGATCGGGGTATCGAACGCAATCGCGCGCAAAATGCGCGCAGACGGCTGGCCCGCGAGCTTCCGCGACCCGCGTGGAACGGGTGAGCATCTCATACGAGCCACGGACCGGCGACTGCGGATCGGTGTGCCCTTCCCGTTCTCAATGCATGCAGAGCTGGTGTTTCACTGGCTCGGCGCCCTTGGTCTGAAAACCCCTGGCGAGCTTGACGTACGCATTGTTCCTCCACCGCATATGGCCGATGCCATTGCCGCAGATGAAATCGACGCGTTCTGCGTTGGCGAGCCCTGGGGTTCAATCGCCGTTGAACAGGGTGTGGGTGAACTGGTGCTGCCCTGCAGTGCAATCTGGTCGTTTTCGCCTGAGAAAGTGCTTGGAGCGCGGCACGACTGGATTGAAGAAAACCCCGACATCGTGCGCGGCCTGATGCGCGCGATCTTCGGGGCATGTAAATGGCTCGGCGCGGAAGAAAACAGGCTGGTTGCCTCGGAACTCCTGAGCCGGAGCGATTACGTTAATGTACCCGCCACGGTGATCGACCGCGCGCTGAGCGGACGGCTAGTGACCCGTAAACGCGCACTAGGCCAGACGACAGAGCGCTTCCTGAATTTCCATGCGTCTGCAGCAACCTTCCCGTGGCGCAGCCAGGCGGCTTGGATCGCCAGCAACATTGCGGCGCGTATTGGCCTTGATCGCAGTGACGCCATGCGCACTGCAAAAGCCTGCTTCCGCAGCGATCTTTACCGCGAGAATCTGGATGGCCTTGGCCTCGATATGCCCGGCGCCTCCGAGAAAATCGAGGGCGCGCTCGCACATCCGACCGCTGTCGCTTCGTCAAAAGGCTCGATCATCCTTGGTCCGGACGCGTTCTTCGACGGCACGATTTTTGATCCAAGCGAGACTACGTGATTATAAATTGTGCAGTTGCAGCGCTGCGCTGCAGCAAGGCGAAGTGAAAAACGGCAAAAATGCGATAATTTCCTTTGCCGACTCGCCCAAACTGATCCAACTGCTGTCAAGTCGCGCCGGACAAGGGTGTCCGCGTCAGCAAAATGCCTTCGGCGAAGAAGGCTCCCCGGAGCAAAGCCGCTCGACCATCTGTGACATCCGTCACGGATCGTTCGCGCGGCTTTTTTGTTTTTCGCTCCTGATCCTCCCCAGGAGCTCAACCAGAGGAAACAACATGAAGAAACTCGTTGCTGCCCTTCTGACCACCTCGGCGATGATGTCGCCCGCGATGGCGGAAATGCTCCCGGTCGAAAAGGACGAACTGAAGTTTGGCTTCATCAAGCTAACGGATATGGCGCCACTCGCTGTCGCCTATGAAAACGGTTACTTTTTTGATGAAGGTCTTTTTGTAACGCTGGAAGCGCAGGCAAACTGGAAGGTTCTGCTGGATGGCGTGATCTCGGGCCAGTTGGACGGCGCGCATATGCTCGCGGGCCAGCCGCTCGCCGCAACCATCGGTTTTGGGACCGAAGCGCATATCGTGACACCGTTCTCCATGGATCTGAACGGCAACGGTATCACGGTTTCCAATGAAATCTGGGAACAGATGAAGCCGAATATCCCGACAATGGACGACGGCCGTCCGCAGCACCCGATCTCCGCCGCCGCTTTGAAACCGATCGTGGACAAGTACAATGCTGAGGGGAAGCCCTTCAACATGGGCATGGTATTCCCGGTCTCTACTCACAACTACGAACTGCGCTACTGGCTGGCGGCCGGTGGCATTCACCCGGGATTCTATTCCCCAGAAGACGTGACCGGTCAGATCAGCGCCGACGCGTTCCTGTCCGTAACGCCTCCGCCGCAAATGCCTGCGACGCTCGAGGCCGGCACGATCTACGGCTACTGCGTGGGTGAGCCCTGGAACCAGCAGGCCGTATTCAAAGGTATCGGCGTTCCGGTCATCACCGATTACCAGATCTGGAAGAACAACCCGGAGAAGGTCTTCGGCCTGACCAAGGAGTTCACCGAAGAGAACCCCAACACCACGCTGGCCATCACCAAGGCGCTGATCCGCGCGGCCATGTGGCTGGATGAAAACGACAACGCCAACCGCCCGGCGGCGGTGGAGATCCTGTCCCGCCCGAACTACGTCGGCGCCGACTATGACGTGATCGCCAACTCCATGACCGGGTTCTTCGAATTCGAAAAGGGCGACAAGCGCGACATCCCCGACTTCAACGTGTTCTTCCGCTACAACGCGACCTACCCGTTCTACTCCGACGCTGTCTGGTACCTGACCCAGATGCGCCGCTGGGGTCAGATCGCTGAGCCGAAGTCGGACAGCTGGTACGACGAGGTCGCGAAGATGGTCTACAAGCCGGAGATTTACCTCGAAGCAGCCCGCCTGCTGGTGGACGAAGGCCTCGCCAACGAAGCTGATTTCCCCTGGGACAGCGACGGCTACAAAGCCCCGACACCTGCCGAAGATATCATCGACGGCATCGCCTATGACGGCAAAGCGCCCAACGCGTATCTCGAAAGCCTCGAGATCGGCCTGAAGGGCGAGCAGGTCGTCGTCGGCACCGAGGTGCAAGGGTAAGCCTCAGACCGCAGCGCCCTGCCCTTCCTTGGGCGCCTTTCCTCTCGCGGGCGAACAGACACCCGCGAGAGGGTCGATCCCGAGACACAACCATCCGACCCGTAATTCCTCGCGCGCCCCATTCCCCGCGCCCCATCACCGGAGCAGACCCGATGACAACCGTCGATCCCGATTTCGCCGCGAAAGAGGCCAAGGAAGCCCGCCGCGAGCGCCTGTTTACCCGCATCAACAAGGCCGACAGTTACCTCCGGGTGCTTGGTCTTGGCTGGATCACCCCGATGCTGAAGGCCGCTGCAGGTGACAACCCGAAAGCCCAGATGAAAGACATCTGGCAGCTCTTTATTGTGCCCATCCTTGCAATTGTTCTGTTCTTGACAGCCTGGGGCACGCTGGCCCCCAAGGTTCAGACTTCCCTTGGTGCCGTTCCCGGGCCTGTGCAGGTTTGGGAGCAGGCCGTCGCACTGCACGAAGACTCGAAGGCGAAAGCAGAAAGCGAAAGGGTATTTAACGAGCGGGTGGAACAGCGCAATCAACGTCTGATCGATGCCGGTCGCGCCGATGAAGTGAAAGAGATCGCCTATACCGGGGCACCGTCCTATTACGACCAGATCTGGACTTCGATCCAGACCGTGTTTTTCGGCTTCCTGATCGCAACCATCGTGGCGGTCCCGCTTGGCATTTCGGCCGGTCTGTCCGTCACCGCAAACGCCGCACTGAACCCGATTATTCAGATCTTCAAGCCGGTGTCACCGCTCGCGTGGCTGCCGATCGTGACCATGGTCGTCTCGGCGGTCTACACCACCAACGATGGCCTCTTCGCCAAGTCCTTCCTCGTCTCGGCAATCACTGTGACGCTGTGTTCGCTCTGGCCAACGCTGATCAACACGGCGCTTGGCGTCAGCTCCATCGACAAGGACCTCGTGAACGTCTCCAAGGTTCTGAAAATGAACACCTACACCAAGATCACCAAGCTGGTCTTGCCTTCCGCCCTGCCCCTGATCTTCACCGGTCTGCGCCTGTCGCTCGGCGTTGGCTGGATGGTGCTGATCGCAGCAGAAATGCTCGCGCAGAACCCTGGCCTGGGCAAGTTCGTCTGGGATGAGTTCCAGAACGGCTCCTCCGACAGCCTCGCGCGGATCATGGTGGCGGTTCTGACCATCGGCATCATCGGCTTCCTGCTGGACCGGCTGATGTTCACGATCCAGTCGCTCTTCACCTTCACCAACAACCGCTGAGGCAGATGATGTCCGTCCTTGAATTCAAGAACGTCTCCAAAAGCTTCGGCGAAGGTGCATCCCGTACCGACGTGCTGAAGGATATCAACCTGACCGTGGAGGACGGCGAGTTCCTCGTCCTCCTCGGGTTCTCCGGCACCGGAAAGACCACGCTGATCAACCTGATGGCAGGTCTGGAGAGGCCGACAAAAGGCCATGTGAAGTACAAGGGCCTGCCGATCACCGAGCCTTCCCCAGAGCGCGGTGTGATCTTCCAGAACTACTCGCTGATGCCGTGGCTGACGGTGAACGGGAATGTGGGCCTCGCGGTCGACACGATGTTCCCCGGACTGTCCAAGGCCGAAAAAGCCGAGAAGGTCGCGCATTACGTCAAAATGGTGGGGCTGAGCCACGCCACGACCCGCCGCCCGGCGGAGTTGTCCGGCGGGATGCGTCAGCGGGTAAATGTGGCGCGTGCGCTGGCGATGGACCCGGAGATGCTGCTGCTTGACGAACCGCTGTCTGCGCTGGATGCGCTGACCCGTGGCAATCTTGCGGATGAGATCGAGCGTATCTGGGAAGCCAACAAGAAAACCTGTGTCCTGATCACCAACGATGTGGACGAGGCGATTGTTCTGGCCGACCGCATCATCGCGCTGAACCCCGACGGCACTTTGGGTCAGGAGTTCAAGGTGTCCATCCCGCGTCCGCGCGACCGCACCGAGATGAACCACAACGAAACGTTCAAAACGCTGCGCGCTGAGGTGACAACCTACCTGATGGATGTCGGTATCGAAGCCAAGGTGGAAGGCTCCAAGCTGCTGCCCGACGTCACGCCAATCCACGGCGTACCGACAGCTGTGAAGAAAGCCACCGAAGGCATGATCGAGGAACGCTTCCTCGACTTCTCGCAGCTTCACAAAGTGTACCCAACACCCAAAGGTCCGCTGACCGTGGTCGAGGATTTCAACCTCAAGCTCAACAAGGGCGAGTTCATTTCCCTGATCGGGCACTCGGGTTGCGGCAAGTCCACGGTGCTGACCATGGCTGCGGGCCTGAATGAAATTTCGAAAGGGGCCATCAAGCTCGATGGTCGCCATGTGGAGGGCGCCGACCCGGAACGCGCGGTTGTGTTCCAGTCGCCCTCCCTCTTCCCGTGGCTCACCGCGAAGGAGAATGTCAGTGTCGGAGTTGACCGCGTCTACCCCCGGGCCAGTCAGGCCGAACGTCAGGATGTCGTTGAGTATTATCTTGAAAGGGTCGGGCTTGCTGACAGTATGGATAAGCCCGCGGCGGACCTCTCCAACGGGATGAAGCAGCGTGTGGGCATCGCACGTGCGTTTGCGCTGTCGCCCAAGCTTCTGCTGCTAGATGAGCCCTTCGGGATGCTGGACAGCCTGACCCGTTGGGAGCTTCAGGAAGTTCTGATGGAGGTCTGGTCGCGTACCAAGGTGACCGCGATTTGCGTCACCCATGACGTGGACGAAGCGATCCTTTTGGCCGACCGCGTGGTGATGATGACCAACGGCCCGCAGGCCACGATCGGCAAGATCACCAATGTCGACCTGCCGCGCCCACGGACCCGCAAGGCGCTGCTGGAGCATCCGGACTACTACGCCTACCGCCAGGAAGTGCTCGATTTCCTTGAGGAATACGAGCATGGCGCGAAGCCCAAGACCAAGCCAGCGAACGCGACCATGTCGCCTTCCAAGCCCATTGCGGCGGAGTAAGCTGAATGACCATGAAACTCATAGTAATTGGAGCCGGCATGGCTTCGGGGCGCGCGCTCGAACATCTGTTCGACGCGGACCCTGACGCCTATGACGTCACCCTGTTCAACGCGGAGCCCCGCGGGAACTACAACCGCATCATGCTCAGCCCAGTTCTGTCGGGCGAGAAAACCTACGACGAGATCCTTACGCATGATGACGCGTGGTATGAAGAGAACGGCGTAACCTGCCGGTTTGGCGAGAAGATCGTTGCGATTGACCGGGACGCAAAGACCGTCACGGCCGACAATGGCGACGTTCTGCCTTACGACAAGCTTTTGTTCGGCACCGGCTCCAACCCGTTCATGATCCCGCTTCCCGGGCACGATCTGGAAGGCGTCATCGCCTACCGCGATCTGGAAGACACCGAGCGCATGATGTCGATGGGCCCCGACAACAAGGTCGTGGTCATCGGTGGCGGTCTGCTGGGTCTTGAGGCAGCGGCGGGCATGGCCGCGCGCGGTGTAAACGTCACCGTGGTGCACATCATGGGCCATCTGATGGAGCGTCAGCTTGACGAAGCGGCAGGCTACCTGCTGCGCAAGGCGCTGATGGATAAGAACATCACCGTGAAATGCTCCGCCAACTCCAAGGAAATCGTGGGCGAGAACGGCCAGGTCAAAGCTCTGATGCTGGACGATGGCACGGAACTGCCCTGCGATCTGCTGGTCATGGCCGTGGGCATCCGCCCGAATGTGAAGCTGGCGCAAGATGCAGGTCTGGCCGTGGGCAAGGGCATCCATGTGGATGACCAGATGCTAACCTCGGACGAGAACGTTCTGGCGGTCGGCGAATGTGTTGAGCATAACGGCGCGCTTTTTGGATTGGTCGCGCCACTTTACGATCAGGCCAAGGTGGTCGCGAAGACCCTGCTCGGCGAAGACGCCGCCTTCGTTCAGAAGTCGTTGTCGACCAAGCTGAAGGTCACGGGATGCGACCTCTTCTCCGCTGGGGACTTCGCCGATGGCGAGGGCCGCGAGGACATCGTTTTCAGGGACCCCGCGCGCGGCGTCTACAAGCGTCTCGTTCTGGAGGAAAACAAAGTCGTGGGCGCTGTCTTCTACGGCGACACCGCCGACAGCAACTGGTTCTTCGGGCTGATCCAGTCCGGCGAAGACGTGTCGGAGATGCGCGACACGCTGATCTTTGGGCCAGCCTACCAAGGGGGGGCCGCCCTGGACCCTATGGCGGCCGTTGCAGCCTTACCGGATGACGCAGAGATCTGCGGCTGCAACGGCGTTTCCAAAGGCGATATCGTGGCCGCCATCAATGGCGGCGCAACCGATCTGGCGGCTGTGCGGGCCACCACCAAAGCAAGCGGGTCCTGCGGCACCTGTACCGGACTTGTCGAGCAGGTTCTGGGCGTCACCCTAGGCGATGACTTCGTCATTCCGGCAGCGGCGTCGATGTGCGGCTGCACCGACCTGACCCATGAAGACGTCCGGCGCATGATCAAGAGCCGCGAGCTCAAATCCATGCAGGCCGTCTTTCAGGAGCTGGGTTGGAAAACCTCCTGCGGCTGCCATGTCTGCCGCCCTGCCCTGAACTTCTACCTGCTGGCCGACTGGCCGGTGGAATATCAGGACGACCCGCAAAGCCGGTTCATCAACGAGCGCAAGCACGCCAACATCCAAAAGGATGGCACCTATTCTGTCGTACCGCGGATGTGGGGCGGCATGACCACGCCGAAAGAGCTGCGCGCGATCGCAGACGCGGCCGAGAAGTACAACGTGCCGACCGTGCACGTGACCGGCGGCCAGCGGATCGACCTTCTGGGTGTGCGTGGCGAGGACCTGCCCGCAATCTGGCGTGACCTGAATGCGGCCGGCATGGTCTCGGGTCATGCTTATGCCAAAGGGCTGCGCACGGTGAAGACCTGTGTCGGCAAGGACCATTGCCGCTTTGGCACACAGGACAGCACCGGGCTGGGCATTCAGATCGAGAAGAAGCTCTGGGGGTCCTGGACCCCGCACAAAGTGAAGCTTGCCGTCTCTGGCTGCCCGAGGAACTGCGCGGAGGCGACCTGCAAGGATATCGGCGTCGTTTGCGTCGACTCCGGGTACCAGATCGGGGTCGCGGGTGCCGCGGGCATGGATGTGAAGGAAACCGAGCGTCTGGCCGATGTGGCGACCGAAGAAGAGGCGCTCGAGTACATCACCGCCTTCATGCAGCTCTATCGCGAGAACGCCAAGTACCTCGACCGGCCCTACAAATGGGTCGCCAAAGTGGGCCTCGACTGGGTCAAGGAACAGGTCTTCGACGAGGCCACGCGAACCGGCCTGATCGCGCGCTTCGAGTTCTCGCAGTCGATCTACCAGAAAGATCCCTGGGCCGAAGAAGCGAAGAAGGCCGAAGAGAAATACGAGCCGATTGCCGATTTCAAACTGGAGGCCGCAGAATGAGCAGCGACTGGATCGATATTGGGGCGTTGGAGGACATCCCTGCCCGGGGCGCGCGCGTGGTTAAAACCGCGATGGGCTGCGTGGCGGTCTTCCGCACCGGGGCAGACGAGGTGTTCGCCCTAGAAAACAGCTGCCCGCATAAGGGCGGACCGCTGTCCGAGGGCATCGTGCATGGCAACAAGGTCACCTGCCCGCTGCACAACTGGGTCTTCAGTCTGGAAACAGGCGAGGCGCAGGGCGCGGATGAGGGCACCGTGCCCACCTACCCGGCCCGCATCGACAGTGGGCGCGTCCTGTTGGAGCACAGCTTCCTGCAATCCCGGATGGCCGCGGAATGAAGGATGTGTCTGCCACCACCGTCTGCACCACCTGCCCCTATTGCGGCGTCGGCTGCGGGGTGCTGGCAGGCTCTGACGGCTCCATCAAGGGCGATCCCGATCACCCGGCGAACTTCGGGCGGCTGTGTTCCAAGGGCTCGGCGCTCGGCGAGACAATCGGGCTTGAGGGGCGTCTCCTTGCGCCGCAGATCGACGGGCGGAGTGCAGGGTGGGACGAAGCGCTCGATCTGGTGGCGGAGAAGTTCCGGACGGCAGTAGCCGAACATGGGCCCGACAGCGTGGCTTTTTACGTATCAGGCCAGTTGTTGACCGAAGACTATTATGTCGCGAACAAGCTGATGAAAGGGTTCATCGGTTCGGCCAATATCGACACGAATTCAAGGCTTTGCATGGCCTCGTCTGTCGCCGGTCACCGGCGCGCGTTTGGAACGGATACGGTGCCAGGGCTCTACGAAGACTTCGAAGAGGCCGATCTGGTGGTGCTGGTCGGCTCCAACCTCGCCTGGTGCCACCCGGTCCTGTTCCAGCGGTTGCAAGCTGCCAAGGCTGCGCGCCCATCGCTGAAAGTGGTGGTGGTGGATCCCCGCCGGACGGCAACGTCTAAGCTTGCCGATATGCAGCTTTCCATTCGTCCTGATGGGGACGCGGCGTTGTTTAATGGTTTGCTGGCCGAAATTGCAGCGCGCGGTCTGGATGACCGGGCCTATGTCGGCGCGCATGTGGACGGGTTCGACGCAGCACTGGACACAGCCGCGAAATCCGACCCGCTGGAGAGCGGGCTGACGCGGGCAGAACTCGATGCCTTTTACGACTTGTGGTGTGGCACCGAAAAGGTCGTCACGTTGTACAGCCAGGGCGTGAACCAGTCCTTCTGCGGCACCGACAAGGTCAACGCCATCATCAATTGCCATCTTGCCACGGGTAGGATCGGACGCGAAGGCATGGGGCCGTTCTCCATGACCGGGCAACCCAACGCGATGGGTGGGCGCGAGGTCGGCGGTCTGGCCAATATGCTGGCCTGCCACCTCGATCTGGAAAACGCCGATCATCGCGACGCGGTGCAGGCGTTCTGGGACGCGCCCGCGATGCCGACAGCACCGGGCCTGAAAGCAGTCGATTTGTTCAAGGCCTGTGCGGACGGCAAGATCAAAGCGCTCTGGGTGATGTCCACCAACCCGGCGGTCAGCCTGCCGGATGCCGATGGCGTGGCTGAAGCGATCAAGGCTGTGCCCTTCGTCGCCGTGTCCGACATTCTGGAGGACACCGATACCGGGCGCCTCGCCCATGTCCTGCTTCCCGCGACCGGCTGGGGCGAGAAATCCGGCACCGTGACCAATTCCGAACGGCGCATTTCCCGCCAGCGCCCCTTCCTGCCCGCGCCGGGTGAAGCCCGCCCGGACTGGGACATCATCGCCGAGGTTGGTCGCCGAATGGGCTGGCGCGAGGCTTTCGACTACCGCTCAGAGGCTGAAGTTTTCCGCGAATACGCCGCCATGTCCGCGCTCGCCGCACGCTATGGCCGGGATTTCGACATTACCGGGCTCGCCGATCTGACAGATGCCGCCTACGACACGCTGGCCCCCACGCTTTGGCCGGTTCCGGCGGAAGGCGCTGGCACCTCGCGGTTCTTCGCCGAGGGCGGGTTCTACCACGCCGGCGGCAAGGCCAAGATGCTCCCGATCACGCCCCCTGCGTCGCTTGCGGTCACCCCTGACGCCTTCCCGCTGCGGCTGAACACGGGGCGTGTGCGTGACCACTGGCACACCATGACGCGGACCGGACGTGCGCCGAAGCTGGGCGCGCATATGGCGGAGCCGTATCTGGAAATACATCCGGATGACGCCGAAGAAATCGGCCTTATGGACGCGGAAATCGCACGCCTGATTTCTCCCGAAGGCGAGGCCCGGCTTCGGGTCATGATCACTGAGCGCGCACAAAAAGGCGTGGTTTTTGCGCCAATGCACTGGACTGACATTGTATCCACCAAAGGCAGGGTGAATGCTCTGGTCGCCTCGCGCACCGATCCGTTTTCAGGCCAGCCCGCGCTTAAGGGCGCTCAGGTGCGTGTCGAGCGGTTTGACGCTGGCTGGTATGGTTTCGCTGCGTCGTCCACCCAGATGGAACCGACCCGGCCCTATGCCGCGATCGCGCGCTCGAAGACCGGCTGGCGCGCCGAGCTTGCCGGGGTGAAGGTCCCTTCTGACTGGGAAGCCGAAGCCCGTGCAGTGCTGAACCTGAGTGCCGGCACCGCATCCGTCATCGAAGACCGCGCCCGCGGCGTGGCCCGCGTCGCGATTGTCGAAAACGGGATTGTCACCGGAGTGTTCTTCGCAGCCCCGGACCCGGTTGCCCTGTCGCGCAGCTATTCGGTTGCTCTTGTCGGTTCCGAAATCGCGCCTTTGGAAGCTCTTGCCGGTGTCCCGGGCGCCGATCGACCGGATCCGGGCGCGACAGTCTGTGCATGCTTCGATGTCGGCATTAACGATCTGCGCCGTGCCATCGACGCGGGTCACCGAAGCGTTCCCGCCCTTGGCCGATGCCTGAACGCAGGCACCAATTGCGGCTCCTGCAAGCCCGAATTGCAGGCGCTGATCGATGCCACAGCACCGGTCAAGCTGGCCGCAGAGTAATGAGCATCGCGCCGCATATCCGCTCCATCGCCCGTGGCCTCGGCCGTGCCCGCGCCCTAACGCGTGCAGAAGCCGAAGAGGCTATGACCGAGGTTCTGGAAGGCCGCGCCGCGCCCGAGGCAGTGGGCGCGCTGCTGATGGTCCTGCGTCTGCGCGGTGAAACGGCCGATGAGATCACTGGCTTCACCGCCGCGGTCCGCACGCATCTCAGCACCTGGGCCGGTATCGGCGCCGCATTGGACTGGCCTTCCTATGCAGCAGGTCGCACACGGGGACTGCCCTGGTTTTTGCTCAGCGCCAAATTGCTGGCAAAGGCTGGCCATCCGGTCCTTCTGCATGGAAGAAACGGCACGGACGCGGCCTTGCGGGCGCATCTCGGCACGCTCGGGGTCAGCACCGCACACACCCCGGAGGAAGCAAAGCGCGCACTTGCAACAGACGGGATTGCGTACGCCCCGCTCGACGCTCTGAGTCCGCGGCTCGAGACCCTTCTGGCGCTGCGCACTGATCTTGGCTTGCGGTCCTGTATCAATACACTCTGCCGTGTTGCGAACCCTGCTGCCGCACCTGTGACCCTTCAGGGCGTGTTCCATCCTCCTTACCGCGTGCTGCAAGAAGCCGCCTGCGCGGCACTCGGCGACAGTGCGATGATGGTGATCAAGGGCGGCGGCGGCGAGTTCGAGCGCTTCGTCGGGAAATCCACGGCCTGCTACGGGTTCCTTGACGGCGGCGATGCAATCCCACCTGCCCCTGCGCTGGATACAAGCCTGCACCGGCTCGCAGATCTGCCGGATGACCCCGCGCATCTGCCCGCTCTCTGGGCCGGCACCTGGGACCATGCGACCGTCCGCGCAACTGTGACAGGGACGGCCGCACTGGGGCTTCTGGCGCTTGGGGCGGCCGCAACGCATGCAGAGGCGCACGCCCAAGCGTGCCACTTCTGGACACACCGCCACGCCGCGCTGGCCGCCTGAGAAGGATCAATATCATGCAGACCTTTCCAATGTTCCTGCGAATGACAGACCGCGAGGTGATTATCCTTGGCGGCGGCGAACAGGCCGCCCAGAAATGCCGGCTATTGCTGAAAACTGAAGCCCGCATCACGGTCGTCTGGCCCGAGCTTGATCCTGAACTTGAGGGGCTGGCGCAGGCAGGACGGATTGCTTGGGAAACAAATATACCGCCCTCTGCGCGTCTGTCTGCGGCCACACTCGTCTTCGTGGCCACGGATTGCCCGGGCTCGGCGCACGCCCTCCACGCGCTTGCAGAAGACGCAGGCGCGCTGACAAATGTCGTCGATCAACCCGCGCTGTGCGACGCCCTCACCCCGTCGATCGTGGACCGCGATCCCGTGGTGGTGGCGATCGGCACGGAAGGAACAGCCCCGGTTCTGGCGCGCCAGATCAAGTCGAAACTCGAAACCCTCTTGGAGCCGGGTCTGGGCGATCTGGCCAGCCTCGCCGGCCGTCTTCGGCCCGCAGCCGCGCGCCTTCAACCGAAGGAACGGCGCAACCTGTGGCGCTGGGTCTTCTCTGGCAGCCCCCGCGCACGTCACAAGGCAGGTGCCGAGCGTGAGGCTGCTCAGCAAATCAAGGATGCAATCTCCGCCGGGGGCGCACCGAAAGAAGACAGGGCCGCGGTCTCGATCGTGGGCGCCGGACCCGGAGGCGCGGATCTCATGACCCTGCGCGGTGTACAGCGGCTGCAGGAAGCCGACATCATCTTCTATGACCGGCTTGTGGACCCCGCCGTGCTGGAACTGGCGCGTCGCGATGCAGAGCGGGTTCTCGTGGGCAAGGCGCCGGGCGCGGCAAGCTGGCCGCAAGACCGTATCAATGCCGTTCTGGTGCAAGCCGCACGCGCCGGTCAGAAAGTCGTCCGTCTCAAATGCGGCGATCCGGCTGTGTTCGCGCGGCTGGAGGAAGAGGTAGAGGCGCTTGAGAACTCGGGTCTGAGCGTGGAAGTCGTGCCCGGGATTACCGCTGCCTCTGCCGCCGCGGCGACCCTTAAACAGGGACTCACCCAGCGCGGAGAGATCGAAAGCGTGACGCTGACCACAGGGCATCTCAAACCCGGCACTGGGGCCCCAGACTGGGGCACTCAACTGGTTCCGGGCGTAGCGCTGGCGATTTATATGGGTGTGGCCAATGCCGGCGAGATTCGTGACAGCCTGTTATCACGCGGTCATACAGCGGAGCACGCCGTTTCCGTGGTCGCCTCGGCTGGTCACCCGGAGGAGCAAACGCTCCATACCTCTCTGGGACGACTTGTGGAGGACATGGCCAACGCCGGCATATCAAATCCAGCAATTCTGATGATCCGCCACCCTAAGTCGGACGCCGCACCCCAAGCCCGTCAACTTCGCGCAGTCGGCTAACGGAACACTTGAGACATCAGACAAAGAATACGGCCTAATAGCTTTTCTTTTGTACAAAAACCTAAGCAATCACGCACTCCGGCCTGCTCTTTCAGGTCTCCGGCAACCCGCGAAACCCGGTCGCCACCACAAATTTCTCTGAGCTATCTGAACGGCTTGCCTCCGGTTTGAAGTTCACAACCTTGGTGAACGCCTTCTTCAGAAGTGTCTGCAACTCGCCTTCTGCGCCGCCAGCCAGAACTTTTGCAACAAAGGTACCGTCCTCTTCCAGCACGTCGAAAGCCAGATAGGCTGCTGCTTCACAGAGAGCGACGATACGCAAATGGTCGGTCTGCTTGTGGCCCGAACTGGCGGCCGCCATGTCCGACATCACCACATCAGCTTTTCCGCCAAGCCAGGCTTTCACTTGATCATCCGCGCCATCAGCCATGAAATCGAGGACATGGGTTTCAGCGCCTGGCACGGGATCGATCTCTTTCAGATCGACACCCAGCACACGGCCCTGCGCCTTGCCTGCCTTCTCTCCCAAAGCGTTTACACGATTGACGGCGACCTGACACCATCCGCCGGGTGCACAACCGAGGTCGACCACCCGCGCCCCAGGAACCAAAAATCGAAACTTATTGTCTATTTCCAGTATTTTGTAAGCAGCTCTTCCACGATAACCTTCACGTCTTGCACGTTGGACATAAGGGTCATTCAATTGGCGTTCGAGCCAACGGGTCGAGCTGAGCTTTCGTCCGCGCGCGGTCTTGACCTTGACGCGCAGATCCCGCTGCCCGCGCCCTGAGTTTCCGGCCTTTTTTGGCATCAGAAGGGCCCTTCCTCCAGAACACCATCCGCGCTCATCTGAGCATACAGCAGACCTTCGCGCAGGCCACGATCTGCCACAGACAGCCGATCCGTCGGCCAGACCCGCAACAGCGCCTGCAGGATTGCCGCTCCGGACATAATCAGCGACTGCCGGTCCCGCCCGATCCGGGCATCCTTGCGCCGTCCGTCTGGCCCCATGGCGAGGTAGTTCTGGATCACCGTATCGATCTGGGACGACGTCATGCGCAACCCATCAACCTTGTTGCGATCATAACGCCTTAAATTCAGGTGACTGGCCGCGACAGTTGTCACAGTGCCTGAAGTTCCGATGATCTGGAACCCCTCGCGCACCTGGTCGGGCTCATTGTACGGCGAGAACTCAGCA
This sequence comes from Dinoroseobacter sp., assembly GCA_030066795.1. GTDB lineage: Bacteria > Pseudomonadota > Alphaproteobacteria > Rhodobacterales > Rhodobacteraceae > Dinoroseobacter. The sequence goes on from JASJAW010000022.1 coordinate 44,724, forward strand.
AGGTTCTCCTCGAAAAACCAGCTCATGAGCGCAAATCGTGCGGCGTCATCGGCCACATCGGAAAACTGATCCTTCAGGGTCGCAACTCCCAGCGGAACCGAGATCCAGTCCACAACGCGCGCCGAAGGCTCGCCGGTATCAGCCCCTTCAAAGCCTTCGTGCAGACGCATAATGGCGGCAGGACGTTCGACGCGCGGTACATCCGACAAATCCATCCAGACAAGTTCGGTCGATCCGCCGCCAATATCAACGACCAGCAATTGCTCCGTTTTGGTGGACACAAGCGGTGCGCACGAGACAACGGCCAGGCGCGCCTCTTCCTCCGGTTCGATGATCTCGAGCGCCAGTCCAGTATCGCGCTGGACGAGAGAGATGAAGTCGCGCGCGTTGCTGGCACGCCGGCAGGCCTCGGTGGCAACCAGGCGCATACGTTTGACCTTGTGCTCCGTCAGTTTGCGCTGACAGATTTTCAACGCCCCGACCGTGCGCGCCATAGAGCCACGACTGAGCTTTCCCGACGCTTCCAATCCAAGGCCAAGCTGAACCGACTTTGAAAAACTGTCGATGACGTGGAACTGACTACCCTTTGGCTGCGCGATCAGCATACGGCAGGAATTTGTGCCGAGGTCGAGCGCCGCATAGAGGTCTGCAGGATCAGGGTCTGGCGCGGCCGGCTTATGCCCATCCGGCACACGCGTCGGAAATGCCAGATCACGCTGCGCAAGCAGCGCGCCCGTGTCGGGCACCGACTTAAGCTTGGGTTTTCCCCGGCGCCGGGAGCGTTTGGACATGGAAAACTCCTTCCAAGGCACTCTAATCCGCCGCACCAAGGCTCACAAGCAGTCTTGCGGACAGCTTGCCCGCTACAGTGGCTACCATCCCTCATAAAGATCGTGAGTATTTTTCAGCCACGGCAATCTGGCTGTCGGACGCGCTCTGCCCTAGAACGCACTGGAAGTCGGTCACGCAAGACCAAATGTCGAAAACGGAACGGTCCGGCTGCAAAAGCTGCGGCACGAATACCGGAGAAATCGAAAGGCACCCCATGCCCGAAGTGACTATTGTCTATTGGCGTGACATCCCCGCACAAGTGATTGTCGGCAAGGGCCGGCGCGCCGCAAAACGTCAGCTGTCAGAGCGGTTCGAGCAGGCCATTGACCGCTGCGCAATGAAAGTCGGCGCCCGCGATAGCGATGCCTATCTGGCGGAATGGCGCAAGGCAGATCCGGTTCTGCGCGACGGCGAGGCCGTCGAGATCGCCGACGCCGAAAAAGAACGGCTCGAGGCTGCTTACGACCAAAACACCCTCAAATCGCTCATCGTCAGTGATGGCTGGGCCTGATCCAGTACGCCCCCAACTCCGAGAGACACCATGACCCGCACCATTCTCGAATCCAAATCCCAGACCGTCACGATCGGGTTCGATCAGCCTTTCTGTGTTATCGGAGAAAGGATCAATCCTACGGGACGCAAGAAACTGGCGGCTGAGCTTGAAGCAGGCGATTTCTCCACTGTGGAAAAGGATGCGCTCGAACAGGTGGCGTGCGGCGCGATGGTTCTCGATGTCAACGCTGGCGTTGTTTACAACTCCAACCCTAACCCCAACGAGACCGAGCCTCCGCTGATGCGTCAGATGATCCAGCTTGTACAGGGACTGGTCGAGGTGCCACTCGTCATTGACAGCTCAGTGCCTGGAGCACTTGAGGCCGGGTTGGAAGTTGCGCAAGGCCGGCCACTGGTCAACTCGGTCACCGGGGAAGAAGAGCGGCTTGAGTCGATCCTGCCACTTGTTAAAAAATACAACGTTCCCGTGGTCGCAATTTCAAATGACGACACCGGCATTTCTGAGGATCCCAACGTCCGCTTCGACGTCGCCAAAAAGATCGTTGAGCGCGCGGCAGATCACGGGATTCCCGCCCATGATATCGTGGTGGATCCGCTTGTGATGCCTATTGGCGCGATGGCCACAGCGGGACAGCAAGTGTTCGCGCTCGTCCGCCGCCTGAGAGAAGAGCTCGGCGTGAACACCACATGCGGGGCCTCGAACGTGAGCTTCGGTTTGCCGAACCGGCACGGACTTGGCGCGGCCTTCCTTCCGATGGCAATCACGGCCGGAATGACCAGCGCGATTATGAACCCGATCCGCCCTCAGGAAATGGAAGCGATCCGCGCCGCAAACCTGCTTATGAACAATGATGCAAATGGCAGCGAATGGATTAAGTTCGCCCGCGTGATGGACGCACATAAAGCAGGTACGCCCTTCGCCGAAGCTTCGCAAGCCGCCGCCGCTGCAGGCAGTGGCGGGGGGCGCAGCGGCCGACGCCGGCGGCGCGGCTGACGCAGGCGTCGTCAGCGGCGCTGCTCCCGTGCCTCGAGCTCGATATTGCGAAAGGCACGCGGGCTCACGCCGGTTTCTCGCCGGAAGGCTGTCGCGAAGGCACTTTGGCTTGCATAGCCCAGACGATGTGCAATCTCCGCGATGCTCTGGTTTGTATCGCTGAGTTCCCGCGATGCAATCCGAAGACGCACATGGCCGAGTATCTCTTTGAAGCTGGTCTCATTTTCCTGCAGGCGGCGCGACAAGCTCCGCTGTGACAGCCCCATCTCCTTCGCCGTCTCGGCAAGAGATGGAATGTGATCGGGAAAGCCACTTTCCAGTAGCAACTCAACCGTTTCCGCAGTCGATAGCTGTGGGACAGCGTTTTTGGCGATGGCGCGCTCGCCTTCGGAAATCAGAAACTCCCTGAGAATGTCATCACGGGACTTGATCGGAGCGTCAAGGATACCGTGGCTGAGCAACATCTCAAAGCCTGGGGCACCGAACTCCACGCTGCATCCCAACCGCGCCCGTTGCTTTTGGCCCACGGGAACCCTGTTGTGAGTAAATGAAATGCCCTCTGGATATACCGCGCGTCCGGTGAACGACCGCATTTGCGCTGTAACCCCCGACAACATCATTTCAAAAAACCGGGGATAGTTGAGCAAAGCGGGGTCGCGCACTTCCAGCACGAGACGCGCGATGTTGCCACCTTCGCGGAGCGTGAAGTCCAGCCCAGGACGCACGGCGACAGTATACCTACGCGCCGAGTTGATAGCTTCGCGCAAGGTGGCAGAATGCCGGGCTATGTAACCAGGCAGGTTGTAGGGATGGTGTTGGCTTAACCCGACATCAAACCCCAGATCGATGTCTCCGGTTTGGTCGCAGACCCGCTGCACGAAAATGGCTTCTTCCAGAGGGTCGATCTTCTCTTTCTCTGGCGTCGACAAAGGATCCGGAAGCGCGAGTCCTTCACGCGCACTGTCTATGGAAAGGTCTGGATGCAGGTATCGCGCCCGATGCGCGAACTGAGAAAGAACTGCTATGGTCGGGCCGACTTGGGACATATCGAGACCCTAGGTCGCTCATTCTAAGCCGACAAGGCAGAAACTCCCCTGAATCCCGCTGAGCACATCCCCACACAATCTGCTGCGTTTTTGCAAAACTGCTTGATGAAAGGACGCCGTCCGTCGAAAACTCAGTCAAAGCGGAGGAAAACGCCCAATAAAGGGGAAGCCTCCGGCGCGTTACCTGTTTCTTAGAGGGCGGCGCGTATGAGTGGCAAAGGCAAGAGCGGGACTTTTCGATGCGTACGGGAAGAAACACGATAGTGGCTGCGGCGTTGACCGTTCTGGTTGGGTGCGGGGTTTCTTGGGAAACATCTTACGAACCCATCGCACAAGAAGTGACACAGGACTGGGCGCTGGGAAGCGTGAATGTCGATGTCCCTCTTTCGCTGTCAGCCGGTGAAGCCAACGTGTTTGCTCCGTCTACAGATATTGTCTGGCAAGAAGAACTTCTGCCCGTGGGTACAACGCGTCATGCTCAGGTCGATGAGATCATGACTGAAGCGATCACGCGCGGTGCTTCAGGTTTGAATGGCACACGGCCAATTGACCTGAACGTCGAGGTGACACGCTTTCACGCTATCTCTGACTACGCGCGTGTCCGACTGGTCGACGAAGGAGTTCATGACATCAAATTCCTTCTCGAAATCGTCGACGCTGAGACCGGGGAGGTGTTGGTGCCGGAAGCAGAAATCAGGACCGACCTGGCCGCATTTGTGGGACAGGAGTCCATTGATGCGCTTGCCGCGGGGATTACCCAACGTATTCGGATCACCGACCATGTTGCAGCCTCCATCGCAGGTTTGCTGGGCACTGGTCCAGATAATCGCAACACATTCCGGCGCTTCGGCCGTTAGGACGTCTCGCCTCGTTGAGCCGCTTTCATAATCTAGGTGACGAAAAAGGCGATCCACGGGTCGCCTTTTTACTGCGGGTCCTGCCCACAAGCCTTATCCTTGCCCCCAACAAACACTTGGATTTCAAGTCAGCATGACACGCGATACCGAACCGCTTGTGATTTTCACCCCCTCGGGTAAACGCGGCCGTTTTCCAGCCGGCACGCCCGTCCTTACAGCAGCGCGCCAGCTTGGCGTAGATCTCGATTCCGTCTGCGGTGGCCGGGGCATCTGCTCGCGCTGCCAGATCACACCGGCTTTCGGGTCCTTTCCAAAGCACGGGGTCGACGTCGCGACCTCTGCTTTGTCTCGATGGAATGCGGTCGAAGAACGTTACAAGTCCAAGCGCGGACTTATCGACGGACGTCGGCTAGGGTGCCAAGCAACCGTACAAGGCGATATCGTGATCGACGTGCCGCCCGAAAGCCAAGTACACAAGCAGGTGGTCCGCAAACGCGCAGAAGTGCGCGATATCACTCTCGATCCGGCCACGCATCTCTATTTCGTGACGGTTGCCGAACCCGATATGCACAACCCGTCGGGGGATTTTGAACGGGTCGCCACTGCGCTTGCCGAGCAGTGGAGTATTCCCGAACCTGACATCGAACTGGACCTGCTGAAGAGCCTGCAGGACGCTCTGCGCAAGGGTGTATGGGAGATCACGCTGGCGCTGCACCAGCCGTTTGCCGGTGAAGCGTACCGGATCACAGCTTACTGGCCGGGGTTCTTCGAAGGACCGATCTACGGGCTTGCGGTCGACCTCGGTTCTACAACGATTGCAGGACATCTGTGTGATCTTTCGACCGGCGAGGTCGTGGCCGCAACCGGCCTGATGAACCCGCAAATCCGGTTTGGCGAAGACCTGATGTCTCGTGTCTCGTACGCCATGCTCAACGAGGGCGGTGCTGCCGAAATGACGCGCGAAGTACGCATCGCGCTGTCCCAGCTCGCACGGGCCGCATCGGAGGAAGCGGAGATCTCCGCAGATCAGATCGTCGAAGCTACTTTCGTGTGCAACCCCGTGATGCATCACCTGCTGCTTGGGCTCGACCCAACCGAACTTGGGCAGGCGCCTTTTGCGCTGACAGTCTCCGATTCGCTGCACATTGCGGCTCGGGATCTGGACCTCGACACAATAGCACGGGGAGCGCGAACCTATGTTCTGCCCTGTATTGCAGGACATGTCGGCGCGGATGCGGCCGCGGTCGCTCTGTCGGAGGCTCCGGAGCAATCCGATGACCTGACCCTGATCGTGGATGTCGGCACCAACGCCGAAATTTTGCTCGGAAATCGCGAACGCGTGCTCGCCTGTTCGTCACCAACTGGCCCGGCATTCGAAGGCGCTCAGATCAGCGCGGGCCAGCGCGCCGCCCCGGGAGCCATTGAGAGGGTCGAGATCGACCCGGTCACAAAGGATCCGCGTTTTCGCGTCATCGGATCCGAGCTGTGGTCCGATGAACCGGGGTTTGACCTCGCTGCCGCCGAGCTGGGCGTGACCGGAATTTGCGGGTCCGGCATTATTGAAGCAGTCGCCGAAATGCGCATGGCCGGATTGGTCGACGCCTCCGGCCTGATCGGAGGCCCAGACGCGACCGGCACCTCAAGGTCGGTACCGGACGGACGTACATTCTCCTACGTTCTGCATGATGGGCGTGCACATGGTGGCCCACTGATCTGCGTCACACAGAGCGACATACGGGCCATCCAGCTTGCCAAGTCCGCGCTTTACGCCGGGGCGCGGCTGTTGATGGACGAACTTGGTACGGACACCGTTGACCGGGTGACACTGGCTGGTGCCTTCGGGGCGCATATCTCGCCGCTCCATGCGATGGTTCTGGGCATGATCCCGGACGCTCCGCTCGACAAAGTGAGCTCCGCAGGCAACGCAGCCGGAACCGGGGCGCGCATGGCCCTTTGCTCGCGCGCGGCACGGCGACGGATCGAAGCGACCGTGCGGGAGATAATCAAGGTCGAGACAGCGATAGAGCCTCGCTTCCAGGAGCATTTCGTGGCGGCCAACGCTATCCCCCATGCTTCGGCTCCCTTCCCACATCTGCTGGCAAAGGTCAGCTTGCCGGAGACTACGTTTAACGTCGGCGCAGGCGGGGGCACCACACGCGTGCGCAGGCGCAGGCGCGGTGCCTAGGACCCGGGAAAGTAAGATTGACCTCTACCCTTGGCTTAGCTACACCCGCGCGCACAGTGCGGGTATGGTGAAAAGGTATCACGCGAGCTTCCCAAGCTTAAGTTACGGGTTCGATTCCCGTTACCCGCTCCAGAAATATGACCCAACCATATGACCCTCCAGCCCTGAAGCCTCTTGGACCCGACGCCTTGCGCGCCGCGGGTGTTCCGGACCCGTGGAACTATGGCATGGCGGACAGGGTACGGTTTCACGAGATCGATGCACTGAACCACGTCAACAACGCCGTTTGTTTCAGCTGGTTCGAGAACCTGCGTGTCCATTATCTGCGCGACTACGGGATTTATCATTATACCCCAGACGACCCGATGTTGGTGATGCGCGCAGTCGGCGCGAGTTACCATGCCCCGCTATTTCTCAAGCAGGACTACATCGTGACGGCCCGAACCCGCGAATTTGGCCGCACTTCCTTCACGATGGACTACGGTGTGTTTGCCGATGGAAAACTGGCCATAGAAGGACATGCCGTGATCGTATTGGTCGAGCAGGATGGCACAACGGGTTTTCCCTTAACGGATGAGATGCGCACGATCATGGCGGCCCGCGATGGCGCGAAACCGCGCGACGGATCAGCCGGCAAGACCGGCAAATAAATCTCGGTCAAAGGACGTATCAGGAGCGTGTTTGGTCCTGAACAAACGCCACAAGCTGCGCTGTCGAGGGGTCTTTTCCGTCCGTGCTTTCGTCGCCGGCGAGCACCGGACCGAGGGCAGACGCCAGTTCTTTTCCCAACTCGACCCCCCATTGGTCGAAACTGTTGATCCCCAGGATGACGCCCTCGACGAAGACACGGTGCTCGTAGAGAGCAATGATACGCCCGAGCATGTCCGGGGTAAGCTGCGGGTAGATCAGGGTTGTGGATGGGCGATTTCCTTCAAATACCCGGTGCCGCGCCTGACGCTCCAGTTCGGCCCCGCTGACACCCTTGGACGCGAGACGCCGGCGGGCTGTCTCATACGTTCGGCCGGACAACAGTGCTTCGGACTGCGCAAGGCAATTGGCAACCAGAAGCTGGTGTTGATGCGCAAGCTCCGGCTCATGGCCTTGTGCCGCAACAAGAAACTCGCAAGGCACCACCTGCTTACCCTGATGAATAAGCTGATAGAACGCATGCTGCCCATTTGTGCCAGGCTCGCCCCAAACGACAGGACCGGCTGTCCGCTCAAGCGCTGCGCCCCCCATCGATACTGACTTGCCGTTGCTCTCCATCTCCAACTGCTGGAGATAGGCGGGCAGCCGGGCCAGACGCTGGTCATATGGCAGCACTGCGCGCGTCCCGTGGCCGCTGATCTGATGGTGCCAGATTCCAACGAGCGCCAGCATCACCGGCATATTCTGCTCCAGCGGCGCGGTGCGGAAATGGGCGTCCATCGCCGCGCCGCCAGCAAGGAAGGCGCGGAAGTCGTCCGGCCCTATTGCGATCATCAGGCTGAGCCCGATCGGCCCCCACATGGAATAGCGCCCGCCCACCCAGTCGGCGAAACCAAAGACACGCTCCGCAGGGATACCAAAGGCGTCGGTCTTGTCGGCAGCGGTTGAGACAGCCGCGAATTGCGCGCCGACATCGCCTCCACCCGCAGCCATCCACGCCTTGGCCGTTTCAGCATTGGTCATCGTTTCAATTGTGGTGAAGGTTTTTGATGCAACGATGATCAGCGTGCGGGTCGGATCGCAATCCCGCAGCGTGTCAGCAATCTGTGCCCCGTCGATGTTGGACACGAAGTGCACGCGCGGACCATCCGCGAAGGGCCCAAGCGCCTGAACCGCCATCGCTGGGCCCAGGTCGGACCCGCCGATGCCGATATTGATCACATCTGTAATCGCCCCCCCTGCCCCGCGCACTTGCCCGGCGCGCAGCGCATCGGCAAACGCACACATGCGCGCGAAAGTGCCGCGCACTTCCGGCATCACATCTGCGCCGTCGACCACAACGCTTTCATCGAGGTTCCGCAGGGCCGCATGCAGGACCGCACGGCCCTCGGTTTCGTTAATGACTGCACCAGAGAACATAGCATCGCGCCGCGCCTCCAGCCCGACGTCGCGGGCCAGATCCACCAGCAAATCACGTGCCACGATGTCAATTGCTGTTTTCGAGTAATCAAACAGCATCCCGTCGACGGTTATCGAAAAATCTGCAGCGCGGTCTGGATCCTGCATCAGATCGCGGATCCCCCGGGCCCGGGTCTGGGTATGGTGGTAGCTGAGACGCTCCCAGTAGCTCATCGGGTTTCTCCGTTTTTTAGGGGGCCCAATGGACCACCGCGTCGCCCAGCACCGCCGTGACAGGCGCCTCCTCCGGTGTCATTTGGCGCGATTTCTCAAGCGCTTCGCGTTTTTCGTCGCCGACAATAAGCACATGCGTCTTCAGTGCCCCGCGCAGCACCGGGGCCGTCAACGTAATGCGCGCCTCGGGCGCGCCCGGTGCCCGCATCGGCAACAGCACCGGCGCGTCAGGTTTAAGCGCATCCTCAAGCCGATCCGCGCCAGGAAAGAGCGACGCCGTATGCATGTCTGCGCCCATGCCAAGAAGAAGGACTGACAGCGGGAGGACGGATTCAACCGTCTTCGACAAGGTATCGAGAACGTCCTCGGGCTGATCAGCAGGCGCATAGAGCGGGATCAAACGGGCCTCTGAAGCCCGCCCGGTTAACAGGCGCCGCCGCAGGAGCGCTGTGTTCGATCGTTCGGACGTCTCGGGCACCCAACGCTCGTCATTCAACAATACATCAACCCGATCCCAGTTCAGATCAACCGCGCTTAGGATGTCGAAAACCGGACCGGGAGTTGTGCCCCCGGGAACCGAGAAACTTGCCCGTTCATGGGTAAGCAGGGTTTCGCGGATATCCCCGGCCAGCCTGTCGGCCAATTGCATGAACAAAAGCTCACGGTCCGGGTATTCGCGCAACTCCATGCTTTAAGCCTCCAGATCGCGCCAGCGCCGCCCATCACGATGCAGCAGCATCAAACTGTCCTCCGGGCCGTTTGTTCCCGGGTGATAAAGTTGTGGCACATCACGGCGCTTTTCCCAGCCAGCTACGATTGGATCTGTCCAAGCCCAGGCAGCCTCAACCTCATCGCCGCGCATAAAGAGCGTTTGGTTCCCCCGGATCACATCCATGATAAGACGCTCATAGGCATCAGGCATTTCGGCTCCTGTTTCGCCAAGCGCCTCTGCAAAAGACATATCAAGTGGTACCTCGATCAACCGCATGCCGCCAGGACCAGGTTCCTTAATGGTGACTTGCAGAGTCATGCCTTCGTCAGGCTGGAGGCGGATTGTCAGAATATTAGCCGACCGCCCGGCATCAACTCCGAATATCGAGTGCGGCGGTTCTTTAAACACCACCACGATCTCTGACACGCGCGCGCGCAGGCGCTTGCCAGTACGCAAATAAAACGGGATGCCGTTCCAGCGCCAGTTCGCGATATGCGCTTTCAGAGCGATAAAGCTTTCGGTTGTGCTTTGGGCGTTCTCAGCCTCCTCACGGTAGGAAGCGCCATCGTCACCAGCACGGTACTGCCCACGCACGATGTCTTCGGGTTCGACCGGTTCAAGCGCACGGATAACCTTGAGCTTCTCATCGCGCACAGCATCCGGGTCGAATTTGCTGGGAGGCTCCATTGCGATCAGACACAAGAGCTGCATCAGGTGGTTTTGCACCATATCCCGCATAGCCCCGGACTTGTCGTAGTAGCCGCCGCGTCCACCGACGCCAACCGTTTCCGCGACCGTTATCTGGATATGATCAACAAACTGGGCGTTCCACAGAGGCTCGAACAGAAGATTGCCAAACCGGACGGCCATCAGGTTCTGAACGGTTTCTTTCCCGAGGTAGTGATCGATACGGTAGATCTGATCTTCAGAAAAATACTGAGCGAGACCGCGGTTCAGGTTCTGAGCCGACTCAAGATCTCGACCGAAGGGTTTTTCAATCACGACGCGGCAGTTGGCCGTTGCGATCTGATGTTTGTAAAGGCGTTCTGCAAGATCGCTGAACAGGCCCGGGCCAACCGAGAAGTAGAACGCTCTCACGCACTCCCCTTTAAGCATTGCCTTGAGTTCAGCCCAGCCTCCGTCACCCCGCGCGTCAATAGCAACGTAATCAAGCAATTTCAGAAACGCAGAGAGCTGCTTGGTGTTTTGCGCAGCACCGGGCGAGAACTCATCAATCGCCGCCTTGATGAACTCCTGAAAACTCGCTGCATCCATTTCCGAGCGTGCTGCGCCTATGATCCGGGCCGTGTTTGGAAACTGTCCGGCAAGGTAGCGGCGGAACAAGCTCGGGAAAATCTTACGGCGCGCAAGGTCGCCGCTGGCACCGAACACCACGAGTTCGAAGGGATCAACGGGAATGACACGCGCAACCATTTGCTTGTCCACTTCTTAGAGCTGCGCTTCGGTTAGCGCTAACAACGTTCGTTTATTCGGCAAACCGCGCGCTGTAAAGTCCGGGATCAGCTTAACGGCCAATCACAAGCCCGTCACTGGTTGATGCGTGGCTTTTCAACACGACGGCGGCGCGTTACCTGAATGTGACGAACAGGAGAACACGATGAAAGACCTCGCCGCCCCGGGTAAATTCCAGGATCCCTTTACGACCGCCAAAGGGGATACCCGCGCGTCGGTGAACCTTACAAATCCTGAGACGCTGTGGTTCAACACCGGTACGCTGTGCAACATTACCTGCGTGAACTGCTATATCGAAAGCTCTCCCGAAAACGATCGTTTGGTTTATATCACCGCGGCCGAAGTGAACGGCTATCTCGACCAACTCGAAGATCGGAACTGGGGCGTCCGGGAAATCGGGTTTACCGGTGGCGAGCCGTTCATGAACCCCGAAATGATCGCAATGGCGGAGACCTGTCTTGCGCGCGGATACGAGGTCTTGATCCTGACCAACGCGATGCGCCCTATGATGCGCAAGCGAGTGCAGCAAGGTCTTGAGCGCCTAAACGAAGCCTACGGTGCCAAACTGACATTGCGCATATCGGTGGATCACTGGTCCGCAATCCACCACGACGAAGAACGTGGCACGGGCAGCTTCCAACGCACGCTTGAAGGCATGGACTGGCTGCGTGATACCGGGATCCGCATGGCAGTGGCCGGACGCACCATGTGGGGAGAAACCGACGCCGAAAGCCGCGCGGGCTATGCCGCCTTGTATGCAGAGCGGGGCTATCCGATCGACGCCCAGAATCCAGGCGAGACGGTGCTCTTCCCCGAGATGGACGAAACCGTGGAAGTGCCCGAGATTACAACGGATTGCTGGGGTATCCTCAACAAGTCTCCGGACAGTGTTATGTGTTCCTCGTCGCGGATGGTCGTCAAGCGCAAGGGCGCTGAGAGCCCGACAGTCCTGGCTTGTACGCTGCTGCCCTATGATACGCAGTTCGAACTGGGTGAAACCCTAGAAGAGGCCGAGCGCCCAGTTCACTTGAATCACCCGCACTGCGCCAAGTTCTGTGTGTTGGGCGGTGCAAGCTGTTCTGCCTGAGTTTTCAGGTCATTGCGCACAGAAGCTCAAACATCAAAGACGCGCCAACATATGCGGTAACACCCGCCGGATCGAAGGGCGGTGACACCTCGACGAGATCTGCGCCCACGATGTTGAGACCCCGCAGCGCACGCACGGCTTGTTGCCCCTGAAAAGAGGTCGGCCCACCGATTTCTGGCGTCCCGGTTCCGGGCGCATAGGCCGGGTCGAGAAAATCGATATCAAAAGAGACATAGGTACGCGCATCGCCCACAATTTCGCGCGCTTCCGCCATCACCGCAGGGATGCCGCGCTCAAAGACTTCTTCGATACGGATAATTCGAATTCCGCTTTCAATTGCAAATTCAATATCTTCTGTGCCGTAATTCGTGCCACGAATGCCAATTTGCACAATCCGCTTGGGATCGAGCAATCCTTCCTCCACAGCGCGGCGGAACGGGGTGCCATGGGTGTAGATCTGGTCCCCGAAATAGCTGTCGAACAGATCAGTATGGCTATCAAACAGAACCAGCCCCAAGGGCTCTGCTTTGCCAAGCGCGCGCAACACCGGCAGCGTCGACAGGTGATCTCCCCCGGCTGTCAGCGGACGAATGTCCGCCGCAACGACCGCATCGTAAAAGGCAGTCACCCGTTCAAGCGTATCCTCAATTGAGGTCGGGTTTGGTCCAACATCACCCAGATCAGCACATTTCGCAGCCGTAAAAGGCGAATGCCCCGTGACGGGGTGCTGGGCCCGGATCATTGTGGAGTTGTCCCGCAACTGCCGGGGCCCGTGCCTTGGACCGGGCCGGTTAGTCGTGCCCGCGTCCCAAGGAATTCCGATCAGGCCGATCTCGACATCGGTGAAGCGCGGATGATCCGGTGGCACGTAAGGAAGGCGCATAAAGGTGGGCACACCGGCAAAACGCGGAAGATCAAAGCCCGAGACCGGGTGAAAAAAGCCGTCGTCCTCAGGCTTCAAGCTCGGCATCCCAGTAGAGGAAATCCATCCAACTGTCGTGCAGGAAGTTCGGAGGGAACTTCCGCCCCATGTTCTGCAGATACGACGCGTTTGGTTGCAGGGGCTTCTTGCGCAGGCTCATACCGGACTGCGACAGGGTCTTGGACCCTTTCTTCAGGTTACACCTCGAACAAGCCGCAACCACGTTTTCCCAGCTTGTGATGCCGCCCCGGGCCCTTGGGGTGACATGGTCGAAGGTCAGATCCCCTTTGGCGCCGCAGTACTGGCACGAGAATTCATCCCTCAGAAACAAATTAAAGCGCGTGAAGGCCACGCGCTTTTGCGGTTTTACGAACTCTTTCAGTACCACAACCGAAGGTATCTTTATTTCAGTCGTCGGACTTCGGACCACATCGTCATATTCGGCGACGATCGTCACCCGATCAAGAAACGCCGCTTTTACTGCATCCTGCCAAGACCAAAGTGAAAGAGGGTAATAGCTGAGTGGCCTGTAATCTGCGTTAAGAACAAGTGCCGGATTGTGCCGCAGGTTCTGCGGCTCCCGCACAAAATTCGTTCTGAATTCGGTCGTCTTGCTGTCTAGCATTGTGACTCCGTCTCCGCCTCGTCTGCCCGTTTCTGGCATCAAGGCGGGACGCCCCGCCCCGATCTCTTGTTTGAAACTATATATGGCGTGTCCGCCCTGACAACCCCCACGACATGCGGTGGTTTACGCACAGGTTGGCGGTGCATTCTGACACGTACATGACGGGTCAAAACGTCTAGATTTTAAGCTTGTCCTTCATAAAGGCCAGTGCAACCGACAAGCCATCCGGGGCGATTCCATGAGCGGTGCCCTCCGATACGTGCGCGTAGGTTTCGAATCCTGCCTCCGTCAACGCATTTGCCGCCTCTGGCAACGAACTTGGTGGCACAACATCATCTGCGTCCCCATGGATCAGCATGACCGGAGGTTTGACAACCGCCTCGTCTGCAAGAAGTTCCGGCCCCAGAAGGCGCCCCGAGAAGCCGACAATGCCGGCAACGGCATCGCCCCGGCGGGGCGCGACATGCAGGCTCATCATCGTGCCTTGGGAGAATCCAAGCAGGATCAATTGAGAAACCGGTATCCCCTCTTCGAAAAGCACCTGATCAAGAAAAGCGTTCAAGTCATCTGCCGCCGCCATCATCCCCTTGGTGGCGTCTTCCTCGCTTGAGCCGTCCAACCACGGGATCGGGAACCACTGATACCCAAAGGGGTTGTTTACACAGCGCTCGGGGGCGTTCGGCGACAGGAAGGCCGTGTCGGGCATGTGTGGCATCAGTGGATCCGCCAGACCGAGCAGGTCGTTCCCGTCCGCCCCGTAGCCGTGCAGCAGGACAACGATCCGTTTTGCAGTGCCCTGTGCGGGGCCTTTGCGGCCAAAATCAAGCGTGCGTGTCATCGGATTCCTTCCCGGTTCTTAGCGACGTGGTAGTAGGCCCAAAGCGTGCGGGCAGCAACCGCGCGCCACGGGCTCCACGCTTCGGCCATTTCGCGAAGTACGCGCTCTGATGGTCGATCCTCGAGATCGAACAGCAGCCGTACCGATTCCTGCAGCGCCAGATCACCCGGCGCGAACACATCTGCATGTCCGAGCGAGAACATGGCATAGATTTCGGCCGTCCAGCGCCCGATTCCGGGAACTTCGACCAGTGTGGCAATCACGTCCTCGGTGGGGGCGCCCCGCAATTCAGCGTATGGCAACCGCGCTTCGGCCAGCGCCTTGGCATATCTAATTTTCTGGCGGGACAGGCCAGCTGCGCGCAAGTGTTCTTCGCTGGCCCAGAGCACCTTGCGCGGCCCGGTCAGCTTCGCCGCCTTCAGCCGTTCCCAGATTGCGTTGGCCGCCGCAACCGAGACCTGTTGGCTGACAATTGCCCCAAGCAACGCCTCAAACCCGTCCTTACGACGGCGAAGCGGCAAAGGACCTGTTTGGTTGAGCGCGGAGGCAAACCGCGGCTCGCGCGCCGCCAGATGCGCGGCCCCCTCGGCCACACAGGCGTCAGAGTGAATAATCCGCATGGGTCAGCTTCTCGATCCAGTTCAGGGCGTCAATGCGAGAGCTCACGTGCGGGATGCCGGTGTAGTCGGGTCTCCGGATCATCAGCACCGGAATACCCAGCTCACGCGCAGCATCAAGCTTGGAACGGGACGCCTGCCCCCCCGCCTGTTTGACGATCAGCACAGTAATACCAAGCCGTTCGAATAGCGCCATTTCGTCCGCAATTGAAAACGGAGGTCGCCCGACCAGGAACTCGCCGTTCTCGAATGGATAGGGCGCTTCAGGCGGGTCGATTTGACGACACCACGTGTAGGCCGCTCTCATCGACGAAAAACGTTCCAGCGTTTGCCGCCCGGTGGCAAGGAACACACGGTCGTTGGGCGTTACAAGTGCCGAGGCCGCCGCTTCATCGGACACCTCGCGCCAAGTATCGCCTGTTTGCGGAACCCAGGCCGGACGCAAGAGCAACCGGTAAGGAATGTGACGTACAGCGCAGACCCTTGCGGTGCGACGGGTGATCTGTTCCGCGAAGGGATGGGTTGCATCAAGAACAGCGTCAGGGCGTTCGGCACCCAGATAAGAAACGAACCCCGCCTCCCCTCCGAAACCGCCCACGCGCGTGGGGGCGTGTCCGATCAAGGGCGCCCTCGTTGCACCGGCAAGCGAGACTGTCAGGTTGATCTCTGGTCTTGTCGACAGGGTTTCTGCGAGGCTGCGCGCTTCTGCGGTGCCTCCGAGCATCAGAAGCTTCATGACCCGGCCTGCGCGATAATCTGCCCTTGCCGATCGGTGACGATCACATCCACTGCGACGCCACGTCCGACCACTGCGCAGGCCCGCGCCTGAGCCGTTTTCGCGACATAGGCGGCCATCGGGGTGCCAAGCGCCTCATAGGCTTCCAAAGTAGTATTCATGCCGGCAATCTCGGGTGCATCGAGGGCAGATGCAAGCATGCGCAGATCGACTTGAGAGCGGCCAGAATGCAGATCGAGCGCGCCCTGCGCCAGCTTCGTCAGCTTTGCGATACCACCTCCAATGGTCAGGCGCGGCACAGGATGTTTTGCAAGGTACTTCATCAGGCCGCCGGCAAAGTCGCCCATATCAAGCATTGCATGATCCGGCAGGCCGTAATGGGACTGTACGGCGCGCTCAGACTGTGCACCCGTGCAGCCCGCCACATGGTCCAGACCTTCGGCGCGCGCCACGTCAATCCCACGATGTATCGACGCGATCCAGGCCGCGCACGAAAACGGTCGCACCACGCCGGTCGTACCCAAAACGGACAGTCCACCGACAATTCCCAACCGAGGGTTCCACGTCTTAGCAGCAAGCGCCTCGCCCCCGGGAATGGATATGGTTATCTCAATGTCCGGGGTCTGCCCGTGAGCTTCGGCCATCTCTGCAACGACAGCGGTCATCATCTCTCGCGGCACGGGGTTGATCGCAGGCTCTCCCGGCGGGATCGGCAATCCCGCCTTGGTAACATGCCCGACCCCATCTCCCGCGCGAAAAACGACCCCCCCTTGCGATTGCGCCACACGCGCAACAATCAGCGCGCCATGCGTGACGTCTGGGTCATCGCCCGCGTCCTTGGTAATACCGACTTCCGCCCAATGCGCCCCCTCCGCAACATGGGCCAGCGCGAATTCCGGGGTCTCTCCTTTGGGCAGTGTGATGGACACGCTCTCGGGAAACGCGCCGGTCCAAAGCCGCGTCAACGCCGCCTTGGTCGCGGCTGTCGCGCAGGCACCGGTTGTCCAACCGCGCCGTAACTCCTGATCTGGTTTCCTGCTCATCCTCTGCGACTATAGGCTGCGGAAAATCTGTCGCCAATTCCAAGATTTGCGCCGCGTGTGGGCTTTCTTTCGCGCGGCTCAATGCGCCATAACAGTCGGATGAACGACTCGATGCTTTCCGACTTGCCCCGGATGCAGAAGGGCTGGGTCTGGCTTTGCGGCGCAGGTCCAGGTGATCCGGGCTTGCTGACCCTGCACGCCGTGAACGCCCTGCGGCAAGCGGATGTAATCATCTATGACGCGCTGGTAGACGACCGGATTCTGGAATGGGCCGGACCGGGCGCCGAGTGTATCTATGCCGGAAAACGTGGCGGCAAGCCTTCCGCACTCCAGCGCGATATCTCGCTGCGGCTGGTGGAGCTTGCGCGCGCGGGAAACCGCGTTCTGCGGCTGAAGGGCGGCGATCCCTTCGTCTTCGGGCGCGGTGGAGAGGAGGCTCAGACGCTGGTCCAGCACGGTGTACCGATCCGGATCATCCCCGGCATCACGGCAGGCATTGGAGGTCTTGCCTATGCAGGCGTGCCCGTAACCCATCGCGACGTGAACCAGTCGGTCACCTTCGTTACCGGCCACGACCAGTCAGGGCAGACACCAAGCGCGCTGGACTGGGCAGCGATCGCCAAGGGAAGCCAGGTGATCGTAGTGTATATGGGCATGAAGCATATTGCACGCATCGCGTCCCAGCTGATCGACGGCGGGCGCGACCCGAACGACCCGGTCGCGGTCGTAACAACTGCGACCATGGACAGTCAGCAAGTCTTGGAGACAACGCTTGCACGTGCAGCGGACGACATCGCGCGCGCAGCGCTGGAACCCCCGGCGATCATCTGTATCGGCCAGGCCGTGCTGATGCGGCAGGTACTAGACTGGCAGGCCATGCTCGACGGCGCAGTTCCGCGCAATACCGACCCGCTGGACCGGGGCCGCCCGGCGGAAAGCGCGTGACCGCAGGACGTGGGCTGATCCTCGCCGCACCAAGCTCGGGCAGCGGCAAAACAACCATTACTCTCGGCCTTCTGCACGCGTTCAAGCGCAACGGAATTGCAGTGCGCGGCGCAAAATCCGGCCCCGATTATATTGACCCAGCCTTCCACAAGGCGGCCTGCGGAACACCCTCGCTCAATCTGGACGCCTGGGGCATGTCTCAAAAGCGGCTCGACGAGCTGTCTGCTGGCGACGGGTTGCTGCTGATTGAAGGAGCGATGGGTCTCTTCGATGGCGCACCGCCGGACGGTCGCGGAGCGTCGGCGGATCTGGCCAGACAAATGAACCTTCCCATTGTGCTGATTGTCGATGCCGCGCGCATGAGCCAGTCCATCGCGGCCCTGGTCGCCGGGTTTGCCCGGCACGATCCGAATGTCCGGATCGGCGGCATCCTGTTGAACAAGGTCGGTAGTGACCGCCATACGCGGATTCTGCGCGCGGCGCTCGCGCCGCTCGGAATACCGGTGTTGGGCGCAATCCGACGGAATGCTAACCTGGCCCTGCCAAGTCGGCATCTGGGGTTGGTCCAGGCTTCCGAGCATGCGGAACTGGACGCTTTCCTCAGGACTGCGGCCGATGCGGTAGCTGCTCAAGTGGACCTCGACGCGCTCGTCCGTCTGGCGGCACCGCTGCCTGCGCCGCCACCTGCACCACCGCCCCGTGCTGTTTTCCCGCGCAAGGTTGCTGTTGCACGTGATGCGGCTTTCACCTTCCTTTACCCGCATCAGGAACGGGGCTGGCGGCAAAGCGGGACACGCATCGCGTTTTTCTCACCGCTTGCGGACGAGCCCGTACCCGAGGCCGACATGGTCTTTCTGCCTGGCGGTTATCCCGAGTTGCACGCCGAGGGCCTCGCATCGGCCAACAGGTTTTTCGACAGCCTCCGCGACATCGCAAAGACAAGCCTGATCTATGGCGAATGCGGCGGCTACATGGTGCTGGGCGAAAGCCTGACCGATGCGGAGGGTGTCACGCACAAGATGGCGGGCTTGCTGGGGCTGCACAGCAGCTTCAAGGAAAGACGGCTGCATCTCGGCTACCGCACACTAACCAGCCGCTCCACCCTGCTGACAGGGCGCTACGCGGCGCATGAGTTTCACTATGCGACTACGGTGTCAGCCGAGGGCACACCACTGTTCGAAGCCAAGGATGCAGAGGGCAACACCCTGTCCCCGATGGGTCTGCAAGCGGGGCGTGTGATGGGGTCTTTTGCGCATATCATCGACGCTTTGGAATAAGTCCTTTCTGTCATATGGACTTGCCCCCCGCTTCGGAGTAGCCGTGACCCATGGCCGACATCGCCCCCCCGCTAGACTCCCCGAACGATGCGCGCGCCAAGCGCAACGTCGCCGTGCTTGTCGCCGCTCAGGCGGTACTGGGCAGCCAGATCACCATGATTTTCGTCATTGGCGGGCTGGCCGGTCAGATGCTGGCCCCGAACCCGTGCCTCGCCACCCTGCCGATCTCACTGATCGTATTTGGATCGATGACCACCGCGCCCTGGCTCAGCACCATCATGCAACGCTACGGGCGTCGCACCGGCTTTATGGTCGGCGCTGTGGGCGGCGCGATCGGCTCGCTTATCGGAATGGTCGGTCTGATGACCGGAAACTTCTGGGTGTTCCTGCTCGGGTCCTGGCTGACCGGTATCTATCTGTCTGCACAGGGCTTCTATCGCTTTGCCGCGGCCGATACCGCGTCTGAGGCATTCCGCCCGAAGGCAATCTCCTACGTGATGGCAGGTGGTTTGGCCTCAGCTCTGATCGGCCCGCAGCTGGTGAAGGTCACAACGGACCTGTTCGTGGTTCCCTTCCTTGGCACCTACATGGTCGCCATGGCGATTAACGTTCTGGGCATCGCTCTCTTCTTCCTGCTCGACATCCCCAAACCCAAACCCGTTGAACGCAATGTCGAGACGGCAGCCGGCCGTTCGCGGATGGAGATGCTGCGCAACCCGGTGATCCTGACCGCAGTGATCTGCGGGGCAGTCTCCTATGCCCTGATGAACCTTGTGATGACCTCAACCCCGCTGGCAGTGGTCGGCTGCGGATTTACGACCGGCAACGCCGCGGATGTGGTCAGCGCGCATGTCATCGCCATGTTTGCTCCGAGTTTCTTTACCGGCCATCTCATTGCCCGTTTTGGTGCCGAACGGATCGTGGCGCTTGGACTTCTCATTCTTGCCGCTGGGGGCGGTGTAGCGCTGTCGGGCGTGGAGTTATTCAACTTCTTCGGCGCGCTCATGCTCCTCGGCGTGGGTTGGAATTTCGGGCTGATCGGCGCCACGGCAATGCTCACCTCCGCCCATTCGGAGGCCGAGAGTGGCCGGATCCAAGGGATGAACGACGCGATCATCTATGCCTGCGTGACGCTCGCCTCGCTGGCATCCGGCGGGTTGATGAACTGTTCAGGCGGCGACGTGGTGGCCGGATGGAACGCCGTGAACATGGCAATGGCACCTTTCCTGATGCTGGCAGGCGGCACGCTGATCTGGATGGTACTGCGCCCTCGCACGGCCTGAGCCGTTACCACCTACCCGTTGCGCTGAGCCGCAGAAGCCGCGCTTTGCGTGCGAATTCCGACAACCCGAGGTCCCCGGCAACAACACGGCCCGGCGAAGTTGCGACCTGCCTCAGCATCGGTTCGGCCAGCCACCCCGCGCGCAAGGCAGGTCGCACATGCTTGGGGATCTCGCCCCCTATGACCTTGGCGCGCTTGATCCGGGTAAGCCCCTCTTGGGCCAGCATCGCGACACTCTCGGGCCGTCCATCGACCAAGGGAATGCGCGCGCGCGCCTCCAGTTCGGGCACCGCATTCAGGAAATTGGCAAGCCCGCTGGCCCAGCCGAAATCGCGAATTGCCGCTTCTGCGCTCTCAGCCGCCCCAAGCGCGCGCGCGGACACCCACATCAAGGTGCCAGCAGTGTCATCCAGATAAGCCTCGAAATGCGCGGCATCCTCGAACGCATCGCGATAGACATCCCATCGCCGCGCCGCCACATAGCGGTCGAGCGCGTCCCAGTCCGCGTTCGGGCCAAGCGCGTCGGCCAAGGGGGCGACGACCTCATGCGCGCGGGGCGGCTTGCCCTGCCCCAACTCCTCCAGCGCGTCGCGCCACCACTGGAGGCGCATCTCTGCGATCATCGGCTCCTGCGTGACCCAGGGCGCGCGGCTGACCTCCACATTCAGGGCATAGATCGGAAAGAGTATGTCGCGCGCTGCAACAGGCGCAGCCATCGCGGCCAGAAACCGGTCCGGATCAGACCGCGCGACGAGATCCGCGCAGGCGGCAAGGCTCATTCCGGCGCGACCACGAAAAGGGCGTAAGCAATCTCGTCCG
This sequence comes from Dinoroseobacter sp., assembly GCA_030066795.1. GTDB lineage: Bacteria > Pseudomonadota > Alphaproteobacteria > Rhodobacterales > Rhodobacteraceae > Dinoroseobacter. The sequence goes on from JASJAW010000022.1 coordinate 65,806, forward strand.
GCGCGGCCTTCCACAGCGCAATTTCGCGCCGGTTCTCGGAAATGGCTTTGGCAAGATACGCATCAACCTCGCCTTCCTCCAGAATATCGAGACGCGCTTCCATCGGCTCAAAATAGGCCTTCCAGGGTGCCCCAACGATGAGCTTATGGTCGACCACACGATACCCTGCAGCGGTTATACGCGCTTCGATTCCTTCCAGATCGGTGATCTGCGGATACTGCGCCCAGAACTCCGTTGCCGCTTGCGATGGCGTCTTTGACAGCAAGACCGGTTCGGAAAACACCACGCGTCCACCCGGGGCCAGCGCCGGTTTCCAGGCCGACAGACCTTCTGTCACACCCAAGAAGTAAATCGCACCCGCGCTCCAGATCAGATCAAAGGGCCCTTCGATCTGAGCCATGTCACCCACGCGAAACTCGGCCTCCGGCACACGACGCGCGGCGGCTTCCACGAAATGCGGGACCGCATCGATCCCGAGAAGAGACGCCTCGGGTCGCATCTGCATCAAGACGGCCGCATCTGCGCCGGGACCACAGCCCAGATCCGCGATGCGCGCAGCGGGCGGTGTGCCTGCCAGTTCCAGCGCCCAAAGGACCGATTGCGCATCGCCCGGCCCTTCGCGCGGCAGGTCACGATGAACGGTAAAGAACGCCTCCCATTCCGGGCCTTCGAAACTCATTGAGCCGCCACTCCTTGCGCGATTGCGCCGTCGCGCAAGAGCTTCCAGTTGATGGCATCGACCAAAGCCTCGAAGCTCGCATCCACGATGTTGGCCGAGACGCCAACCGTGGACCAACGGCGCCCCTGCGCATCTTCGCTATCGATCAGGACGCGGGTCACGGCTTCGGTGCCGCCATTGGTGATGCGCACCTTGAAATCCACCAGCCGCATATCCTCGAGCAGTCCTGTATATGGTCCCAGATCCTTCGCCAAAGCTCGCGCCAGCGCATTCACTGGCCCTCGGTCCGAACCGGTTTCATCCATGGATTCGCTGACCGAGAGCTTCTTGTCGTTGCCGATTTTCACAACAACCACCGCCTCCGACAGGCTGATCATCCGGTTGTATTTGTTCTTGCGTCGCTCCACCGTCACCCGGTAGCGCTTCACTTCAAAGAAGGTCGGTAACTCGCCAAGGTGCTCCCGCGCGAGCAATTCAAACGAGGCCTGTGCGCTGTCGTAGGCGTATCCCAAATCCTCGCGCCGCTTCACTTCGTCCAAAAGGCTCGCAAGCCGCGTGTCTTCGCGCGCCACCTCCAGCCCGGCATCACTGAGCCGCTTGCGCAGGTTAGACTGCCCGGCCTGGTTCGACATCGGGATAACGCGTGCATTGCCGACCGCGTCAGGCGGGATGTGTTCGTAGGTCGATGGGTCTTTGAGGATCGCCGACGCGTGCAGTCCTGCTTTGTGCGCAAAAGCGGACGCTCCGACATAAGGCGCTGATTTCGCAGGCACCCGGTTCAGAATGTCGTCCAGAAGACGAGAGACCCTGACGAGACCTTCGAGCGCATCCGTGTTCACTTGCGTCTGATAAGCGGACCTGTAGGGCTCCTTCAGAAGCAAGGTGGGGATCAACGTGACAAGATTGGCGTTCCCGCACCGCTCCCCCAAGCCGTTAAGCGTACCTTGCACGTGGCGCGCGCCTGCGTCGATGGCGGCCAGTGAATTCGCCACCGCGTTTCCGGTGTCGTTATGGGTATGGATGCCCAGCCGGTCGCCGGGAATCCCAGCTGCGATGACGGCTGCGGTGATCGCGCCCACTTCAGCCGGAAGACGCCCGCCGTTAGTATCACAAAGTACGACCCAGCGCGCGCCGGCCTCATACCCTGCCAACACAGCTTCCAACGCGTAGTCCGGGTTCGCGGCGTAGCCGTCGAAGAAGTGTTCCGCGTCGAAGATCGCCTCGCGCCCCTGCGCGATCACATGGGCGATCGAGCGGCGAATGTTGTCGGTGTTTTCCTCGAGCGTGATGCCGAGCGCGTTCGTGACGTGGTAGTCATGCGTTTTGCCGACCAAACAGACCGACGGCGTGCCTGCGTTCAGGACCGCCGCCAGAACCTCGTCATTCTCCGCCGAGCGCCCTGCCCGCTTGGTCATGCCAAACGCTGTAAAGGTGGCCGTGTCAAACTTGGGCTGCGTGTTGAAAAACTCGGAATCCGTCGGATTCGCGCCGGGCCAGCCGCCTTCGATATAATCCACGCCCAATTCATCAAGCGCGGTAGCGATCTGCGCCTTCTCGGCGGTCGAGAACTGAACGCCCTGCGTCTGCTGTCCATCGCGCAGGGTGGTGTCGTAGAGATAGAGACGCTCGGCCATTACACTGCCTCCAGCTTCGCCACATCGAAGTCCGGCCCTGGCACCAGATCGACCCCGGCCTTGGACATACGCACTTCAACCCCGGCTGCGAGAAGCGCAGCTTTCATGCGGTCCACTTCTGAGAAATCCTTGCTGGCCATGGCCGCTTCTCGCGCCGAGGACAGCGCACTCGCATAGGTGCTCAGATCGGTGTTCACCACATCCCAGCCGCCCAGTTCATCCGTTAAAAGACCCATCAGTTGCGCAGACGTCAGCAGAGTTGGCCAATCGCCCAATCGTACAAGCGCGTGCAACGCCGCCATGGCGCCGGGAGTGTTCAGGTCATCGGCCAGAGCCGCCGTCACCTCCGGCGCCGCGGCTGCGGCGGGTTCGATGCCCGCCGTGGCCGCCCGCCACTTGCGCAGAACCGCCTCCGCCTCCGCTGCCTTCTTCTCGGTCCAGTCCATCGGCTTGCCGTAATGGGTACTCAGGAACACAAACCGGATCACTTCACCCGGCACGCCCTGATCCAGAAGGTCCCGAACGGTGAAGAAGTTGCCCAAGGATTTGGACATCTTCTTGCCCTCGACCTGCAGCATCTCGTTATGCATCCAGACCTGCGCGAAGCCAGCATCGGGATGGGCGCAACAACTCTGCGCGATCTCGTTTTCGTGGTGCGGAAACATCAGGTCATTGCCGCCACCGTGAATGTCGAAACTCGCGCCCAGCAATTCATGACTCATGGCTGAGCATTCGATATGCCAGCCCGGCCGCCCGCGCCCCCAGGGACTGTCCCAGCCCGGCAGATCGTCACTCGACGGCTTCCACAGCACAAAATCCATCGGGTCGCGCTTGTAAGGCGCAACCTCCACCCGGGCCCCTGCGATCATGTCGTCGACCGATCGTCCCGAAAGCTTGCCGTAGTCCGGGTACGACCGCACATCGAACAGCACATGCCCTTCGGCCGCGTAAGCGTGGCCCTTTGCGATCAGGTCTTCGATCATCGCGATCATCTGCGGAATGTACTCGGTCGCGCGCGGTGCGGCGTTCGGCTCCAACGCCCCAAGCTCCGCCATGTCTTCCAGAAACCAGCCGATGGTTTCGTCGGTGATGAGGCCGATATCCCGCCCGGTCTCGGCCGCGCGTGCGTTGATCTTGTCATCCACATCCGTGAAATTGCGCGCATAGGTCACGTGATCTGCACCATAAACCTCGCGCAAAAGGCGATAGAGAACATCAAAGACCACCACCGGACGGGCATTGCCCAGATGCGCACGGTCATAGACCGTCGGCCCGCAGACATACATCCGCACATTCTTGGGATCGAGCGGCTCAAACCGCTCTTTCTTGCGCGTTTTGGTGTTCGTCAGGCGTATCTCGGTCATGGCACGGTCTTTCGGCGCAGGGAGGTCCCGCGGCGGGCTTTAGCAAGTTGAACCTGAAGAGGAAACAAAAAGACCAGCCCGCGCGAAACGCTCAGGCACAAATAATGCAAATGCTCAGCTGCTTGGTCATGGCGCAGGTATAGCCATCCTGCCGGGACTGGACAATCCCCTTGCGCAGTTTCAAGCATGTCGCGGCAGATCATCGGAGGGAGCAGAGGTATGAAGCTGGAAAATGTACGCGCCGTTGTCACCGGAGGCGCTTCGGGCCTTGGCGCAGCCTGCATTCGCCACCTGCGCACCCATGGCGCATCTGCGACCATCCTCGATCTCGACGCAGAGCGCGGCACGGAACTGGCCCAGGAAACCGGCGCCTATTTTGCGCCCACCGATGTAACCGACGAACGCGGTGCAGCAGCCTCGATCCGGGCTGCGGCTGAGGCAATGGACGGGATTAATGTCGCCATCACCTGCGCGGGTATCGCGACCAGCCTCAAAACACTCGGGCGCGACGGCCCCCACCCGCTCGATGCGTTTCAGAAAACGATCGACATTAACCTGGTTGGCACCTTCAATATCGCCCGTCTTGCAGCCACTGTGATGGCAAATAACCCAACCGGTGCCGACGGGGTACGCGGGGTGATCGTGACCACGGCCTCCATCGCGGCCTATGATGGTCAGAAGGGCCAAGTGGCGTATGCGGCCTCAAAAGCGGGAGTGGCCGGGCTTGCCCTGCCGATGGCGCGCGATCTGGCGCGCGAAGGTATCCGAACCGTCGCCATCGCCCCCGGCATTTTCCGCACGCCGATGCTCGAAAGCCTCGGCGAAGACATCATGCAATCTCTGGCCGCGGACGTCACCTTCCCCAAGCGCCTCGGCGATCCGGAGGAGTTCGCGCGCCTGGCGGCTTTCATCATCGAATGCGGCTATTTAAACGGCACCACGATCCGGCTGGACGGCGCGCTGCGCATGCCTTGAGAAACACGCAGCGGAAGGCTGCGCTCTAGTCTTCCGCCTCGAAATCAAGCGCGACACCGTTGATGCAGTAGCGCAGACCGGTCGGTTGGGGCCCATCGGGAAAGACGTGGCCCAAATGCCCGTCGCACCGGTTGCAATGAACCTCCGTGCGGGTCATGAACCAGCTTTTGTCGACGCTTTCCCCAACCATTTCATCGTCGATTGGGGCGTAGAATGACGGCCAACCCGTGCCACTTTCAAACTTGGTGGCCGCATCGAAGAGCGGAGAACCGCAGGCTCTACAACGATATACACCAGGTTTCTTGGGAAAATTGTCGTGCGTTCCCGCGCGTTCCGTCCCATGTTTCCGAAGCACTTTGTAGGCCAGCGGGTCGAGGCTTGCGCGCCACTCTTCATCGCTCTTGACGACTTTATCCATTTCAGGGCCTCTCTTGTTACGGTCCGGTTACATCCAGAGACTACCGCCACGTCATGCAGGGCAGACTCGCGTCTTGGTCCCTACATATGGAAGATAGCGCCGCCGCCAAGCCCTGGGAGGTTGACGATGTTGCGATTGAGAAAAGGCCGCTACGGCGCCCGTTTCGCCGAGAGTTCCGATGATCTGTCGGCCTGCCAGCGCTTGCGATACCTGGCGTTTATTGATGGCAGCGGCGCAAGCCAGCGCGAAAGCGGTCTCGACACTGATGCGTTTGACGCGAAATGCCGTCATGTCATGGTAGAAGAGGTCAAAACTGGCACACTGGTGTGCTGTTTTCGGCTGCTGCCGCTCTCGGATGGTGCTCAGATCGGCGACAGCTACGCTGCGCAGTACTATGAACTTTCGGCACTTGAGGCCTATGCCGGCCGCATGGTGGAGATGGGTCGTTTCTGCATTCACCCGGCCTGGAAGGACCCGGATATCCTCCGCGTGGCCTGGGGAGCGATGACCAATTACGTGGACCGCGAAGGCGTGGAGATGCTGTTCGGCTGCTCATCCTTCAAAGGAACGGAGTCCGAGGCGTATATGGACGCTTTCGCGCTGCTGAACCAACGCCACATTGCGCCGAAACGCTGGCTGCCGCGCGTCAAGGCGCCTGCTATTTTTCCCTTTGCCCAAAGGCTGAAACGTCGCAAGCCGGATATGAAACGGGCCCAGCAGGGCATGCCACCGCTTTTACGAACATACCTTCTCATGGGGGGATGGGTCAGCGACCATGCGGTGGTCGATCGGGACATGAACACCCTGCATGTCTTTACGGGGCTGGAGATTGGCGAGATCCCACCGGCGCGCGCGCGTCTGTTAAGGGCCACGGCAGGCTAACCCGCCTGTTTTAAGACATAAATTCGCCCCCTTTTTGCCCAGAAGCGCGGCAAACATGGCGCTGATCCGGCGTTTCCGGGGCCTGCCTGCCATTTTGTTATTGGGTCTCGAGTATCTGCCAACGCGCAACGGAGGGGCCGATGCACGACGATTCTTCTCAGCCGCCGCAACCTGCGGCAACAGCAGTAGACCTGCGCACCTCGATCGACGAGGATTGGGCGCTGGTGCGTGATCTGATCCAGAAATCAGAGGACCTCGAGGCTGCAGCGTCTGAAGTCCCGGCAGAGATGGCTGCGCCGCCTGAGGAGCCGTCAGCAGCAAAAGAGGCTCAGCTAGTGGCAGAGCCTCAACCCGAGCCCGAACCTGTGGCGAGACGCAGGATGCGCCTACCATCCTTGAAATTAAAAGCTCCAAAGCTTCCGCCTTTGAAGCGGCCTTCCCGGCGCAGCGTGAGTATTGCAGGACTGTGCCTATTCCTGGCTGTTCTGGTGCTCAGACCCGGACTTGTGCTCGGGCTGATCTTTCTTGGCCTCTGCATTGCGCTCGCAATTTGCGCCGCATTGGGGCCCGAACGCCTGGCGCCGCTGATCCGGCGCCTGCACCAACAACTAAAGGAACGCTCGCCCAAGCGGGCGGACCAGTTGCTACGCGGTGTGGGATTGATTGCTGACATATTGCCGCCGCGTTGGCGCTACGGCTTCGACCTGCCGGACATGCCCGCTGCGCAAAACGCGAAGCACGATATCGCTTTAGATCGTCTCAGTCGCATGGCGGCCGAACGTTAAAGGCCCCTTAAAACAGGGGCCTTCCATAACAACTTAAAGTGAGGCTTAAGCGTTCGCTTCACGGATTTTGTCGGCTGCGTCCTTGTTGTAGCCCACCGCGTTCTCGTCAAAGAGCGTATCAAGCTCACCGGACAAGGTCATCTCGGTGATGATATCGCAGCCGCCAACAAACTCGCCCTTGACATAGAGCTGCGGGATCGTCGGCCAGTCGGAGAAATCCTTGATACCTTGACGAATTTCTTCGTCCGCCAACACATTCACATCGGAATAATCAACACCCATAAAGTTCAGCACGCCGGCCACGCGGCTGGAGAAACCGCATTGCGGCATCGATTTTGTGCCCTTCATGAAGAGCACGACATCGGCGTTACTGACGGTTTCCTTGATGCGATCTGCGACATCAGTCATCGTTTTGTCCTTCTTTAGGCTGTCTGGCAGACAGCGGCATAAGTATCTTTGCCTGCGCTTGCGGGTCGCGCGACATGCGTATTTCGGCTGAATGACCCCCTCCAGCCCCACCCGAGTGATAGCTGACATCGATCACCGTTTCGCCCGGTCCCGGCGCTGCGCCGCGCGCGGGCGGATTGCGCAGTTCCGAACGGACCACCCACACCGCACGCACGAGGAGAATAAGCAGAATAGCCCCTGAAATCAGTGCGATGGAGGAGAAGAAGCTCATCCCGGCGCCTTCGTCGTCAGCGCCAGAGCATGCAACTCGCCCGCCGGACCGTCCATTTTACCTTTCAGGGCTGCGTAAACGGCGCGCTGTTGCTGAACGCGGTTCAGGCCCCGAAAGCTTTCATCAACGACCATTGCGGACATATGCACGCCGTCGTCCCCCTGAACCACGATCTCGGCATTGGGGAATGTCTCGCGCAAAAGCGCTTCGATTTCGTCGGCATGCATCGGCATGAGTGTCTTCCTGTTAAACCTTAGTCAGATAGTAAGCTTGTGAATGCTGGGCTTCAAGAGCAGCCCGCCACGTGGGTCACAGCGACAAAGCAGCGGCAAATCCCTCACGATAGAGAACCGAAAGTTCCGCCAGCGAGGCAGACGCCCCACCGAACCGAACCTCCGCCCCGCCGAACCTGCCAACATGCGCAATGGGCACGCCGGCCTGCGCAGCGGCCGCCATCAGCGCCTCGGCTTGATCAAACGAACAGGCCACCAGATAGCGCGCCTGATCTTCGCCAAAGAGCGTTTCCATATCCTCGGCATCGAGGGTCACGCCCATCCCAGCAACTTCCGCCATCTCGAAGGCCGCGAGCGCAAGACCGCCATCTGCAAGGTCCGTGCAACCACCAATCAGCGCCCGGTTTTCGAGGATGAATGCGCCGTTGCGCGCCTCGGCTTGCAGATCGACGGCCGGTGCGTCGCCATCTTCGCGGTTGAACACCTCGGCAAGGAGAGCCGACTGGCCCAGATGCCCGACCATTTCCCCGATCACAAGCGCCATGTCGCCTTCGGCGGGCAGCCCCGCGATCACCTCGTCGATGTTGTCGATCAAACCAACCGCGCCGATAGTGGGTGTTGGCAGAATGCCCTGCCCGTCGGTTTCATTGTAAAGGCTCACATTGCCCGACACGATCGGCATATCCAGCGCGGCACAGGCCTGCCCGATCCCGTCGAGCGCGCCGACGAACTGCCCCATAATCTCGGGCTTTTCGGGGTTACCGAAGTTCAGGTTGTCCGTCGTGGCCAGCGGTCTCGCACCGACAGATGTCAGGTTGCGATACGCCTCTGCAACGGCCTGTTTACCACCTTCAACCGGGTTGGCCTTGACGTAGCGTGGCGTGACGTCGGAGGTGAACGCGAGCGCCTTTTCCGTACCGTGCACCCGCACCACGCCAGCACCCAGACCGGGCGTGCGGAGTGTGTCCGCCATAACCTGGGTGTCGTATTGCTCCCAAACCCAAGACTTACGGGCATAATTCGGAGAAGCGATGAGGGCCTTCAGCCCGTCGATCGGATCAACTGCCGCAACCGGCGCAAGCTGCTCCGCTGCGGGCGTCGCCACCCAAGGCCGGTCATATTCCGGCGCGGAAGACGACAATTTCGACAACGGCAGGTCCGCTTTCACTTCATTGCCATGCAGGATCAGGAACCGGTCTTCGGCTATGGTTTCGCCGACAATGGCGAAATCGAGGTCCCATTTCTCAAACACCGCGCGGGCCTCGGCCTCTTTCGCGGGGTCGAGGACCATGAGCATGCGCTCCTGGCTTTCCGACAGCATCATCTCATACGCCGTCATCGCGTCTTCGCGCTGAGGAACATCGTCAAGCTGTAGCTTTACGCCCAGCCCGCCCTTGTCGCCCATTTCCACCGCCGAACAGGTGAGACCCGCCGCCCCCATATCCTGGATGGAGATCACGGCACCGGTCTGCATCAGCTCCAGCGTCGCTTCCATCAGGCGTTTTTCGGTGAACGGGTCGCCCACCTGTACCGTGGGGCGTTTTTCCTCGATCGTGTCGTCAAACTCCGCCGACGCCATGGTCGCGCCGCCCACCCCGTCGCGCCCGGTCTTGGCCCCGAGATACACAACCGGGCGTCCGATACCCGAGGCGGCGGAGTAGAAGATCTTGTCGGCATCCGCCAAACCGGCGGCGAAAGCATTCACAAGGCAGTTGCCGTTGTAAGCGGGATGGAAGCGCACTTCGCCCCCCACCGTCGGTACACCGAAGCAGTTTCCATAGCCGCCGATGCCTTCGACCACGCCGGACACAAGCTGCCGCGTTTTCGGATGCGCAGGCTCCCCGAAAGACAACGCATTCATCGCCGCGATAGGCCGCGCGCCCATGGTAAAGACGTCCCTCAAGATGCCGCCCACCCCGGTTGCCGCGCCCTGATAGGGCTCGATATACGAAGGGTGATTGTGGCTCTCCATTTTGAAGACCACGGCCTGCCCGTCCCCGATATCGACCACGCCAGCGTTCTCTCCCGGGCCACAGATCACTTGCGGACCTTCCGTAGGCAACTTCCGCAGATGGATTTTCGAGGATTTGTAGGAACAATGCTCGTTCCACATAGCCGAGAAGATACCAAGCTCGGTAAAGGTCGGCTCCCGTCCGATGATATCGAGGATGCGGTCGTACTCATCGGGCTTTAGCCCGTGTGCATCGATCAACTCGGGCGTGATGGCAGGCTCGGTCTGCGTGGAGGTCATGTCGCGGGGGATCCCTCTGGCACTCTTTGCGCGTTCTCTTAAGCCAAGCCCGCCCGGGGGAAAAGAGGACAAAGCCAATCACCGGGCATTGACCAGACCCGCGCGGGCCAATAGCTCACAGACATGGCACGTCCCCCACTACTGCAGCTCTCTGGAATTCGCCTTGGGTTTGGCGGCGATCCCGTGTTCGAAGACCTCGATCTGGTGATCCAGCCGGGGGACCGCGTGGCGCTTGTGGGTCGGAATGGCTCAGGCAAGTCCACCTTAATGAAGGTGATGGCTGGGCTGGTGGAAGCTGACGAAGGCCAGCGTACCACAGCGCCGTCAACCTCTGTCGGCTACATGCAGCAGGAGCCCGACCTCTCGGGGTTTCCGACGCTGGGAGATTTTGCGGCCTCCGACCTGCCACCCGAGGACGCATGGCGGATCGAGATGGCAGCTTCGGGGCTGAAGCTGAAGCCTGAAACTTCGACCGAGAAGGCGTCGGGCGGCGAACGGCGGCGGGCCGCGCTGGTCAAGCTGCTCGCCGAAGCGCCGGAACTGATGTTGCTTGATGAGCCAACCAACCACCTCGATATCGAGGCAATTGGCTGGCTGGAGGCGCATCTGACCGACGCGCAGGCAGCTTATGTGCTGATCTCTCACGATCGCACATTTCTGAGCAAACTGACCCGTGCAACACTGTGGATCGACCGAGGTACGGTACGGCGACAAGGCCGTGGATTTGCGGATTTCGAAGCATGGCGCGACAAGGTCTGGGAGGATGAGGACGTTGCTCGTCACAAGCTCGACCGCAAGATCAAGGCCGAAGCCCGTTGGGCGGTCGAAGGCATCTCGGCACGCCGGAAACGCAACATGGGTCGCGTGCGCGCACTTGGAGAATTGCGCAAAAACCGCGAAGAGATGATCCGTCGCCCGGACACAGCCGCCATGACGCTTGAGGCCGGAACGCAATCCGGCAAGCGGGTGATCGAGGCCAAGGGCATTTCCAAGAACTTCGAAGAGAGGGTTATCCTGAAGCCCTTCGATTTGCGCGTGCTGCGTGGAGACCGGGTTGCCTTTGTCGGCCCCAATGGGGTTGGCAAGACAACAGTTCTAAAAATGCTGACCGGAGAGCTTGCACCGGACACAGGGACCGTCACCCACGGGACCAACTTGGAACTGGCCGTGTTTGACCAGAACCGCGCGCAGCTCGACCCCGATCTCAGCCTTTGGGACAGCCTGACCGGTGATCCGTCGATGCGGGTTTCGGGTCGCGCGGATCAGGTCATGGTGCGCGGCACGCCCCGCCATGTTGTCGGCTACCTGAAGGAGTTTCTTTTCAACGAAAACCAAGCCCGCAGCCCGGTGCATTCGCTGTCAGGGGGCGAACGGGCGCGGCTTCTGCTCGCGCGGATCATGGCGCGGGAATCGAACCTTCTGGTGTTGGACGAACCAACCAACGATCTCGACATCGAGACGCTCGATCTCTTGCAGGAAGTCCTGTCGGACTATCCCGGCACCGTGCTTCTGGTCAGCCATGACCGCGATTTCATCGATCGGGTTGCCACGAGCACAGTGGCGATGGAGGGCGATGGGCGCGCCGTCGTCTACGCGGGCGGCTGGAGTGATTACCAAGCCCAACGGAAGGAAGCACCTGCCGCGCCCTCAAAACCTACACCCTCGCCAAAAGCTGTGTCCAAACCTGCAAAGCAGGCCAAAGCAACCCCATCTGCGCGCGAGGGCCTTAGTTTTACCGAGGCCCATCGCCTCAAAGAGTTGCCGGGTCAGATCGAACGCCTAGAGGCGGAAATCGACACGCTTGAAGCGTTTCTTTCCGACCCGGAGCTATTCACCAAGGAACCGGCAAAATTCCAGAAAGCCAGCGAAGCGCTGGTAGAACGGCAAGCTGCGCTCAGTGCGGCGGAGGAAGACTGGCTGACGCTGGAAGATAAGGCGGCGAGCGCCACTTGAGCCTTGTTCCTCCCCGACCAATGCGTAGGGTCGTGCCATGATCGGCCGCAAACCTGAATTTGTCTGTATCGGCGCGCAGAAAGCGGCGACGACGTGGTTTCACCGGGTGTGTCAGGCCCGCTCGGACATCTGGGTGCCGCCGTTCAAGGAAGTACACTTTTTCGACCACAAGTTTTGCCCCGAGAACCGCCGCTGGATTGAAGCCGGACTGGTCAGAGGGGTCGAACGCGCGGCCGAACGTCACCGGAAGAACGCCAGGGAAAAACGCGGCGAGCCACCTGATGGCGCCTATCTGGCTTACCTCGATAGTTTGCTGGAACAACCCGCGTTTAATGGCACGTGGTACAAGCGCGTTTTCTCACGCGCGCCGGACCGGCTGAAGTGCCTCGACGTCACGCCCGAATACTCGACACTGTCCGAGGAAGGGGTCGATTTCCTGGCGCATTTTCTGAAAGGCAGCCGCTTTATCTACATCCTCCGCGATCCCGCGGATCGGGCGGTTTCACAGCTGAAGATGAACCTGACACGACGCAAGATTCGGCCCAAGACAGAAGCGGCTTGGATGAAACACGCCAAAGACCCGGTGATTGCCAATCGCGGCGACTACAAAACCTATGTCCCCCGCTGGCGCGCACGGTTTTCCGACCTCCACCTGCTTTTCCTGGCATACGGCGATGTCCGGGAGCGCCCGCGCGAAGTGATGCGTAGCTTCGAAGCTTTTGCCGGTCTGGATCGCGAAGACCCTTGGGGACTGACCCGTGTCATCCACAGAGGCGGCACTCTGGAGGTGCCCGAGAGCGTGCACGATTATTATCAGCAGGTATTTGCCGATCAGCGTCAGTTCCTCGTCGAGGAGTTCGGCGCCGATTTCGCTGGACGCCTGTAATATGCTCTGGGAGCCAAAGAGAGTTTAATTCAGGAACTGATCCGCGGTCAGGTTTCCGAAGTTCCCCAAGATCTGAGCAAGGAACGAAACGCCCTCGATATTGCTGTCGGTGACACGCCGATTCAGCGCGATGACCTCACCGTCCGCAAGCGAGAAACGTTCGATGTTACGCACTGTACCGGACTCATTGAACGAGATCGCTACAACCTGCCTTTCGATTTCGCGTTTTTCCCGGTAGGCATAGCTTTCCCATCGCGAGCCGACATAGTACCAGGCATCCTCCGAAATCACGCCTTGCGTGGCAGGACGTCCAACGGTTTCTTCGACCGAGAAGCGATCATCCACACCGACAGACAATTCCGCTAAGTCGGCTTCGGTCGGGACGTAGCCGGATGTGCTGTAAGTAGACGCACAGGCTGCCAACCCCACAGCGGCGATCGCTGCCAGAGCCAAAGCGCGGCCTCGCCGATACGCTCGCCCATACGCTAGATACATCGCGACCGCACCCTCCTTGCTGTTGCGATCCAAACCGTCATAGCCCAAATATCGGAACACACCGGAGGGATCAAGCAGGCCTCACATGCCGAACCAGTCTCTCCGCACCAGAGCCGATAACCGCACAGGAGACCCGACCATGCCAGGACCAGATAACACCGTCCGCGCGCTGCGGTTTTCTGATCTACCCAGTCGAAAGCCTTCGAGGTTTAGTCTGGCACTGACGGAAACAGAACGCACCACCTTGGGTCATGAACTCGGACTGCTTGATCTGCGCAAAGCCCGGCTTGTCGGCGAGATAGCTCCAACCGGCAAGAATGATTGGCGTCTCTCGGCAACTCTGGGAGCCACTGTGGACCAGCCCTGCGGTGTCACTCTCGCCCCGGTGACGACCCGTATCGACGAAACCATAGAGCGCCTGTATCTGGCGAATTGGGACGTGCCCGAGGCTGCAGAGGTGGAAATGCCGGAGGACACCAACGCAGAGCCGCTACCGGATGTTCTGGACTTGTTGGCCCTGTTTTCTGAGTCCTTGGTTCTGGCCCTGCCTCCTTTCCCGCGCGCGCCCGACGCAGTGCTGGAGACTTCTCAATATACGGAACCTGGCAAAGCACCGATGACGGATGATGAGGCCAAGCCCTTTGCCGGTCTGGCGCAACTCAAGCTCGTCAGCGACGAAGGTTCCGATTAGAGTTCTGGCAGGTCTCGCAAGCCCATTGCGTGCAAGAATTTCGATAAAGACTTGCGGGAACATGGGTGGACGGCTAAACGCAGCGCAGAAAAACACTTGCGCCCTAGCAGAATCGCAGTATGTTCCCGGCCTCGTTTCCACGCAGGCTGGATTGCCGCGTGATACGCTTTTCGGCGCAGCCGTAACACGAATGAACCGGGGGAAACCCCGCCTGACCCGAGGTTGAGACATGGCAGTCCCTCAGAATAAAATCACAAAATCGCGCCGCAACATGCGCCGGTCCCATCATGCGCTGGTTGCAGGCAATCCAAACGAGTGCCCCAATTGCGGTGAACTGAAGCGCCCGCACCACGTATGTGGCGCCTGCGGACACTACGCTGACCGCGAAGTCATCGCTCAGGCCGACGAGATCGACCTGGACGAAGACGCGGCGTAAGCTGTGCGAAGCAGACAGGATTGAACTAGGAAGGTTCGCATGGCCGACACGGCGTCCCCGATAGCCATGCCGGACCAAGCCACAGGGTCGCCTGAGGCGTCCGAAACCCCGTCCGAAGGCCTTGGCCTCGACGGGGTTGTTATTTCTGTGGATGCGATGGGCGGAGACCGAGGCCCTGCCCCCGTCGTCGCGGGACTAGCAAAGTCCGCCGCAAAAAATCCCGAAATCGCGTTCATCGTGCATGGCGACAAGGTTGAGATCGACCGCCTCGTGGCTCGGCGGAAGATTCTGAAGGGGCGCGTCGTCGTCCGGAATGCCGAGGCGGTTGTGCAGATGTCCGACAAGCCGAGCCAGGTGATGCGCTCCGGCAAAAACACCTCGATGTGGTCAGCCATCGACAGTGTGCGCAACGGCGAGGCCTCGGTTTGCGTCTCTTGCGGAAACACCGGAGCGCTTATGGCCTTGTCGATGGTGCGTCTGCGTAAAGCGCCCGGCGTAAACCGCCCGGCAATTGCATGTCTCTGGCCCTCCCGCAACCAGGGAGGGTTCAATGTCATGCTTGATGTCGGCGCAGATATCCGCGCCGACGCGCAGGATTTGCTGCAATACGCTTTGATGGGCGCGTCCTATGCCAGAAACGGGCTTGGATTAAAGAACCCGCGCGTTGGACTGCTAAATGTCGGCACGGAAGAACACAAAGGCCGCGCTGAGTTAAAAGCCGCCCACGACCTGATCGCCGACACCGCGCCACAGGCCAACTATGATTTCGTGGGTTTCGTGGAGGGCGGTGACATTCCCTCAGATCGGGTCGACGTAATCGTAACCGACGGATACACCGGCAACATTGCTTTGAAGACCGCTGAAGGAACGGCGGCGCTGATCAGAGAGTTCCTGACCAACGCCTTCAAAAAAACGCCGTTGTCGCGGATCGCTGCCCTGCTGGCCTATACGTCACTGCGCCGTCTTGGCAAACGCATCGACCCGAGGCGCGTGAATGGCGGGGTGTTTTTGGGTCTCAATGGGACTGTGGTGAAATCCCACGGCTCGGCGGACGCAACTGGTGTTTCCGCGGCCATCAAATTGGCCTTCGAGCTTGCCAAAACCGGATTCACGGAACGACTTGCCGCACGGGTTGCCTCTACCGCCGTACCGCGCGAGAGTGCGGACGCAACATCCGAAAAAAAATCGAGCGAGTAGAATGACGAAACGGGCCGTTGTTTGTGGAGTTGGGCATTATCTGCCGGATCGCGTAGTCCCGAATTCGGAATTTGAGAAAACACTTGATACATCAGATGAGTGGATCAGGACCCGATCGGGGATCGAAAGGCGGCACTTCGCCGCCGAAGATGAGCGTACATCGGATCTTGCACTTCAGGCCGCGACGCGCGCCTTGGCGCAAGGCGGAGTGGATCCACAAACCATCGACGGTATTGTTGTCGCAACTTCCACACCTGACCTGACGTTCCCATCTGTCGCGACAATGGTACAGGCGCGGCTCGGCATCACACGCGGCTTCGCATTCGATGTTCAGGCAGTGTGCGCGGGTTTCGTCTTTGCGCTCGCAAATGCTACGGCGCTGATTGTGTCTGGCCAAGCCAGCAGAGTTATTGTGATCGGCGCTGAAACCTTTTCCCGGATTATGGACTGGTCCGACCGTGGCACCTGCGTTCTGTTCGGCGATGGCGCGGGCGCACTGGTGCTGGAAGCCGTCGACGCCGAAGGCAGCTCCGAAGATCGCGGCGTTCTGGCGAGCGATCTCAATTCTGACGGCCGCTATAAGGATATTCTTTTTGTGGACGGTGGTGTCTCTGCGACCCAGACGACCGGCGTTCTGCGCATGGAAGGAAAAGAAGTCTTTCGCCATGCAGTGGAGAAACTGGCCGAGACAGCGCATACCGCCCTCGATAAGGCCGGCCTCACACCCGATGACGTCGCATGGGTTGTGCCGCATCAGGCGAACTTGCGCATCATCAAGCGCACAGCTCAAAAGATGGGGATAGGCATGGACCGCGTGGTCGTCACCGTTCAAAACCACGGAAACACCTCTGCCGCATCGATTCCCCTCGCTTTGTCAGTGGCCGCGTCAGAGGGCAAAATAAAGGCCGGAGATGTAATCGTCACCGAGGCTATTGGGGGCGGTTTGTCCTGGGGATCTGTCGTTCTTCGTTGGTAACTGCGTTTTTCGGCGTTTTCCTGCTTTCTCAGCCTCCTCCGACAAGCCCTTGATATTGACTCGGAATTCGCCCCGGGCGTAACGTTGCCTACGATTTGACGGAGGCGACATGGGTAACAAGACTTTGACACGCATGGATTTGAGCGATGCCGTGTTCCGGGAGGTGGGGCTGTCACGGAACGAAAGCGCCCAGATCGTCGAGAGCATTCTCCAACATATGTCGGATGCATTGGTACGTGGGGAAAGCGTGAAGATTTCATCTTTCGGCACTTTCAGCGTGCGAGATAAATCCGCGCGGATCGGGCGCAATCCGAAAACCGGAGAAGAAGTTCCGATCCACCCGCGGCGCGTGCTGACCTTCCGACCGTCGCATTTGATGAAGGATCGCGTTGCAAACGGCAATCGCGACTGAAGTACGACTGCCCCTATACGCGAAAACCGGGGGCATCGCTTAGGCTGAGCAGGGCTGGAGAGGCCAGAATGGCGAAATCTGCGGACGCATTTCGCACCATTAGTGAGGTTGCCGACTGGCTCGGCGTACCGACCCATGTATTGCGTTTCTGGGAAAGCAAGTTCCCTCAGGTGAAACCGGTAAAGCGCGCCGGAGGCCGGCGGTATTATCGGCCCAACGACATGCTGCTTCTCGCCGGGATCCGGGTCCTTCTCCATGATGACGGGATGACCATTCGCGGCGTTCAAAAGATTTTGCGCGAGAAAGGCGTCAAACACGTTGTAGCCTTGGCCGATCGTAAAGTGGCCGACGGCGCTGAGCCGGCCGCAACCGCGCCAAGCCGACCGGCAGCGACCGAGGAAGACAACATCGTTGATCTCCCCCGGAAGGAAGCACCTGCCCCCGCGGCGGAGATCCCTGAAGCCCCATCCGACACTTCGCCTGAGGCGGCGGAGCGCTCGGCTCCCGACCAAGAAGACGCGCCCGAACCGGCCGTCGCGCACGATGACGAAGATCAGATGACCCTGTTTGCCAGCGGTGCGGAAGCTGCGGGCATCTCTGAGAGCCCTGATCAAACGGAAGAACCGCAAAGCGAAAGCGCAGTCGCTCTACCGGACCTGCCGGGCCCAAGCCCTGTGGGAGGGCCGTCTTTGGCGCCTCTGCTTGAGCAGATCAGGACGGCGAGTCCTGGAGTGGCGAACGAAATACGACAGGTTCTCGCCACACAGAAAGACCGGCTGGAAGCCCTGCGCGACCGGCTCCGTGGCACATCTGACAGGTCGGGGTCGGACACCGACACCTGATGCAGAAATCGTCTTGCTCCTGCCGCAGAAACCGGTATGAACACCACAGTGTCGGGCTATGGCGCAGCCTGGTAGCGCGTCCGTCTGGGGGACGGAAGGTCGCAGGTTCAAGTCCTGCTAGCCCGACCAGACACAATCATCCCACCTCCCGCTTCCGCTGCATTCCGCGATCCTGCGGGCAGGTCTGACGGGGGCTGCTATGGCACTTGATCTCAGCACTACCGCTCCGGGCGTCCTGCCGGACACCGCGCTGCGGGGTCTGATCGAGAGCGGCGCATTGGCGGCTGACAATCCGATCACTGATGCCCAAATCCAGCCTGCGAGCCTCGATCTGCGCCTCGGCGCCACGGCCTATCGCGTCCGCGCTTCTTTCCTGGCAGGACAGGGAAAGACAGTCGCCGAACGGCTTGCGGATTTCGAAATGCATCGTGTGGATCTGTCGGGCGGTGCGGTTCTGGAAAAAGGTTGCGTATATCTTGTACCGCTGATGGAGCGGCTCGATCTGCCCGAGGACATCCAGGCTGTCGCAAACGCCAAGAGCTCCACCGGGCGGCTTGATCTTCTGACACGAACGATCACCGATAATGGGGTCGAATTCGACCGCATCGCGCCGGGTTACACCGGTCCGCTTTATGCCGAGATTTGCCCCCGCTCTTTTTCCGTTCTGGTTCGTCCCGGCATGCGCCTGAACCAGATCCGGTTTCGCAATGGCGAAGCCCGGCTGGGTGACGCGGCGCTGAGCCAGCTCCATGCCAAGGCTGGGCTCGTGTCTGGCCCTGCGCATATCGACGACGGGTTGGGGTTCTCAGTCGACCTGAAACCAGCGGACGGCACCCTCGTGGGTTACCGCGCCAAGCCCCATACAGGTGTGATAGATCTGGATAACATCGGGTATTATGACCCGGCCGAATACTGGGAAGAGGTGCATACCAGCACCGGACAAATCATTCTCGATCCTGGCGCATTTTACATCTTGGTAAGCCGTGAGGCAGTGCACATTCCGCCCGACTACGCCGCCGAGATGGCCCCGTATCTGGCAATGGTTGGAGAGTTCCGCGTGCATTATGCAGGGTTCTTCGATCCCGGCTTCGGTCACGCGCGCGCCGGGGGCTCCGGCTCACGCGGTGTGCTGGAAGTACGCTGCCACGAAGCGCCGTTCGTGCTCGAACACGGCCAGATTGTCGGGCGTTTGGTCTACGAACGCATGAGCGCGCAGCCAGATGTGCTCTATGGCGCTGAAATCGCATCGAATTATCAAGGCCAAGGCCTGAAGCTGTCTAAGCATTTCCGCAGCTAGCCCCCGATGACCCGCCCGATCCTTTTGCTACTCCTGTCCGTCGGGATCGTCGGAGTGACCGCACTCATGCTGTCGCCGATTGCCTCTGCTGTTGCGGGAGGGCTGCCGGACGCAACGGCGCAAGGCGTGCTTTTCGGCGCGGCGGTTTATGGCGCGGCCACCGCGCTTTCTGCGCTGCTCCTTGCCCCGCAAGCGGACAGGTTCGGGGCAGACAGGTCGTTGCAAGTCGCGCTCTTCGTGCTCTTCCTCGGGTTTGCAGGAGCCGGGTTGTCCCCGACCCTGCCCGCCTTTCTGGCGGCGCAAGCCACGCTTGGGCTTGCCACAGGCCTGGCGTTGCCGTCGGCCTATGCTCTGGCCGCCCATGCGGCGCTTCCTGGCCGCGAAGCACAGACAATGGGTCTTGTACTGAGTGGCTGGACACTCAGCCTTGTCGCTGGTGTCAGTCTTGCAGCATTTGGCGCAGAACTGCTCGGATGGCGCAGCATGTTTCTCTCTCTCGCGCTGGTCTCGGCCGTTGTCCTGATAGGCGTCTCACGCACTCGTTTCGAGGCCCCGCGCGGACGAGCCACCTCGCCTCTGACTGGCCTGCGCGTACCGGGGATAGGGCGGGCGCTTGCGATGATGGGCGCTCTGATGCTGGGCTTTTACTTCACCTACACTTTCATCGGCACTCACGTGACAGAAACACTCGGGCGCTCGACCGCTGCGGCCGGTCTTGTGCCGCTGATCTACGGACTGGGGTTTGGCGCGACCACACTGCTCGACCGCTACATCGACCGGATCGGGCCCGCGCGAACAGCGCGACCGCTTTTTGCGTTTAATGTGCTTCTCTATATCGCCATGGCGGTGGCGGCCCCCAGTTTCGGAGCCCTTTTGTGCCTGGCCTTTATCTGGGGGTTCACGCAGCACCTCGGACTGAACCTCGCCGTCGGACGGTTGACCGCTCTCGATCCCGGACAGCGCGGCGCAATCCTCGGGCTGAACAGCTGCGTCACCTATTTGATGGTTTTCCTGGGGGCTGCTGCCGGTGGTGTCATTTTCACCCAAGCTGGATTTCCAGCTCTGCCCGTACTCTCGGCCCTCCTGCTGGTGTATCTCGCCATGGAGGCAGGAACGCGCAGTGCCTGGACACGGCAGACCAGTTCAGGCTGAAGATTACTCTTCGAACATATCCGTCTGATCTTCGGCTGCCTCGTCTTCGCCTTCCGAGCCGTTGGGATCAAAGCTGCCAGGAGGGGGACGGCTTTCCAGAAGACCTGCCGCCCGGAGGTCCGACAAGCCGGGCAAGTCACGCGCAGATTCCAGTCCGAAATGGTCCAGAAAGCTTTGCGTCGCGACAAAGGTCACCGGACGACCCGGCGTCATGCGACGCCGGCCAAACTTGACCCATTCCAACTCAATGAGCAGATCAAGCGTGCCGCGGCTGACCGAAACGCCGCGAATTTCCTCAATCTCGGCGCGAGTCACCGGCTGGTGGTAGGCAATAATGGCGAGCGTCTCGATCGCCGCACGGCTCAGCTTGCGCGTCTCTACCGTTTCCTTTTGCATCAGAAAGCCGAGGTCAGGCGCTGTGCGGATCGCCCAGGCCTCGCCCACCTTCACCACTGCAACGCCACGCCCTTCGTAACGCTTCTGCAATTGCTCCAGCGCAGCCGGTGCGTCACAACCATGTGGCAGGCGCGTGTGCAGCTCTCGGACCGTGATCGGCTCGGCGGTGGCGAACAAAATGGCCTCCACCATCCGCTCCTGATCCCCCATGGGGGGGGCCTCAAACAGGCTTTCCGTCTCAGCTTCAGGCTCGGTGGCCTCATTGGGCTCAGTCATATCGCGTCGGGTTTTCTCTTGATCTGGATCGGGGCGAACGTTTCCCCTTGTCGTATTTCGATCTTACCGGCTTTGGCCAGTTCAAGCGAGGCTGCGAAGGTCGCTGCGGTTGCAGACCGCCGGCGCTTGGGATCAAGCGTCCAGCCATCAGGCAAGTACGAGGCCAATTCCGTCCAATCGCCAGCAAACCGGATAAGGCCGGACATACGCTCAAGCGCCTGCTCTAGGGTCAACACGCTGTCGCGGTCCATAACGAAGGGACGAAACTCGTCCTTGGTGCGCGTTCGCGCATAGGCCTGCATCAGATCGATCAGCGTTGCGGAATAGGTTACTTTCCGTGACCGCGTTACAACTTCCGGGATGCCACGCACGAAGAAATCACGTCCCAACTGGTCGCGCGCCATCAACTGCGCCGCCGCGTTGCGCATGGCCTCCAACCGTTCGAGCTGGAAGGCCAGATGGGCGGCCAGCTCCTCACCACTGGGACCATCGTCTGTAGGATCCGGCGGCAGGAGCAAGCGCGACTTCAGGAACGCAAGCCAGGCTGCCATCACGAGATAATCTGCCGCAAGCTCGATCCGAAGCTTCTTCGCCTGCTCCACAAAGGCCAGGTATTGCTCCGCCAGCGCAAGGATCGACACCTTGCGCAGATCAACCTTCTGAGTCCGCGAGAGCTGCAACAACAGGTCAAGCGGCCCCTCGAAACCGTCGACATCGACGATCAGGGCCTCGGCTGCGAGGCGCTCTTCCACGCTGACGCGGGCGGGCTGATCCCATTGCTCGTCGGTCATGCGATCCTTTGGCGGTCCGAAGGCTGCTCTGTGACGCGGGTTCAGATCCCGCGTTCCAATGCCTCAAGTTCCGCTGCGCAGGCCGCGATGTCAACGGGTACGGGCTCAGAGTCCCGCGGTAAGCGGGCTTTCAACGCCGCGTCCGCGCGGGCGTGCGACGACGCGGTCAGAGGACCAAGCGCGTCCGCCAGCGCTGCCATTTCGGGCATCTTGCCGTTGCAATGCAAAACCAGATCGCATCCTGCAGTCAGAGCCGCTTGCCCCCGTGTGACCACGTCACCGCAGAGCGCTTCCATCGAAATATCGTCGGTCATAAGCAGGCCGGTGAAACCAATCTCGTTTCGGATCAGGTCAATCATTACGGGTGATTGCGTCGCCGGCCGAGCTGGATCAAATGCCTCGAATACCACATGCGCACTCATCGCCATCGGCAGATCGTTGAGCGCCCTGAAAGGCGCGAAATCCACAGACCGCAACTGCTCGGCTGACGCGTCCGTGCGTGGCACCTCCAGATGGCTGTCCACATTTGCGCGCCCATGGCCGGGAATATGTTTCAGAACCGGCAATACGCCGCCGGCCATCTGGGCCTCGGCAAGCGTCCGGCCGAGCCGCGACACCATTTCAGGGTCTGATCCATAGCATCGGTTGCGCAGGAAGGGATGTGTGTCGGGCGTAGCCACGTCGACCATAGGTGTACAATTCACGTCAATGCCGACATCCCGGAGCTCTGCTGCGATAAGCCGACCGCGCAGCCAGAAGGCCCGGACCGGATCTGCACTGCGCGCAAGATCCAGCGGTGGCAGGTAAGATCGCCACTGAGGCGCAGTCATACGCGCGACCCGGCCACCCTCCTGATCAATCAGGATGGGGGCATCTCGCCCCACCGCGGAGCGCAGATCACTGCAAAGTTTGCGCAGTTGCTGCGGCGCTTCGACATTCCGGGCAAAGAGAATAAAGCCCCAGGGCTGAGCGGCTTGAAAAAACTGCTTCTCCTCAGGTGTGAGAACAGGCCCACTGCACCCGAAGATGTAGCTGTGGGTCATGCCCGCCTCAGAACTGAACGGGGACGCAATCCCGGTTCGCGGCAAGGAAAACCGAGCAGAACCGTTGCGCTTCGGCCATATCCGCAAACCCGGTCATTCGCAGGCGGTAAAACGTAGAGGCCCCATCGCTCGACGGCAGGATAACCGGCGACTTCCCGGTCATGTAGTCTCTGAACTGCGCGAACAACTGATCCCACGCCAAATAGGCTTCGGCTTCAGTTGCATAGGCGCGAAACTGTACCATGCGTGTGCCCGGGGCCAGTGTCGCCGGGTCAACAAAGGCAGTAGGCGTGGCTGCGGTCAGGGTGACGGTATCAGGCGTCAAGCTGGCGACGCGAACCTCCGCCGCCGGACGTGCCGCCGGCCGCAGAGACCGCGCAACACCCGGCACGGTAGTCGGTACGATGTCAGCTGTCGCTTCTTCTTCTGCAACAAGCTCGGTCAAAAGCGCCTCGACCGCGAGTCCGGTGTCCCGAACCGGGTCCGGCGCGGCCTCAGGGTCGGGTGCCGTTTCAGACTGATATACTGCCTGCAAGACTTGTGCTTCGGTCATCGGCGCTACAGACGCCGTTGCCTCCGCGACCACTGAATCCGGCAGCAGCTCAAGTTGTAGAGACGGAGGGGTTGCATCACTCAGGTCAAGAGGTCGCGGGGCGAGGATTATCTGCGCCGGCGCGTCGGCGGCAACACCAGCCGCCTGCACCTGGTTCACGGCAAGACCCTGATAGTCGGCTTGGCTTCCGCCTGGGTTTTCGGGCTGCACACGCATCGGGCCATCAAGGGCTCGGATCACCGGAACACCCGCGACATCACGCAACACAAGGTCATAGGACCACATCGCAAGCCCGCCGATCAACACCAGCGAAGCAAGTCCGCCCATGAATGTCATCGCCCCTGCCGCCGGAGACGCGCCCTCCGCCCCGTAGGTGTGCTGCGACTCCTCATAGCTGGCGCCGCGATAGGCGCCATGCGCCCCTTGGGCGTACTGATCGTAAACGGTCATAGTCCTGCCTCTGCGCTCACCCCCGGACATAATTCCCAGAGATGTCTCTGACTGCTCAATCCCGCAGTGGCGGCGCGCGGTTCAGGTGGCTCTATTGGCCTAGCGCAACTCTTCCACTGGAGTGACACCAAGGATACCAAGACCGTTTGAAATCACAACAGCGGCGGCCCGAGCGAGCGCGATTTTCGCTTGTGTTGCGTTTGAGTCACCCTCTTGAACGAACCGTAACTCCGGATGATCGTTGCCTTTGTTCCACAGCGCATGCAGGTCGGACGCGATATCATAAAGCGCAAACGCGATGCGATGCGGTTCGTGTCCGCGCGCCGCAATCTCAACTAGACGCGGCCAATCCGCGAGTTTGCGGGCAAGGGCCACCTCGGCACTATCAGACAGAAACGGCAGTCCGGGAACGCTCAGAGTGGCATCGTCCACTGCGATCCCCTGCTCGCGCGCCTTTCGCAGGACCGAGCAAACTCTTGCATGAGCGTATTGCACATAGAAAACCGGGTTGTCTTTCGATTGCTCAAGTACTTTGTCGAAATCGAAATCGAGCGGCGCATCGTTTTTTCGGGTCAACATCACAAAGCGGGTTACGTCCGGCCCCACCTGATCGACCACATCGCGAAGGGTCACGAATGTCCCTGCCCGCTTGGACATTTTGAATGGCGCGCCGTCTTTGAAGAGCCGCACCAATTGCGTGAGCTTGATATCAACGGGGACCTGCCCATCCGAGAGCGCACTGACAGCGGCCTTCATCCGTTTAACATAGCCACCGTGATCTGCTCCGAAGACGTCGATCAGCGCGTCGTATCCCCGCTCGATTTTGTCATAGTGGTAGGCAATATCAGGGGCGAAGTAAGTCCAACTGCCGTCGGATTTCTTGATCGGGCGGTCCACATCGTCGCCATGTTCGGTCGATTTGAAAAGCGTCTGCTCGCGCGGTTCCCAATCCTCGGGCACCTTGCCTTTCGGCGGCTCCAGAACGCCCTCATAGATAAGACCCTTGGCGTTCAAAGCCGCGATCGCAGCCTCAATACGGCCCGTCCCATAAAGCGCTTTCTCGCTGAAGAAGGTATCCATCGTGATACCAAGCGTGGCCAGATCTGCCCGGATCAGATCCATCATCGCGTCCGTCGCAAAGCTGCGGACCTCGGCCAGCCATAAATCTTCTGGTTGGTCCACATAGACCGACCCAACCTTGTTCTTCAGCGCCTGCCCGACTTCAATAAGGTAATCCCCCGGATACGTGCCATCCTCGAAGGCGACTTTCTTACCGTGGGCCTCGAGATACCGCAGGTAAACCGACCGCGCGAGCACATCGACCTGCGCGCCACCATCATTGATGTAGTATTCACGGGTCACGTCGAACCCTGCAAATTCCAGAAGCGCGGCCAGAGCGTCACCGAAAACAGCTCCACGCGTATGCCCCACGTGCAGCGGCCCTGTCGGGTTGGCGGAGACATATTCAACATTCACTTTCTGTCCCGCGCCCAGTTCAGACCGCCCGTAATGCGTGCCATCGGTCAGGATACACGTAACCAGTGTTTGCCATACCGAAGGCGCAAGCTTCAGGTTCAGAAAGCCAGGTCCGGCCACATCAGCTGAAGTCACGCGCGGATCCTGAGCAAGCTTGGCCGCCAACACTTCGGCAATGTCGCGCGGTTTCGATTTTGCGGGCTTGGCCAGAACCATCGCAGCGTTTGTCGCCATGTCCCCATGCGCAGCATCGCGCGGCGGCTCGACCGCGACATTGGCAAACTCGAGTCCACTGGGAAGCGCGCCCTCAGCGACCATCTCATTCAACGCGGTGATAACCACGCCGCGCATTTCAGCAAAAAGGTTCATACTCTGTCCCGCTTAAACTGCCCGGCGGGTTTGGCAAACCGGGGCGCTGCAGTCAAACCGAAAGACTGCAGAGAGACGACAGAGGAGTGAACTTAAGAAATCTATCGAAAACCGATCGCCTGTCAGAGCGGGGGCGGCGCGGTTTCCGTGTCGCAAAGCCGCGCATATTCCTGGAGCGCAAAGCGATCAGTCATCCCGGCAATGTAGTCGGCAACGATCCGCGCCAGTGCGGTCTTGCCGGGTGCCGCAGAAATCCGCGGTTGCCACCGCGCCGGCAACAGCATCGGGTCGGCCATATAGACAGGGAACAGGGCGCGAACCACATCCGTGACCTGACTGCGCTTCTCCATAACAGTTGGCGCGCGATACATATGAGCGAAAAGAAACTCCCGGATTTGGGTGATATCCTCCCAAAGAGCAGTCGAGAAACGGATAACCGGATGCGGAAGGTGGCGTATATCCGGTGCGCTGCTCGGGGCCGCGTCCTTGATACGGGTGCGTGAAGTTGCGATCACGTCGCTGACCATAATGCCGAAAACCCGGCGCAGAGCTTCATGTCTGCGACGCGTCGCCTCCAGATCGGGGTATTTTCGGTCGACCTCATCAAAGGCGGGCCCAATGATTGGCAGGGGCATAATCTCGGCCTCGGAAAACAGCCCCGCGCGCAACCCGTCGAGTAGGTCGTGATTGTTATAAGCGATATCGTCAGAAAGCGCGGCCACCTGGGCTTCAGCACTTGCGAATGTTCCAAGTTCCAAGTCGTAGGTGCCGTTCGCCTCGGCCAGACCATAAGGCAGATCGCCAATTACTGGCCCGTTGTGCTTCGCGATCCCTTCCAGCGTTTCCCAAGTCAGATTGAGCCCATCGAAATCTGCATAGTGCCGTTCGAGCCGGGTGACGATGCGAATGGCCTGCGCGTTGTGGTCGAAACCGCCAAAAGGGGCCATGAGTTCGTCGAGCGCGTCCTCGCCCGTGTGGCCAAACGGAGTGTGGCCAAGATCATGCGCCAGCGCCACGGCTTCGGTTAGTTCCGCGTTAAGACCAAGCGCATCCGAGATTGTACGCGCGACCTGAGCGACCTCGATGGAATGGGTCAGACGGGTGCGGAAGTAATCACCTTCATGCTCTACGAAGACCTGGGTCTTGTGCTTAAGGCGACGAAAGGCGCTTGAATGGATAATCCGATCGCGATCACGCTGGAAACAGGACCGGAAATCGCTTTCCTGTTCAGGGAAAAGTCGCCCGCGCGACGCCGCAGGGTCACATGCGTAAACCGCTCTCATTCCTATGCCCGTTCTTGTCGCCCGTTTTTTCCCTCCTTATATTGGAAAAAACGTAACATTCCACAGTGATGGTTGTCCCATGACTCTGACTCTTCCTCCTACCGTAACCGAGCGTGCCTTTAAGCGGCTGGCTGAAATCAATGCCGAAGCCGGAGAAGAAAAGGCCCTGCGCGTGGCTGTTGAAGGCGGGGGCTGCTCTGGCTTCCAGTACGACATTCGCCTCGATGAGCCGGATACAGACGACCTGATCCTCGAAGGCAAGGGGCAGAAGGTGGTGGTGGACGCAGTGTCCCTGCCCTTCCTCGAGAATGCTGTGATCGACTTCACCGAAGAGCTGATCGGCGCGCGCTTTACGATCGAAAACCCTAACGCCAGCTCCAGTTGCGGCTGCGGCACCAGTTTTTCGATGTAGAAGCCCGCAGCTTCAACCAAATAATCTGAAAAGCGCCACCTTATTCTGCAGGCGCGTCGGCAGCCTCACCGCCTGAAGGCGCAGAGTTCTGATCGTCCGTTTTCTTGCGGCGTGGGCGGCGCGGCTTGCGTGCCGGCTTGCTTTCAGGCGTCTCTACGAGACCGCTGTCGGCTTCCGCTCCGGCGAGATCAATAACTTCAGCGCCGCCACTAGCCGGTTCGGGCGCAGGCTGCGTTTCAGGTGCGGAGGGAGCGGCCTGTTCGGGAACAACCACATCTGGCTGGTCGCCCTCGCCCACATCAGAGCGGCCACCCTGCTGCTGACGATCGCGGCTCCGATTTTGCTGCTGCTGTTCCTGTGCTTCGCGGCGGGCTTCCTGCTCGCGCATCGCCTCGGCCAGCATGCGCGTGTAGTGTTCAGCGTGCTGCTGGAAGTTTTCAACGGCAACGCGGTCATTGGCAAGTTGCGCATCACGCGCAAGGGTTTGATACTTCTCAATGATCTGCTGAGGAGTGCCGCGGACTTTGCCCTCGGGACCGGAACTGTCGAACACGCGGTTAACGATGTTGCCGACAGAACGACGGTTGTTCTTGTTCCGCGATCTTTTGTTGGATGATCTCATATTCGCTAATTTCTACCTTAAGGCAGTGGGGGCCTTAGCGCGCTGCGCCGGGGCCTTAGACCTTAACGAGGCCGACGTGTCGGGCGACTCTCGCAGGAATTGTTGGTTTAACCATGAACGCGCCTCCCACTCGGAGGCAACATCCCGTGCGGTTGAATATGCATGCTACACTGGGCGAGACAAGCAAAAAAAACGAATAAGTCGACATTTCAGACACAATCGAGCGAAAAATGGCGCGTTTTTTCTATGTTCGGCGTGCCAGCACCACCCGCTGCTGGCCACCAAGATCCGTACGGATTTCGATGTCGTTCAGTCCAGCTTCGGCCAAAATAGTAGCCACGCGCGGACCTTGATCGAAACCCACCTCGACAATTAACCGTCCTCCTACGTTCAGATGCTCTGCCGAACCGTCTGCTATAATGGGATAGGGTTGCGTCCCATCAGCGCCCGGGGTCAGCGCACAGCGAGGTTCGAACAACCGCACCTCTCGCGAAAGCGTCTCATAGACCGCGGCGTCGATGTAAGGCGGATTGGCCACAATCAAATCGAAATGTCCCTCAACGTTGCCGTACCAATTGGACTGAGCCAACTCGGCACGCGCTTCAAGCGACAGCGCTGCCCGGTTACGCGCCGCGACCTCCACGGCACGCGCCGATTGATCTATTCCAAGACCTGTCGCGGCAGGCTGTTCCGCCAGGAGGCTCAACAGGATACAGCCGCTACCCGTCCCAAGATCGAGGACCCTGGAGAAAGGCTCCTCCAGCGCAACTTCGATCAGGGTCTCGGTTTCAGGACGAGGGTCGAGAACATCCTGCGTCACTTCGAAATCGTATTTCCAAAACGCCCGTGTCCCACGTATATGAGACACCGGTTCACCGGACGCTCTGCGGCTCAAAAAATCTTGAAATCGCTTTAGAACGGGCTCCGACAGGGCTTCGCCCCGGAGATGCGTCAATCCGGACACGGGCACATCCGCCGCCAGCGCCAGAAGAAGTTTCGCGTCGCGGGCAGCTTCATCTCCGCTTAGCTTGGCTCGTCCCTGAGCCAGTGCGATCGAAAGAGCCTCCGCGCTGGAGCGTGCTCCGCTAAGGTCAATCACCCTTCCACCTCAGCCAGAAGTCGCGCCTGATCGTCTGCGATCAGCGCTTCAACAACTTCGGTCAGGTCGCCCTGAAGTATCTGGTCGAGCTTATACAGGGTCAGATTGATACGGTGGTCGGTCATACGACCTTGGGGAAAATTGTAAGTTCTTATACGCTCGGAGCGATCGCCGGAGCCCACCTGCCCCTTGCGGTCGGCCGCTCGTTCCTCCTCTGCTCTTCGACGTTCCAGATCATAAAGCCGCGCGCGCAGAACTTGCATAGCAATCGCCCGGTTCTGATGCTGGGATTTTTCAGAACTGGTCACGACAACTCCGGTCGGCAGATGAGTGATGCGCACGGCGGAGTCCGTGGTGTTGACGTGCTGCCCCCCTGCCCCGGACGCGCGCATCGTATCGATGCGAATGTCAGTTGCCGGGATGTCGATATCGACCTCTTCCGCCTCCGGCAACACAGCCACAGTCGCAGCGGATGTATGGATACGCCCACCACTTTCCGTGGCAGGGACGCGCTGCACACGGTGCACCCCACTTTCGAACTTGAGCCGCGCAAATACACCGTCGCCAGCAATACGAGCGGTCACTTCCTTCACGCCACCAAGTTCGGTTTCCGCCGCCTCAATAATCTCGAATTTCCATCCCTGTGCCTCGGCATAGCGCTGGTACATGCGCAATAGATCCCCTGCAAAGAGGGCTGCCTCTTCTCCCCCGGTGCCGGGTCGAATTTCGATCACGGCCGGACGCGCATCCGCAGCGTCGCGCGGAAGCAGCGCGAGCTTCAGTGCGTGTTCCATTTCCGGCAAAAGGGCCTTCAGGGTTGGAATTTCCTCTTCAGCCAGCGCGCGCATCTCGGGGTCTTCAAGCATCGCTTCGGCCTCTTCAAGGTCCGCCAAAGCGCCCTCCCAGGCGGCGATCTGTTCGACAACCGGCTTTAGATCGGCATATTCCTTGGCTAAAGCGGCAATTTCGCTCGCTTCCGCGCCTGCGTTCATGCGCGCCTCGACAAAGCCGAAACGATCCTTGATCTGAGCTAGTTTATCCTGCGGAAGCATGGGCCGCGGTGTTTCCTATTGAACCGCCAAGGTCAAGAGCCGCGGTTCAGCGCGTCCAGCCACCCTTCCAGCCGTGCGGTATTCACGCCCATATCGGACCCGCCGAAGCGCAACCGACCGTATGCAACGATCTGCGAGCCACCGTCCGCCTCTATCGTGCGGACGCTGGTGTAATCGGGAAAGCCCCAGATCAACGAACGGGTCATGTACGTCACCCAACCATCACTCACCGACCCAGCGATCACGCGCGTGCGCGGGCTGGCATCCGCAATCGCGTCAAAAGCTGCCAAAAGCTCTTCTTGCGACACAGGATATACCGGTGACTGGATATTGCCGTCAGCGCGGACAAGCGCTTGCCCTGGACCGGCGCTCAATGCCGGATCCGTGGGATCGACATGCCAGATGGCCGCGTCCGACGGCGCCAGCCGGATAAACGCAAACACCCCGACGAAGGCCATCATTGCGACGACGATAATCGTGCCGGTCCAGTTCAATGCGCGTGCCTCGTCAGGTCTGCCGTGCTCAGGTGTTTGCTCCCGTTTCAAGGGCATCGGCAAGGCTTTCCGCTTGCGCGACAAGATCCGTCAAAGCCTCTGTCACGCTTGGCGGAACCATTGGGACTTCAATCCGTTCAGGCTCAAGACCGGGCGCGCTTCGGGCCGTCTCAAGTTCGGCGTTCACCTCGGCCAGACGCGCTTCAAGATCGCGCAGGCGATCCTCCATACCAGCAGTTTTGTCCGCCAGCATCAGCCCCGACATCAACAACAAGCGCGCCTCAGTCATGCGCCCGGCCTGATCGGCCAGAACAGAGGCTTCCGCATTCAGCATAGCCGCGGCTGATTTCAAGTATTGTTCCTCACCAGCCTGGCAAGCCACGACGAAATCGCGGCCACCGATATGAATACTCACTTCAGGCATGGGGCAAATCCTCCGTCGGTGCGATCTGAGACAAAAGCGCTTCGACGTCGCGCAAATCTGCAGCGCGCGCCCGTTGCAACGCAGCAAGATCCGCCGCCATCGCTGTGTTTATCGCGCCGGCGTCGGTCACGCCTTCGCTCGCCGCGAGCCGCAAATCCGCATTGGAGGTCTGCAAGCTCTGGACGCTTTCGCGCAGTTCTGCGAGCTCCGCCTGAGCTGCGCTGAGCTGTGACTGCGCCGCCTGCAGTGCCTCCGTTGAGGCTTCAGTTGCGACCCGGGCCGCGTCCCGTTCTGCTTCCACGACACTCAATTGCGCTTCCAAAGCGCTCGTGTCACCCGCTTCGCCCGCGCCCGCTTCACGCGTCTCCACTGCAGATTTGATCCGCGCCATTGCTGCGACCAGGCGGCCTTCAAGTTCTGAAATTTCGCTCATACAGCCTCTTTCTGTTCCTGCCCCCGTGGTATGGGAAGCGGTCGTCATTCCTGTGGGACAGGAGACGACCAGCACAACTGCCGTGCCGATCAAATCTCGGTCTATCGCCCATTTTCGAATCGATAGCCGCCCCTTTCGCTCCATTCTAGCAAGCCGTGTTCCCGATTTCGCCCGGAATTTCCCCAATGCTCCAAAGCGCTAGGCCAAGTCGCCCCGGCAGGTTCTTGCCTTTGGCCGCAGTGCTGGTAAAGAGCGCGGGCACTCACGCCCCTGCGATCAGAGGAAGTCCCCTTGACCCTGTCCGACCTGCGCACCGCGCACCCCGAGCACTGGATGAAAGCCACCGCCATTCGCGCCCTCGCGCTGGATGCTGTAGCAAATGCGAATTCCGGGCACTCTGGCATGCCAATTGGCATGGCCGACGTTGCGACGGTATTGTTTGAGCAACACCTCAAGTTCGATGCGTCCGCGCCAGACTGGCCAGATCGCGACCGCTTTATTCTGTCTGCCGGACACGGCTCCATGTTGCTCTACGCGCTGCTCCACCTGACGGGTTACGAGGACATGACCTTGGAGCAGATCAAGAACTTCCGCCAACTGGGCGCGATCACGGCAGGACACCCCGAATTTGGCCATGCCAAAGGCATTGAGACCACAACTGGTCCGCTCGGACAGGGCATCTCCAACGCGGTCGGATTTGCAATGGCCGAAGAAGCTTTGCGCGCGCGTTGGGGCTCGAAGGTCGTCGATCACCACACCTACTGCATTGCCGGAGACGGTTGCCTGATGGAAGGCGTCAGTCAGGAAGCCATCGGGCTTGCCGGCCGGCATGAGCTGTCCAAACTGATTGTTCTCTGGGACGACAATGGGATCACCATTGATGGTAAAGTGTCGCTCTCGGACCGCACAGACCAGAAAGCCCGCTTTGCGGCGTCTGGCTGGGATGTGTTCGATTGCGACGGACATGACCCGGTGTCGATCAACACCGCTCTGACTGCCGCCAAGAAGTCGGCGCGCCCTGCGATGATCGCGTGCAAAACGCATATCGCGCTTGGACACGCGGCGCAGGACACCTCTAAAGGTCATGGCGCGCTGACCGATGCCGACCAGAATGCGACCGCAAAGGAAGGCTGGGGCTGGACCGCCGCGCCTTTCGAAATCCCCTCTGAGCTGAAAGCAGCTTGGGCGGCCATCGGCGCCCGGGGCGGGGCCGCGCGCGCAGACTGGGAGGCGCGCTTCGCGAAGCTATCCGGTGGCAAACGGGCCGAGTTCAATCGGGGGTTGTCGCGCGATCTGCCCAAGAAGGTTTCGGCGGCGATCAAGAAACTGAAAAAGGAGATCGCGGAAGAGCAACCAAAAGTGGCGACGCGGAAAGCCTCCGAGATGGCGTTGTCCGTAATCAACCCGCTTATGGGCGAGACAATCGGCGGATCGGCAGACCTCACCGGCTCGAACAACACCAAAACCGGCGATCTGGGCGTATTCGCGCCGGAAACACGCGATGGGCGTTATGTGTATTACGGGATTCGCGAACACGGTATGGCCGCGGCCATGAACGGCATGAGCCTTCACGGGGGCCTGCGTCCCTATGGCGGGACGTTCCTGTGCTTCACCGACTACGCCCGCGGCGCAATGCGGCTGTCTGCGTTGATGAAGCAACCGGTGGTCTATGTCATGACGCATGACTCGATTGGGCTTGGCGAAGATGGCCCGACCCACCAGCCGGTGGAACATCTGGCGATGCTGCGCGCCACGCCCAACACGCTTGTTTTCCGCCCCGCAGACGCGGTGGAGACTGCCGAGGCCTGGGAGGTCGCGCTGGAGCAAAAAGAAATGCCTTCGGTGTTGGCTCTGTCGCGTCAGGGTCTGCCAACTGTAAGGACGGACCACAAGAACAAGAACCTGACTGCGCAGGGCGGATATGTCCTGGCTGATGCCGAAGGCAAACGCCAGGCCCTGCTGCTCGCAACAGGCTCGGAAGTGTCCATCGCAATGGCAGCGCGCGACCTGTTGCAGGCCGAAGGGATCGGAACGCGCGTAGTCTCTATGCCCTGCTGGGAGATCTTCGAGGAACAGCCCGAAGCCTACCGCCGGAAGGTTCTGCCCGCAGGACCGGTGCGTGTCGCTGTTGAAGCTGGCATTCGCTTCGGCTGGGACCGCTGGCTCTATGGCGAACGCGGTAAGCGCGAGAAGGGCGAATTTGTCGGCATGCACGATTTCGGAGCGTCCGCGCCGGCAGGCGATCTCTACTCACACTTTGAAATCACGCCCGAGGCTGTGGTCGCTAAGGTTAAAGGCATGATCTCGTAACCTTGCGGGACGCATCGATCACAATAAAGCAAACCATCGGAAAGAGGCAGGTCCTGGACCTGCCTTTCTCTTGTCCACGCAGAAAAATCAGTCTTTCCGGACCATTGCCACCGTGGGTGAAATTACCCGGTTAACCAAAGGCACAATCAAAAACCCGATGGCTAGTCCAATAAGACCGTCGAGGGTTGCGGTCACCAGCCATTCGAGGAAGCCATTTCCCTGTCCGATTGCATGGGCAATGTCGTGCACGAAATGCGCCGGTGCGCCCCAGCCCATTTGCTCCAATGCATGGAGGATAATCGATCCTCCCACCCAGACCATCGCCGCAGTCCCGACGATCAGCAGCAGCTTCATGAATTTCGGCATGCCCGCAACGATGCCGCGCCCCAGTGACCGCCCGAAGCTGGTCCGTCCTTCGCGCGCAAGGTGAAGACCGATATCGTCGGCTTTCACGATGAGCGCGACAGACCCGTAGACCAACGCGGTGATCCCGACAGCCACCAGAAAGAGCGCTCCGATCTGGAAGTAGATATTCGAGGGCGGCAATGCCGACAGTGCAATCGTCATAATCTCAGCTGACAGGATGAAATCGGTTTTAATGGCGCCGGCCACCTTGGCCTCTTCAAGATGTGCGGCCGTCGCATGGGACCCTGCGCCCTCGTCTTCCGCACGATGGCCGCCATGCCCGAGAGCGTGCAGGATTTTTTCTGCACCCTCATAGCAAAGATACATTCCGCCCAGCATTAGAAGCGGCGGGATCATCCAGGGCGCAAAGCTGGACAGCAACAGCGCCAGAGGCAACAGAACCACTACTTTATTGAAGATCGACCCACGAGCGATCTTCCAAACGATGGGCAACTCGCGTTCGGGCGAAAACCCTTGCACGTATTTTGGCGTTACGGCAGCGTCATCTATCACCGCCCCGGCCGCCTTCGCGCCGGCTTTGGCGGCCTGTCCGGCTACATCATCTATGGAAGCCGCTGCGACTTTCGCAATCCCGGCTACATCGTCCAAAAGCGCGAGCAAGCCCGACATCGCATTTTCCCGATTATGGCAACAATCCTGTACCTGCAGGATACGTCGTCCGACTGTTAGGGCAACCCGTTAGCGCCAACATGCGATGTTTTCGCTAACATATTGGAAGCGCGACACTTTCTTCCTTTAAAATACCAGCGTCAGGCGCTAGGTGGGCGCTAGTAGAATACAATGGGATACCGTCGTATGGCCAATCCCGACTACGCAGGAGCGCGCAAGATGACAATCACCGTGGGTATCAATGGGTTTGGCCGGATCGGACGCTGCACCCTTGCGCATATCGCCGAAAGCGCGCGCAACGATGTGCAGGTTGTGAAAATCAACGCGACCGGACCGATTGAAACCAACGCACACCTGCTGAAATACGACAGTGTCCACGGGCGCTTCGGAAACGACATCAAAGTTGATGGCGACACGATGGACATCGGGCGCGGGCCGATGAGAGTGTTTTCCACCTATGACCCGACAGAACTCGACTGGTCGGGTGTCGATGTCGTTATGGAGTGCTCCGGTAAGTTCAATGTGCGCGACAAGGCTGCGGTGCATTTGGACCATGGCGCCAAGCGTGTGCTCGTTTCAGCACCCGCCACGAATGCCGATAAGACCATCGTTTACGGTGTGAACCACCGCGCGCTCAGCACGGACGATCATGTTGTATCGAATGCCTCCTGCACCACCAACGCACTGGCCCCCCTCGCCAAGGTCCTGCACGAGGCGATCGGGATTGAGCGTGGGATCATGACAACGATCCATAGCTACACAGGCGACCAGCCAACTCTGGACCGCCGCCACAGCGACCTTTACCGAGCGCGCGCGGCGGCGATGGCTATGATTCCGACCTCCACTGGAGCGGCCAAAGCCATCGGCGAAGTCATCCCAGATCTGGCCGGCAAACTGGATGGTACCGCCCTGCGGGTCCCGACTCCCAATGTCTCTGCGGTCGATCTGACCTTTGAGGCCGGCAAAGACGTGACCGTAAACGACGTCAACGAAATCATCCGCGAAGCAGCCAACGGTCATATGGGGGCGGTTCTGGCTTATGATCCGGAACCCAAGGTCTCGATCGACTTCAACCACACAACCCACTCCTCGATCTTCGCACCGGATCAGACCAAGGTTATCGGTCGGACGGTGCGCGTGCTCGCGTGGTACGACAACGAATGGGGCTTCTCCTGCCGGATGGCCGATACCGCCGCCGCGATTGGCCGCCTGATCTGAGCGCAGGAGCGCAGTGCTGCGGTGTCCCGCCGCAAATAGATCTTGTAGAAGGCTGTTCCCCGGGACGGCCTTTTTTTGTTCTGAGCTTCCTTACCAGCGATCACACTTGCGCCTGTGACACACGCAACGCTTGACGCAGCCATAGCAAAAGCCGTATCCCGCTCATGTTAGCGCTATCAAATTTCGCGTTGAACTATTCGGGGGCCGGACATGACACTTAAAGTTGCAATTAACGGATTTGGCCGTATCGGTCGCAATGTGTTGCGCGCCGTGATCGAAAGCGGACGAACGGATCTCGAGGTCGTTGCAATCAATGATCTTGGCCCCGTCGAGACCAATGCGCACCTTCTGCAATTTGACAGTGTACACGGTCGTTTCCCGGCAGAAGTTAAAGTTTCTGGCTCTGCACTGGATGTTGGGCGTGGGCCCATCGATGTGACCGCAATCCGGGACCCGAAAGACCTGCCCTGGAGTCATGTGGACGTCGTGCTCGAATGTACCGGGATCTTCACAGCCAGAGACAAAGCCGCGTTACATCTGGAAAACGGCGCAAAACGTGTACTTGTCTCTGCGCCCGCCTCCGGCGCGGACAACACAATCGTTTATGGCGTCAACCACGATACGCTGTCGGGCTCGGATGTGGTTGTTTCGAACGCGTCCTGTACGACGAACTGCCTCAGCCCGGTGGCCAAGGTGCTGCAGGACAACGTTGGGATCGTCAAAGGTTTCATGACGACCATACACAGCTACACCGGCGACCAGCCGACCCTCGACACGATGCACAAAGACCTCTATCGCGCCCGCGCGGCGGCGATGAACATGATCCCGACCTCCACGGGGGCGGCCAAGGCAGTTGGCCTCGTCCTGCCTGAACTTGCAGGGAAGCTGGACGGTGTCGCAATTCGTGTTCCGACCCCAAATGTCTCGGTTGTCGACCTCACGTTTGAGGCCGCCCGAGACACCACCCCCGAAGAGATCAATGCCGCGGTCCACAAGGCCGCTGAAGGAGAAATGAAGGGTATCCTTGGCGTCACGGATCACAAGCTCGTCTCGATGGATTTCAACCATGACCCTCACTCGTCGATCTTCGCGACGGACCAAACCAAAGTACTTGAAGGCAGAATGTGCCGCGTGCTGAGCTGGTACGACAATGAATGGGGCTTTTCCTGCCGTATGGCAGATACGGCCGTCGAAATGGGCAAGTATCTTTAAGGCTCAAAAACCGGGATATGCGGCGCGGCCTTGCGGGGTAGCACCCCTGTGAGTCGAGGATCATCGGCCACTTCAATCTCTTGCCGAAACGGCGTGAATCCAGATCGGATATAGAACCCAAGCGCTGCGGGGTGATCGAGCGTGCAGGTATGCACCCAGACCCGCGACACCCCGGGACGCGCCCAGGCCCGGGTCAGCGCGATGTTCATCAGATAGCGTCCGGCCCCCTGCCCAACCGCGTCTGGGACGAGCCCCAGAAACGCAAGTTCGCAGGCGCCTGCGTTTCGGAAATCGAGCTCCAGCAGCCCCACTGGCCGAGCACCATCCCGCAAAACGAACACTTCGACATCCCGATCGCCTAGAATACCCACCAGTGCCTCGGTCGACAGCGCCATGCGCGAAAACCACATCCAAGGGAGGCCGCCCACCGCCATATACAGCGCGCGATAGGCCTCCGGGTCGGGAACTGCCATCGGCGTCAGTACAAGACCGGGCACCTCGGGTGCTGACCGCGGCTTTGGCGGCGCCGCCATCTCTAAATGGGTAACGACAGTGGCGATCTTACCCGGTGGCACTTCCATGAATCCATCAGGTTGCGGCATCGGCCAGTCCCTCATCTTATCTAAGCAACAGCCCTGCGGGACCCATGCAGAAAATGCAAGACCGCCTTCGAAAAGCGTCAGTTGTTCTGCACTGCGGCATACACCATATCTCGGTCAACAGAAAACAAAAGCGCGCCGCCAACCGCGGCGATGCCCCAACCGAAGGATACTGAAATGACCGAGATTTTTTCTTCGCTTCGCGAAGTGGTTCGCAAACGGATCGCCTATGAGCAAACCTACAGTGAGCTCTCACGGATGCCGAGAAGCGTCGCGCGCGACGTGAATCTTGACCCACGCGAAGCACGTAAGAACGCGCATATTGCCGTTTACGGCTACTAAAACCGTCTCTACTGCGCAGCCTTGGACCGATGTGGCGGGCCGAACCGCTCCTCCAGCGCATGCTGGACCGCTGGGGTGACAAACGGCCCGACATCACCTCCAAGGCGTGCGATTTCTTTCACGAGCTTTGAAGCAATCGCCTGATGTTCAGCTTCGGCCATCAGGAACACAGTCTCGATTCCGTCGTCCAAACGCCGGTTCATCCCGACCATTTGGAACTCATACTCGAAATCGGCCACGGCCCGCAGACCTCGGATGATGACCCCTGCGCCGACGTCGCGCGCGCAATCGATCAGCAAGTTCTCAAACGGGTGCGCGATAATCTCAACGCCGGTTTCGCGTTCAATCGACAGGCATTCCGCCCGCAACATCGCCACCCGCTCATCCAGAGAGAAGAGCGGGCCCTTGTCGCGGTTTATTGCAACCCCTATGACCAATCGGTCCACCAAGCTGGCAGCGCGACGGATGATATCCAAATGGCCCAGCGTGACTGGATCAAAAGTGCCGGGATAAAGACCGATACGCATGCGCGTCTCCTAATAGTTCGCCGGCACAAAGCCCCATAGCCGCATTCATATCAAGGGGTTTTCTGTCCGACGCGGCGTTCCTAGGCCAGGCTAAAAGCCCATAATCATACCCTCAAGAGCTTCTTTTTCCATACTGACTTCCTGCAGGCGGGCTTTTACCGCATCGCCAAGCGTCACGATCCCCACCATCATGCCGCCCTCGACCACTGGCATATGCCGGAACCGGCCTTCGGTCATTTTCCGCAAGACGCTGTCTGCGCTGTCGTCGAGTGCGCAGGTCACAGGATTGGTGGTCATCATGGACCCTACCGTTTCGCTGAGACAAGTCGGTCCGCGCCGACCCACTTCACGCACGATATCCCGCTCGGAAAGTACACCGTCCGCGGTCTTTCCATCCGTCGAGACTACAAGCGTCCCGATGCGTTTCTCAGAAAGGATGCGAGCGGCTTCCGTAACGCTGGAGTCCGGTCCGATGGTCACCACACCCTCGGTCGCCTTGGCTTTCAGTATCTGATGTACAAGCATGTGTCCTCCCTTGCTCGTAGTACCAAAGCGTCGCGCCGGGGCGCCGCTTGTGTCAAGCGATCCGCTCCGCTTGAGCGAGTGTAGACCGAAAAATCGCGCTGAACTCGCTCGAAAACTGCTGCAAGCCTACGACTTTTTGGTCATCTGCATGCCGAACGAGATAAAAACTGCGCCTTAAAGCCACCAAATCGGGCAGTACGAGTTGTAAATCAGGCGCTGCTGGCAGGGCAAAGTCGTGGACGACACCCAATCCGGCCTGCGCGCGCAAAAGATGCAATTGAACAGCCACGGAATTCGAGGTGATCCGCGCGGGCCCCAAACCAAGCTCAGCCAGATAATCAAGCTCCCGGTCAAAGATCATGTCCGGGATATACCCCACGATCCGATGGACGCTCAGATCCTCCAGCACATTCACAGGGTGCGCACGCAGCAGATCCCGATGACCGGCCAAGTGCAACGCGTAGTCACTCAGCTTTTGCACCGTGAGTCGCCCGGTCTCCGGCGGTGACACGGTAATCGCCATATCCGCCTCACGTTTGGTCAGGTTCACAACGCGGGGCAAGGCGACGATCTGGATCTCAAGTTCCGGATGGGTTTTGGACAAGGCCGCGCAAACTTGCGGCAGCAGGAAGTTTGCGCACCCATCTGGCGCACCAATCCGGATTGTGCCGCGCAACCCCTCAGCACCAGCCAGTGCCCCTGCCCCCGCGCGCACCGCCTGTTCCAGCGCCTCGGCATGGGGAAGCAGCCGCGCCCCTGCCTCGGTCATCCGGTAGCCAAGCGAGGATTTCGAGAACAGCGGTTGCGCGCAGTCCGCTTCGAGGCGCGCAATGCGGCGCCCTACTGTTGCGGGATCCAAGCGCAAGCTGCGCGCTGCGGGGGTCAAACCTTCGGCCCGCGCGACCGCCAAAAACACACGCAGATCGTCCCAGTTTCCGTCCATGCTGCCTCTTGCATTTTTGCAAAGCCTTTTTGGCATATTGCCTCTGTTCCGCGCAATTTTGCAACTCTATGGTACGCACATCATTTTCAAATGGGGGAGAAGTCGGATGGAAGAGCTCGGCCATTACATCGGAGGCCAGCGGGTTTCCGGCACATCGGGAAGGTTCGCCGATGTCATGAACCCGGCCACCGGAGAGGTACAGGGAAAGGTACCTCTCGCGTCGCGGGAGGAGCTGGACGCCGCGGTGGCCGCTGCGGCCCAGGCGCAACCCGCCTGGGCCGCCACAAACCCGCAGCGCCGCGCCCGCGTGCTGATGGAGTTTGTGCGCCTGCTGCACCGCGATATGGACAAGCTGGCCGAGGCGCTGAGCCGAGAGCATGGTAAAACCCTGCCCGATGCCAAAGGCGACGTGATCCGTGGCCTGGAAGTAGTCGAGTTTTGCATCGGCGCGCCGCATCTTCTGAAGGGCGAGTACACGGACAGCGCAGGCCCCGGCATCGACATGTATTCCATGCGTCAGGCGCTTGGCGTCGTTGCGGGCATTACGCCCTTCAACTTCCCGGCCATGATCCCAATGTGGAAATTCGCCCCGGCGCTTGCCTGCGGCAATGCCTTCATCCTCAAGCCATCCGAGCGTGATCCGTCCGTGCCGATCATGCTGGCGGAGCTGATGTCGGAGGCGGGCCTGCCTGACAACCTCCTTCAGGTGGTCAATGGCGACAAGGAATCGGTGGACGCCATTCTCGACAACCCGACCATCCAGGCCGTGGGTTTCGTCGGCTCCACCCCGATCGCGGAGTATATCTACTCGCGCGGCTGCGCGAACGGCAAACGCGTGCAGTGCTTCGGCGGCGCCAAGAACCACATGATCGTCATGCCCGACGCGGACATGGATCAGGCCGCCGATGCGCTGGTGGGCGCGGGCTACGGCGCGGCGGGCGAACGCTGCATGGCGATCTCCGTTGCTGTGCCAGTGGGTGACGAGACAGCAGACCGGCTAATCGAAAAGCTGGTGCCAAGGGTCGAGGCGCTGAAAGTCGGCCCCTACACCGCCGGGAACGATGTGGATTACGGCCCGGTCGTGACCGGTGCCGCGAAAGCCAATATCGAACGCCTCGTACAATCGGGTGTCGATGCAGGCGCGAAGCTGGTGGTCGATGGCCGCAACTTCAACCTGCAGGGTTACGAGAACGGCTTTTTCGTAGGCCCTCACCTGTTTGACCACGTGACCCGTGACATGGAGATCTATCAAAAGGAGATCTTCGGCCCGGTCCTCTCGACAGTTCGCGCCCAAACCTACGAAGAGGCGCTGGGTCTGGCGATGGACCATGAATACGGCAACGGCACCGCGATCTTCACCCGCGACGGCGACACCGCGCGCGACTTCGCCAACCGCATCAATATTGGCATGGTTGGGGTGAACGTCCCGATCCCGGTTCCTCTCGCCTATCACACCTTCGGCGGCTGGAAGAAATCCGGCT
Organism: Dinoroseobacter sp.; assembly: GCA_030066795.1. GTDB lineage: Bacteria > Pseudomonadota > Alphaproteobacteria > Rhodobacterales > Rhodobacteraceae > Dinoroseobacter. The sequence continues at coordinate 107,408 of JASJAW010000022.1, forward strand.
TTGGCGATCTGAACCAACACGGTCCGGACGCGTTCAAGTTCTACACCCGCACCAAGACCGTCACCGCGCGCTGGCCATCCGGCATCAAGGAAGGTGGTGAGTTCACGATCCCCGTGATGCAGTAGCACCCGCCACACGAAAAAAAGCGCCGCCCGTTGGGGCGGCGTTCTGCGTTCGCCCTCCTGAAGCAACAACCTTAAATTATTGCGATATAGGACAAAGCTCTGCCAAACTGTCTTAAACGCACTGTGACGGAGACCGCCGGGCATGGGACAAACGCAGCCGAGCTTCACCCTGGGGATCGAGGAGGAATACCTTCTTGTCGACCTCGACAGCCTCCAGCTTGCTGAAGCTCCGCAGGCGCTGATGGATGCCTGCAAGGAACGCTTGCAGGGGCAAGTCAGCCCTGAATTTCTGCAATGTCAGATCGAGATCGGGACCGGTGTCTGCGCAAGTATTGCAGATGCACGCGAGGACCTGCGTCGCCTGCGTTCTGTCGTGGCCGAGGAAGCCCGCAAGTTCAACATGGCTCCGATCGCGGCTTCCTGTCATCCGTCTGCGGATTGGGCCAAACAGCACCACACCGATAAGGACCGCTACAATGCCTTGGAAAAAGACCTTGGAGGTGTCGCAAGGCGGTTGCTGATTTGCGGAATGCACACCCATATCGGGCTTGAAGACGACAGCTTGCGCATCGATCTGATGCCACAGTTTTCCTACTTCCTACCACACCTGCTGGCGCTCTCGGCCTCGTCGCCTTTCTGGAAGGGTCAGGACACCGGGCTGGCGTGCTACCGGCTCACGGTCTTTGACAACCTGCCCCGCACAGGTTTGCCACCGAATTTCGCCTCGTGGCCGGAATACCAGCGCGCCACGCATATCCTGATCGATCTGGGGCTGATCGAGGACACGACGAAAATCTGGTGGGACCTGCGCCCCTCGCACCGCTTCCCAACGCTCGAAAGCCGCATCTGCGATGTCAGCCCCCGGATGGAGGATGCGCTGAGCCTGGCAGCGATGACCCAAGCGATCATGCGGATGCTGTGGCGTATGCGGTCGGGCAACACCCGTTGGCGCATCTATGAGCGCTTCCTGATCGCCGAGAACCGCTGGCGCGCGCAACGCTATGGCGCCACCGGCAGCCTGATCGATTTCGGCGCCGGGCAAGTGAAAACAATGGCTGAGTTAACCGGTGAGTTGCAGGACCTGATCGGTCAGGATGCCGAGGAGCTTGGCACCCTTCGCGAGATCGAACGCTTGTGCGCGATCGCACGCAACGGCTCCAGCGCCGACCGGCAACGCAGGGTCCGCGCTGAGGCGCTGGAGACAGACAATGACGAGGCCGCAGCGATGAATGCTGTGGTACGCCACCTGATCGAAGAGTTTCACACCGATCTGTAACTGCGCGCTTGCAACAGGTGCGTTGCTGCCGTTAAGTGAACAAGTGTTCAATTCACGGTTGGAGGGACCCATGGATTTCGCACTGACCGAGGAACAGACGGCGATCGAGGATATGGCCATCGCATTTGGCGCGGAAAATATCGCGCCCCATGCACTGGCATGGGAAAAGTCCGGTACGATTCCGAAAGAACTCTGGTCTGAGCTCGCGCAGTTGGGTTTCGGCGGGCTCTACGTCTCGGAAGCCTCCGGCGGATCTGGTTTGACCCGGCTCGACGCGACGCTGGTCTTTGAGGCGCTGTCCCGCGCCTGCCCGTCTGTCGCGGCGTTCCTGTCGATTCACAACATGTGCGCGGCGATGCTCGATAAGTTTGGCTCGGATGCGGTGAAAGACAGGTTTCTTGCCCGCGCGATTTCGATGGACTGCTTTTTTAGCTATTGCCTGACCGAACCCGGGTCCGGATCGGATGCGGCCGCGCTGAAGACTCGTGCGGCGCGGACAAACGAAGGCTACACGCTCGAAGGAACCAAGGCGTTCATCTCGGGCGGTGGTTACTCAGACGCTTACATCGTCATGGCCCGCACCGGCGACGATGGCCCAGGTGGCGTCAGTGCCGTGATCGTCGAGGACGGGGCAGAAGGGCTCAGTTTCGGCGGGCTCGAAGACAAGATGGGCTGGCGCGCCCAACCCACCCGCCAAGTGCAGTTCGATGCCTGCAAGATCCCTGCGGAAAACCTCCTTGGCGAAGAAGGCCACGGCTTCCGGTACGCAATGGCTGGTCTTGATGGCGGGCGGCTCAATATTGCGGCCTGTTCACTGGGTGCGGCACAAGCGGCTCTCGACCAGACCCTTGCCTATATGGGCGAGCGCAAGGCTTTCGGAAAATCTATCGACCAGTTCCAGGCGCTCCAGTTCCGTCTGGCCGACATGGAGATCGAATTGCAGGCCGCCCGGATCTTCCTGCGCCAGGCGGCGTGGAAGCTCGACACAGGCGCGCCGGACGCGACAAAACACTGCGCAATGGCCAAGAAGTTCGTGACCGAAGCCGGCAGTCGGATCGTCGACCAATGCCTTCAGTTGCATGGGGGCTATGGCTACCTCGCCGATTACGGCATCGAAAAACTGGTCCGCGACCTGCGCGTGCATCAGATCCTTGAAGGAACGAACGAGATCATGCGTCTGATCGTCAGCCGCCAGATGCTTGCGGAGCGCGCCTGAGCATGGCCGATATCGATATCCGCCGTGAGGGCCGCGCGGGCCGCGTGACGCTTAATCGCCCGGACGCGCTGAACGCACTGACCTACGAGATGTGTCTTGCGATCAAAGCCGCGCTGGAGGACTGGCGCGAAGACCCGGATGTGGACCTGCTGATCTTCGATGGTACGGGCGAACGTGCCTTTTGCGCAGGTGGCGACATTGTCGAGATGTATGAGACCGGCAAGGCAGGCGATTACGCCTATGGGCGGAAATTCTGGGCGGACGAATATCGCATGAACGCGGCGATCGCGAATTACCCTAAACCGATTGTGAGTTTCCTGCATGGCTTCACCATGGGCGGCGGTGTCGGTGTCGGCTGCCACGCGTCCCACCGGATTGTCGGGGAAAGCAGCCAGATCGCGATGCCCGAATGCGGGATCGGCCTTGTGCCAGATGTGGGCGGCACCGCACTTCTGGCCCATGCTCCAGGGCGGCTTGGTGCGTATTTTGGCACCACCGGCGCGCGGATGGGACCCGGTGACGCACTGCTTGTCGGCTTTGCAGATGCCTTTGTTCCCGAAGAGCTTTGGACCGACCTGAAAGCCAGACTGATCGAAACCGGCGATGTGGACGCGGTAGAACCAGCAGCAGAGCCACGCCCCGATGCGCCCATCGCCGCACAGCAGGCAGAGATCGACGCGCTTTTCACAGGCACAGATGCCGCCGCCATCCTCGACCGTCTTGAGGCAGGCCAGACGCCCTTGGCCGAAAAAGCGTTGAAAGCGTTCCAACGCGCGGCCCCTCTCTCGGTTTCGGCAACGCTTCAGATGCTGACTGAGCTCGGGACAAACCCGACCATCGAGGCGGCCTTGCAGCTGGAATACCGGTTTACATTTCGCGCGTCCGAGAAAGCAGACTTCATTGAAGGTATCCGCGCGCAGATCATCGACAAGGACCGCAACCCGAAGTGGCGTCACGCTTCGGTGCGTAACGTGAGTGCGGCGGACGTCGCCGATATCCTGGCGCCTCTGGGGCCGGACGAACTGACATTTCGGGGAGAGGACACATGAAGATCGGATTTATCGGGCTGGGCAATATGGGCGCGCCCATGGCCGCAAACCTTGTGGCCGCCGGACACAGTGTAACGGGGTTTGACCTTGCCGCCCCTTGCCCCGACGGCGTCGCGGCTGCGGAAAGCGCCGTGTCGGCCGCAGCGGACGCAGATGTTGTTATCACCATGCTACCCAACGGCGCGATTTTACGCGCCGTAGCAAAAGAGGTCGTCCCGGCAATGACCGAGGGCGCTGTTCTCCTCGATTGTTCGACGGTGGACGTCGAAAGCGCGCGGGCTGTCGCGGCGCAAGCCAAAGACACTGGGCTAGGCTTTCTCGATGCGCCCGTATCGGGCGGCACGGGGGGCGCGACAGCCGGAACTCTGACCTTCATGGTTGGTGGGCACGAGGACGCTTTTGCGAAAGCCGCGCCTCTCTTCGAAATCATGGGCCAGAAAGCCGTCCACTGCGGGGCCGCAGGCAACGGTCAGGCTGCAAAAATCTGCAACAATATGATCCTCGGTGTGACGATGATTGCCACCTGCGAGGCCTTTGCCCTCGCCGATAAACTGGGTCTGTCGCGCGAGGCGATGTTCGACGTGGTCTCGACCTCCTCGGGATACAGCTGGTCGATGAACGCGTATTGCCCCGCCCCGGGCGTTGGGCCGCAGAGCCCTGCGGACAACGACTACCAGCCTGGGTTTGCGGCTGGGTTGATGCTTAAGGATTTACGGCTCAGCCAGCAGGCTGCGGAGGCGGTGGATGCAGACACCCCGATGGGGGCCCGCGCCACCGCACTCTATACCGAGTTTGCTGAGACCGAGGGACAGGCGGAGATGGATTTCTCGGCAATGCTCCCGCGTTTCGAAAAACGCGGCCGCGAGAATTGACCACTCAGCGCCCCTCGAAATGCGGGGGGCGCTTTTCGAGGAAAGCCATCACGCCCTCCTTGAAGTCGCGGGTCTGACCGCAGCGGCCCTGTAGCTTTGCTTCAAGTGCCAGTTGCGCCTCTAGGGAGTTGTTGTAACTCTCGCGCAAAGCTCGCTTCACCCCACCATAGGCAGCCGTTGGACCAGAGGCGAGTTGGGCTGCGCGGGCTTGCCATGTCTCTGCAAAACTGTCGTCCGGCACAGCCTGCCAGATCATGCCCCAGTCGTCCGCCTGCCGGGCGGTAATCGGTTCCGCAAAGAGCGCCGCGCCCATGGCCTTGGCAAAGCCCATTTGTCGGGGCAGCCAGTACGTACCGCCCGCATCCGGTAAAAGACCAATCCGCGTGAAAGCCTGAAGGAAAACAGCGCTTTCTGTGGCAATCACCACATCCGCCGCCAGCGCCAGGTTTGCCCCTGCCCCGGCCGCCGCACCGTTCACCGCGGAAATCGTTGGCACCGGGCAGTCAAAAATCGCACGTAGCATCGGCTCGTATTCATCCCGCAACGTACGTTCCAGATCGAGATTGTCTGCATTGGCCCGATCACCCAGATCCTGGCCAGAACAAAACGCACGGCCCGCGCCCGTCAGAACCGCCACCCGAGCCTCGCGTCCGGCGCGGCGGATCGCATCGAGCAATTCAGCGCGCATCTGCGCATTTAAGGCATTCATCACATCGGGCCGGTTCAGCGTGATAATCGCCTGCCCGTCTGTCACTTCATAGATGATGGTTTGATAGTCCATCCCGCGCCGCTCCTGCTATTGGTCTGGTAGAACCCTTAACAGGTTGGCGCGAAGTGTTAAGCGCTACGCGAGGTCATTTCGCCGTCAACAGTGACGATGGAAGCTCTTGTCAGACAGTACCAAAGCCCCCTTTGAGGGCAAAGGCGACTATCGCCAAGACAAACGCCCCCAGAATCAAGCGCACAAGCCACTTCAGAGAGTCTTCAATTGCGTTGAGTCGGCTTTCGACATTGACGCGATGCACCTCTTCCACTGCGTTGCGCGTCTCAAGCACAGTCAGCCTCGCCTCAATCGCACGTTGCCACTCCTGGGTCATCGCGTTTGCCTCCAGGCATCCAGCGCCGCATTTGGGGTATGGACAGGCGCTTCTCGAATAAATGGTGTGGGGATTTCCTCAGCTCTGCGGCGCGCGCGAAACCCTTCAGCCCGATGATAGCTTTGCGCGAGGCTACTTTGAAATTCCTGACTTTTTGCCTGATGACGGGCTCCGAAATAGAAAGATACGATTGCGCCAAGCAGCCACCACATGGGCTCGGGAACCAGAGACAGACCAGCCATCCGGTCGGCGAACCAGACCGGGTCCACCATGGCCAACACGAACAACCCCAGCGTTCCGAAAGCAAGCGCTGGGCGGGGCAATCGGTTCAATCCATTGATCACCCGGTCAAACAGAGATGGTCCGGCATATTGGAATTCAACTCCGAACTGAGACAGCGCGCCCTGTGTCAGTTCATGATGTCGTATCGCGCGCGCCTCTGCGTTTTCGCGAAAGATCTCGACCGTGTCCTTCACGCCGGCACCGAACACGAAATCCATCACGCGCTCGATCAGTCCCATGCCGCGGTCCGGGCACGATGCTCGGCCTCCGTGAAGTGATAGCGGGCTGAGATGAACTCCTCCGCGCGACGGATCCAACCTCCCTTCCCACCATCACGACGGCGGGCGTACTTACGTGACGCGGGACGACCATCCGCCACGGCATAGTAGTAGTTGCGACGCGCAATCCCGTAGGCATCCACAAAATGGTTCGGAGCGGCGTCCTGCCCCTTATGGGCGGCTCCCGCCGTGCGCGGACCGATAAGACCATCCACCACAAGGTCAAACCCCATATCATTGAGCAGCCGCTGAAGGATACGCACCGCATGGCTGCCCGCATTGACATACATGTCGAACACGCTGGGCTGTATGCTCTCTGGCAGCGCTCCCAGCCTTGGACCAAAAAAGTAATGTCTTAGAAACACATCGATTGCATCGGTTTCGCGGACTGCATGAACGTCAGCATCCGTAACCGCGCCATCCCTATTAAGATCGAGCCCAAGCCGTTTGAGTGTTTGCACTGTGACACCGAACTTGGTTGCCCCGCCCGGGTCATCAGGATCATCTACGAACCCGCCTTCGCGGCGCACGATCTCCCGTGCGAGGTCTTTGACAGAGCGCATAGAGCACCCTTTCCGCGTTGTTTCGGTCGCGAAAAGAGTGCCCAACGAGACTTAAGAAAAGAGCAGCCCTGCGTGCGGAGCCCGTTGCGGAGGTCAGGAATCAGTGCCGCCGGTGCTGTGGCCAGCATCAGGATTCTCGGGGTCACGATAGACCCCTTGTTCCTTCAACGCGTCAACGACTTCTTTGGGCATATAGGTCTCGTCATGGCGCGCAAGAACTTCAGTCGCGACAAAGACTCCGTCGCGCATCGAGCCTGTGGCCACTGTTCCTTCGTTCTCACCAAAAAGATCCGGCAAGACGCCGGTATAGCTGACAGGAATCGAAGCGCCTCCATCAGTCACCATAAACGTGATTGTCTCGGACTCGCCGCGCACCAGAGTGCCCTCTTCGACCAGCCCCCCGATACGGAACACTTCTGTTTCAGGCGGCGCAGACTCTGCCACCTGACTTGGCGACCGAAAAAAATTGATCCCGTCGCGCATTCCGTAGCCAATCAGGGCTGTCGCTGCTGCAAGAAACACAATAGCGATGCCTATGATTTGAATTCGGCGTTGTTTCTTCAGCCCTCGCATGGCGCCTCTCTGGTGAAAATCAAGGGAAAACAGGGGCCAGCATCAATCCCGTCGTCTCCTCAATGTTAAGCATGAGGTTGGCATTCTGCAACGCTTGCCCCGAGCTTCCCTTGGTCAGATTGTCGAGTGCGGCGATCACGATCGCGCGCCCCTCTATCCGGTCCCGCACCACGCCGATATGCACGAAATTCGAGCCCCGGACATGGCGCGTCGACGGATGCTCGCCCTCCGGCAAGACATGGACAAACGGCTCGTCTTCATAGGCATCCGACAGAGCGTCGTAGATTTCTCCAACATCGCCTTGAACATAAACAGTGGCCAGTATGCCCCTGTTTGCAGGTAACAAATGGGGCGTGAACTGCACCTGAACCGGTCGCCCTGCAATGGCCGAAAACTCTTGATCGAATTCGCCCAGATGCCTGTGCGTGCCGCCAACCGCATAGGCATGGCTGCCCTCTGACAGCTCTGCATGCAGCAGGTTTTCCTTCAGCGAACGTCCCGCTCCCGAAACTCCGGTTTTCAGGTCAATGATGATCTGATCGAGGTCGATCACGCCCGCCGCGATCAAAGGCCGCAGCGCGTATTGGCCGGTCGCGGCATTGCACCCCGTCCCAGCCACCAGCCGCGCATCGCGGATCTCTTCGCGATAGAACTCGGTTAGTCCGTAGACCGCCTCGCGCTGCAACTCAGGTGCTTCGTGGCTCCCGCCGTACCATTTGACGTACTCGTCCGCATCACGCAGTCGGAAATCGGCCGACAGGTCCACAACCTTCACACTGCGGGGCAACTTTGAAATTACGGCCTGACTGGTCGCGTGCGGCAGAGCACAGAACACCAGATCGACCGCGCTCAGATCCAACTCCTCGATCTTCTGTAAAACCGGCAGATCGAGATGGCGCAGGTGCGGAAAGACGCTCGCCATAGTCTGACCGGCCTTCCGATCCGCAGACAGCGCGGTAATGGTGATCTGTGGGTGGGTCGCGATCAGGCGAACCAGCTCCGCACCCGTGTAGCCGGAGGCCCCGAGGATAGCGACATTATACATGAGTTTTACCTTCTAGAGACTTGAAAGATCGTATTATTCCATTTCCGCATCGCGGAATTCGATCTTTCGTCGCAGAAACTGGGTGGCCTTGTTCGAGACCGATTTCGGATCCCCGGTTGTGAGGAAGGCAGACTCGCCGCCGATCCCAAGCATATCCGGGTGCCGTTGGAGATAATCGTCGAGACTAGACGCCACAAGGTTGGCCTGACTGAATACTTTGACATCCGGGCCAAGCGCGTCCTGAAAGACGTCCTCCATCAAAGGGTAATGCGTGCACCCAAGGATCGCGGCCTCAGGATGCGGCATACGCCGCTTCAGCGCCTCCACATGGGACCGCACCAGAGCTTCGGCGAGGATCATGTCGCCTTCTTCAATTGCGTCGACGACACCACCGCAGGGTTGCGCCTCAACATCGACACCGATGGCCCGGAACGCCAATTCGCGCTGGAAGGCGCGGCTCGAGACCGTAGCGGGTGTCGCAAACAGGGCTACGTGCTTTGTCTCAACTTCGCGCGGAGGGGAGTTATCGCCCCATTGCCGCTCTGTCAGCGCCTCAATCAAGGGGACGAACACACCTAGCACCCGTTTTTCCGGTGGAATCCAGCTCTCCTGCATGCGCTTCAGGGCCGCAGCAGAGGCCGTGTTGCAGGCCAGAATGACCAGATCGCAGCCTTCTTCCCAAAGCCGCTCTACTGCTGCAGTGGTCAGCGCATAGACGTCATCAGCATCGCGCACACCATAGGGCGTGTGCTTGTTGTCGCCGAAATACACAAAAGGCACCTCGGGCAAGCGCTTGGCGACCGCATCAAGCACGGTCAACCCGCCCAATCCACTATCGAAAACGCCAACTGCCATCAGGATTTGTGCTTCTGTTCAAATTCGTAGCCGTAACCATAATCGGGCAACGGTCGTGGAGATAAGCGATAGGTTGCCTCGCGCAGAAAGTCCATCATCGCTTTGGGGTCACCGACATAAGGATCTAATTCGGAACGCTGGATCGGCTCACCGATCACCACCGGCACAGGCTCCCCGACCTTAGATTTGAACTCCTTGATCAGCAGCGCCATGCGCAGCGTTGCGTGAACATGGCTCGCAATCTGAAACAGTCTCGAATTATGCCCCTCGAAGAAAACCGGAACGATGGTCGCGTTACTTTTTGCGATCATCCGCGCCGTAAAGCTCCGCCAGCCCGGATCCATCGGATACCCAAACGGCCGAGCCGCTGTGCTGACAGTTCCGCCCGGAAATATGCCAATCGCGCCACCGTCGCTCAGAAAACGCAGCGACTCGCGACGCGTCTCGACGTTAAGTGCTACGGCGTCCTTATCGCCATCAAACGAAACAGGCAGGATGATCTTTTCGAGATCTTTGGCCTTGCGGAACACCTGATTTGCCAAGATCCTGTATTCGTTGCGCCGGTGGCTAAGGATCTTTCCCATCATCAGCCCGTCGAGAATACCGAAGGGATGGTTTGCAATCACGATCAATGGCCCTTCGGCAGGAATACTTTCCAGCGTCCCACCAGTCACATCGAGGCTCAGACCGTATCGATCCGCCATAACGTCCCAGAAATTTCGGCCTTGCGCGACCTCGACCTCGTAACCGGCCGCCTGCCGGATCAACCGCATCCGCCCGGTGACATTCTCAGTGACGCGGATCAAGGCCCGCCCAGCCCGAGAGCTCGCGGAAGACGCGTAACTGATATCTCGTGCAACACCCCGGTTGGATTGCATGCAGGCCTTCTCCTCCAGCGTTCCGCCCGGACTACCGCAAATTCGAATAGGGTTCCAAGCTTATTCCGCTGCCTGCGCGATCGCGTCCGGTCCAGTGCGGAAGGCCTGCCACAATTCCTCGCGACGTTTTTTCATTGTCTCCACAGACGCGGCTTTCACCGGACCGAAACCGCGCACCATGTCGGGCCAGGCCAGAAGCGCCAGCGCGGCGTCGCAGCGCTCGGGGGTTAGATCCTGCAACACTTGTGCCAAATCTTGCTCGTACAAACTGATAAGCGCGCGCTCGGTTTTTCTCTCGTCAGAGCGGCCGAAAGGATCAAAGGGTGTCCCCCTCAGAACCTTCAGCCTTGCAAGCGGGCCATAGAGCCGCTCAATTCCGGCACCGTAGGCCTTCTTTGCTGGGCGCCCGTCAGGCCCGGGTCGTGAGAACACCGGCGGAGCGAGGTGGTAGGTCAGCTTTAGGTCACCATCGAACTCCGCCCGCGCCTTTTCATCCGTATTGCGTAGTAGCCGCGCGACTTCGTACTCATCCTTGTATGCCAACAACTTGTGGTAGTTCTTTGCGACCACTTCCCGTAGCGCTGGGTCGGCAACGCCTTCGACCGTCGCGCGATAGCGCCGCGCCAACCGCCGCGACTGATAGGCCACCAGATGATCCGCGCGGTACGTGATTTTTTCCTCCAGCGTTTTGGGCTTTTCGACCACCTCCGCTGTCGCGGTCCGTTCAGCCGCTTCAGGATGGAGCACGGCCCAACGGCCGAACTGGAACGCCTGCTTATTGCGCTCCGGCGCGGCGCCATTCAGCTCAACCGCGCGGAGAATGGCATCTTCAGAGATCGGGATCAGCCCGCGCTGCCATGCTGCCCCGAAAACCATCATGTTGGAATAAATCGAGTCTCCCATAAGCGCGCGCGACAGGTCAGTGGCGTCAAAGAGATCCAAACCGTCGCTTAGCCGCGCCTGCAGGGCGATCGCCAAGTCTTTGCCAGGAATTCGAAAATCCCGGTCCCTGGTGAAATCACCTGTGATGATCTCGTGGCTATTGATCACCGCTCCGGTACGCCCGTGGGTCATAAGCCCCAGGGTCTTTGCTCCGGCGCTTACCACGAGATCGCCCCCGATCACGGTGTCCGCCTCGCCAACCGACACCCGGATCGCACTGATATCCTCCGCACGCTCCGCCAATCGGCAATGGATGTGCACCGCACCGCCCTTTTGCGCCAGGCCCGCCATCTCGATCATCGCAGCGGCTTTGCCATCGAGATGCGCCGCCATCGTCAGGATCGCCCCGACGGTCACAACGCCAGTGCCGCCGACGCCGGTGATCACCATGTTGCGGGTGCCGCTGATCGGGGCGAAGTCGGGCGTCGGTAAGTCGGGTAGGTCAATCTGCGCGGTCGCGGCCTTGCGCAGAGTTGCGCCTTCAACCGTTACAAAGGAAGGGCAAAAGCCATTGAGGCAGGAGAAATCCTTGTTGCAGGAGGACTGATCAACGGCACGTTTCCGGCCAAACTCAGTTTCCACGGGCACGAGCGATACGCAGTTCGACTGAACGCCACAATCCCCACAGCCTTCGCAAACGTCGGCGTTGATAAACACGCGCTTGTCGGGGTCCGGGAACTGCCCGCGCTTGCGGCGGCGGCGCTTTTCCGCGGCGCAGGTCTGGATGTAAAGGATCACCGACACGCCTTTGACCTCTTCCAGCTGCGTCTGGACCTTCATCAGTCCCTTGCGTTCTGTACGGGGAAGATCGGCAGGAAAGTCTGCAAAATCAATATCTTCCTTCTCGTCATAGACAAGGTGGATGTGCTCGATACCGATGCCCTTCAGTTCCCAAGCGATCCGGTCTGCGGTCAAGTCGCCATCGTTTTTCTGACCGCCGGTCATCGCAACAGCGTCGTTGAACAAGATCTTGAAAGTAATGTTCGCGCCCGACTGATGCGCCGCACGGATCGCCTGGATACCGGAGTGGTTGTAGGTGCCGTCCCCGAGGTTCTGGAACACATGTGGACGTGTGGAGAACTTGCCCTCACCGATCCAGTTCGCGCCCTCACCGCCCATATGGGTGAACCCGGCCGTGTCCCGGTCCATCCAGAGCGCCATGTAGTGGCAGCCGATGCCTGCGAACGCATGCGCGCCTTCGGGCACCTTGGTGGAGGTATTGTGCGGACAACCGGAGCAGAAATATGGGGTCCGGTTGGCTAGATCGGGGGCATTGTCGGCACGGCGCGCCTCCTGCAAGCGCGCAAGGCCCGCGTTTAGTGCATCGGTCTCGCGGCCTTCGTCGATCAGAATGCCGCCGATTTTTTCGGCGATTGTCACCGGGTCCAGTGCTCCCCACGCGGGAAACACCATCTCGCCCCGATCGTTCTGGCCGCCAAATATCCGGCGGCCTTGGCGGTTGTTGAAGATCGCCTCCTTGACCTGAACCTCCAGAAGTTTGCGCTTTTCTTCAACAACAACAATAAGATCAAGGCCTTCCGCCCACTCATTGAAACCTTTTGAGTCCAAAGGCCAGGTCATGCCGACCTTGTAGGTCGTGATACCCATCCTGTCCGCCGATGCAGAATCAAGACCCAAAAGCTCCAAAGCATGGGTCAGATCGAGCCAGTTTTTACCCGCCGCCAGAAAGCCAATCTTAGCGCCCGGCTTGCCCCATACCCGCTTGTCGATTTTATTCGCATGGCCAAATGCTTCCGCCGCATAACGCTTGTATCGGATCAGGCGCTCTTCCTGCGGTGTCCAGTGGTCCACAAGCCGAATGTTCAGCCCTCCCTCGGGCATATCGAACTCGGGCGTAAAGAAGCGCATACGTTCGGGGTGTCCGTCGACGACGGCAGTCGCCTCAACTGTATCCTTCATCGCCTTCAACCCGACCCAAAGTCCGGAGTAGCGGCCCAAAGCCCAGCCGAAGAGGCCGAAATCCAGAATTTCCTGCACACCCGCAGGCGACAGAACCGGCATATACGCGTCCAGAAGCGCCGTATCGGACTGGTGGCAGGTGGTCGAGCTTTCACCGGTGTGGTCGTCACCCATTACAAACAGGACACCCCCGTGGGGCGACGTTCCGGCCAGATTGGCATGCTTCATGACATCGCCGGTTCGGTCGACGCCGGGCCCCTTGCCATACCAGAGGCCGAATACGCCATCATAGCGCCCCTCGCCCCGTAACTCTGCTTGCTGTGTTCCCCAAAGCGCCGTTGCTGCAAGATCTTCGTTCAATCCCGGCTCGAACGTAATTTGCGCGCGCTCCAGCGGGTCGCGCGCACGCGCCATCTGTATATCGACCGCACCGAGAGGCGAGCCACGATACCCGGTGACATACCCGGCCGTGTTGAGCCCCGCCGCCTTGTCCCGTGCCGCTTGCATCAGACAGAGCCGAACCAGCGCTTGTGTGCCGTTCAAAAGCACTGGCGACTTGGATAAGTCGAACCGATCCTCCAGCGAGATATCCTGTAGACCCATACCACACCTCCCGAGATTGGATGAGCGCTTCGAGTTTAGGTCAAAAATCCTGACCTACAAAATCATTTTATTGTAACTGACTTGATTGCGCGCAGCCCCCCGATAGCGGTAACTACATGTCTTAGAACGAGTGTTCAGGGACACGATCTGACGATGGACTGGGATAAACTGCGAATCTTTCATGCTGTGGCAGATGCGGGAAGCCTGACGCACGCAGGTGACTCGCTCCATCTCAGCCAATCCGCTGTCAGCCGCCAAATTCGCGCCCTTGAAGAGAGCCTGAACACCACGCTCTTTCACCGTCACGCGCGCGGCCTGATCCTGACCGAACAAGGCGAGTTGTTGTTCGACGCCACGACCTCGATGTCAAAACGACTCGATGCGGCGTCCGCGCGTATACGCGACAGCGAGGAAGAGGTTTTCGGCCAGTTGCGTGTCACGACCACGATCGGGTTCGGCTCGCTGTGGTTGGCGCCACGCCTGTCAGCGTTGTATGAAAAGTACCCGGATCTCAACGTTGATCTGATGCTGGAGGAACGAGTCCTCGACCTTCCCATGCGGGAGGCGGACGTCGCGATCAGGATGAAAGAGCCCAGTCAAGCGGATCTCATCCGGAAAAAATTGATGACAATCCGTATGCGGCTCTACGCATCGCCCAGCTACCTTGAACAAAACGGAACACCGGAACTTCCTTCCGATCTGAAGGATCACCGGGTTATCTGCCAGAACTCCGACAGCGCGCAGGTGTCGGCAGGGCAAATGCTGGTACAGGAAATCTTTAGTAACGAAGTCACGCACTCCCTGATGGTGAACAACTACTTTGGCGTGCTTCAGGCGGTGATCTCGGATCTTGGGGTAGGTGTCTTACCGGATTATCTGACACAGGATTTCCCGAACCTCGTTCAGGTGGTCCCTGATCTCGAATCCAACGATGTGCCTGTTTTCCTGGCCTACCCGGAAGAACTTCGGCACTCTCGCCGTATCGAGGCTTTCCGGGATTTTGTCAGTGATGAAGTCATTGCCTACCGACGCGCGCGCCGGAGCGAACAGGCGTGAGCCATGCAACACACGCATGGCGGGATTGCGCACCTGCGGCATTTTAAAATCTTGATCGATTCTTGGGCACGGACTACTTCATCCGCATAGCGAAGCGGCACCGCTTGGCTATACCTCCCTGTTGGACTTTGGCCGAGCTTTGTCTCGGCCTTTTTTTTGCGAGCAAGCAAGCTGGTTCAGGCCGCGTCCGGCTCATCTGCCTGTTGCCTTGTCCACATAGACGCGTAACGTCCCGACTTGGCGAGCAGGTCTGCATGCCGCCCCTGCTCCGCGATCAGGCCGTTTTCCAGAACGACAATCATGTCGGCGTCGGCAATGGTAGACAACCGGTGCGCGATGGTGATGACCGTGCGTCCCCGGCCCATATCGCGCAGACTGTCCTGAATATCCCGCTCAGTCTCTGAGTCGAGTGCAGACGTGGCTTCATCCAGTAAAAGGATCGGCGGGTTTTTCAACAGCGTGCGGGCAATCCCCACGCGTTGTTTCTCGCCGCCCGACAGCTTCAGGCCGCGCTCGCCAACTTGCGTATCATATCCCTCCGGCAGCCCCATGATGAAATCGTGGATCTTTGCCGCCTTCGCAGCCGCCTCTACCTCACCCCAGGATGCATCCGGGCGACCATAGGCGATGTTGTAGCGGATCGAGTCGTTGAACAGCACCGTGTCCTGAGGCACAACACCGATCTGGGCGTGCAAGCTATCCTGCGTGATATCGCGCACATCCTGCCCGTCGATGCGCAGCGCGCCCCCTGTCACATCGTAGAACCGAAACAATAGCCGCCCGATGGTCGATTTGCCGGACCCGGACGGGCCAACAATCGCGATCCGCTCGCCAGGTGCGGCGCGCAGGCTGACGCCTTTAAGGATCGGACGCTCCTTGTCGTAGCCAAAATGCACGTCATCCAGAACCACCTCGCCCCCGTCGATGCGGATCGGCCGCGCGCCTGGTTTATCGCTGACTTCGGTGGGCTGGCCCAAAAGGTCAAACATATCGCCCATATCGATCAGCGCTTGACGGATCTCGCGATAGACGGTGCCAAGGAAATTCAGAGGTTGGGTGATTTGCAGCATGTAGGCGTTCACCATGACGAAATCGCCCACGGTCAGGTCGCCATTCTGCACGCCGATCGCCGCCATTACCATCACACCCACCAAGCCACTGGTAATAATCACCGCCTGCCCGAAATTCAGGAACCCGAGGGAGTAAGACGTGCGCAGCGCAGCATCCGCGTACTGTTCCATCGCGCTGTCATAGCGCGCGGCTTCGCGGCTTTCGGCGCCAAAATACTTAACCGTCTCGAAATTCAGCAGGCTGTCGACGGCCTTTTGGTTCGCATCCGTGTCCTGCTTGTTCATCTCTCGCCGGATACGTACGCGCCACTCCGTGACCTTGAACGTGAACGAGACATAGAGCGCGATGGTCCCCCCGACGACGGCGAGATACCAGACATCGAAATAGATCGTCAGGATGATCGCGATCATTCCGAGTTCGAGCAGCAGAGGGCCTATTGAAAACAGCAGGAAGCGCAGCAGGAACTCGACGCCTTTCACCCCGCGCTCGATGATGCGGCTCAATCCACCAGTCTTGCGAGTGATATGGTACCGCATCGACAAACGATGGATATGTGTGAAGGTCTCGAGTGCTAGCGCGCGCAGGGCTTGCTGGCCAACTTTGGCAAAGATCACATCACGCAGTTGCTGGAACCCAACCGACATCAACCGGGCGATGCCATAAGCAATGGTGAGGCCAATGGCGCCCAAGCCGAGCAACATGGCCTCATCGGCGTCTCCTGACAACGCATCAACCGCGACCTTGTAAAGAAACGGTGTGCCTACAGCGACCAGTTTCGCGAGAAACAAAGCGGCCAGCGAAAAGACCACACGCCGTTTGACCCAAGGCTTGTCTGCCGGCCACAGATATGGCGCAACCTTTTTGATGACACGCCAGCCGCTCTCACGGGTTTCGGCATCTGTCGGGTCAGTGCTGGGAGCCGGGGCGCGGCTGGACAGGGATCGCATGGCGCCACCCTAGGCAGGAGTTTCAGCAGAGACCAGCGTGGTTCACGGTTCCGGGATAGAAAAAACCTGTCCGGGATAGATCAGATCCGGGTTGCGGATTAGTGATTGATTTGCCTCGAAAACGCGCACGTATTGGACGCCGTCCCCATAATTCTCGCGGGCAATTGCCCAAAGAGTAAATCCTGGCTGAACTGTCACCACGCCGGCAGACGCCCGCATCTCGTTACCCTCACCCTCTTCTGCTGCCTGAGCCATTGCGAGCTCTGCCTCGGCGGACTGTTCAGCAGCCGCGATCGCGCGCGGTCGCGTGACCCGCTCAAACGGCGTCTCAAACCGAGACACAACGCGTCCGGACTCTCCGGTCTCATCCGCCCGCAGTGTGTAGACGCCCGCCTCGATACCAGTCACGCGGCTGCGCCATTGCCCTTCCGGGCTAACCGGCACTGTCTCAGTGAGTATGTTATCGAGATAGAGACGGACGAAATTGCCCGCCTGTGCGCGTCCAACGAGGATAACCTCTCCCTCTTCGTCGTAAGAAATTGTATCAATTACCACATTCGGGGTGTCAGGAGCATCTGGGCGAGCCGGGGCAGCTGCCGGACTTTGTGGCACAGCTCCCTCAGGCGCGACAATCACCACCTGCGGCGGAGCAGTCGGGCTGGGCTGCAGTTCTGGCAATTCCTGCGGGACCGGCGCGGGTGCTGCCTCCGGTGCCTCAGGAACCTCTGGCGTTTCCGTTCTCGCAGGCGCTGGTGCCGCGGCAGCTGGCGCGTCGGCGACGCTGTCGGGAAGCGCCGGTTCGGTCGGCGTCTCGAGCGCCGCGGTTTCAACTGATGGGGCCTCTGGCTCTCCTGCAAACGGCGCGACCAGCGCCGTCTCTTCGGAGACAACAGGCTCGGAGCCCTCTTTCACGCTCTCGAGGGTCAACGTGCGCGGGTCTTCGGACGGATCCAGAGAAACGAGCGCCACGAACGCCCCACTCGCATCCGCGGAGGTCTCGGCGACGGACACGCCGTCCATCAAAACCCGCACCTGGTGACCAGCTCCTGCACGGCCAGCAATTACAGCGTCGCCGCTTTCATCCACACGGACGACATCGAACACAGGCGGCGCATCCTGCTCTGCCGGCGTCTCAGGAACAGTAGGCTCCTGTATGCTTTCAGCAACTTCTGGTCCACTGTCCGGCGTGGCGCCAGAGTCGACTGCTGTTTCTGCGTCGCGTTCCGCCGATAACGATTGGGGCGGTGTATCAGCGGTGGTTTCGGTGGTTTCAGTTGGTTCAGAAACAGGTGCGGCTTCGGCCGGTTCTTCGACTGTCTCGGGACCTGTCGCGGCGACAGGCTCCTGCGCGGTTTCTTCGGGTTCGGGCGTTATCGCGGTCGGCTCTTCCGGCTGCGGGGCGAAATTCAGCCAAGTCACGATAGCCGCAGCGGCCAGAGCAAGCCCTGCCCCGGCGCCGATGACAACCCCGCGCGAGGCACCGGATTGCTCCGTGCAAAACGCCCTTACTGACATAAACGTCATCCCCAATCTTTTTTCTGCGCATCGCTCAGCCTGCGCTTGGGCTAGTTTATCCAGCCTATTACAAAGGGAAAAGACCTAACCGACTCAGCCAGCTAGGTGTTCAATGGCCTCCATTTGCGTGTATTGCGGCTCCCGTTTCGGAGCCGACCCTGCCTACAAAGCCGATGCTGAAGCTCTTGGCACATGGATCGCGCGGAGCGGGCACCAGCTGGTGTACGGCGCGGGGGATGTCGGCCTGATGGGCGCCGTGGCAAATGCAACGCAGGCGGCAGGAGGTGAAACTTTCGGGGTTATTCCCGGACATTTGCTCGAGAGAGAGGTCGGGAAACGGGATCTGTCGCGCTTTGTCGTCACCGAGACCATGCACGAGCGTAAGAAGGTTATGTTTATGAATTCTGACGCGATTGTTGTTCTGCCCGGCGGTGCGGGTTCGCTGGACGAGTTCTTTGAAGTCCTGACATGGCGCCAGCTCGGTCTGCACACCAAACCGATGTATTTACTCGATACTAACGGGTACTGGGAGCCTCTTGATGGGCTCGTGAAACATGTTGTCAGCAACGGTTTTGCTGATGCATCGCTTCTTTCTTTTTACACGAAACTAAGTACCGTGGCGTCTTTGACTGGCGCTTTGAAAGATGCCTTGGGATCCACCGGCAGCACGCCAGATAAGTTCTGAGACACGCCTAAAGGCATCTAAAAGATCAGGCCAATTCCAAAACAAATCACTCAAAGCGTGACCGCGTTGTCGCGCCGCGCGGTTTAATCTTTCGTCAACGCGCCAATTGTTTCGCTTTGCGCGCCAATTCGGTGATTCCGGTCCAGTCGCCCGCGTCCATCATGGCCTTGGGAGCTACCCAGGATCCTCCGACACAAAGCGTGTTGGACAGACCAAGATAATCTTGCGCGTTCGACGGGCTCACCCCACCGGTCGGACAGAACGACACCTGCGGCAACGGCGCCCCGATAGACTTAAGTGCAGGCGCGCCCCCGGAGGCTTCTGCCGGAAAGAACTTCTGGACAGTATACCCGCGCTCCAGGAGATCCATCACTTCGGTCGCAGTAGCGGCTCCGGGCAAAAGTGGCAGATCTGCTTCCTCGCACGCATCCAGCAAGCGCGCTGTAGCCCCAGGGGACACGCCGAAGAGCGCCCCAGCCTCTTTCGCTGCGGCTACGTCTTCCGGTGTCAGCAAGGTCCCTGCTCCAACAACACCGCCCTCTACCTCGGCCATCTGGCGGATGGCTTTGAGCGCCACCGTCGTGCGCAATGTCACTTCAAGCGCCGGAAGCCCACCTGCAACCAATGCTTCCGCCAAGGGCCGCGCATGCGCGAGATCGTCAATCACCAGAACCGGAACAACCGGTGCAAGGTTGCAAATATCGCGCGCCGCGGCACTGGCCTCAGTTGGGGTCATGCTCATCTCCTTAAACAACCACGCCGGCGCCAGCGCTGACCGGACCGACCTGCTGGCGGAACACCTCGAACAGCTCGCGGCCTATGCCAAACTGGTTTGTCGTCATATCCGGGTGCGCGATCGCGCGCTGCTCGACACCCTCTGTCAGCACTTCCAGAACGCCTTTCACCGCATCCACACGCACAAGATCGCCATCCTGAACGCGCGCCATCAGCCCGCCCTCCAACGCCTCGGGCGAGACATGAAGCGCAGCCGGGACTTTGCCGGACGCGCCAGACATGCGCCCGTCAGTGACCAGCGCAACCCGTAAACCCCGATCCTGCAACACCGCCAGAATTGGCGTAAGTGAGTGCAGTTCGGGCATCCCGTTGGCCTTAGGGCCCTGATAGCGCACGATCACCACGGTATCTTCTGTGAACTCCCCAGACTGGAACGCTGCTTTGACATCGGCCTGGTCCTCGAAGACCCGGGCAGGTGCCTCGATTACATGGCGATCTTCGGACACCGCCGAGACTTTCATCATGCCGCGCCCAAGATTGCCGCTGAGCTCCTTCAAGCCACCGCTTGCAGCGAACCCATCAGACGCCGGGCGCAGGATCTTTTCGTTGAGCGTTTCATTCGGTCCGTCGACATACGTCAGCTTGCCGTCGATCACCTTGGGTTCACGCGCATAATCCGCGAGCCCGTCGCCGAAAACGGTCTTTGTATCTGGGTGCAAGAGCCCTGCATCAAGCAGCTGTCCGATCATGAAGGCCAGCCCACCTGCAGCGTGGAAATGGTTCACATCCGCCAGCCCGTTTGGATAGACGCGCGCCATCAGCGGCGTGACTTCTGATAGATCCGCGAAATCCTGCAAATCCAGAATGACACCTGCGGCACGTGCCATGGCGGGAAGGTGAATGACGAGGTTCGTTGACCCGCCCGTTGCCATCAGACCAACGATTCCGTTTACGAACGCCTTTTCATCGAGCACGTCGCAGACTGGCCGATAGGCATTGCCGAGCGCGGTAATGGAGGCCAAGCGCTCGGTGGCGGCTTCCGTAAGCGCGTCGCGCAGCGGAGTGCCCGGGTTCACGAAAGACGCGCCCGGGAGGTGCAGCCCCATGAACTCCATCAGCATCTGGTTTGTGTTCGCAGTTCCGTAAAAGGTGCAGGTGCCCGGCCCATGATAGGACGCCATCTCTGCCGCCATCAGTTTGTCTCGACCCACCTCTCCTGCCGCGAATTGCTGGCGGACCTTGGCTTTCTTGTCGTTTGGCAGACCGCTGAGCATCGGCCCGGCAGGGATGAACACGCCCGGCAAATACCCAAACGTTCCTGCCGCGATGATCAGACCCGGCACAATCTTGTCGCACACGCCCAGATAGGCAGCGGCATCAAACGTGTTGTGGCTGAGTGCCACCCCGCTCGCCAACGCGATCACATCGCGGGAAAAAAGGCTAAGCTCCATTCCCGTCTGGCCTTGGGTGACGCCGTCGCACATGGCGGGCACACCACCTGCGACCTGCGCGGTGGCCCCGGCACGGCGTGCAGCGTCCTTGATGCGTGCAGGGTATGTTTCAAACGGCTGGTGTGCTGACAGCATATCGTTATAGGCGGTAACAATCCCGATATTTGGCTGCCGCGGACGAACCAGCTCTTCCTTGTCATCACCCATAGCAGCGTAGGCATGGGCCTGATTACCGCAGGACAGGTGCGCCCGGCGCGGCCCGTCATCGGCAGCGCGGCGCATCCGCTCGAGATAAACCCCGCGCGCATCCTGGGAGCGTGCGATAATCCGGTCGGTTACGGTGGCGACTGTGGAATTCAAAGTCATTGCTACCTCCTGAAGCGCCGCTCTGCAGCAACTTAGAACGACTGCCTGCGGCGTACATTGTTAGCGCTAACTTTTCAAGACTGCTTTCCGCTGCGATATGAATTTCATGGCAAGGCGGCTATGCAGAGCGGGCATTGGTAACTTCGCGCGGTCTCTCCTATCTGCCGATTAAAGCAAACAATGCACATCGGAGAAGACCATGAAACCGCAAGCATACCTGTCTCAGGACGACCTGGACCACATCGAGGCCCGCGCGCGCAAGCTGCGTGCCGAGGCGATTGCAGAAGCCGCTACAGCCCTCAAAGGCTGGTTGCGTGAGCATCTGACCTTTGGCAGCGCTCACAAGGCCTGACCGCGTACGGGTGGCCTTTCGCCTCCCTACCTAACCCGCTAGAGGAGGGCATGACCAATGCCCTCCCTCGCCTGCGACTGAAACCTAAAGCAGACGCCAGATCAGTGCGCCATGGTGCGCCCTGGGTTTATGCAGATGCACTTGTTCTGGATCGTCGTACGAAGGCGTTGACGCCTGGGACTATTGCCACGCTTGAAGACGCGAACCGCACGCCGCTGGCCACCGTCGCCGTCACTCCCGGTTCCAGAATTGCTGCCCGTGTTCTGGATCGCACACCCGATTGTCTCATCGATCGAAACTGGATCGCGGCCAAGCTGTCACGCGCCCTAGCATTGCGAGAGCGGCTCTACGACGCCCCGTTTTACCGTTTGGTCCACGCTGAAGGCGACGGACTGCCCGGGGTGATCATTGACCGGTTCGGAGACACGTGCGTCGTGCAACCCAACGCGGCCTGGTCCGAAGTGCTGCTGCCGGATTTGGTACAAGCCTTGAAAACGGTTGCGGGCATTACGCATGTACTAAAATCGGCTTCCGGGCGCGCCCGCGCGCCTGAAGGCCTCGACAATGCGTCCGGCCCATTGCTTGGAAGCCCACCTGCACGCCTGCCCGTCCCAATGAACGGCGCCACCTATATCGCTGATCTGGCGGGCGGTCAGAAAACGGGTCTCTTTTATGACCAGCGCCCCAACCACGCCTTCGCAGCACAGCTCGCACAAGGGGCGTCCGTGCTCGACGTCTTTTCCCACGTGGGCGGCTTCGCACTTGCTGCGCTGGCGCACGGTGCGGAAAGCGCGCTGGCCGTGGACGGGTCCGCTGCCGCGCTTGAACTGGCGACCGAAGGGGCCGCGGAAACCGGCGTTGCAGACCGGTTTAGCACGCTCAAATCAGATGCTTTTGCCGCTTTGGAAAACCTCCACAACAACGCCAGACAATTCGATCTCGTGATTTGCGACCCGCCGGCCTTCGCACCTTCGAAGCAAGCCTTGCACGCGGGGCTGCGCGCCTACGAACGGATTGCGCGGCTGGCGGCTCCTCTGGTCGCGCCCGGTGGATACCTGATGCTGTGTTCGTGTTCCCATGCGGCAGACCTGCCGAAATCTCGCGCGGCCTCTCTGCGCGGTATTGGGCGATCTGGGCGCAGCGCGCAAATCATCTATACCGGCGCGGCGGGTCCGGACCATCCGCTGCACCCCTATCTGGGCGAAACCGGGTACCTTAAAGCGCTCGCCCTGCGGCTCGACGGATGACCGAACGGGTCCTTCTTGACGCCTGCGTGCTCTACCCAACGCTTTTACGGCAGATCCTGATCGGACTCGCGGAAAAGGGTCTTTATACCCCGCTTTGGAGCCAGCGCATTCTCGACGAATGGAGACACGCTGCGCGCCGGTCCGGGCCCGTGGAAGCAACTTTGACTGAGGGGGAGATCTCACGCCTCTCGGCGGCGTTTCCTGACAGCAGCACAGCACTGTCCGAAGCTGCTTCAGAGGGTCTGTCTTTGCCTGATCCCAACGATGTGCATGTGCTCGCGGCCGCGTTGGCCGGAAGAGCTGACAGCCTGCTGACCCTGAACCTCAAGGACTTCCCCACACGCACTCTGAGCCGACATGGCGTTTTCCGACGGGAACCGGACGGGTTTTTGATGGAACTGCTCGCCCAACATCCCGGCACGGTCCGACCGCTTGTTGCACAGGCCGCCGAAACGGCAACGCAACGAATTGGAGGCGAGGCGACTGCACGGAGCGTTCTGAAGCGCGCACGCCTGCCAAAACTGGGAAAAGCGCTTTTCGCGGCCCGGTGATCAGGTCACCGGGGTCACCCACCGGCTTTCTAGTTTCTCGATTGCGGCAATCCGTTCGTCGGTCTTTGGGTGGCTCATCAGCCACGCTGGCGCCTGCGCGGCTCCGCCACCGGTGACAAGCCCGTCGAGTTTGCGAAAAAGGGATTTCTGCGGATCGGTTCCAATCCCGACCTTAGTCAAGAGCGCCGAGGCATAGGCGTCGGCCTCGTACTCGTCACCGCGCGAGAGGCGCGCCGCGAGAAGCGTGACAAGCATATTGGCAATCCACACGCCAACATAGGGAATAAAGCGGCCCAGCACCGTTGCGAGGGCCACGCGTATCGCGTTCTGACCCGAAAAATCTATCATCCGGCGGCGAGAATGTCCCAGAGCAACATGGCCCAGTTCATGGGCAATTACGCTGGCCATTTCCTCTGCACTCACCTCGCCCTGCTGGTACTTCCTGAAGAAACCACGTGTGATGAAGATACGTCCGTCCGGGGCGGCAAGGCCATTTACGGGGTCAACCTCGTAGATGTGAACTCTAATCTCAGACAGATCGAGCGCGCGTGCCATCTTGTCAGTTATGGTCTTCAGTTTGCGGTCCGCCAGTAGCGTGGAGCGCTTATCAAGCTCGCGCGCGGTCCGTTTCGCCCCGATCCAATACAGACCGAGACCATAAAAAACCGCGAGCAGCAGAGGCGTGAGTTTCAGCATATCTGGGATATGGGTTTTTCAAGCCGCTCCGCAACCCACCCTCAATCCCGCCGACGCGCTTTTGCGCCACCGCGGCGGCGTGCGTCTGGCGGGGCAGCCATCGCGGAACGCAAAACCTGTGTCATGGGATGGTCAGGCGCATCGGCACCATAATGGACCAGAAGACGGGACACGGCCTCGCGCTGCGCAACATCTCCAGTATCTCCTAAAGACCAGTCGAGGAAAATCGTGCGGCAATCTGGTAAAGTGATCCCCTCGATGCGATAGGCTTCGCGCACCAGACCGCGCGGGTCGACCTCGCGCACGATTGCTGGGACCTGAACGAAGTTTGAACTCATGGGCGCGCTCCTAATGCTCGGCGCAACGATCAAGTCCAGCGGTGATCGTTTCCGCTGTCGCCGCAGCCTGCTCCGAGATCCGGGCTGACAGTACATCTGTACTGGGATCCTGCGTCTGCGCCAGCACAAAGGCGCGACCGCCTGCGCCCAGTGCATCCGGCGCGATCGCGTCTTCGGTCAGCAATCGCCCCGCCATCTGCACACGGCGCAAAAGCGCATAGTGGTCTGAAATGTCAGCAACCTGCGCCGAAGAAAGCAGTCCGGAAGCCTCAGCTGCGCGAAGTTGCGACAGCGTGTCATGGGCGGGGCATGCGGCCATCAAACCGGCCATCTGGGCAAAAAGCTCGATATCCTGCAACCGTCCGGGACCCAGCTTGGCTTCCCAAGCTGTCTTCGCGGGCTTGGCAGCCGCCAAACGGGTTCGCATCTCTCGCACAGCCTTGCCAATCTCCGCGCCGTGCCCAGGCCCTTTGTCGGCCAGTAACGCCTGACGGAACTGTTCGAGTTCCTGTCCTAGCTTCTCGGCGTCCACACTGGTACCTGCAATAACCCGCGCGCGGGTCATGGCCAGATGCTCCCACGTCCATGCGTCATCCTTTTGATAATTCTGAAACGCCCCCCAGCTCGTGGCAACCGGCCCCTGCTTCCCGGATGGCCGCAGACGCATATCGATCTCGTAAAGCCGCCCCTCCGCCATCGGCGCAGAAAGCGCCGTCACCAACGTTTTGGTCAGACGCGCATAATAGGGACCTGGCATCAGAGGTTTAGGCCCATCTGACGCGTCCACGCCCGCAGCATCATAGACGACAATCAGATCCAGATCGGACTGGGCAGTCAGTGTCGCCGCACCGAGCGAACCCATCCCGACAAGCACGGCGCCTCGCCCCGGGGGCGGCCCGTGGCGGCGGGACAGATCTTCGGCACAGAGCGGCCAGACCACGCGCAGCACGGCCTCCGCCAGATCGGTATATTCACTTGCAGCTTCTTCGGCGTTGATCAGCCCGCGCAACTGATGCACACCGATCCGAAAATGCCATTCCTTCTGCCACCGTCGAGCCGCGTCAAGTTTGGCTTCGTAGTCCCCGTGCCGCGCGAGCTGATCCGATAGCTCAGCCACAAGTGCTCCGAGACCCGGCCATGGGTCGAAGAACGGTCCTCCGATCACCGCGTCCAGAACCGACGCATTGCGTGAGAGATATCGCGAAAGACCGGGTGCAGTGGCGCAGATATCGACGATCAGATCGACAAGTTGCGGGTTTGCCTCAAAAAGCGAAAAGAGCTGCACACCGGCAGGCAAACCCGCAAGAAAGCTATCGAAATTCTGCAAGGCCTCCTCGGGACGCGCGGCATGAGACAAGCGTCGCAACAGCTCTGGCCGCAACCGGGTGAAGATTTCCCCCGCCCGTGCAGAACGCAGCGCCGGATAGCTGCGCCAACGTTCCGAGACCGCATCCGCCCCCGGTATATCTTCAGTCTGCCCGTCGGGTGCAACGTCCTGAACACCAGCTGAACGCGGCGCAAAGAAGGGCTCTGTCCGACGAGCGACATCCTCAAGGCGTTCGCGCCAAGCCTTCGACCAAGCAGCGACATCCGTATCGCCACAGAGGTTTACAACGCGCTCAAGTCCATCCTCTGATTTGGGCAAAGCGTGAGTCTGGGCATCATTGACCATCTGCACCCTGTGTTCCAGCGTGCGCAATGCGCGGTAGTGGTCCTGCAAGACTTCCGCATCCGCCGCCTGGACCCATCCTTTCGCCGCGAGTGCCGACAGCGACTCCTCGGTGCCTCGAAGGCGCAGGTCCGGATCACGCCCGCCGGCGATGATCTGCCGGGTCTGGGTAAAAAACTCGATATCGCGGATACCGCCCTGCCCGAGCTTCAGATCATGGCCCAGCAGGTTCAGCGGCCCATGCAGGCCTTTATGCGCCCGGATTTTCAGACGCATGTCATGGGCATCCTGGATCGCGGCAAAGTCTAAATGCTTGCGCCAGACAAAAGGCGTCAGCCGCTCCAGATAGCGCGCACCGGCCGCTAAGTCCCCACTGGCTGGGCGCGCCTTGATATGCGCCGCGCGTTCCCATGTACGCCCCAGAGATTCATAATACCGCTCGGCCGCTTCCATGGCGATACAGACCGGTGTGACCGACGGGTCCGGCCGGAGACGCAAGTCTGTCCGGAACACATACCCATCGCCGGTCGGTTCGGACAGAAGCGCCATGGCTTTGCGGGTCGCGCGCACAAATCCCGCGCGCGCCTCGGCGTAGTCCGACGGCTCGAACCGTGTCTCATCAAAGAGGCAGATCAGATCGATATCCGAGGAGTAATTGAGCTCATAGGCACCCATCTTGCCCATGGCGAGCGCGACCATCCCGGCAAGACCGTCCAGCGCGTCCTCACTCTGCCCCGGTATCTTTCCACGTCGAAGTTCCGGCGCAAGGGCAGTCCGCAATGCGACCGTCAGCGCCGCATCGGCGAACTCCGTCAGGCAGCGCGTTATTTGCGCAAGGGGCCAAACTCCGCCGAGATCGGCCAGCGCAGTCAGGAGCGCGACACGCCTCTTAGCCACGCGAAGCCCCGATTTCACCTCGGGACCGTCGAGACCGTGCAGAGCCTTCTGTTCCGCTTCAATCGCGGCCTCAGGAGCCTCGAGAACTGTCTCGAGCCATCCGCGCTCGCGTCCCAGCAGGGTCTGCAAATAAGGGCTGCACCCAGCCGCGCCCCCGATAAGGTCCGCAATGGGACCATCCCACCCCTCCCGGGCCGCGCTGGCATGTTCAGGCTCGTACGGGACCGGCACACGCTTGATGCGAGACGCAAAACTCATGGCGGCAAACTGCGCCTCGTCCACGACAGGGTCAATGCTCTGACCAAACTAAAGAAGGGGAGATGGTGGGTGATAACAGATTCGAACTGCTGACATCTTCGATGTGAACGAAGCGCTCTACCACTGAGCTAATCACCCGTGGCGGCGGGTTTAGCCAAGCCCACGCTCAGGTTCAAGGGGGAGTTTTGCCCCCTCCCCCCTCGTTCTTGCGGGCGCGATTTTATCCTTCCGGCGAGTACCAGATCGGCGAAGTGTACCCACGCTCCTGTCCGACCAGAACCGCTTCTTCCGGGAGCTCAGCGCCGAGGCGCACCTTGTCATAAAGAACCCAGCGCGGGGTTGGTATTTCGATCACCCGCGCATAGTAGAACGCATGCATGTCCGGATCGAAATCCGGATCCGTCCAGACTGTTCCCAGCTCTGAGGCCCCGATGCTGTTGGTGTAGTTTGCGGCCTCGATGTCTACCGTGTTTCCCACCGGCGGCACTTTGCCTTCCGCATCGGGCGCCCGGTCGCCGGACCAGGCGACGTCATACACCTTCTCTGACAGGGTGCCGTCCGCGGACATCCACCCTTTCACGATCTGAATTCGATCCAGATTGGCCCCGATCGGATCACGCAGGGCATAAACCATGAAGCTGGGCGCGTCAGAGGTTGCCGCCAGCAGATCCGCTCCCATCGGAACGCCCTTCTCGTATCCCGCGAA
The DNA here is from genome assembly GCA_030066795.1 of Dinoroseobacter sp. GTDB lineage: Bacteria > Pseudomonadota > Alphaproteobacteria > Rhodobacterales > Rhodobacteraceae > Dinoroseobacter. Next base: position 135,522 of record JASJAW010000022.1, read on the forward strand.
GGCCGGAGCCCTCGAACGCAAGTCATTCTCCGTAAATTCCCATCCGCCAAAAAACCGCACAACCATGCGCGGGCCGGTTGTGGCATAGACCTCCCGCCGCACCATAGCGTCCCAGAGCGATGCGCGCGTATTCTCTTCAGCCCAGACACCAGTGTAACCGGACGCAACGAGCGACCAGCCCGGGAATTCACCTTGGTCGGTCTTAGTAAAGGGATGCTGCGCGCGGGTGGGTGACGGCTCGGCATTTGTGGCCTTACCGAAGTAATTGTCGCTATCGGCCGTGGCGAGCGAGGTATGGCTGTCAGTCGCGCCCGAGAAGCCAAACTTGTAAGGGTTCACGCCCGTCCGTGCTTCGATTGCAAAGCCCTGCTTCAAAGCCTCGCGTGCATACTCGCCCGCAAGCATGTCGGGCGACTTGGCTTCGGTCAGGTCCAGATTGCCGGCATCCCAGGTCTCGTAGTCTGCAAACTCGTCATCTGGCGACAAAACAGGATGCGTCTCCCCATCCCCTTTGATCTGGCTGATCTCGTAAAGCGGCTCCCATTTGGCGCGCGCCATCGCGTAGGCCTCGTCCACGGGGCTGCCATCGTAGCGTTCGGTCTGCGGAAACATGATACCGTTGGAGAGGTTCCCGTTATGCGCCAGCGCAAAGGCCTGTCCCCCGGTCGTCGCCTCATAGGTTTCCAGCCACTCATAAAGTGCCATAGGATCCGGAGATCCCACGGGCGGCAGGGTTATCATCGGTTCCATCTGCAACGCGCGCTGCGGGCCATCGCGCAGAATTACATTGCGATGCATATTGTTGCCCCGGATGAGCGAGGTCCATTCGAAGCCAATAAACGCCGTAAAGTCCCCGGGATCGTTATAGGCTTCGACCGTGTTTACGATGTCCTCCCAGATGGAGGCATAGATTGGCGACCCGGGCGAGTAATCTGCCATCAGGTCGGGGTCCACTTTCCCTTGTGAAAAGGTGGTGATGAGATCTAGAGCAGCCGCCGCCGACGCCTCTCCTCCTTCCTGCAATCCGGCAGCCCAACGCGCGCCTTGTTCGGAGGCCAAAATGTTCGGGGCGCCATCCGTTAAATCTGTTATCATCCCCATGCCGTCCGAGTGCTCGGTCGTCACGACCCAGTCAAGCGGCCGGGAAAGTTTGACGGGCTGTCCTGATGCAGAGATCACTTCCTCCCCGCGCGCGAAGCGCAGCATCGTGTCGACTCCAGTCGTGTTTCCAAACAAGCCGGCATCCACTGAAAGACCCGTATGGACGTGCGAATCTCCCCAAAACACCTGACTTGGGAAGCTACGTTTTGCGAAGGGCGAATAAGCCTTGCCCGGGTAAAGACCCTGCAAGGATTCCTCGGACGGTTTGAACTGAGCGAAAGTGGGTGCCGTACACAAAATACAAAGGACGGAAGCAATAAGAAGACGGGGCGCCATCGAAATCTCCTGAACTGAAAAAGTCGCTTTAACACAGGCTATCACAGGAAAAGCGAAAGCGGATATCTAAACGCGTGGTCCTTTGCACCCTAAGGTTTGATGGACAGCTCAAAAACCTGCTCGCGCGAGGCCAGACCATCCCATTCCGAAAAACGCAAGTTCACCGCCCCTGTCGCGCCGGCACCTGGCGTAAAAGACCAACTTCCCGTCTCATCGCGCACCAGGTCACCTCCATCGACGCCGTCGATGAAGGCACGCAAGACACCGGCGTCGGGATCGTCCTTCAGACCAAGTTCTGAAGCCACCCCGGGCTCGATCGTTTGCGCGGATGGAGCTTTTGGCAGAGACGAGTGACCGGCACGCGCGAAAGCGCCCTGTGAAAGCGAAAAGAAACTGCCTGCAGCCACGACTTTTCGAGACACAGCACGAAGCATATAGAGGGTTGTGGTGGTGCCCTCGGGGTCAACGAACTCACGCGTCCCTGCTGGAAGCACTTCTGAGATGGCAGCAAAAGAGGCGCCGTCCGTCGCCTGACGATAGACAGTGTATCCCACGAGATCCGGGTCACCGGACTCTGTCCAACGCACGATAGCGCCCGAAGGGTCTGGTTCGACCTGCACAGCGCTTGGCGGGACCGTGGGAAATGCCCGGAGTGTTGGGTCGCCCATCAAGTTGACCCAAATTGGATTGCGCCAGAGGTATTTCCCGGTCGGGATATACTCCATCGCCTCGCGATATTCTCCATCTTTGCGCCCGTTATTGACGGTCTTGAGATGCGCGAGGCCGATTGTCCCCCCCAAAGCCATGGCATGGAGGCGCCAGGACGGCCGCCCGCCCCAGCCGCTTGCCAGCCCGTACCATGGTTGGATCAGCATCCCGCGGATCGCATTGTTCCGGTTCGCAAAATACTGCTTAGCGCTTCCGAAATTGATCGAGAAGACAGCCTTGTTGGTATACCCGGCGTAGTTCGCGCCTTTCCAGTCGCCGAAATCCACGCCGAACAACCAAGGCTTCTGCTCTCCAATGTCGTGATGCCCGCCCTCCGTGACCGATGCCGAGCCAACGAGGTTGTCCAATTGAGCGATCTCGACCCGCAGGTACCCAGTTTGCCCATACGCTTCGCGCAGGTCCCCGAGCATGCCGTGGCGCCAATGGTGGTTCTTATCAAAATAGGCCCGAAGCATGGAAATCTCGGCCTCACGTGACCCGTCCCCCATGTTCGAAAAATCGATGCGCCCGACGGGAAATTCGATGAAATGACTGGGGACAAGGTCGGGGCTCAGCCTTCCGGGGTCCGCTTCGGGCCAGACGCCGTTCATATCGGCATAGAATAGGTCGGTGGGGTGCGGTTTGGCCTCATGTCCATCCGGGCTGGCGCGGCCACTGTAGACCACCGGGACATGGCCCACGAGAATGAGCGTGAAGTCCCGGTAGACATCCCGCTGGTACTGATCCGCGATCCAGCGCCGGATTTCTTGCGCAGCTGCGAGGTTGGCGGTTGGATCGCGGGGAGTGCCGCGCGGCACATCATGGCGCGTCACCGCCCAGCCGTCGCCTGTGAGATCTTGGATGAATCTCTCCAGCGGCGCGGCCAGCGGCGCGGCAATCGTTTCGTCCACCACAACAAACGCGCGCCCACGAGCCTCGATCGCCGGGACATCCGTTCCGGCCAGCAGATACCCGACATCCACGAGATCCGTGTCATAGCGCATCACTTTGTATTCGTAGGCCATACCGGGCCCCACGTCTTTGTCCCGATATAGGAACTCACGCCCAAGTTTCGGCTCTATGAGTTGCCAGCTTTGCGGACCCGTTGCGCCGAAGGGACGCCTGTAAACCTCGCTGTTCAGAACCCGCATGGTCATCGCGTTTTTCCACGAGATCTCTAACTCGGTGCCATCATCCGAGAAGGTGCTACTGAGAGGCAGCGGGCCCTCCGTCATGGTCTGCGCAAGACCTGAAGCTGGCAGAAGTAACGTGAGAACACTGGCGAGTGCGCACGCGAGCCGCCTGGCGACACCGCGGCAGACGACTAAAGATTGCATCGACCCGATCAGAAACAGTTTCACGTCCACCCCCGCAGAGATGGTTAAAGTAGAAGCCGAACTGGATTGTGGACACAAGGTACCACGGCTTTTCACGCCAGACAGAGCATCCAACCCGACAAGTTTCGTTGCTTCGTGAGGATTAGCGCGTTCCAAAAAACAAAGAGGCGCCCCGAAAGACGCCTCTCAGACTATCTGTTGCGATGGCCTCAGTGATGCTGAGCCGCTCCCTGCCCATCTGAGCCCGCAAGCGCCTTTTGGGCAGCGGCAGCCTCTTCGGCCTCCTCATCCCATTCGACCGCTTCAGGTGCCTCGACAAGCGCGAGCTTCAACACTTCCGAGACATGGCTGACCGGAATGATCTTCAAGCCGTCCTTCACGTTGTCCGGGATCTCCGGCAGGTCCTTTTCGTTATCCGCCGGGATCAGCACGGTTTTGATACCGCCGCGCAATGCCGCGAGGAGCTTTTCCTTCAAACCACCGATTGGCAGCACATTGCCACGCAGTGTGACCTCGCCGGTCATGGCGATGTCCTTGCGGACCGGGATCTGGGTGAGCACCGACACAATCGACGTCACCATCGCGATGCCCGCGCTTGGTCCGTCCTTCGGTGTCGCACCTTCAGGCACGTGCACGTGGATATCCCAACGGTCGAACCGCGGCGGTTTCACCCCAATCTCAGGCGCAATAGAGCGGACGAAAGATGCGGCCGCATCAATCGACTCCTTCATTACATCGCCCAGTTTACCGGTGGTCTTCATCCGGCCCTTCCCTGGCAGACGAAGCGCTTCGATCGAAAGCAGATCGCCTCCGACGGACGTCCAGGCGAGGCCGGTAACCACACCAACCTGATCCTTCTCCTCGGCCAGGCCATACTTGTGGCGGCGCACGCCCAGCATGTCCTCCAAGCTTTCAGGCTCCACAACGACCTTGTCCGTTTCTTTCTTGACGATCATGGTCACCGCTTTCCGGGCCAGCTTCGCGATCTCGCGTTCAAGGCTTCTTACACCTGCTTCACGCGTGTAATAGCGAATAACGTCGGTCAAAGCCGCGTCGCTCAGCTCGAACTCTGACTCTTTCAGACCATGCGCCTTCACCTGCTTGGAAATCAGGTGCTGGCGCGCGATTTCGCGCTTCTCGTCCTCGGTGTAGCCGGCGAGCGGGATGATCTCCATCCGGTCCAGAAGCGGCCCCGGCATGTTGTAAGAGTTCGCCGTCGTCAGGAACATCACGTTCGAGAGGTCATATTCCACCTCCAGATAGTGATCGACAAAGGTCGAGTTCTGCTCCGGATCGAGCACCTCAAGCATTGCAGAGGCCGGATCGCCACGGAAGTCCTGTCCCATCTTGTCGATCTCGTCGAGCAGGATGAGCGGGTTGGTGGTTTTCGCTTTCTTCAACGCCTGGATGATCTTACCCGGCATCGATCCGATGTAAGTCCGGCGGTGCCCACGGATCTCGGACTCGTCGCGCACACCGCCGAGCGAGATGCGAATAAATTCGCGGCCCGTAGCCTTGGCAACCGATTTGCCAAGCGAGGTCTTACCCACACCCGGAGGGCCAACCAGGCACAGAATTGGGCCCTTGAGCTTTTTGGAACGGGACTGAACCGCGAGGTACTCGACGATCCGCTCCTTGACCTTTTCCAGCCCGTAGTGATCGGCATCCAGCACGGCTTGCGCCTTACCGAGGTCCTTTTTCACGCGGGATTTGGTGCCCCACGGAATGGACAGCATCCAATCGAGGTAGTTGCGTACAACGGTGGCTTCGGCGCTCATCGGGCTCATGTTCTTGAGCTTCTTGATTTCGCCGTCGGCCTTTTCGCGCGCTTCCTTGCTCAGCTTGGTCTCGGCGATCTTATCCTCTAGCTCGGCGATCTCGTTCGAGCCGTCTTCGCCATCGCCCAGTTCCTTCTGAATGGCCTTCATCTGCTCATTCAGGTAGTACTCACGCTGGGTGCGCTCCATCTGCGATTTCACGCGGGATTTGATCTTCTTTTCGACCTGCAGAACGCTCATTTCGCCCTGCATCAGGCCATAGACCTTCTCCAGCCGCTCGGCGACCGACAGGGTTTCCAACAGATCCTGTTTCTGGTCGACCTCGATGCCGAGATGCCCGGCGACAAGGTCCGCGAGCTTTTCGGACTCGGTGGTCTCCGCGACAGCGGCCAGCGCTTCTTCAGGAATATTCTTTTTGATCTTGGCATAGCGCTCGAATTCAGCGCCGACCGAACCAAGAAGCGCCTGTACCGTTTCGGGGTTACCCATCTCTTCTTCAAGATAGATAGCATCGGCTTCGAAGAACGCGTCGTTCTCGATGTAGTTCATGATCTGGACGCGATGACGGCCTTCGACGAGAACCTTTACGGTTCCGTCTGGCAGCTTGAGAAGCTGCAGGACGTTGGCCAGAACGCCCACTTCATAAATTCCGTCGGTTGTCGGTTCATCGACAGCCGGGTCAATCTGGCTCGACAGCAAGATCTGCTTGTCGTCCTTCATGACCTCTTCCAGCGCGCGCACCGATTTTTCCCGGCCTACGAAGAGCGGCACGATCATATGCGGGAACACCACAATATCGCGCAGGGGCAGTACCGGATAGCTTTGGTTGAGTTGTTCAGACATGCTCGGTCCTTCAATTGGCAAGACGGCACGGGCCCCGCTGGGCAGCGACCCTATGGCTGTCTCCGGATGATGGTCCCCTAAGGTGGGGTTAAAGTCTCCGGAGTTCAACCGATCGGTTTGCGCCGACCCGTACGCCCGTTCCGGATTTTGCTCCACAACAGGCGCGACTTGGGCAACAAGATGCACCTCTGTCCGACTCGCCGCAACCGCAATTGTGGCTGTCCTTCGGGTAATCCACAAGATTTTGTGGTTTCATATTCGCTTCCCCCGCAAAACGAGGCAAAATTCTCCACATTTGCCTTATTTGCGCCTTATCAGGGCCAGATGAGGCTGGTGGTCTGCCTTCAAGTACAAGGGGACCGATTGCGTATGATTCAGAGGATTTACCGGCAACGACGGCGTATCCTGACCTGTGCTGCGCTGTTCACTCTGGCAAACCTGCTTTCATCGCAAGGCGCGCCAAGCAACCTGTCCCACTTGCCTGTCTGGGTTATCCCTACAACGGTCGTTATCTTCTTTTCAGGCGTCGCGCTGGTCGTAACCACCATTATTCTTCTCTTTCCAAGCTTGCGGAGTTTGTGTGAGGTGCTCGGCATTTTCACACTAGTGGAAGCGCTTCTGATCGTCGCCGCGCCCGGACTGAACGCCGCGCTCAGCGACACGGCGCTGCGCTTGTCCCTGGCTGCAGGGATAATCGGATTGATCCACCTCGCGCTCTACGGACGCCTGCTCGACCGAGTGCCAGCGCTTTTCTCCTATGGCGCGCACAGTCGGGCGGTCATCGAGGCGAGGCCCACACAGGTCTGGAACGCGGTTGTCCCGCAACAGACTGCCAAAACCCATTTCTGGGGCGGCAAGTACTACGATGTGCTGCCAGACCCTACCGAACGAGATACGGTCCATCTGCGCTGCGCTGTTAGCGCGGGCCGATACGAAACGCAGGCTGTCACTTTCGTGGCGCGGGAACGTCCTCACCTATGCAGGTACTATTTCATGGGTGAGGACGCTTCTCTTCCCGAGGATCTTTCCGAGGGAATTTATGACTTCAAGATCAAATCGAAGAATGACAAGACGCAGCTCGATATCTCGCTCTACCGCACGGGCACGCGGTTGAGGGAAATGCTACGCATGTGGTTCGACGACGAACTGGGCGTGCAAATCGACGCGCTTAAGGCGCGACTTGAAGGCAACTCCGGACCACGCGACCTGTTCGCGTGGATCACTGGCCGCAAAACCGCCTGATACGGGTCAGATCGGTTCAATATCACCTTGGGCGCGCTGCGCGTGGAACTCCGCCTGAAAGGCGGTGAACTCTCCACTTGCGATCGAACTTCTCATTCCCGCCATAAGTTCCTGATAGTAATGAAGATTGTGCCAGGTTAGAAGCATGGAGGAAATGATCTCTCCAGCGCGGAACACATGATGTAAATAGGCGCGCGAATAGTTCGTACAGGCTGGACACGTGCAATTTTCGTCCAGCGGACGTGGATCATCGGCGTGACGGGCGTTCTTGATATTGACTGGGCCGCGTCGGGTGTAGGCCTGCCCAGTGCGACCGGAACGGGACGGCAGAACGCAATCGAACATGTCGATCCCTCGGGCCACAGCGCCGACGATGTCGTCTGGCTTTCCAACCCCCATCAAATAGCGCGGCTTGTCGTCCGGTAACATGTCCGGAGCATAGTCAAGACATCCGAACATGGCCTCCTGCCCCTCACCGACAGCGAGCCCGCCTACAGCGTAGCCATCAAATCCGATGCCGCGCAGCGCCTCTGCACTTTCTCCGCGCAGGTCCTCTTCCAAACCGCCCTGCTGGATGCCGAACAGCGCATAGCCCGGCCGGTCTCCGAACGCCGCGCGCGACCGGTCGGCCCATCTCATTGACAGACGCATGCTTTCCGCGATCCGTTCCCGAGATGCTGGCAAAGCCGGGCACTCGTCGAAGCACATAACAATGTCTGACCCCAGAAGACGCTGGATTTCCATGGACCGTTCGGGCGTCAGCATGTGGCGCGAGCCATCAATATGGCTGCGAAAACTCACACCCTCCTCTGTCAACTTGCGCAGTTCAGCCAAGCTCATGACCTGAAAACCGCCCGAGTCGGTCAGGATGGGGCGATCCCAATTCATGAAGTTGTGCAAGCCTCCGAGATCCGCGATCCGTTCCGCTGTCGGCCGCAACATCAAATGGTAGGTATTTCCCAGAAGGATCTGTGCTCCCGTCGCGCGAACGCTCTCGGGCATCATTGCCTTCACGGTGGCAGCAGTTCCAACAGGCATGAAAGCGGGGGTCTGAATGTCACCTCGGGGGGTCGACACGACGCCCCGCCGTGCCTTTCCATCAGTCGCGAGTCTGGTGAACGTGAACCGTGAAGTCATAGCGCCCGGTTACGCGTTGGAGTGCGGAACGTCACGCGGAAAGTTTCAACGATCGCTGGCAGGTCGCTCGCGCTGTTCGACTTCAAAGCTACGCAGCGCGTAATTGAGGTCTCGAGCAGTAAGCTTGAAGCCCGCGCGTTCAGCGACAAACGCCAGATTGGCAAGCTCTTCACCGAGCCATTCCATATTCTCGTCTTTCGAACGCGGGTCGCGCTTTGGCAATCTTCTCTCCTTTAGAGGACCGCTGAACGCGGCACCGCGCCTGTTTATCTTCAAAGTTGACGTTACGGCAACCTTTTTCAAGACTCGCGTTCAAACGTCCATTGCAGCCGCTCTTTACCCCTCGAACCGAAATCCTTATATCTTCTGTCAGTAATACTATGGGAGCGACGATGTCCGCTGAACAACCGCAGATCGAAGGTGCACCGCTGATCCAGCCGTCGAGCACTGATCACCCTTTGCACGAAACCATCGTGGAAGCCTGCCGCACTGTTTTCGACCCTGAAATTCCGGTGAATATCTACGATCTTGGTCTGATCTACACTATTGTGATCAATGACGCGTCAGAGGTCGATATCACCATGACGCTGACCGCGCCCGGGTGTCCGGTCGCAGGCGAAATGCCCGGGTGGGTGGCAGAAGCCGTTGAGCCGCTACCCGGCGTAAAACACGTCAATGTCGAGCTGACGTGGGAACCCCCGTGGGGGATGGAGATGATGTCAGACGAGGCGCGGCTCGAACTGGGCTTCATGTAACATGGCGCGCGCATGGGAGGACATGCGCGCCGGCCTGCCGTATGACCCCGGTGATCCCGATCTTGTCGCCCGGCGCAAACGTGCCCAACGCTTGATGCAGGCGTATAACCACACGGTATATGGTGACGACACCCAGCGCGCAAAAATTCTCGGAGAGCTGCTGGGTGGCTTCGGATCCGGATGTGCTTTGCGCACGCCGCTTCATGTGGACTATGGCAGCAACATCTTTCTCGGCGACGGGGTCTTCCTGAATTATGGCTGCACGCTTCTTGACGTTTGCGATATCCGCATCGGAGACCGCACCCAGATTGGGCCCTACGTGCAGATCTTGACCGCGGACCACCCGAGAGACGCTGCCGCACGCGCTGCCGGGACGGAAAATGGAGCGCCTGTAGTGATTGGACAGGATGTTTGGATCGGGGGTGGCGCGATTATTCTACCCGGAAAAACGATTGGGAACGGCGCCGTCGTCGGCGCAGGGGCTGTTGTGACGCGAGATGTTGATCCGGGCCAGACGGTTGTGGGCAATCCTGCACGTCCTATCTAACAACCAAGGTGCCTTGTGCGGCGCCGGTTCGAAAGCTATATTTCCAGCACAGAAAAAGGAAAGCGGTTCACATGTTCGGCACACCTGGCCAAGCGCCTGTCTCCATCACTGACCGCGCTGCTGCGCATATTGCACGTCTGATGGACCAGGGTGGAAAGCAAGGGCTGCGCATCGGCGTCAAAAAAGGCGGCTGCGCTGGCATGGAATATACAATGGAATACGTGAACGAGGTGGACCCGCATGACGAGGTTGTCGAGCACGCGGGCGCGCGGGTTATGATCGCGCCCATGGCCCAGATGTTCCTGTTTGGCACCGAGATCGACTACGAAACGTCGTTGTTGGAGTCTGGTTTCAAATTCCGAAACCCCAATGTTGTTGATGCTTGCGGCTGCGGCGAGTCCATCCGGTTCGACGAAACGCTCTCGTCCTGACGTTGCATTAAACACGTTCTGAAAACGCTTTAGTTTGTGATCGACCACAAACGTGGTTGACCCTCTGGCTTTGTCTTCCTCTTATCTCAGTACCAGCCAGGTAAGGGAGACAGGCTATGAGGCACAAGATGGCCGCAGGCAACTGGAAGATGAACGGCACCAGTCCTGCGCTCTCTGAGATCGACGCACTTTTTGAGCACCTCTCGGCTGATGGCCCTGAAGTTCTGATTTGCCCGCCGGCAACACTACTGGCGCTTATGACAGAGCGTGCAGCAGGGTCTGAGCTGAAATGTGGCGGGCAGGACTGTCACGTGGCCGCTTCAGGAGCCCATACCGGTGATATCTCAGCGAACATGCTGGTCGATGCCGGGGCGGAATATGTGATCCTCGGACATTCAGAACGCCGCTCCGACCATGCGGAAACAGATGCAATGGTACGCGCAAAGACCGAGACCGCTTGGGTGGCCGGGCTGCGCTCCATCGTTTGCGTTGGCGAGACCGAGGCGGAACGTGACGCTGCGAACACGCTGGGCATTATCGGCGGACAAATCGCCGGCTCGATCCCGGACGGGGCCACCGGGGAAAATCTGGTCGTCGCCTATGAACCCGTCTGGGCAATCGGTACTGGCCGGACACCAACGCTCGATCAGATCGGAGAGGTCCACGATTTCATCCGTGCGCGGCTTGAAAAGCGCTTCGGGGAAGGTGTCGGCCGGTCCGTAAGGTTGCTGTACGGCGGCTCGGTGAAGCCAGACAACGCTTCCGAGATTTTTTCAGTATCCAATGTCGACGGCGCACTGGTCGGGGGGGCTTCTCTCAAGGCGCAAGACTTCTCCGCAATCATTGCCGCGTTGCGCTAACCCGATCCGGAGAGGTTATTGACTGGGCAAGGCTCCTAAAGCGCACCATACTTCGTTGCCATGAAGACGGAAGCTACCCAAGAGCGCACACGACTGACCGCAGCGCGGGCATTGGTTCTTGTGCTCGTACTGGGGGTATTGCTCGCCATCATTCTATTTCCCCGCCTTGAGAGGTTTTACCAAAAGCAAGCGGGTGTGGACGGCCAAGCCTCGCTGCTGCTGGCGGCCGAGGGCCTGAACGGGGCGTTGCGCCAATACGCCCCACTGCCCGCTCTGGTCGCAGAGCGAGAGACATTGCGCGCGCTTCTGGAGGACCCCGACAACGCTGCGCTTCTGGCCGAGGTCAACGAAGACCTGCGCCAGACCGCGTTCCGGCTAAAGGCCTCCGATGTCTATGTGATGGACATAACCGGCTACACGATTGCCGCCTCGAACTACCTGAAAGACGCGCCATTCATTGGCCGCAGTTTCAGTTTTCGCCCCTATTTCACTCAAGCACTTGATGGTGGATTGGGCCGCTACTTCGCGCTTGGCACGACTTCGGGTGAGCGTGGATACTTTTATGCAGCGCCTGTGGAGGATGGCACTCGGATCGTTGGTGTGGTCGCAATCAAGTTTACCGTTGATGGATTTGAGGAAACCTGGCGTACCGGTCCGTATACAGTGCTGGTCAGTGACCTCCTCGGGGTCGTGTTCATGTCGAACCGGGAAGACTGGCATTTCCGCGCGCTGGCGCCTCTTAGCGACCGGGACCGCCAGCAGATCGCCTCCTCCCGCCAATATCCGCTAGACCGGGTACACCCCCTGGCAAACCACTCAAACCCATTGGGCGAGGATTTAAGCCTGCGCACCTTTGAAGATGACGGCACCCGCGAAAGCTTCGTGTCTGCAACGACGCGAATTTCGGATGCGGGATGGGACGTGACGATCCTGGTGCCGGCCGGGCCGGCGCGCGCCCGCGCGTTGGCGACACTGGCGAGTGGACTTCTGATCTTCATGGCACTTGGGCTTATGGTCATGGTCTACCTCCAACGCCGCGCACGCCTTATGGACCGGATTGCGACTCAGGCGAGTGCTCAGGAAATGCTGGAGACCCGCGTCACGCAACGCACCTTCGACCTCAATCAGGCCAACACCCAACTGCGTGCAGAAATCGAAGAACGTCGCGCGACTGAGGCGCAACTCAAGAGGACACAAACCGAACTGGTGCAGGCGGGTAAACTCGCGGCGTTGGGGCAGATGTCTGCTGCTCTTAGCCACGAATTCAACCAACCGCTTGCTGCTGTGAAAGCCTATGCCGATAACGCCAACACGCTCCTGCAACGCCAACGCAGTCAAGAAGCACAGGAAAACATCAGTCGAATATCCGAGATGACTGATCGTATGGCTACAATTTCGCGGCACCTGAGGAATTTCGCGCGCCGCCCGCAAGAAGACGTTCTGCCAACGCCGCTTCTGCGTGTGATCGAAGATGCACTCGCAGTCATGGACGTGCGTCTGAAAAGTTGCAACGCGCGTGTCGATTTCACCTTACCTGAGACGGAAGTTTGGGTGGCTGGCGGAAATGTCCGGCTGCAACAAGTGATCGTAAACCTGCTCAACAATGCACTCGACGCGATGGAGGGGCTTTCGGATCCGTTGATTTCACTGGATTTGGCGGTTACCGACGACACTTGCGCGTTAATCGTCCGTGACCACGGCAGCGGGTTGGAAGACGATGCGCTACAGCAGGTTTTCGACCCGTTCTATACCACAAAGGGCCCCGGCGAGGGGCTCGGCCTGGGACTGTCAATCTCCTATAATATCGTGCGTGACTTCGGCGGAAGCATTGCGGCCGAGAACCACCCCGATGGCGGCGCCGTCTTCACCCTGACCCTTCAGCGCCGGAACGCGCCGCAACGACAGGCGGCCGAATGACTGGGCAATCCGAAACGATCTTATTCGTCGATGATGAGGAACATTTGCGTCTGGCCGCGTCCCAGGCGCTCGAGCTTGAGAATCTGCGGGTCGAAGCGTTCGCAAGCGCTGAAAAAGCACTGTCGTATATCGGGCGTCAGTTTCCCGGGGTCTTAGTCAGCGATATCCGCATGCCCGGGATGGACGGGCTGACGTTAATGCGCCGCGCTTTGGAGATCGACCCCGAGTTTCCGGTGATACTTGTCACAGGTCATGGCGACGTGGAACTGGCCGTCTCTTCGATGCGGGACGGTGCCTACGACTTTATTGAAAAACCGTACGCGCCGAGCCGACTGGTGGACACGGTGCGCCGCGCGCTGGACAAGCGCCGCCTCACGCTTGAAAACCGCGCCTTGCGCGCGCAAGTCGGCCGCCGCGATACGGTGGAGGCGCGCATTACAGGACGCAGCGCGACAGTGATTGCCCTGCGCCAGAACCTGCGTGCCGTCGCGGAAACAGACGCAGACGTGCTCATTACCGGTGCCACGGGCACCGGAAAGGAAGTGGCCGCGCGCGCGTTGCACCGCGCCTCAGCGCGCACCGATGGCCCTTTTATGAACATCAACTGCGCTGCCCTGCCCGCTGAACTCATTGAGATCGAGCTTTTCGGGCACGAGGCGGGAGCGTTTCCCGGCGCGATGCGTGCGCGCTTCGGCAAATTCGAAGCCGCGCGGCGTGGCACGGTTTTTCTGGATGAAATCGACAGTCTGTCGCTCTCGTTACAGGCGAAGCTTCTTCACGCCGTTCAGAACCGCGCGATTACTCGGCTGGGATCAAATGAACCGGTCCCGCTCGACATCCGCTTTGTAGCCGCTAGCAAGAAAGACCTGGTGGCCGAAGCTGAAGCGCAGCGCTTCAGGCCAGACCTGCTTTATCGATTGAACGTCGTGACGCTGGCGGTGCCGCTTCTGAAGGACCGGCGAGAGGATATCCCCTTGCTGTTCTCCCAATTGGTCTCCGAGGCTGCTGCGCGCTACAAGCGACCAGCGCCCGAAGTGCCCGGAACGGTTCTGTCCGCGCTATCGGCCCGCGACTGGCCCGGCAATGTCCGCGAACTGCGCAATGCTGCGGACCGTTTCGTGTTGGGCCTCGATATCGGTCTGGCGGAAGAAACCGATCTTGAGGATACGACACTAACGGCGAAACTTGCCATGCATGAACGTGCACTCATCGCTGCGTCGCTCGCCGCCAATGCGGGTCGGCTCAAGGAAACCTACGAGTCGCTCGGCATTTCCCGGAAGGCGCTGTACGATAAAATGCAGCGGTTCGGGATCGCTCGAACGGATTTCGTCGACGAAGACTGAGCCCGATGTGTCGCCGATGACCCATGTACGGGGCACCCGTTCACCTGATCCACCCAAAACTCGAAGAAAAACTTCAAAGTTCTCAGGTTTCTGGCTGCTTAAGACTTGTTCAGTGGCTGGACAGTCCTGTTTCCTGCGCGTGCACCCGATGGGAGGTGCACGGGTTTGGCCGAGGCCAGGCCCGAGCAAGCCGGGAGCGAGGGGGGACATTCATACAGTTTGTCTCTGCGCCCTGGCGCAACCTGGAGGAAGACATGAAAGTTACTCTGATCACAGGCACAGCAATGGCCTTGGCCCTTGGCGCGTCTGCGGCATCTGCAGGCAGTCATCTGGACACGACCGGCTGGCCTGAAAGTTTCACCGTTGGCACAGCGTCGCAAGGTGGCACTTACTTCGCCTACGGTTCCGGCTGGGCGAACCTTGTCGCCGAAGAACTGGGCCTGTCCGGCGGCGGTGAAGTGACCGGTGGTCCGATGCAGAATATGGCGCTGGTGCACACTGGCGACGCGCAGTTTGGCATGACCACCATGGGGCCAGCAGCAGAATCGCTGCAAGGTACGAACCCGATCGCGCCGGGTCTGCAGATGACCAATGCCTGTGCGATGTTCCCGATGTACCAGACGCCGTTCTCCGTAACCGCGCTGTCGTCCTCGGGCATCACCTCAATCGCGGACATCCCTGATGGCGCCAAGATCGGCTTCGGCCCGGCGGGCTCCACCTCGGACACCTACTTCCCGCGCATGATGGAAGAGCTTGGCGTGAACTTCGAGCGTCGCAACGGTGGCTGGTCCGACCTTGGCGGTCAGCTTCAGGACGGACTGCTGGACGTGATCGCGTTCGCAGCCGGTGTGCCGGTGCCTGCCGTGAGCCAGCTCGAAGTGCAGACCGACGTGAACATCATCGAGTTCACCGAAGACGAGCAGGCGTCGATCCTCGCAGCCTTCCCGGTTTCGGAGTTCGCAATCGCATCCGACACCTACACCACGCTGGAGGCAGACGCGCGCTCGGTTTCGATGTGGAACTTCGCAATCGCCAATTGTGATCTGCCTGAGACCTTTGTGAACGCAGTCGTCGACATCGTCATGTCTGACAACGAGCGCATGGTCGGCATCCACAAGGCGGCCCGCTCCACCCTGCCGGAGAACTGGGACAAGAACGGTGTTCTCAAGTGGCACCCGGGTGCAGCAGCCTGGTTCAAGGAAAACGCTGGAGCCGAAATCCCGGATGACATGATCCACGGCATGTAAGCTACACTAAGCGAAGGGCCGCTCCACGGGGGGCGGCCTTTTGTATAGATGCGCAGGAGGAGCCGCGCGCAGGCGCCAAGGCGTCAAACCGGGAGCGAGGGACATGACAGATCACACCGCACAAGAAGACGATCACCTGATCGCCGAAGGCGTCGATGAAGAACCCGTCGAATCGAACCGCCGCATGTATGCCGGGCGCAACCTAGCGATCGTTAGCGCCTATGCCGCGTTCTATGCAGCGTTCCACATGGCAGCCCTCAACGGTTTGTCGATTTCCGAATGGACCGGCGTTTCCGTGCCCTTGCTGCCGACCTTCCCGATGGAGACGTGGAATTTCCGTATCGTGCACATCGCCGGTGCGCTGGCCCTCGGGTTCACGCTCTTTGCCGCCAATGCGAACTTTCCCTCCGAGGATAAGGAAACGCCTGTCCTGGGGTATATCGCCTATGTCTTAATGATTCCGGCGGTCTTGTCGCTTGTCATGGCGTTGTCCTTCGCATCTGACATCAAGGGCGGTGTGATGTGGAATGGGATCGACGAGGGCATCAAATTCAAAGAAACCTATCTCTATGGTCTGCCGCTTATCGTGGCGACCTTTGGCAGCATCGTTCTAAGCTGGTTTCACCGGCGCGCCCGACCGGGTTTTGCCGCACCAGACGCCGTTCTGGCGGTCTGCGGCATAGCCGTGGCGGCGTATCTGATCACCATTTACGGCACGTTGATGCGTAACTCGACCGGGACGCCTTTTGCACCTATCGGCATTTCGATGGCTGCGGTTGCAGGCACCGCACTGATCATGGAGCTCACCCGCCGTGTCGCAGGCATGGCGCTGATCGTTATCGCCGGCATCTTCCTGTGCTATGTCTTTGTCGGCCAGTATATGCCCGGCTTCCTTAACGCGCCTGCGATTACATGGCAACGCTTCTTCAGCCAGGTTTACACCGACGCGGGGATTTTGGGGCCGACCACAGCGGTGTCGTCGACCTATATCATCCTGTTCATTATCTTTGCCGCCTTCCTGCAAGCATCGAAAGTCGGCGACTACTTCGTGAATTTCGCCTTCGCCGCTGCCGGACGTGCACGCGGCGGTCCCGCAAAAGTGGCGATCTTTGCCTCGGGCCTCATGGGCATGATCAACGGCACTTCGGCCGGGAACGTGGTGGCCACAGGGTCCCTGACAATCCCTCTAATGAAGAAGGTGGGCTATCACAAGAAAACTGCCGGCGCAGTGGAGGCTGCAGCCTCCACGGGCGGGCAGATTATGCCGCCGATCATGGGCGCTGGTGCGTTCATCATGGCCGAGATCACAGGCATTCCCTATACGGAGATCGCGCTGGCAGCCGTGATCCCCGCGATTCTGTACTTCGTGTCGGTCTATTTCATGGTGGACATGGAAGCCGCCAAGCTGGGCATGCGGGGCATGTCCGAGGATGAACTGCCGAAGTTCAACAAGATGGTCCGGCAGATTTACCTGTTCATCCCGATCATCATCCTGATCTACGCGCTCTTCATGGGCTACTCGGTGATCCGCGCCGGGACCCTGGCCACGGTTGCTGCGGCCGTCGTCTCATGGCTCACACCGAACCGGATGGGGCTCAGGTCAATTGTGAAAGCCTTCGAGTTGGCCGGCGTAATGTCCGTGCAAATCATCGCGGTGTGTGCCTGTGCGGGCATTATTGTGGGCGTGATCTCCCTGACCGGAGTTGGCGCGCGTTTCTCGGCCGTGCTTCTGGGCATTGCCGACGCCTCGCAGCTTCTGGCGTTGTTCTTCGCGATGTGCATTGCAATCCTGCTGGGCATGGGCATGCCGACGACGGCCGCCTACGCAGTGGCAGCCTCGGTCGTGGCCCCGGGCCTCGTCCAACTGGGAATTCCGCAGCTGACAGCGCATTTCTTCGTCTTCTACTTCGCTGTGCTCTCGGCCATCACGCCGCCGGTGGCATTGGCGAGTTATGCAGCCGCCGGGATATCCGGGGCTAACCCGATGGAAACGTCGGTGACCTCCTTCAAGATCGGGATCGCCGCCTTCGTTGTGCCCTTCATGTTCTTCTACAACTCCGCAATCCTGATGGATGGCACATGGCCCGAGGTCCTGCGCGCAGGTGCGACAGCCGTCGTGGGTGTATTCTTCCTCAGCTCAGGCGTCCAGGGGTGGTTCATGGGAGGACGCGCCGCGTGGTTCCTGCGGCTGGGACTGGTCCTGGCCGCTCTGATGCTGATTGAAGGCGGGATCATCTCTGACCTGATCGGCGTAGGCCTCGCGGTGGCGATCTTCTTCATACAGAAAATGTTCCATCCGAAGGGCGGCGCAATACCCGTGCGCGGCGCAGACTGAGCCTTGTGACACAGTGGCAAAGGCCGCGCCGAGTGCGCGGCCTTTTCAGCTCAGGTTTCCGCTTTCTTGTCCCAACTACCGGATTCCTGGCTCCAATACTGGGCCTTGCAACCCGCTCCGGTCAGACTGCGCCAATGCGCGCGCGCGGTCTCTACGGCGGCGGCATCGGTTCCATCAAAAAGGATCGAAGCGCGTTCAAGACCCGCGACTTCCTCCGGCGCGGGGGCAGCGCCCCCCACACAGATCAGGGCCTGACGGTCCGCCAGAGCCGGATCTGTTCCCAGCAGCACCGGCTGCTGCAGGTCGTGCTCTCCACCGTCCAATCCATGTGGCAGAAACCCTTCCTCCGGCCGCAGCCATAGAAGTTCGTCGAGATGTTCCAACTGCGCCCGGTCGGGTCCCCGCACGGCGACACGCCAGCCTGCGGCCAGCGATTTCTCCAACAAAACCGGGAGGGTCGCGTCAAGCGGCGTCCGGGTCATGTGGTAGAAATAGACCGCGCCCATTCTAACCCTCGTAGTGATCCCGGATAAGGCGGTCGAGCGCACGTACACCCCAGCCGGTCGCCCCAGTGGGCGCGTAATCAGTTTCAGATTTCAGCGAAGCCGTACCGGCTATGTCCAGATGGCACCACGGGACATCCTCTTTCACGAAACGGCCAAGAAATTGTGCTGCCGTGATCGAGCCGGCAGCACGGCCGCCGACGTTTTTCATATCCGCAACACGCGACTTGAGCAGCTTGTCATAGGCCGGGCCCATCGGCATCCTCCAGGCGCCCTCGCCCTCAGCTGCAGCGGCCTTGATGAAGTCTGCAGACAGTTCGTCCGAATTCGAGAACACGCCTGTATTCTCATGGCCAAGACCAATGATGATCGCCCCGGTCAGCGTGGCGAGGTTGATCATTCCCACGGGCTCGAAGGTTTCCTGCGCGTACCACATCACATCTGCCAGAACGAGACGGCCTTCAGCGTCAGTGTTTATCACCTCGATCGTATCCCCTTTCATCGAGGTCACGACATCGCCCGGGCGCTGTGCTTTGCCGTCAGGCATGTTCTCCACAAGCCCAACCAACCCGACGACATTGGCTTTGGCCTTGCGCAACGCCAATGCGCGCATCACGCCGGACACGACACCTGCCCCGCCCATATCCATCGTCATGTCTTCCATCCCGCCGGCTGGCTTGATGGAAATACCACCGGTGTCGAACACCACGCCCTTTCCAACCAGCGCAAAAGGTTTCTCGTCGCCGCCGCCCATCCATTTCATGATGACAATCTTGGAGGGGCTCTCGGACCCCTGCCCGACCCCGAGCAACGAGCCCATGCCGAGTTTTTCCATATCGGCTTCTTCCAGGACTTCGACCTCGAGTCCCAGCTTTTTCATTGCGAGCAACCGGTCCGCGAACTCGACGGTGGTCAGGTGATTGGCCGGTTCATTTACCAGATCACGTGTAAAGAACACGCCATCCGCCACCGCCCGCAGATCTGCGTAAGCTGCCTCGACGCTGTCGGGCTTCGACACCATGACGGACATGGAACCAAGCTCGTCGTCATCCTTGGTCTTCCGTTCGGTGAAACTGTAAGCTCGCAGCGTCGCGCCATACGCCAGTTCCGCCGCACGTGCATGTCCACCTGCGCACAGCGTCAGGCCCTCTTTGCTCAGGGCTTTTCCGAGTCTGGCTCCGGCTTTGCGCGCCTCCAAGGCGGTTACCTTCTTCGGCAATTTGACCACGATGATCGCATCTGCCTCCAGACCCGCTGGATACGCCAAGCGCAACACGTCACCGGTTTTCAGCTTCTCGAACGCCTCTGATCCGACAGCCCGCGCTACTGCCCCCTTGGCAAGCTTGTTTACCCGTTTCGCTGCAGGATCAAGCGTGCCCGTCTCCGGCACCAGAAGCGCGATCTTGCCCGTGGCAGATGCAAGCGCATCCAGGTCGGTTTCAGAAATGCTAATCTGGGCCAGTTTGGTCATGGGAATCCCTGTCATTTTTCAAGTTGCGGCACCCTAGACCGAGGCTCCAGCGAAGGCCAGCGCATCGCCTGACTGCAGAATATGTTGGGTTTTCCCCAAGAGATCTTTCGCTTAGGGTGCGGCGAAAGCACTGTGCTGCTCTAAGGACCCCCGCTGCGAGATGCTCGCCCGTTATGACCGTTACACTCTCGGCCGGCTGACGGTCACGTTCGGTTTTTTCACCGTTGTGCTTGTCCTCGTGTTCTGGATCAGCCGCGCAGCACGCCTGTTCGACAAGCTTGTCGGAAACGGCGAAAGCCTTGCTGTCTTCCTGGAACTCTCTGTGCTTACACTGCCTTACCTAATCTATCTTATCCTGCCGGTCTGTGTCTTTGCGGCCGCGATCCAAACCGGCAACCGGATGGTCTCGGACAGTGAGATCGTGGCTCTGCAAACGTCTGGTGTAAGTGCTTTCAGGACTGCGCGTCCCGCCTTCATGATGGGCACCATGGCAGCGCTGCTCATGCTTGTGCTTGCTCACGCCCTCATCCCAAACAGCCGAACGCAGATCGCTGAGCTCGAACGCAGCCTGGCGGAGGATTTCGGGGCACAATTGCTCGACGAAGGGCGTTTCTTGACCCCTCTCCCGGGCGTAACGCTCTTTGTCTCAGACATCTCCGACGAAGGGGTTCTCAATCGCGTACTACTGGCAGATGCGCGGGTCCCCGAGAGCAACGTCATTTACACAGCAGAAGAGGCTCTTCTTGTGCGCTCTGAGCAAGGACCACAACTGGTGCTCATTTCTGGTCTGGCGCAGCAAATGGAACTCGACGGGTCCCTGTCGACTTTAAGGTTTGAGAATTTCTCGCTTGGGCTGGGAAAAACAGAGAGCGAGGGAGAACCCGTACTTCGCGACCTGCGGGGTTACGCGACCAAAACCCTTATCGAACGAGATCCAGACCTCATAACCTTGATTGGCACATCGCAAGCCGCCTTTGAGCATGAACTACACACGCGATTTGCCACCCCGATGTTGGCGATCATTAACGCCGTTCTGGGATTTGCTGCCCTCTTGGTCGGCGGCTTCAGCCGGTTTGGCTTTTGGTATCAGGTGGCCGGGGGCATCGCGCTCAACGTCGTGCTTCAGGTCGGCGTGAATTTCGCAGAAGAAGTCGCACTGACGACGGCAGGGGCATGGCCCGTCGTTTATGTTCCAGTCCTTGCCGGACTGATGGCGGTGCTGCTGCTGCTGTGGCTTGCGGATCACCCACCGCCAGTCAAACGCTGGCTCCACCGCAAAGTTGAGGCGTCGGCAAAATGACGCTTCAGTTCTATTTCGCCCGTCGGTTCCTGCTGAGCTTTTTTGCGATCTTCTTCGTGTTCTTCGGCATCATGATGCTGGCCGATGTCGTTGAGAACATTCGAAAGATCCGAACAGACGGGTTTGGGCTACAGCAAGCGATGTATTTTGCGTTCCTCGATACCCCCGGAAAGCTCTACGAAATTGTTCCGCTGATAGCGCTGTTTGCCACCATCTCTCTCTTCCTGAAGATGGCCCGTACATCCGAACTCATCGTCACCCGCGCCGCGGGAAGATCAGCCATTCGAAGCCTGATCGCGCCCGTTTCCATGGCCTTGTTGCTGGGCGGTTTCTTTATTAGCGTGTTCAATCCGATTGTCGCTGCAACGTCGCGTATTGCGGACGAAGAGCGCGACGACATGCGGGGCCGCTCCGTTCTCTCGCTCAGTCAGAATGGACTTTGGTTGCGTCAGACAACGCTGGACGGACAAATGGTAATCCATGCTGCATCAACCAGTCAGGATGGCACCACTCTCTACAATCCAACCTTTCTTGGCTTCGATCAATCCGGCCAGCCCGTGCAGCGTCTCGCTGCGACCAAGGCAGAACTGATGCCCGGGGCTTGGGATTTGACAGGAGCCGTTGTCTGGGACCTTGATGAAAAGGCCAGCGGCCGGCCAACCAGCCAGTCGGTGCCGTGGCAACGGGTGCCCACGGAACTGACACTCGATCAGATCCGGGATAGCATTGGGGAGCCCTCCGCCGTGCCCATATGGGAACTGCCAGCCTTTATCGAACGGCTGGAAAAAGCGGGATTTGCCGCTCGCTCCCATCGTGTTTGGCTTCATACCGAATTGGCGGCGCCTTTGTTCATGGTGTCGATGGTGCTTATCAGTGCCGCATTCACAATGCGCCATACCCGCTTTGGACGGACCGGAATGATGGTATTGTTCGCGGTGCTGCTGGGTTTTGCCATGTACTTTCTCAAAAGCTTTGCGCAAGTCCTTGGGGAGACGAACAAAATACCGATACTCGCAGCGGCATGGTTCCCTCCGATTGCCGGGATTTCATTGGCGCTCGCTTTGCTTCTTCATCAAGAAGACGGCTAGTATGAGATCCCGGCATTCCAGCTTACTTGCGGCTTTGTGGCTTTCAGCGCTGCACGCTGGCAGTGCGATCGCACAGGACGAAGTACCTGCACAACCGCCGGCGACGCTGATTGCGGATCGTGTTCTGACAGATCAGGAAGGTCAGTTGCGGGCTGAGGGCGCGGTTGAAGTGTACTACGACGGCAATCGCATTCAGGCCAATGCCGTGGTCTATGATCAGACTGAAGACCGTCTGACGATAGAAGGCCCGATCCGGTTGACAGACGCCAGCGGGCGGGTGCTGTTGCTGGCAGATCAGGCAGAACTCGATCGCTCTCTTTCAGACGGGATCCTGGGAAGCGCGCGCCTTGTTCTCGATCAGCAGATGCAGATCGCGGCCACAGAAATCAGGCGCACCCAGGGCCGATTTACACAGATGTATCAGTCGGTAGCCTCGAGCTGCGAAATATGCGCGGACGAGAGTGTCCCGCTCTGGCAGATCCGCGCCGAGCGCATCATTCATGATCAGCTGGAGCAACAGATCTACTTCGAAAACGCCACTTTCGAAGTGGCGGGAACACCGGTGTTCTATCTTCCCCGATTTCGCGCCCCTGACCCTACTCTTGAGCGCGCAACCGGGTTTCTCTATCCGCGGTTTCGCTCAACGAACAAGCTGGGATTTGGTATTGAAACCCCGTATTTTATCGTGCTCGACGATCAGCGTGACCTGACAGTAAGTCCAGCGGTGACCTCCGAGAATTCAAAGACCCTCGGCCTCCGCTACCGACAGGCTTTCAAAAATGGGGAGCTCGTTTTTGATGGCTACTATACGCGGGACGAACTAGAAGACGGCGATCGCGGGCTTGCAACTTTTGATGCGAATTTCAGACTGCCCATGGGGTTTGTACTGTCGTTTGATTTGGAAACGGTCAGCGACAGAAACTACTTCCGCGACTATGGCTTTGATGACAAAGACCGACTGGAAAGCGCGGTTGAGCTCTCTCGGACCCGGAAGAACGACCTGTTTCGCGTCACAGGGAGCTATCTCACCTCATTTCGTGAAGATGAAGACAACGACCTTATCCCTCGCTACGTTCTTGACGGGCAATACAATTACCGTATGACGCCGGCTCTCATCGGCGGCCAGGCAGAATTTCAATTGTCTTTGTTGGGTCTCACGCGGACGTCGGATGCAGACGTTCTCGGCAGGGACAGCGTACGTCTTAGCGGTATCGCCGACTGGCGCCGTAGCTGGACCAACTCGCTGGGTATGGTCGGCACCGCTGTTGGAGAACTGGCAATAGACGCCTATGATATTGAGCAAGATTCTCGGTTTAATTCCAGCATCATACGAACCACACCAAGCGTCGGAGCTGAACTGCGGTGGCCCCTGCAAAAACGAACTGCAACGGCGCAGCATATTCTCGAACCCGTTGGCCAGCTTATTTGGTCGCGCGTCACAGATAAGCCCGTCCCCAACGAAGACAGTCAGACCGTAGAGTTCGACGAGGTCAGCCTGTTCCAATCGAACCGGTTCTCTGGTCGCGACCGTCTTGAAAGCGGTTGGCGTGCGAACCTGGGACTGGTTTGGACGCGTTACGCAGATAATGGTTGGGACAGCACGGTGACGGTTGGGCGCGTCTTTCGCGAAGGGCGTGGCGACGGGTTTATCCCCGGTGTTGATCCCAGCGACAGCGCGTCTGACTGGCTTACAACGATCAAGCTTGAAACCCCTTTTGGACTTGATCTCATCAACCGCGCTCAGTACGGCACAGACTTCACGGTGGATAAGAATGCGCTCCGGCTCGATTGGAATACAGGCACGTCCGGCGTGGATCTCACATACACGTGGCTCCGGGAGTCCCTATTGGAAAACCGGAACGAGAACACGAATGAATTGCGCCTCGGAGGTTACCGACAGTTCAACACGAACTGGCGGGGGGATTTCGAATACACCTACGACGCCGAAAACTCCCGCCCACGCGAGGCAGAACTTGGTCTTACTTACCGCAGTGATTGCATCACGGTCGACTTTTCGCTATCGCGCGACTGGGCTTCGTCCGCTAATCTCCGCGACACCACGGACTTCGGGATAACGTTTTCTCTCAACGGCTTCGGGTCCGACCCAAACAATCCGCGCCGCGCAAGCAGGTGCACCCTTTAAAACCAGACGCATATGATGACCCAACGCTTCCTCTCGTTTTGCTTCGCGCTGCTTTTGCCGGTCTCGGCGGCGGCGCAATCCTTCACGCCCGCCGTTACCGTGAATGGAGACATGATCACGGAATATGAGCTTGAGCAGCGGTTACTGCTGCTGCAGGCGCTACGTTTTCCTGGTGCCACTTTTGCTGCCGCCGAGGAAGCGTTGATTGAAGACCGGCTGAAGATGCAGGCAGCCGAGTCAGCTGGGGTTGAAATCACACAGGATGAGTTGGAAGTTGCCTTCGAAGAGTTTGCGCAGCGGGGCAACCTGACAACGCTTGAGTTCCTCACAGTGCTCGACGAAAGCGGCGTCGACTCGCAAACGTTCCGTGACTTCGTCGAGGCAGGCCTGGCCTGGAACGCATTTGTTCGCGGTGCCTTCGGACCTCGTGCTGCAATCTCGGATGCGGAGCTTGACAGAGCGCTTGCGCTGTCGGCGACGCGGTCGGGCGCTCGAATTCTGTTGGCGGAGGTCGTTCTGCCAACGCAAACGCCCGATATGGAGGCGCAGGCGATCGCGATTGCGGAAGAGATCCAGCAGACAGTTCGGACGCAGGCACAGTTTTCCGAAGCTGCGCGCCGGTTTTCAGTGGCCCCCACACGCGCGACTGGAGGCCAACGCGAATGGATAAATTTGTCTGAACTTCCGCCTCAGATAGCCTCCAGCCTGCTGACGCTTGCTCCTGGCGAAATCTCAGAGGTCTACCCCATCGGTCCGCAGGCAATTGCGGTGTTTCAGGTCCGCGCGCTCGAGGAACGCCGCGCGCAGGCGCCGGGCGCCATCTCTGTAGAATATGCGTTGCTTGCTTTACCGCTTGACCCCACCGAGGCCGCGGCGCGCACAGCAGAGCTCGCCGGAAAGGTTGATACCTGTGACGAGCTTTATCCGATTGCCCGAGAAATGCCCCAAGGCTCCTTGATCCGCGAAACAGTCCCGACCGGATCCTTACCTGGTCCCGTTGCCACGGCAATCCAGAGACTCGACGCCAACGAGAGCGCACAAATTAGCACCTCTGCCGGTCCCCGTTTTCTGATGCTGTGCTCACGCGTGAGTGCCACCGTGGAAGAAGTCGGCCTTGATCAAGTGCGAAACCAATTGGTCGGGCAACGCATTGCAAGCTATGCGGACAGCTATCTTGAAGAATTGAAGGCAGATGCGAAGATCGTCCGTTAACCCGGATGCGCCGATTGCCCTGAGCTGTGGTGAACCGGCTGGTATCGGCCCCGAGGTCGCGGTTAAGGCTTGGGCTGAACTGCGCGCCGAGGTGCCTTTCTTCTATATTGGAGATCCGGAACATATTGATCTGCACATGCCTGGCACGCCCGTGTCGGTGATTGCCGATCCCAAAGACGCCCTTGCGGTCTGCATCGAAGCTCTGCCGGTTCTGCCACTGGCCTTTGCTGGCCCGCTCCGGCCCGGCCAGCCCAATCCCTCACATGCGGCTGGCGTGGTAGCGGCCATCGAACAGGGTGTTGCCTTCGCACACTCAGGAGCCGCCAGCGGTCTCTGTACCGCGCCCATCCACAAGAAAGCCCTTGCCGATGGTGCGGGTTTTGCGTTTCCGGGACATACGGAGTTTCTCGCTCATCTTGCCGGCGACGTGGACGTGGTGATGATGCTGGCCTGCACAGATCTGCGCGTTGTACCAACCACGATTCACATACCTCTTTCAGAAGTGCCCGCCGCTCTAAGCCCGCAACTGCTTGGGAAAACGGTACGGCTCACAGCCGCCGGGCTCCGGCAGGATTTTGGCATCCCGTCGCCACGCATCGCGGTTGCTGGTCTCAATCCGCATGCGGGGGAAGGCGGTAAAATCGGAACGGAAGAACGCGACTGGATTGCGGATCTGTTGGAGGATTTGCGCGCGGAAGGCTATCAGCTGAGTGGTCCCCACTCTGCAGATACCATGTTCCACGCAGCCGCCCGGACGGAGTATGACGCAGCCATCGCCATGTATCATGATCAGGCGCTGATCCCGATCAAAACCATCGATTTTGCCGGCGGGGTTAACGTGACGCTTGGCCTCCCCTTTATCCGCACTTCTCCGGACCATGGCACTGCACTCGACAAAGCGGGACAGGATGCTGCTGACGCGAGCAGCCTGATCGCAGCCTTGCGGATGGCGGCCGATATGGCCCGCGCGCGCGCTGTCTGATGGCACAAATCGACACGCTCCCTCCGCTGCGACAGGTGATTGCGGAACACGGCCTGAGCGCAAAAAAATCGCTCGGGCAGAATTTTCTGCTGGACTTGAACCTCACTGCCAGAATTGCCCGGGTACCGGGCGACTTAAGCGCGGCGGATGTTCTGGAGATTGGACCTGGCCCCGGAGGTCTGACACGTGGGCTGCTGGCCAGCGGTGCCCGCAAAGTGCTGGCCATCGAGAAGGACGAACGCTGTCTGCCTGCTCTTTCGCAAGTTGCCGAGGCGTATCCCGGCCGGCTGGAGGTCATCAGTGGTGATGCTCTGGACGTAGATCCGCTTGGCCACCTCACCCCTCCCATCCATATTGCGGCAAACCTACCCTATAATGTCGGAACAGAGCTATTGGTGCGCTGGCTGACACCCGCCGTATGGCCACCATTCTGGACCTCCCTGACCTTGATGTTCCAAAAGGAAGTTGCTGAACGCATTGTCGCAAAGACCGGCTCTAAAGCGTACGGCCGGCTTGCCATCCTCGCGCAATGGCGAACCGACGCGGAGATTGCCCTGACCCTGCCGCCGCAAGCCTTTGTACCCGCCCCCAAAGTCCACTCAGCGGTGGTGCATCTGCGTGCTTTGCCTGCACCACGCTATCCGGCCAATCCCACCACGCTCTCACGCCTCGTTGCAGCAGCTTTCAATCAGAGACGCAAAATGCTGAGGGCCAGCCTGAAAGGTATTTCCGGGGACATCGAAGCACAACTCAACGAGGTTGGCATCGATCCGACGCGACGGGCTGAGACTGTCTCGCTGGAGGAATTCTGCGCACTTGCCCGGCAGCTGGACGCAGCAAGCCCCAGCCACGTCTGACAATATCGCTGCAGAGTTTATTCGGCAGCTTCCGCCGCAGCCGCCTGTTCTGCATCAAGCTCGGCGGCCTTTTTCTCAACCTGCTCTACGATGTGATCAATCATCTGGTCGTTCGACATCTTGTGGCTCTGCTTGCCTGCCAGATAGACCATCCCTGCCCCTGCACCACCGCCGGTAAAGCCAACATCGGTCATCAACGCCTCACCAGGGCCGTTCACCACGCAGCCGATAATGGACAGGCTCATCGGAGTTTTGATGTGCTCGAGACGCAACTCCAGCGCCTCGACAGTCTTGATCACATCGAACCCCTGCCGAGCGCAGGAGGGGCACGAGATAATGTTCACGCCCCGATGGCGCAGCCCGAGGGATTTCAGGATCTCGTAGCCGACTTTAACTTCTTCCACCGGATCTGCGCTCAAGCTGACGCGGATTGTGTCGCCAATGCCCATCCACAGCAGATTGCCGAGGCCAATGGCCGATTTTATCGTGCCAGAGACCAGGCCTCCGGCTTCGGTAATCCCCAAATGGATCGGCGCATCGGTTGCGTCTGCGAGTGCCTGGTAGGCCGCAGCAGCCAAGAACACGTCCGACGCCTTGCAGGAGATCTTGAACTCGTGAAAGTCGTTGTCTTGCAGGATCTTGATGTGATCAAGCCCTGACTCGACCATCGCTTCGGGGCACGGCTCGCCGTACTTTTCCAGCAGATGCTTTTCAAGACTGCCTGCATTCACGCCGATGCGGATTGAACAGTTGTGATCGCGCGCTGCCTTGATGACTTCCTTAACGCGGCTTTCATCCCCGATATTGCCTGGATTGATACGCAAGCAAGCTGCACCTGCTTCCGCGGCTTCGATCCCACGTTTGTAATGGAAATGGATATCCGCCACGATCGGCACCGGGCTTTCGCGCACGATGTCTTTCAGCGCCGCGGAGCTGTCCTGATCCGGCACAGAAATGCGGACGATGTCAGCGCCGGCTTCTGCTGCAGCCTGCACTTGCGCAACAGTGGCTTTGATATCCGGGGTCAGCGTATTGGTCATCGTCTGCACCGAAATCGGTGCATCGCCCCCCACTGGGACATTGCCCACCATGATCTGACGGCTTTTACGGCGGTAGATGTTGCGCCATGGGCGCACAGCGTTGAGCGACATGGGATTAATCCGTCTGACAGTCCACCTGTAACGGTACGCGACACGCGCCACAGAGGCAACGCCGCGATACCTTCGGATGAATTAATATAGCCCGAGGCCGATGCGAGTGATCCGCTATGGTGTCGGGGTATTTACTCGGATGGGCTTTCTTCCGGAGCACTCAAGCTGGCTTCAGC
Source organism: Dinoroseobacter sp. (assembly GCA_030066795.1). GTDB lineage: Bacteria > Pseudomonadota > Alphaproteobacteria > Rhodobacterales > Rhodobacteraceae > Dinoroseobacter. The sequence goes on from JASJAW010000022.1 coordinate 164,322, forward strand.
CACCGCAATGATCTCTGCCATAGTGGGATCGGCGCTCAGGTCCACGCGAGCGAAGTCCTCTTGAAGGGCATCCCGCGACAACGCGATGTTCGACGCGACAGAGCCTGCTTGCCCTGCGGGACCAAATGGTTCGCCATCCACAAGGAAATAAACGGAGCCTGAGTTTCCCGCTCGCAAGGTTGCCGGATCTTCAGAGGCAGGCAAAACAAAACTTTCCCCGCGCTCCATGACCTTTTCGAGAAGGATTGTCCCGTCTGCCGAACGCACCCTGACCCAAGCCGGGTTCACTGCGACAAGTGTAACTTCGGGCGGCGGCGGTGTCGTGACCTGAACAGCCGGAAGGCCCGGATCAACGTCCGACGGATCAAACTCAGCCACTTGTGGTGCTGGAGGCGCCGCCGGTTCGCGCCAGAGGCCTGTTGCGTTGGGGTCAATCGTCGCGATTGGTCCATCGCGCGATGCAATGACCGGCACATCGAGTGCTTGCGGGCGATAGAGCCGGTCAAAAGCTTCGGGCGAAGGGGCCTCTAGCTCAGAAAGCTCTTCCGTGTCACCTGCTCGGGCGGCAGGCGCGAGGGGATCAACGGTCGCCACAACACCTGGCGCGGTCTCAACGGGAACCATTGTTACGCGTTGTACTTGCTGCAGGACGCTCCATGCGCCGTAGCCGAGGCCCCCAATAAGGCTAACCAGCACCAGCAGCGAGCCCAAAGCGCCCGGGTTGAGGGATGAAAAGAAAGGCTCCTGCACCGGTGAAAGACTGCGCGCGGAGGCTAACAGAGGATCTTCAATAGATGCCTTCGAACTGGATTTCTTGTTCAGTGCCGACGGCTCGACCGCTTTTGGCGAACTCGCTTCAGGCTGCATGCCATGAACGCCGGAGAAGCCACTTTCATCACAGAATTTTTCGAACGCCCAGTCGGGGTCGAGCCCGAGATACCGCGAATACGACCGCACGTACCCAGCGATGAACCCGGGCGTATCGAAAACAGACGGATCGGCATTTTCAATGGCGACGATGTAGTTCGCTTTGATCCGGAGCTCGCGCTGGACATCGAGTAGCGACTTGCCAAGCGTCGCACGCTCCCCTCGCATCACGTCGCCAAGCGACAGGTCATAGTCGTCAAAACCGCGAAGGCTTGACGATCCGCCGTCCGTGCGCTGAGGTTTGCGCCCGATCATTACACCTGCCTTTTTATGTGCTTGTTCGAACTTATCGCCGATTCGCACGTACTCTGCCTAGAGTACACGATATCACATTAAGAATTTGACGGCAGAAAGAAAATTTTAGGCGGTGAGTTGTTGCCGAGACAGGGCACAATGGCTCCACAATCCATCCATAGCGCGCACTAGGTCATCAATCATCTCCGGCGTATGAACCGGCGACGGCGTGAAGCGTAGGCGCTCGGTGCCGCGCGGGACGGTCGGGAAGTTGATTGGCTGGACGTAGACGCCGTTATTCTCCAGCAACATGTCCGAAATGATTTTCGTGTGGACAGGATCGCCAACGATCACGGGGACAATATGGCTCCCATGGTCGATGATCGGAAGACCGATGCCTTTCAGCCGGAGTTTCAGAACACGGGCGCGGCACTGATGCACCTCGCGGAGATTCGTATCCGTCTTCAGGTGGCGCACAGAAGCGGCAGCGCCGGCTGCCACCACCGGCGGGATCGAGGTCGTGAAGATGAAGCCCGGCGCATAAGACCTTACTGCATCGACCATTTTCGCGGATGCAGCGATGTAGCCGCCCATTACGCCGAAAGCCTTTCCGAGCGTTCCGTTGATAATATCGATCCGATCCATCAGGCCAAGTTGCTCGCACACACCACCACCACGAGGGCCGTACATACCCACTGCGTGGACCTCGTCGATATAGGTCAGCGCGCCAAATTCATCCGCGAGGTCGCAAATCTCAGCAATCGGACCGAAATCGCCGTCCATGGAGTAGACGGATTCGAACGCGATCACTTTGGGAGCGTCAGCGGGAAGGCTCAGCAAAATCTCCCGCAAATGATCAAGGTCGTTGTGGCGGAAGATATGTTTCGGACAGTTGGCATGCCGGATGCCTTGGATCATCGACGCGTGATTCAACTCGTCCGAGATGATGTGGAGCCCCGGAAAGAGAACCGGCAGGGTCGAGAGTGTGGCATCATTGGCGATGTACGCCGATGTAAACAGCAAGGCCGCTTCCTTGCCGTGCAAATCGGCAAGCTCAGCTTCCAGAGCGTTATGATAGACGGTTGTGCCCGAAATATTGCGGGTGCCGCCGGACCCGGCGCCGGTTGCGTCCAGCGCCTCATGCATTGCGCTCAGAACAACCGGGTGCTGGCCCATACCGAGGTAATCATTCCCGCACCACACCGTGATGTTCTTTTGTGTACCATCCGGGCGCGTCCAAACAGCGTGAGGAAATGCATCCCTGCGGCGCTCGATGTCGATGAAGGTCCGATACCGACCTTCGTCATGTAAACGCTGAAGGGCTGTGTCTAGGTGTCCGGTGTAGTCCAAGGGTCGCTCCGTGGGCCTTAAGGTATCGATGACTGGCCAAAGCTAGGCCGCTCAGCTTGAAAGTAACAATGCGCAAAATGCCGCTGCTTTGACCGAGATCAAGTTGGCGCCCAACACCTTGGTCGCACAGCGGCGCTGGACACTCCAATCCGGGCAGCTAGGGTACGCGCATCGTCCGACTGGCTGCATATCCCAAGGAAACCATGACTGTAACCCCTGTTCTTGCCCGCATCGACCAAGATCTTCCCCAAGCAATACAAAGACTCCAAGCGCTTTTGCGCATTCCGTCCATTTCGACCGATCCTGCCTACAACGATGCCTGCGACGATGCGGCAGACTGGCTGGTCGAAGAACTGCAATCGATCGGCGCGGATGCGTCGAAACGTCCGACCCCGGGTCGCCCCATGGTGGTTGGGCATCTCGACGGCGACGGACCAGAGGTTCTGTTTTATGGCCACTACGACGTGCAACCTGTAGACCCACTGGATCTGTGGGACACGCCGCCTTTCGAGCCGGAACTTCAGGATACCCCCAAGGGCAAGGTGATCCGGGGGCGCGGCACCGCAGACGACAAGGGCCAGTTAATGACCTTCGTCGAAGCCTGCCGCAACTGGATCGCGGAACACGGGCGTTTGCCCGTGAAGGTCACCTTTTTTTTCGAGGGCGAAGAAGAGTCCGGGTCCCCTTCCCTGATCCCGTTCCTTGAGGAGAACGCAGACGAGCTCCGGAAGGAAGTGGCGTTGATCTGCGACACCGGGCTCTTCAACGACAAAGTGCCCGCAATTATCGCCTCTCTGCGGGGAATGCTGGGGCAGGAAATCATCCTCCGCGGCGCTTCTCGTGATTTGCATTCAGGACACTACGGCGGCGCGGCGGCGAACCCGATCAAGGTGTTGTCGCATATTCTTGCCAGCCTCCACGATGAAAGCGGCCGCGTGACGATCCCGGGGTTCTATGACGGCGTTCCGGAGCTTTCGCCAGAACGGCGTGCCGAGTGGGGATCCCTTGGCTTTGATACGGCCACCTTTCTTGGGGACGTGGGCTTGTCGCATCCGGCCGGCGAAGACGGGTTTTCGGCGCTGGAGGCAACCTGGGCGCGGCCGACCTGCGAGTTTAACGGGATCCGGGGTGGCTATGCGGGCGATGGCTTCAAGACCGTGCTGCCCGCAGAGGCTGCCGCCAAGATCAGCTTCCGGTTGGTTGGAGATCAGGACCCGTACAAGATTTGCGCGGCATTCCAGGCACAGGTTCGCCGCCTTGTGCCACCAGACATGGAGGTGGAGTTCGTTGACCACGGGGCGTCGAAAGCGTCGATGATGCAAATGGAGCACCCCCTCTTCGACAAAACCAAAGCGGCTTTGACCGAGGAATGGGGCCTGCCCGCCACCTTTACCGCGGCCGGTGGTTCGATTCCGGTCGCGGGGTATTTCCAGTCGATCCTCGGAATGGACTCGATCCTTGCCGGCTGGGGTAAGGATGATGATGGCCTGCATTCGCCGAATGAGAAATACGATGTCGAGAGCTTTCACAAAGGCACACGGTCCTGGGCGCGTGTGCTGGGCAAGATCGCCGAAGGTTAGCGGCGCGGCGGAACAAGAAGCGAGCTGTCTCCGTAGCTGAAGAACCGGTACTTCTCCGCCACGGCGTGCGCGTAAATCTCCATCACGCGCTCCCGCCCCATGAGGGCCGAAACCAGCATCATCAGCGTGGACTTCGGCAGGTGAAAATTGGTCATCAGCGCGTCCGTGATTTTAAAGCGGTAGCCGGGATAAATGAAGATGTCGGTGTCCCCTTCCCAGGCTGGAATGGTCCCGTCCGCCTGCGCTGCGGTCTCGATAAGGCGGAGCGCTGTGGTGCCGACCGGGATAATCCGCCCGCCCGCCGCGCGCGTCGCGTTGATCTCGGCGGCAGCGCGTTCCGGGATCTCCCCCCACTCGGCGTGCATTTTGTGAGTGGTCACGTCGTCTACCTTTACCGGAAGGAACGTCCCTGCCCCAACATGGAGCGTGACAAAAGACATCTCGACACCTCTTGCACGCAAAGCCGCAAGTAAGGGCTCGTCGAAATGCAGCGACGCCGTGGGCGCAGCGACAGCACCTGAATGGCGGGCAAAGATGGTTTGGTAGTCGTCCTTGTCCCGCTCGTCCGCGGGGCGCTTACCGGCGATGTAAGGCGGCAGGGGCATCGCGCCCGCTTCAGCGAGCGCGTCATCGAAGTCCTCACCAATCAGATTGAACTCCAAGCGCAGCCGGTCAGCTGTTTTTTCGGCCACGTCTGCACTGAGATTGTCAGAGAAAACGATCCGCTCCGCTTCTGCGACTTTGCGCAAAGGTTTGGCCAAAGCCCACCAGCCACTCTTAAACGCCGGTTCCGTGAGGGTCACCTCTACTTTCGCTGTCACTGGCCCCTGCCCTGCATCCCGCGTCCGCGCGCCGAACAACCGTGCAGGGATCACCTTGGTGTTGTTCAGAACCAGCCGATCCCCCGGCCGCAATTCATCCACCAGATCAGTCACATGCCGGTCACGGATCGCCGCGATTCCGTCCGCTACGAGAAGCCGAGCGGACGAGCGCGGAGAGACCGGACGTGTGGCAATTAACTCCTCCGGCAAGGAGAAGTCGAAATCGGCAAGTGTCAGGGTCATGGGCAGGTCCGGCCTATTGCGTCAACTGTGGCGGGGGTCGGCGGAAAAGGTCCCGAAAGATACCCGGTGTCAAGACCGAGAGCGGGTTGACCGTCACCGTCGGCGCGGCTCGGGTGCCTTCAATGCGATAATTCACGCCGATCAGGCCTTCTCCGGGCGTGCCCAACAATTCGCCCCCCACCGAATTGATGACATAGACCGGCGAGACAACGCCCTGTAGCGCGATCTGGTCGCGATCCGGCTGAACAACACCTTCGAACGTCAGTCCGAGGGCAGGCCCATTGGCCAATCCATCGCGGAGGCCGACACCTTCGGGCGTGATCTGCAAACCGGTAGATACTTCGGTAAAGCCAATCCCACCGCCATTGGCCAGCTGCTCGACCAAGCCAACAATCGACAGCGCGGACAGCAGTTCAACCGCAGCAGGGCTTTCTATTAGCCGAGTGCTCGCCAGTTTAAGCTGCCCGGTATAACTGCCGGAGGCTCCGGTGGCCTCAAGCAGCAGGTCCATCGGACCTCCTTGGAGATTTGACAGGATCCCTGCGGCGGCCAGGACAGCACCACCATCATTTGAGGTAACGCGCACAGCTTGGCGCGCGTTGGGCCCGGGTCCCAGCTCCACCCGGACCGGAGCGCGCCCGTTCAGTTGGCCGGACAAGGTTCCGGAGACAACGGCCCCCATCAGAACCGTACCTCTGACATCGCGTAATGCCAGTGTGTCGCCGACCACCACTTCGTCCAACTCCACAGCGAAGGCGCCTCCTTCGCCAGAGGTTGCACCACTTACACGCGGCGGCAGCTTCCTGAGATCAAGCCGCCCACCGGTCAACGCAAACGTTGGAGCAACCTCCGCCCCCCGGCCCACCAGTTCAGCCTGCACGTCTAACCATTGCCCAAGGACGAGCCGGTCCATCTGCGCCCATGCAAGACTATTGTCATCTACGTCGAATTGCACACGACCCGCGGCTGAAAACCCCTCGAAATCCAATTCCAAGCGATCGAGCTGCGGTGGATTTCCAAGCACCACATCAAGCTCCGCCCGGCCAGCTTGTGCTGCAGGCTTTGTCCATCCCAGTTCCGCAACCTGAATGGACATTCCCCGAAGCTCGCTTGCCACCTTCAACTCCGGAGGACGGTCAGGCCCAAAGAGCGTCAGGTCGTAGATCGCCCGAGTACTGTCGCCCCCAAGAACCCCCGGAGGAATCGAAACGCCGACGCTGCCAAGCCCGTCCTCCGAAAGCTCCGCGGTTCCGGAAATCAGTGTCGGCTCGCCAGAGTTTTGCGATGCGTCCAACCGGGCGCCGAGAGCAAATGTCACCGGCAAACGCTCTATCAACCCGGAGCCGGACAGGCTCAGCTCTGGTCCCATGATCGCAACGTTGATCTGACCGTCCCGAAGGTCAAGCTCGGGGGCGATTTCAGCGATCTGCGCATCTCGTATTTGCGCCTCCACTCTGAGTCGGTTGAGATTGAAGGGGGCCCCTCGTCGAAGCGTGATCTCAAAATCCGCTTGCCCGTCTGCAGCGCCCGAAATCCCCTGCGGCGGCAGAGTGAACCGGTCCTTAAGCCGAACCGGAGGTCGGGCGAGCACATCCAGCAACGCTTCGGCTTTGCCGTCGATCTCCAACCGCAAGCGTGCGTCCCCACCCTTGATACGCGTATCCATGACCTCGAAACTCGAGCCCGCTAAAGAAACCGCGCCCGCCTGCTCGGTCGCAAAACTGCCTTCCGCAACACGGATCAGGAATTTGTTGTCAAACAAGGTTGCATGACCACGCGCAGAGTTCAGAACAGGAAACTCGGGCAACACTCTGACAACCGCGTCTGCATAGCTGAAACTTACGCCAAGCACAGGCCGCTCTCCTGGCGTCATCCTCAGTGCGACGAACGCATCCTGAAGTACGCCGTCTGAAACGTTCTCTGTCAGCCACCGCCCCAGCTTTGCCCCTTTACCCCGCGCAGGCCAGAATTGCGCAACGCGCGGAGCGGATGCTTCCGGGATGTGCAGGTCCAGCGCAAGTCGAGGCTTGTCGTCTGCCGGCCATTCTACCCGCCCCCCGCCGGTTGCCCGAATTCCTGTTTGCAGGTCGGCAAGCTGCACCAATCCGAGGTCAAGTTGCCGGGCATTTGCTGCAAATCGCCCATCAAGGCGCAAAGTCATATCCTCGGCGTCGCTACGTAGCTTCGGCGTCAGCTTCAAACGATCGATCTCGCCAAACAGCGCAAACTGGATGTCTGGCCAGATCTCCCCAGCATCAAGCGGCAAGACATCTACGTTTCCGGACAAGCGCCCGGCCCCAAGATCGGTCGACAGCTCAAACGCTGTTAAATGAAACCTGTTCAGCGCAGGGTCATATCCCAATTCAAGCGCTGCCTTCTCGACATCGACCCGCGCTTCCTGCCAAGGCACCGAAATCTTGCCCGCTCCAAGCTCGACGTCCCCCTCCAACGCGGCAAGCGCACCGTCCGGGGCCAGTGCCCCGTCCAACCTTGCGCTGACCGTCCCGTCATAAGCAGAGAGCGCTGCGAAAGCGGGAGACTGACGCGACAAAAGCTCGGCCGGCAGGTCGCTTAAACGGAGAGTCATCCGCGTGTCCGGGGTGTTGCGCGTGGTCTCAAACCGCAGCGCCGCGCCAGCCCCCGCCGGGGCGCCCTCCAGGTCCAGCGCAAGCGACAATGCGATTTTGCGGGGGTCGACAGAAACCTGCGCGACGCCGTCCGATAAGGTGACCGAGCGGGCCAACCGGCCATCGCTCACCTGCAAACTCAGATTTGTCAGCGTCAGACGTTCAAGCTGGTCGAGAGGCGCCCGCTCGAAATAGTCTTCAAGCCGCGCAATCAACGCAGGCAAAGACGGCGCCTCCGTCAATGTCTCGCCTGACTGAAGCGCAAGCCGCAAGAACCCGTCAGAGCGCCGCGTTACGCGCAGCGCAGCGCCATCCACCCGGATCTCGAGAGGGCGCAGCTCAGCGCGCACCAGTGCACGGCGCGAAAGGGTTACCTCGAACCGTGGGACCACTAGTCGCGCTGTTCCTCGGGGGGCCCGCAGGACCGTGTCGCGCGCGATAATGGTCGGCCGGCCGGTATCCGACAGTCCAATCTCAATCTCCCCGATCCGGGCAATCCCGCCACCCGATGCGATCCCCCGAAGACGGTCCTCCAGGAGACCTACGACCGGGTCTGGCACCGACACGCTTCCCCTCAGAATAAGCGCCGACAGCCCGCCAAGTGTGGCCAGAACAAGCGCGGCTGCAATCACGACCAGCAGCCCAGAGCGCCGACGCGCACTGTAAGACGGCACATCTTCCGCCGCGCGCACAGGGCGCACCTCGGCCATGTCGCTTTGGCTTTGTTCTGTTTCCGTCACTGCGTCGGCTAATCCTGTTGTTATTCTGCTTTCTAAACTGTCTGGCCCGCGTGATTTCTCTGCTCCGCGCCCCTTTCTTTTGAATTGTTCTCCGCTAGTGTCACGCGAAAGTCTACAGTGAGGATCCCATGATCGAAACCGGCCAGATCGCCCCCGATTTCACCCTGCCTGCCGACGGCGGCGGCGAGGTTACTTTATCCGCCCTGCGGCCTGCCGCTGTGGTCGTTTATTTCTACCCGAAAGCAGACACATCCGGATGCACCAAGCAAGCCATTGCTTTCACAGAACACCTCGCGGCGTTTGAGGCTGCTGGCGCGAAAATCGTCGGTATATCAAAGGATCCTGTCAAGAAGCTCGATAAGTTTCGCGACAAGCACTCGCTGGGCATCCACCTGCTGAGTGACGAAGAAACCGACGTATGTGAGACCTGGGGCACGTGGGTCGAGAAGCAGATGTACGGTAAGAAGTATATGGGGATCGAACGCTCCACCTTTTTGATCGATGGTGAAGGAAAGATCGTGCAAGTCTGGCGCAAGGTGAAGGTGCCCGGTCACGTTGATGCAGTGCTCGAGGCGGTTCAGGCGCTGTGACGCAACCTGACGACCTGCCTTCTACGCTGGCCGAATGTGCGACGGCGATTTTACGCACAGCCGACGGTCGGGAGAAAACAGCACTCAGCCGGGCCTGTGCTGCCAAATGGTTTGCAGCAAGAACGGCCGAGAAACCCATGCCAATCGGCACCTCGTTACCGCCTGACATGCCAGCGCGGCCCGAAAAACCTGAGCTTCTCTCGCCACGCGACGTTCCGCGCCGTCGACCGGGAAGCCCAGAAGGCCGCCGTGCCCTGCTTCATGCTGTTGCGCATATCGAGCTGAATGCAGTGGACCTGCACTGGGACATTATTGCGCGCTTTACAGACACACCAATGCCGATCGGGTTTTATGATGACTGGGTTAAAGCCGGGGATGAAGAGGCAAAACATTTCAATCTTGTATGCGACTGCCTTGAACGATCAGATAGCTATTACGGTGCTCTTCCTGCCCATGCAGGGATGTGGCGCGCCGCAGAAGACACCGCACAGGACCTGATGGGACGCCTCGCCGTCGTACCGATGGTCCTGGAAGCCCGCGGGCTGGATGTCACACCGGGCATGATCGCTGTATTCGAAAAAGCCGGTGAGAGCGCCGCTGTCGAGGCTTTACAGACGATCTATAGCGAGGAGGTCGGTCATGTCGCCTATGGCGCGAAGTGGTTTCACTTCTTGTGCGGTCGTGAAAACCGCGACCCAAAAGATGCATTTCACGCGCTTGTCAGGCGGTATTTTCACTCAACGCTGAAGCCGCCGTTCAATGATGAGAAGCGGGCAGAAGCCGGACTTCCACCCGATTTTTACTGGCCACTCACAGAACCTGCCGCGCAGATCGACATGCAGAACACGCCCTGAGACCCTGAAATTTCGGCGGAATTTTGCCGAAACCAACGGCAAGGGCGGCGAAAAATCACCGAAATGCTCAAAAACCTTGCACCTGCGACGTTACTTCTCCTACCACCGGTGCGAGTTGCGTAACATCGTTCGCACGGGATGTGGGACGCAAACATTGGGGAACCGAGGGTACGCGCAGTGAAAACACGCTTTGGAAAGCGGTTGGAAACGGTGTTTCCGGAGAAACGGCTGTTTCTGAAATCGGACGACTCAACGCGTTTCGTTCGTCTCGGCACCGGCACGCAAGTGGGGATGGTTGTCGGCGCGGCCCTGCTGCTGGGTTGGACCGCACTGGCGTCTTCCATGGTTATATTCGAGGCACTTGGCTCCGGCAGTGCGCGCGAACAGGCCCTTCGGGAGCAGCAGCTCTACTCCGAGCGGCTCAACAGCCTGTCTGCTGAACGCGACGCGCGGATGGCAGAAGCGGTCGCGGCGCAACAGCGGTTTGCGCTGGCGCTTGAAGAAGTCAGCAACATGCAGACCCGCTTGCTGGAATCCGAAGAACGCCGCGCCGAGCTTGAGAACGCCGTGGAAGCTGTGCAGCAGACTTTGCGTACGGCAATTGACCAGCGCGACGAAGCGCGCACTTCGGCCGAAGACGCGATAACTGAGCTTGCCGAGGCGACCGGTTCCGAGCAGACCGACAAGGCAAGAATTCGCGACCTTGAAGAGACATTGGGCTTCCTGACCGCGGCTCTTAGCCAAACGGCTGAGGATCGCGATACGCTCGATTTTGAGTACGCCCGAGCGATGGCCGAGGTCGAGGATTTGCTTCTGACAGCGCAGTTGTCGGAAGAACGAAACGACCGCATTTTCCAAACGTTGGAAGAAGCTGTAAGTGTCTCGGTTGAACCGCTGGAAGAAATGTTCCGTCAGGTGGGACTGTCGCCGGATCGTATTCTAAATGAAGTACGCCGCGGCTACACTGGCCAGGGCGGCCCGCTTGTAGCACAAAGTCTTTCCACGCGCGGCCTGCCGCAGGACGAACTCAGCTATCGCACACAGAGTATTCTCGCCGGCCTTGATCGCCTGAACCTGCACAGGATCGCAGTGGACAAGCTTCCGTTTGCGATGCCCGTGCGATCGAGCTTCCGCTTCACCAGTCCTTTTGGCTATCGCCGCGACCCCAAGGGCGGTGGCACACGCATGCACAAAGGCACTGACTTTGCCGCCCCGCTTGGAACACCGATCTACGCCACTGCCGAAGGTGTTGTGACCAAGGCGCGCTGGTATCGTGGCTTTGGCCGCATGGTCCGGATCAAACATGCGTTCGGCTACGAAACGATTTACGCCCATCTGACAAAAATTCGCGTGAAAGAGGGGCAACGCGTCTCGCGCGGCGAGAGGATAGGTGATATGGGAAGCACTGGACGGTCTACCGGAGTTCACCTGCACTACGAAGTGCACGAGTCCGGCAAGCCCGTAAATCCCATGACGTTTATCAGGGCAGGCAAAGATGTTCTCTAAATCCCGAATCAATGAACCCGGCTCCAAAGCCGAAGACACAGACACCAGCGCGGCACCCGCTACACCCCGCCCCTCCGTGGCGGACAGCACGCCCGTTGCGACGGCCAAACCCAAGGCGGCTCCATCGGTCTTGTCGTCCGATCTCAAGGTGGTCGGAAATCTGCACACCTCAGGCGACATCCAGATCGAGGGCGAAGTCGAAGGCGATATTCACGCCCACCTGCTGACGGTCGGAGAAGGTGCGACGATCAGCGGTGAGGTGGTTGCAGACGACGTGATCGTCAACGGCCGTGTCATCGGCCGCGTTCGCGGCCTGAAAGTGCGCCTGACGTCCACCGCGCGCGTCGAAGGGGATATCATCCATAAAACGATCGCCATCGAAAGCGGCGCGCATTTCGAAGGGTCGGTGCAGCGCCAGGATGACCCGCTCGGCACGGGCACGACGAAAAAGCCAGCAGCTGCCGCACCCGCCGCGAAGCCAGCGGCCACACCTGCTCCGGCGCAAAAAGCCGGCGCCTAAGGACGCCGGGCGGGGGTGCGCGCACCTCCACATCCGTGCCCGGACAGCAAGCAAACCCATGATGCGCGGCTCTGCGAAGCAGAGGCGCGCAAATTCGTTCTGGCCGCGGCCATCCTTGCCTCCGCCATGGGGTTCATTGACGGATCGGTGGTCTCTGTCGCGATGCCTGCGATACGCGCGAATCTCGGTGCAACACTGAGCCAGGCCCAATGGGTGTCCAACGCCTACATGTTGACGCTATCAGCCCTGCTGCTCGTCGGCGGTGCGCTTACAGACCGGTTCGGTGTCTCGCGTGTCTTTTCCCTCGCTATCGTCGCCTTCACGCTGACCTCTCTGGCGTGCGCCGTCGCGCCAACCGTAAACACGCTGATTGCCGCACGGGCCCTTCAGGGTATGGCCGCCGCAGTCATGGTCCCGGGTTCCCTGGCTATTATCGCGCAGGCCTATCCAAAAGCCGAACGCGGTCAGGCGATCGGCACTTGGGCCGCCGCCTCGGCCCTCACCACTGCAATAGGACCAGTGATAGGCGGCGGGCTGCTCGACCTCGCAGGGGATAGCGCGTGGCGGATCATCTTCGCGCTTAACCTGCCGCTCGGGGCTGCGGCCGTCTGGATGTTGCTGCGCAAGACCAACCGGCTACCGGGCACGCCGGGCACGCCGCTCGATCTGCCGGGCGGCATACTCGCAACACTTGGGCTGGGTCTGCTGGCCTACGGGCTGACCGGAGCGGAACATGGGGGAGCTTTCGACTCACGGCTCGTGATCTGGGGCGGCAGTGGGCTGGCGGTACTGGGTCTGTTTCTTTTCGTTGAGGCCAAAAGTACGCATCCCATGATGCCCCTCGCCCTCTTCCGGTCACGCGCATTTTCTTCCGCGAATCTGGTAACTTTTGCGCTTTACTTTGCGTTATCTGCGGTGCTGTTCTACCTGCCTATGACGGTGATCGCCGGTTGGGGTCTGGGCGCATTCGAGGCGAGCCTGGCCTTCGTGCCTATGACCATGCTCATAGCGCTTCTGTCACCCATGTCCGGAAAATGGGCCGAAAAGATAGGCGCTGCCCCGTTCATCGGCGGTGGCGCGGCGCTTGTCGCTCTGGCTTTTGCGGGGTTGGGAGCAACTGCGCATCTGCATCTCTTCTGGACACTCACGGTGCCGTTTTGCGCGTTGATGGGTCTCGGCATGGCACTGGCGGTCGCACCTCTCTCGAGCGTGGTGATGGGATCGGTGCCCGACAACGCAACCGGCTCCGCCTCAGCGATCAACAATGCCGTCAGCCGGGTCGCGGGCTTGGTGGCCGTCGCGGCCATGGGCAGTCTCGCCTCGGCAGTCTACAGCGCGCGCGGCGGACCGGACAGCTTCGGTGCGGTCTCGGACGCACCCGGGCATCTGGGTGCTTTGGATGCCGGGTTTACTGCGGTTGCCACAGGCTCTGCTGCCCTTGCAGGAGCGTCGGCGCTAGTCGCGGCGCTCGGTCTCAGGTCACGGTGAGCACGCGTTGATAAAGATGCCATGTTGCGTGGCCGAGCAGCGGCAACACGATAAACAAGCCCAGAAACGCAGGTAGCATGGCGAGCAGCAAGAGCGATGCTACAATCAGCGCCCAGATCAGCATCACTCCGAGGTTCTCGGTCACTGCCGAAAAGCTCTTGATCATCGCGGTTACGAAATCAACCTCTGCATCAAGAAGCAGCGGTAAGCTCACAACCGTGATGGCAAAAAGTATAAAGGACAGAACCGCGCCAACGGCTGTTCCGACCAGAAGCATCATCAATCCGTTGGCTGTCAGAAACACATCGAAGGACGAGGACACATTCGTCATCACCTGCAGCCCGAGGAAGAGCGCGAAGATCATATGGGCAAGAAAGTTCCAAAAGAGAAAGAAGATCAGGATGACCGCCGCGATGGACGGCATCTGACGCGAGCGTTCGTTGACCACGACGCCCAATATCTCGCGCCAGTCCAGCGGCTCGCCCTTTTGCAGGCGCCGACTGACTTCATACAGGCCGACGGCCGCAAAGGGTCCGATAAGCGGAAAACCTACGATAATGGGCAAGGTGGCCCAGGTTTTGCCGGTCGCCATCAAGATATAGACCATTGCCAGTCCACCAAGGACGTAAACCGCGCTGAAAAACAGCCCGAAGGCAGGGGCTTTCTTGAAATCCGCCCACCCCGAAGAAAGCGCGAATTTCAGATCATCCACAGTAATCGTGTTCACAACAACGGTGGAAGGTCCCGTCCCTGTCTCTTCAGGATGGGTTGCTTGGGCCATGGTCGTTCCTCCTTGCCTCGAACCTAGCAAGGGATGCGCATTGCGCAAAGGAAAGTTAGTCGTCGCCCTGCGCCTCAGAGCGGGACTTGCCGGCCACCTGCTGGGCCAGTGTGGCCGCCATAAGACCATCCAGGTCACCATCGAGCACACCAGACGTGTCGGAAGTCTCAAACCCTGTGCGCAAGTCTTTCACCATCTGATACGGCTGCAGCACGTAAGATCGGATCTGATTGCCCCAGCCAGCCTCGCCCTTGGCCTCGTGCGCTTCGTTGATTGCGGCGTTCCGGCGATCCAACTCCATCTGATAAAGCCTTGATTTCAGAGCTTTCATCGCGATGTCGCGGTTCTGATGTTGGGACTTTTCCGAACTTGTGACGACGATGTTCGTCGGAATATGTGTAATCCGTACGGCGGAGTCGGTTGTATTCACGTGCTGACCGCCCGCCCCCGAGGACCGGTAGGTATCGATCCGGATGTCGGACGGGTTCACCTCGATTTCTATGTTATCATCCACGACCGGATAGACCCAGACTGAGCTGAACGAGGTATGCCGCCGCGCCGAGCTGTCATAGGGGCTGATCCGCACCAGCCGATGCACGCCCGACTCGGACTTCAGCCAGCCATAAGCATTAGGCCCGCTGATCTTGTAGGCCGCCGACTTGATCCCCGCTTCTTCTCCTGCGCTTTCAGACTGCAGCTCAACCTCATAGCCGTGTTGTTCCGCCCAGCGGACATACATCCGCGCGAGCATGGACGCCCAATCGCAGCTTTCCGTGCCTCCTGCCCCGGAATTGATCTCGAGGAAGGTATCGTTGCCATCGGCCTCGCCGTCCAGAAGCGCTTCCAGCTCTTTCTGCGCGGCCTTCTCCTGCAGCGCTTTCAATGCCTCTTCAGCCTCGCTGACAACCTCGGCGTCATCCTCCATTTCGCCAAGCTCGATCAGCTCAACATTGTCGGCGAGCTCTTGCTTGATACCCTCGAAGGTCGACAGCGCATCCACGAGCATCTGGCGCTCCCGCATGAGCTTCTGCGCACGCGCCTGATCGTTCCACAGGTCCGGGTCTTCAATCATCGCGTTGAACTCTTCGAGCCGATGCGGCGCGGTCTCGTAATCCAGCCGCTGCTCCAGCAGGTTCAGGGATTTCTCGATCGCCTCCACAGCGTTCTGAGCGTCTGCACGCATTGGGTCTGCCCTTCCAACCTCTCCGGGTGCACCTGCGCGCCCGGGCCTCGGATGTATCCAAACAGGCGCGGACACTCAAGCCCGCGCTCCCGGCAGTCAAGTTTGAAAAACCCCGGGCGACAGCGCCTCCACCACAGGATCAGTAAAGGCCGCCGGCCGTCACGGTTCCAACATTGGCTTTTTCGGGAACCACAGTCGTCCGGCCCGAGGAGGTCACGACCTCCGTACCGCCCTGAACCTCGTCTTCGGGTCGGAACAGAGGCAGGTTGGATCCCATGGCAAAACCGCCATCGATGGCGGCGCCCACGCCATAGAAAGGCTCCTCGCCATCGCGGAAGTACTCGGCCACCACTTCTGGCCCGCTTGCAAAATCGTCGACGCGGCCTCCGGTGATGCGGTCGATTTTCACGAAACGCCCACCGTCGGGAACGGTAAAGCGCCCACCGCCATACTCCTGAATTGCGACTTCCATGAACTCGTTGAAGACAGGTCCGCACATTCCGCCACCGGAGGCACCGCGGCCCAGCGTTCTTGGGATGTCATAGCCGATATAGCAGCCCGCGACGATGTTGGAAGAGAAGCCCACGAACCACACATCTTTTGCGTCGTTCGTAGTACCCGTCTTCCCTGCGATAGGCACCGGCAGATTGACCGTCCGCGCCGCGGTTCCACGGTCCACAACCCCGCGCATCATCGAGGTCAGCTGATAAGCTGTGATCGGATCAATCACCCGTTTGCGGTTCGACTGGATCCGTGGCGCTTCACCAGCCGGCAAACTAGTCTCGGCACAGTTCAGGCATTCGCGCCGATCGTGGCGATACACCGTCTCTCCCCAGCGATCCTGCACCCTGTCAACAAGGGTCGGCTCCACCCGCTCCCCGCCGTTGGCAAACATCGCGTAGGCCGCGACCATGTTAAACAGCGTTGTCTCTTGGCTCCCCAGCGCGTTGGCGAGATATGGCTCCAGGTTGTCGTAGACGCCAAATCGTTCCGCATAGCGCGCCACGGTTTCCATCCCAACATCCTGCGCAAGACGCACAGTCATCAGGTTCCGTGACCGCTCAATTCCCGTCCGAAGCGGTGTTGGCCCGTAAAACTGGTTCGACGCATTCTTTGGTCGCCATATATCGCCGCTGCCGGTGTCGATTTCGATCGGCGCATCGATCACAATCGTTGCCGGCGAATAGCCCGTATCGAGCGCAGCGGCATAGACCAGCGGTTTGAAGCTGGACCCGGGTTGGCGCGTCGCCTGAGTGGCACGGTTGAAAACCGACGACTGGTACGAGAACCCACCCTGCATCGCAAGGACGCGTCCGGTGTTGACATCCATCGCCATGAAGCCGCCCTGCACTTCCGGGATCTGGCGCAGCGACCATCCCTGCTCGCCTTCGGCAACGTGGATCACGTCCCCGACGGCCAGCAGATCCTGCGCACTCCGGGCCTTTGCTCCCAGACCGCCGCCTTCGAGGCGCGGACGGGCCCATGTCACATCGCTGGCGGGTATTCGTTCTGCTTCGCTGGGAAGTCCTTCGATGCCGATGACCGCCGAGCCCCCATCAAAACCAAGGACCACCGCGGGGCGCCAACCTTCTACGTCGCGAGGCACCCGCAGGTCGGACAGTGCCTCCCGCCAGTTGGCGAGCTGATCTTCCGGGATCTGCGCTTCCGCACCGTGATAGACACCGCGCGAGCGATCATAACGCTCCAAACCGCCCTGCAGAGCTCGCGCCGCCCTGTCCTGCAAAAGCGGGTCAACTGTCGCGCGGATCGTCAAGCCTCCGGTAAAGAACTCCTCTTCTCCGAAACGTCCGGAAAGCTGACGGCGGATTTCATCGGTAAAATAGTCCCGAGGAGGAAGCGATCGACGGAAGCTGGCAAAAGCCCCACTTTGCACCGTCTCAAGGGGCATATCCCGCGCAGTCTGGAACTCGGCCGCCGTAATATACCCATTCTCAAACATCTCCCGCAGAACGAAATTGCGCCGTTCCACCGCGCGATCCACAGCACGGACAGGGTGATAGGTCGAAGGTGCTTTCGGAAGCGCCGCCAGGTAAGCAGCCTCATGAACCTCAAGTTCGGCCAGAGACTTGTTAAAGTATGTCTGAGCGGCCGCGGCCACACCGAAGCTGTTCTGACCAAGGAAGATCTCGTTCATATAGAGTTCGAGAATATCTTCCTTGCTCAGTGTTTCCTCGATCCGGGCAGATAGGATAATCTCTTTTATCTTGCGCTCGGCCGACCGCTCCCCGCCCAAAAGGAAGTTCTTCATCACCTGTTGCGTGATCGTAGACGCGCCGCGCAACGGTCCACCGGTCGCTGCGTCGAAAGCCGCGGCCGCAATGCCGCGCGGGTCATACCCTTTATGGACATAGAAATTCTTGTCCTCGGCCGAGATGAACGCCTGTTTGACCAGATCGGGGATTTCATCTGCCGGGGCAAACACGCGCCGCTCGCGCGCAAACTCGTCCATCAGCAGGCCTTCGCCCGAATACACCCGGCTGATCGTCGGCGGCGCATACTGCGCGAGCGCCTCGGTGTCCGGCAGGTCGCGGCCATACATCCACAGGACAGCGCCAACTGTTAGGGCAACAGCAAACATTCCCAGCGTGACAGCCGTAAAAATAGCTCCAAAGAAGCCAAGTATAAAACGGATCAAGATCTCTGCCCCATAGATCGATTAGCCTCTAGTCTATAGCTGGCCTGAGCCTCGCGGTCAAAATCTCAAGCCTGTGACGTTTCGGTATTTCGCAAGAGTTTGCCGGACCAGATCAGCCCTCCCCGTTCACATTTCCGAGACGATCACTCGGATCCTACTGCCGGATCAAGTCAGCCTCAGCGGCGTCACCCACGACCCAGGCTTGAAGCGCGACGCGAATACCTTCCGCCAGTTCGGCACGCCACTCCTCTGACAAAAGTCGTTCAAGATCTTCATCTGAACTGAGAAAGCCCAATTCGATGAGCGCGGAAGGAATATCCGGAGCGCGCAGTACAGAAAAATTCGCTGACATACGCGGGCGACGATGCATCTCGCCGACCGCCGCGGAGATCCCTGCCACAAGCTCATCCGCAAGCCGGTTGGAGCGCGGCTGCACTTCGGTCCGGGCCAAATCCATCAACGCTGTCGCCACCGTGTCGTCCTGATCTGTGAGATCCATACCCGCCAAAAGACTGGCCCGGTCCAGTTGTTCGGCAAGTCGAGCTGAAGCCTCGTCCGAGGCCACCTCAGACAGCGTGTAGACACGCGCACCGGAAGCTTCGCCCGCGATCAAGGCATCCGCATGAAGCGACAAAAACACATCGGCCCCAGCGGCGCGCGCGCGCGCCACACGTTCCGGCAGAGGTACAAATTCATCATCTGTCCGCGTCAGTAACACCGTGTGGCCGGCCTCGCGCACAAGATGGTCCTGCAACTCGCGTCCAAACTGAAGCATGAGGTCCGCTTCCGTGTACCCATCGCGCTCTGCGCCCGGATCAAAGCCCCCATGCCCAGGGTCAAGCATCACCACCAAGGGTCGGTCTCCGCGCTGACGCGTCAGTGCACGCTCAGCAGAGACCACGGGTTCAGGGGTTTGTGGTTCCAGACCTAGGTCGGTACGCACCGCGCCGGCCAGAAAGGTCGCCTCGTCAACCGGCGCGAGCACCACATCGAGCAGCGCTGATCCGATTTCCTGATCCACAATCATCTCCGCCGTGACGAGGGCCATCGGGTCCTTGAGAAAAAGCTCGATCTGCGACCAGCCTTCCCGGATCGGGCCTGCGTCAACATGCTCGATACCCGGTGCGGACATCTTGCTGCCCAAGTCGCTGCCACCGAAATCCACCTCCCGGAACTCTATCACCAGTCGCATGGGGTCAACTCGCGTCTCAATCCGATAGGGCACCGGTTGCGACAGACCTATAGTCAGCGCCAGACCCTCCGATGTCGCCACAAGCTTGGACAGGCCCGGGTCGACCCGAGCGATTGCACGGAGTTCCTGCGCTGTTACAGCGCAAAGAAGCGAAAGCAGGACGGTGCCTGCTGCCAATAATTTGAAAACTGCCCTGCCCATGAGGCTGCCCGATTTATTTTTTCGGACTATACCGCGTTTGTGCTCAATCGAAAACCACGATTGACCTTATGCCTTTCTGGACCAAACGGAATGCTAGGTCGCAAAAAAGCGGGCTAAACGGCTCATGCCTTCAACGATGTCGGCGGTCGAGCGTGCGTAAGACAAACGCAGCATGCTTCCGCCGCGCAGTGAATCGAAGTCCAAACCCGGTGTAACAGCGACACCTGCCTCGCTTAGAATGCGCTGGCTCAGAGCCAGACTGTCATCGGTCCAGGCCGAGACATCGACGTAGACGTAGAACGCGCCATCAGGCGGCGCGAAGTGGGTCAGCCCCATCGTGGACAGCCCTGCGACAACATGGTCACGATTGGCGGCATAAACGGCGCGGTTTGCCTCCAACTCCGCTTCGGCGTCAGCAGACAAAGCTCCGAGAGCGGCGATCTGTGACGCGTGCGGCGGACAGATAAACATGTTCTGCGCCAACCGTTCGATCCGTCGCACATGATGTTCTGGCACGACCATCCACCCGACACGCCAGCCAGTCATGGAAAAATACTTGGAGAAGGAGTTGATGACGTACACGTCGTCCGAGATCTCAAGCGCGCTCACCGCGCGATCACCGTAGTGCAACCCGTGGTATATTTCGTCAGAGATGAACGCACGCCCACGGTCCTGGCAGGCCGAAATCAAGGAGGCCAGTTCTTCATGTGCCAGCATCGTGCCGGTCGGATTGTTTGGTGATGCGACTATAGCGCCGGAGATATCAGCCGCAGCCAGCGCCTCGGGGCGCAGTCTGTGTCCTTCGGCGAAATGGGTCGGCAACCCAACCGGCTCAAGCGACAGTGCTCGAAGGATCTGGCGATAGCTTGGATAGCCCGGTTCCGCGACGCCCACGCGTTCGCCCGCGTCGAAAAGCGCAGTGAAGGCCAGCAGGAAAGCTGCCGAAGACCCGGCCGTCACCACGACCCGGGATGGATCGAGCGAGACCCCGTACCAGCGCGTGTAGAGGCTCGCGATCTCTGCGCGCAAATCCGGCAAACCAAGAGCTACCGTGTAGCCAAGCGGCGCATCCAGCGTAGCGGCAAGAGCCTCCCGCGCTGCGACAGGCGCTGCTGTGCCAGGCTGACCAACCTCCATGTGAATGACGTCCTGCCCGCCCGCCTCCGCGGCGCGAGCAGCCTCCATCACATCCATCACGATGAAGGGATCAATATCTGATCGGGTTGAGTTTCGCATCTGAGCGTCCTTAATGGGCAGTGACGGTTTATCCGCTTTCGCAATCTGCTGTGACAAGGTCAATGCGCCGGTCCCTCAATCACCTAATCTGCGCGGTCTTCCTCGCGATCAACATATGCGCCGCGGCCCTGCCCGCGCAGGCGCAGTCCCTGATCCGCGATGCCGAGATCGAGCGCTCCTTGCGCGAACTTGCCGCGCCCTTGCTGTCAGCGGCCGGCATGAGCACGCAGCGCATGAACTTCTGGCTGCTGTCGGACGACAGACTGAACGCATTTGTCGCCGGCCCACGGACGATTGTTATGCATACCGGCCTCATACTCAGGCTCGACACGCCCGAACAGGTGCAAGCGGTACTGGCCCATGAAATCGCGCATATTGCGAACGGCCACCTGTCGAGACGCCCGGCGAATATGCAAGCGTCAGGCAGGTTGGCCCGCCTTGGCCTTGCTCTGGCCATCGCGACAGCAGCAATCACCGGCAGCGGCGAGGCAGCGGCCGGAATTGGCATGGGCACCGCTGGGGCATCGCGCCGCGCCTTTTTCGCCCACACCCGAGCCGAGGAAGCCTCCGCCGACAAATCCGCCGCCCGTTACATGATCAGCGCCGGGATCGACCCAGTCGCAATGGTCGATGTGCTGACGGTCTTTCGCGGCCAGGAGGCGCTGTCGACCGCGCGGCAGGACCCGTATGTGCGAACGCACCCATTGACCCGGGACCGGCTGCGCGCAGCCGAAAATGCGGCCAGCCAAGCAAGGGTTCCGGACCGCGACAACTCGAATTCGGCCTATTGGTACGCCCGCCTTCAGGGCAAACTCTCGGCCTTCCTGCGCAACCCGGGCTGGACCTTCCAACGCATCGGCGACCGTCAGGACGAACTTGCGCTGATGCGCCGGGCTATTGCTCATCACAAAACACCGAACCCGACCCGGGCAATTGCCACGGCAGAGAAGCTGAATGAGGTCCGTCCAAATGACCCATACTATACAGAGCTATATGGGCAAATCTTGTTTGAAAACAGACGCTACGACGCCGCGGTTGCCGCTTATCGCGAAGCCGCGTCGCTCGCCCCGCGCGAGGCGCAAATCCAAGCCGGTCTAGGTCGGGCGTTGCTAGCCCTAAAAACTCCCAATGCCGATCGCGAGGCGCTCCGCGCTCTGCAAATCGCGTACAGCCGCGACCCGATAGATCCGCGACTGCTACGCGATCTTGCTCAGGCCTATGCCGCAAATGACCAACCCGGTATGGCGTCCATTACCGTAGCGGAACGGTACGCACTCCGTGGAAAACTCGACGATGCCGCAATACATGCGCGCCGCGCCGCCGGCCTCCTACCCGCAGGAAGCCCGGGGGAACGCCGTGCCCAGGATATCATCCGCGCTGCGGAACGGGCCCGCGACCGCTAAAGCGTCTAAGCTCAGGATTTTGGGGATGGTTTGCCCAAGTGTTTACGCAACCGGGACGGCGTAGACTTCTTGCGGTCTTTGTAAGGATTGGCATCCGCCTGACTGCGCAGAGTCAGCCGGATTGGCGTGCCTGGCATATCAAAATCTTCTCGCAACCCATTGATAAGGTATCTTTTGTAGGCGTCGGGCACCTTATCCGGATATGAACACATCACGACGAACCCCGGAGGCCGGGTCTTTGCCTGCGTCATGTAGCGCATCTTGATGCGCCGCCCGCCCGGAGCCGGCGGCGGGTGCGCCTCCATCATCGCTGCCAGCCACCGATTCAGCTTGGCGGTGGAGACACGACGGTTCCAGACACGATAGGCGCGGATGACCGCGTCACGCAGTCGGTCCATGCCGCGCCCGGTCTTCGCAGACACCGTGACCAGCGGCGCTCCTCGCAGTTGCGGCAGCAACCGCCCAAACGCCTCCTTTAATTCTGCCAGCTTGCCTTGTCGGTCTTCCTCTATATCCCACTTGTTAACAGCCACGACCACCGCGCGGCCTTCACGTTCGGCCAGATCAGCGATCCGAAGATCTTGCTGCTCGAATGGGATTGCAGCATCCAGTAATACAATGACAACCTCGGCGAATTTTACCGCGCGCAATCCGTCGGATACGCTGAGTTTCTCAAGTTTTTCCTGC
The DNA here is from genome assembly GCA_030066795.1 of Dinoroseobacter sp. Lineage (GTDB taxonomy): Bacteria > Pseudomonadota > Alphaproteobacteria > Rhodobacterales > Rhodobacteraceae > Dinoroseobacter. Next base: position 187,141 of record JASJAW010000022.1, read on the forward strand.
ACCTTTGCCTTCTTCCGCATACCCGCCGTGTCGAACATGCGCACCGGCAGACCGTCCCAGTCAAAGGGCAGCGAGATCGCATCGCGTGTAATCCCAGCCTCAGGGCCGGTCAGCAGGCGGTCTTCACCGATCAACTGGTTGATCAGTGTCGACTTTCCCGCGTTCGGACGCCCCACAACGGCCACCTGCAAAGGTTTTTCCGCGGTCGGCAAAGCAATCTCTTGCAGCTCGTCCGACTCCTCGTCGGCGATCTCCACCGCTATATCGACCTCCGGCGCGGCGGCGTGATCCATAGCGGTTTCAACCGTCTCGGCAATGGGCATCAGAGCTGCGGCAAGCTCAGCCATCCCTTCGCCGTGTTCGGCGCTCAAGGGAATGGGGTCGCCGAGTCCGAGCCCGTAGGCTTCGTACAACCCGGCTTCTGCCGCCCTCCCCTCCGACTTATTGGCTGCGAGGATCACGTTGGCATTGGCTTTGCGCAGTATATCAGCGAACACTTCGTCCGTCGGCGTCACACCGGCGCGTGCGTCGATCAGGAACAAGCAGGCATCGGCCATACCGACAGCCCGCTCCGTCAACCGACGCATCCGGCCTTGCAGACTGTCATCCGTGGCTTCTTCCAGCCCGGCGGTGTCGATCACGGTAAATCGCAGATCGCCAAGGCGCGCCGCCCCTTCGCGCAGATCACGGGTGACACCCGGCTGATCATCAACAAGCGCAAGACGCTTGCCCACAAGCCGATTGAACAGCGTGGACTTGCCCACATTGGGCCGACCGACAATGGCGAGCGTAAAGCTCATGACGCGCACTCCGTTTCCAAGGCGCCCGCTTTATCGCGCACCCGGAGCCGATGCAACGGCTCACGTACAAGGTCAACGATACGCGAGAAGCTCCCCGTCCTGCGAGACCACGTAAAGCGTACGGTTTACGACGATCGGCGCACTTGCCGCGCCGTCGGGCAGCGCGATCTGGGCCGTCAGAGCTCCGGAACTTGGGTTGAAACCGCGAAGAACCTCATCGCTTGAGGCAACCCAGAGCCGCCCGCCAGCCAGCACCGGACCGTAATGGCCATAGACCCCCTCGCGCTTGCGCACCTTTTCTTCGGTGAACTTGGGAAGCTGAACCGCCCAGATAACCTCGCCCGTGCTGGCCGAGAGGCGCACGAGCTCGTTCTGATCGGACATTAGGAAAACCGAATTGCCGATGGGCCAGACCGGACTTGTCGCCCCTTCGTTCGCCGTCCAGATACGGTCACCATTTGACGCATTGATTGCCGCTGTGCGACCCGCAGCGTTGCCCACAAAGACTGTGTTTCCAGATACGACGGGATCCCCGGTGATATCCGAGATCCCAGCATAGGCCTGACCGATCCTTTGACCGGACACCGCGCCGCCCCATACCCTGATACCGGACTGTCGCAGCACCCCGGAGATCTCGGCCGACGGAAACGGCAGGATCACAAGCCGACTGGTCAGCGCAGGCGCGGCACCACCCGTATACCCGGTTCCGGAAGGCGTGCCGGGCAAAGACCAAAGGATGCGGCCGTTGCGCGCGTCGATGGCCCACGCCACGCTGTCGCGCCCCACCACATAAACCACGCTTCCGGAAACCGTCGGCGGTGCGGTGGCGACGGCGCCCAGCTCCTGTTGCCAGCGAAGATCACCCGTTGCCGCATCGAGCGCACTCAGGAACCCAAAGCCCGATGTGACATAGAGCGTACCATCTACAACCGCGAGACCGCCCCCAGAGGCTTCTTCGGTCGTTTCTAACGCAGGTGTGAGATCTCGGGTCCACAGAACCTGACCATTAGACGACACAGCCGTAAGCCGGGACAACGCATCCAGCGTGAAGACGCGGCCGTTCGCGGCCACAGGTGTGGTGGATAGCCTGCGGCGGGTGTCTTCGCCGGCGCCAATATCAACAGACCAGATGAGTTGGGGAGACGTCCCGAGGGCGGGATGCTGAATACGATGCTGCGGGGAGCCATTGCGATGCGTCCAAGCCTGATGGTTCACCTGGGACGGGACGCTCAAAGCAACTTCACGCGGTGCACGGTTCACCGGCTCGGGCACTTCCGCCTGCGGATCAAGCGGCGCATCGATATCGAAACGCTCCCCAGGCAAAATGACTTCGTCTTCGCCGCAGGCTGCGAGGAAAAGCGTTGCAGCGCACGCCGCCAACAAGCCCACTGGGCGGAGAGAGAGAAGCTCCGTGGGGAGCAGAGCCAAAAAGTCCGTCCGCATCATCTCAGCCCTGCGCCACATCACCGCCAAGGGCGACGATCAACTGCAAGGCCCGCGATTGCATGGCCTCAGTGGCGCCAGCGCCGCGCATGACCTCCTGCAAGGTTGCGATTGCGGCATCGATCTCACCGTTTTCCGCTTCGAGCAGAGCGCGCTGCTCCAACGCCAGCAAGCGAAATGGTCCACTGCCCTGAATCAGCGCGTTAAGCGCGGCACTACGTTCGGTCGTGTCCAGCACGCCGGACCCATCCAGTGCAAGCCGCAACCGGCCAAGGTCGCGGTAAAGCGGAGGCGTGTCCGGGTTTACAATCAGTGCCTGCAACACGGCAACCGCCTCTTCTTCGGAGCGTGCGGCCATCTCCGTCGCGGTGATCAAGCCAGTCAGCGCAGCGGCAGCCTGAGGCGTCTGCACTTCGCCAAGAAGTGTCAGTCGTGTCTCGACATCGTCGGTTTCCAGCGCCGTGTAAAGCGCATCTCCATACGCTTCGGCAGCGGCCTTGTTTTGAGCTTTGCGGTATTCGTTGAACGCCGCACCGCCAACAATCAGCACAACTGCAAGAACGCCGATCCAACCATATTTTCGCAACGTGCCATACAGGCGGTCGCGACGGACCTCTTCGGACACTTCCTCGATAAAGCTTTCGGGATTGCTCACTGTGATTGCCTCATTGCCCTGCCTCGCTCCTCTTACACCGCACGCAGTGCGAAAGCCAAGACCCGCGCAAGGACCTATTGCCACCTTGTGAAATCAGAAAACGAACGTATTTTGGACTAAACGGTTCAGCTTTTTTGCCCCGCTGCACCAGATTTTTTAGCCGAGCGGCCCGCCTATTCCGATAGCCGCTTATCAGGAGTTGACCATAATGCGATGGGTATCGGTCATTTTTGCTCTGACCGTCAGCGCAGTTTTGTATGCGTTTGTGTTTGAGCGAGATCGCGTCGACGAGACACTTGGCCTGACGCGCGATACTACAGAACCAACCCCGACAGTTGCGACAGACACTGAAGAAGCCGAGCCCAACGTCCCGCAGCAAGGGCGCGTGTCGGTCGTTGCAATGGAAAGCATTGCCATGCCAATCGACAGCGCAGTCGTTCTGCGTGGTCGGACGGAGCCCGCGCGTACGGTCGAAGTTGCTGCTGAAGTGTCGGGGCGCATCATTTCTGCGCCGTTGCGCCGAGGGGTGTCGGTGGAGGCAGGAGATATCCTGTGCCAGCTTGATCCGGGCACAGCCGAGGTAACGCTGGCCGAAGCGCGGGCGCGGTTGGACGAGGCACAGATTTCCGCCACCGCAGCAGAAGAACTGGCAGAAGAAGGGTTCGTCTCCACAACGCGGCGCGCGTCCACGGCAGCAAGCCTTGAAGCCGCCCGCGCGGCGGTCCGCCGGGCAGAGCGTGCGATCGAGGACCTGACCGTGACCGCGCCCTTTGCAGGAGTTCTGGAAGATGACACTGCCGAACTTGGGGCATACCTAAGCCCGGGCGGCGGCAGCGCGCATTGCGCGACCGTACTCCAGCTTGATCCAATCAAGATTGTCGGCTTCGTCCCGGAAACCCTTGTTTCGCAAGTCTCTTTGGGCGCAAACGCTGGTGCGCGCCTAAGCGATGGTCAGGGCGTTCGGGGAACCGTTTCTTTTATCGCCCGTCAGGCAGACGAGACCACGCGCACCTTCCGGGTCGAAGTCGAAGTACCAAACCCCAATTTACGCCTCCGCGCGGGGCAAACGGCTGAAGTCGGGGTCGAGGCTGAGGGAACACTGGCGCATCTTCTGCCCGCTTCCTCACTCACGCTCGACGATCAGGGCCGTCTCGGCATCCGGCGCGTCGTGGAAAGCAATGCCGGCCCAGTGGCAGGGTTCAGCCCGGTCAAGGTGGTACGTGACACAATAGATGGAATTTGGGTCTCTGGCCTGCCGGAAGAAGTGCGGGTTATCGTCGTTGGTCAAGACTTTGTCACCGCAGGCGCGCCCATCTCCGTCACTTTGCGGGAACCTGCCTCGTGACCGGAATAGTTGACTGGGCCGCGTCCCGAGCGCGGATGGTGCTCGCGTTCATCGCGCTCTCGCTGATTGCGGGCACAATGGCCTATATCGGGCTGCCGAAAGAGGGTGAGCCGGATATCGAAATCCCTGCCCTCGTGGTCTCGGTGCCGTTCCCAGGCATCTCGGCGGAGGATTCCGAAAAGCTTCTGATCAAACCGATGGAGACGGAGTTGTCCGATCTTGACGGGTTGGACAGGATGACGGCCACGGCAGCAGACAGCTACGCGAACATCGTGCTGGAGTTTGAATTCGGTTGGGACAAGACCAAGATTATCGCGGATGTACGCGACCGGATGAACTCGGCCGAGGCAGAATTCCCCGATGGCTATGAGCGCTACTCCATCAATGAGATCAACTTCTCCGAGTTCCCGATCATCGTTGTGAACTTGTCAGGCAGCCTGCCAGAGCGCACTTTGCTGCGCGTTGCCAAAGACTTGCAGGACACCTTTGAAGGGCTGGAGCCGGTTCTTGAGGCCGGACTCGCCGGGCATCGCGATGAGATGCTCGAGGTTGTGATCGATCCGCTCAAACTGGAAGCATACAATGTGACAGCGGCCGAATTGCTGTCTGTTGTTCAGAATAACAACCAACTCATCGCAGCCGGTGAGGTTGAGTCGAACCAAGGCGCGTTTGCGGTCAAAATTCCGTCCAGCTTCAGTGAACCCGCCGATGTCCTGAGTCTGCCCGTGAAGACAAACGGCGACCGGGTCGTCACGCTCAGCGATCTGGCCGACATCCGCCTCACCTTCGAGGACCGCGAAGGCACGGCGCGCTACAATGGCGATGAAACCGTCGCTTTGCAGGTCGTGAAACGCAAGGGGTTCAACCTGATCGACACCGCGGCCCTCGTCCGTGAAACCGTGGACACCGAAGTCGCCAAATGGCCCCGGGAATTACAGGAAGCCGTGGTGATCAACGTCTCCATGGACCAGTCCCGCATCGTACAGTCTATGGTTAGCCAGCTCGAAGGGTCCGTGCTGACCGCCATCGCACTCGTTATGATCGTGGTGCTGGCCGCGCTCGGCGCACGCTCTGCCCTGCTTGTGGGCTTTGCGATCCCGACCTCGTTCCTTCTGTGCTTCGCGTTCCTCGCGGTAATGGGCATTTCCGTTTCGAATATCGTGATGTTCGGTCTGATCCTCGCGGTTGGCATGCTGGTCGACGGGGCAATTGTGGTTGTAGAATACGCTGACCGCCGCATCCGCGATGGCAGCGGCCCGATGCGCGCCTACACGGAAGCTGCAAAGCGTATGTTCTGGCCCATCGTCAGCTCGACTGCGACAACGCTCTGCGCGTTTTTGCCGATGCTCTTCTGGCCCGGCGTCGCCGGAGAGTTCATGGGCATGCTCCCGGTGACCCTGATTTTCGTTCTGTCCGCTTCGCTTGTTGTGGCACTCGTTTACCTGCCTGTAATGGGCGGCGTGGCCGGCCGCATGAGCCGCAGCTTTGAAAACGCCGCGAAAGTGCTGATGCCCCTGCCTTGGCTGGCGCGTGCGGGGCTTGCCCTTGTGGCGGGATTTGCCCTCTTCAATGCAGCGCTTCATCTTTTGCGCCCCGACCGCCTATTGGACGCAACGGGCTTGTCCTATGCCATCGAGACCTCCTTTGTGCTGGTGTCCCTCGTAGCCCTGACCATTGCGCTCAGCGCCGCCAAACGGCCGCGCGCTGACCGCCCGATCCGCGCGGGTTACCAGAAATCGCCATTTGGCTGGTTCATCCGCGCTTTGACCGGAAATCCGGTCATGCCGCTTGTGACTTTGGGGGTCGTGGTCGCCATCGTCATCACCACCTTCACGCTGTACGGCCAGAACAATCGCGGCGTGGAATTCTTCGTCGCCTCCGAGCCGGAACAAGCAATTATCTATGTCCGCGCGCGCGGCAACCACTCTCTGGCCGAAAAAGATGCGTTGATGCGGGATGCCGAGAACGTGGCGATTGCCACACCAGGGATAGAGTCGGTTTTCGCATTTGCTGGGCAGGGTGGACTAAACCAGAACACAGGGGGCGCCTCGGCTCCGCTCGACGCGATCGGTACGATCCAGATCGAGCTTGCACCCTGGGAGGACCGCCAGGGCGGCGACCTCGCGAATGGTGACGACATACTTGCCCGGCTCGAGGCCGATCTGAAAACCCTGCCCGGAATCCAGACCGAGATTCTGGAGATGTCCCAAGGCCCGGCCGGCGCGAAACCTGTCCATCTTCGCCTGACCGGCCCGGACTTCGAAACACTCGCCAAGGCAACAGAAATCGCCCGCGCCAAGTTTGACGAAACCGAAGGTCTGCGTGATGTCGAAGACACCCGTCCCCTGCCGGGCATCGATTGGCAGATCGACGTGGATGTCGAAGCAGCGGGCCGCTACGGCGCCGACGTGGCCACGGTTGGCGCCATGGTGCAACTCGTGACACGAGGTATCCTGCTCGACACGATGCGGGTCGACAGTTCGGACGAAGAGATCGATATCCGCGTGCGCTTCCCAGAGGAAGACCGCGTGCTCTCCACTCTCGACACCTTGCGTGTGCGCACGGCCGAAGGTCTGGTGCCACTTTCGAACTTCATTTCCCGCCAGCCGGTGCGAAAGCTCGGCCAGATCGACCGCGTGGACAGCGAACGTTACTACGACGTCAAAGCCGCTGTGCGGGAAGGGCTGACGAATGCGGACGGCGCGGTCATCAACGCGGCAGAGCGCATCGCCTTCCTGACGGAATGGCTTGAAACTGAGGCGGAATTCCCTTTTGGCGTAAGCTGGGAATGGACCGGAGATCAGGAAGACGAGGCCGAAAGTGCCGCTTTCCTGACACAGGCCTTTGCCGGGGCTTTGGGCCTTATGTTCATCATCCTGCTCGCGCAGTTCAACAGCTTCTACAACGCGGCGCTTGTTCTGATTGCGGTTGTATTGTCCACCACAGGTGTTTTGATCGGAATGATGGTCATGCAGCAGCCATTCTCGGTTATTATGACCGGGACAGGGATCGTCGCGCTTGCCGGGATCGTGGTGAACAACAACATCGTTTTGATCGACACGTATCAGGACTATTCCCGCTACATGCCGCGTCGTGAGGCCGTCGCACGTACGGCGCAGGACCGCTTGCGCCCCGTGCTGCTGACCACCCTCACCACGATGGCGGGTCTGACACCGATGATGCTCGGCATCAGCCTCGATTTCTTTGGGGGCGGCTATACGGTCGACAGTCCCACGGCGCTGTGGTGGAAGCAGCTTGCAACAGCGGTCGTGTTCGGTCTGGGCGTGGCGACGATGCTGACATTGGTTTTCACTCCGTCGATGCTTGCCCTGCGCATCTGGATCGAGGAAGGCGCATACGGGTTCGCCAAACGCTTGCAAGCGCTCAGCCAGGGCCGTGCGAGCCGTGCAGCACGTGACATTGTCCTGCGCAGAGCCGCGCGCCGGACCCCCTTGGGCGATCTGGTTTGGATGCCGGAGCCGGGCATGAACGAGGCCGCGCCGACCCCGCTGTCGCCACCTGAAAAGAGCGCCGATCCGGATAAGCCTCGCCCGGATCGAGACCCGCCGCTTGAGGCTGCGGAGTAAACCAGCTCACGCGACAGGCTGAAGGCGCTCCACGAGCCGAACGAAAAAGCTGGCGCCTATCGGAGCGATCTGGTCGTTGAAATCAAAACCGGGGTGGTGCAGCGTCGGACCTGATCCCTGCCCCAGAAACAGATACGCCCCGGGGCGGTTCTGCAGCATGTAAGAGAAATCCTCAGCGCCCATCTGTCGACCAGCCGCGCCATCGACCAGAGCATCGCCCGAAATCTCGACGGCCGCCTCGATCGCCGCCTGTGTTTCTGTATTTGTGTTTACGGTCGGGGGATAGCCCCGCTCATAAATACATTCCGCCGACACGCCAAAGCTTGCAGCCTGCCCCGCAACGATATCCTCGAGACGGCGCGCAACCATGTCTTGAACATGGGTATCAAAACTACGAACCGTGCCGCAGATATATGCTGCGTCAGGCACCACATTGTCCGCGCTGCCGGTGTGGATTTGCGTTACGGAGATCACAAGATCATCGGTGGCGATGTGGTTTCGGCTGACGATGGTCTGGATGGCCTGCACAATCGCGACCGTGGCCACAATAGGATCGGCAGTTTCATGTGGCAGGGCAGCATGTCCACCGTTACCCTTGATATGAATATGAAAATTATCCACCGCCGCCATCATTGGCCCTGCCTGGGTAATGAACATGCCCTCAGGAATATTGGGAGCAGTGTGGAGCGCGTAGACACTCGCGATGTTAAACCGATCGAGCACACCCTCCTCGACCATAACGCCTGCGCCGCCACCGTCCTCCTCGGCCGGCTGGAAAATCAGCGCCACGGTCCCCGAAAAGTTGCGCGTTTCGGTCAGATAGCGCGCGGCCCCTAGCAGCATCGCAGTATGCCCGTCATGTCCGCAGGCATGCATCACGCCCGGCCGCTCCGAAGCGTATGACACGCCAGTGCGTTCTTCGATCGGCAGCGCATCCATATCCGCGCGCAAGCCAATCACAGGCCCCTCAGTGCGCCCGTGAATCAACGCCACAACGCCGGTTTTCGCAAAACCAGTGTGAACCTCATCGACCTCAAAGCTCTGAAGCCGCTCCCTCACGAACGCGGCAGTGGCCACACAATCAAAGGACAGCTCCGGTGTCCGGTGCAGCTTCTGCCGCCATGCGGTCATCTCGTCGGCCAAATCCGCGATCCGATTGACAATAGGCATGGGCTGCCCTCCTTTCCCCGAGACGTAAGCTTTTTTCCCGCGAACGGAAGGCAAAACCGCGATGCCCCCCTTCAACCCTCTGCCAAGATCCGAAAGCGATCGCCTTTGTCACGACGAAAACGGCGGCCTGCCACGGCTGCTGGAAATCATGCGCCGTTTACGGGATCCGCAAACTGGCTGTCCCTGGGATATCGAACAGGATTTTGGCACGATCGCGCCCTACACGATCGAGGAAGCCTACGAAGTCGAGGACGCGATCAAGCGGCAGGACTGGGCGGAATTGGAGGGTGAACTGGGCGATCTGCTGTTGCAAACCGTCTATCATACCCAGATGGGGGACGAGGCCGGGCTGTTTGACTTTCATTCCGTCGCCAACACCATTGCGCAGAAGATGCTGGACAGGCACCCGCATGTGTTTGGCGACGAAAGCAACCAGAAATCAGCCGCACAGCAGACGCGCGACTGGGAAGTCCAGAAGGCCCGCGAGCGCGCCGCGCGGAACGAATCCGGTGTTCTCGACGGGGTAGCCCAAGGGTTGCCGGCCCTTATGCGCGCGCTCAAGCTTCAAAAACGTGCAGCCCGCGTCGGCTTTGATTGGACCGAGATTGAAGACGTGCTGTCCAAACTGCGCGAAGAGGCCGATGAACTGGCTGCTGCGCGCGACAGCGCCGACAAGGATCACATCACAGAGGAATTCGGAGATTTCCTTTTTGTAGCCGTGAATTTAGCGCGACATCTTGATGTCGAGCCGGAAGCCGCACTGCGCGCCGCCAACAGCAAATTCACCCGGCGTTTTGCACATATCGAAGCGGAACTTGCCAAGGAAGGCACGCGCCCGGCGGACAGCACACTCGAAGTGATGGACGCGCTCTGGAATGACGCGAAAGCCAACGGCCTCTGAAACAAAGAAGGGCGGCACAAAGCCGCCCTTACAGGGGTCACTCAGATATGCAGATCTTCGTGTATGTGTCGGTCAGACCGCGCGGCGTCCCTTGCGGGCCGAGACCTCATCAACGCGGCACCACAGACCCTCGACGCGCGCCAAGACCGGACGGCCACAATGGAACATGGTGTAAGCCAGGGAGCCGCCTTCCCAAGGCGCTTCCTCGCCAAGCTCTTCAGCGGACTGCATTTCGTCGAGCCGCGCGCCCATAACGATGGTCTGCATCCGCGACATCCAGATATCCCGCGACGGCAGATCGCGGCCAAACGTTCCGGTCCGCACAAGCACGGGAGCCGCGCCGGGTACTGTTTTCAGAAAACCCTCGTCCAGACCAACACGGTCGATCCATTCGATCTCGCAAGGCTGACCCGAAGGTGTCACGATCTGATCGTTCCGGCGCAGCAGTCTTGCAGGAACTTCCCCAATGGTTGTCAGAACGCGCGCCTCCGGCCCAAACCCTGGCAGTTTCCAGCCAGCGGCACCGGGCACGATACCGCCAGCCGGCCTCGTCTTTTGTGGCACTGCACCGCTAGTCTCGGTGTTGGCAGGCGCCACGGATACAATTTGATTCTGCGCGCTTTCGCGCAAGGAATTACTCGCAATCATCACTTTCACCATCGGGCACGCCGCCCAAACTCGTTAATTTTAGGTGGTGGCGTGACCACAAGGACCACGCCACCTTTGCACACTCAGCACACTCGTACTGTTCCGAAGCAGGGCAGGCTGCCACTATTCGGAACATCCTCTTTATCGCTGGTGAGTGCGGCGACAGGCGGGCGCACAAAGGTCAAACTGTGACGTTTTCTTGCGCCCAGCGCAGACTAAGGCAGGTCTGCGACACAGAAATTTTAAAGGTTTTGTAAACAGTCTCGCCGCGATTTAGTGCGCAAAAAGAACTGGTACTACGCTGATCGCCTTTTTGTGGCCCAAACAGCGACAGTCAACCCAACTTTGCAGAACAACGGCACCGAAAGACGCCGTCACAATTTCCGTTTCGCTTTGCCGAACAGTCTGTTTTTGTCCAAGTTAGGCACATGAGCGCGGCGCTGCGCACACACGCATCGCGTGTGGATTCGCAAGTTGAGTTACAGAGGAATACGAACCCAAGGATGCCACGTAACATCATTATCGATACCGACCCCGGCCAGGACGACGCGGTGGCCATCCTTTTGGCACTGGCCAGTCCGGGGGAAATCGAGGTTCTGGGCATTACTGCCGTCGCCGGAAACGTGCCTTTGCCCCTGACCCAGAAGAACGCCCGTATCGTATGCGAATTGGCAGGGCGGCCGGATGTTCCCGTCTTTGCCGGGTGTTCCGCGCCGCTTACACGAACCCTCGTTACGGCAGAGCATGTGCACGGCAAAACCGGGCTGGACGGCCCGCAGCTGTCCGACCCAACCATGCCATTGCAGGAGTGGCACGGCGTTGACTTTATTATCGATACCCTCCGTCGGGAGCCATCGGGCACCGTGACGCTCTGCCCGCTGGGCCCCCTCACCAACATTGCAACCGCGTTTCAGCGCGCCCCTGACATCATCGCGCGCGTCGCCGAGATCGTGCTGATGGGCGGCGCTTATTTCCAAGTGGGCAACATCACCCCCGCTGCGGAGTTCAACATCTATGTGGACCCGGAAGCTGCGGAGATCGTATTCCGCTCCGGTGCGCCCATCACCACCATGCCGCTTGATGTTACGCACAAAGCGCTGACAACGGCACCACATGTGCAGGGCTTCCGCAACATGGGAACAAAGGCCGGGACCATGGTGGCCGCCTGGACCGATTTCTTCGAGCGCTTCGACAAAGAGAAGTATGGGTCCGACGGCGCGCCGCTTCACGACCCGTGCGTGATCGCCTATCTGCTGGAGCCCGAGATGTTCTCCGGCCGCCACGTGAATGTAGAGATTGAAACCAAATCAAACCTCACTCGAGGCATGACGGTTGCAGACTGGTGGCGGGTTACGGACCGCACGCCGAATGCGATGTTCATGGGCCATCTCGATGCAGACCGGTTTTTTGACCTTTTGACCGAGCGGATTGCACGGCTTTGAGCTTAAGGGGCTGGCGCTGGGAAAACCCACTGCCTAGATACGGGTTATGACCCTCGCGATCCCCTTTTCCGCGCATTACGCCGCCCTGCCCGATCGCTTCCATGCGAAGCTGGACCCTACGCCTGTGGCGGAACCAAGGCTGATCAGGGTAAATCAACGCCTTGCACGCGAACTTGGGATTGATCCGACTACGCTTGAAAGCCCGGACGGTGTTGCGATGCTGGCCGGCAACCTCGTGCCCGAGGGCGCGACGCCTCTGGCGCAGGCCTATGCGGGGCACCAGTTTGGCGGATGGAACCCGCAGCTCGGTGATGGGCGCGCAATTCTTTTGGGCGAACTGTGTCACACCGACGGCCGTTTGCGCGATGTGCAACTCAAGGGATCCGGGCGCACACCCTTCTCGCGTATGGGCGACGGACGCGCATGGCTTGGGCCGGTTATGCGCGAGTACATACTCTCCGAAGCGATGCACGCACTCGGCGTACCAACCACCCGCGCATTGGCCGCAGTGACCACAGGCGAAAAGGTCTTGCGCGAAGCCCCTTTCCCCGGCGCCGTCTTCACCCGCGTCGCCGCAAGCCACCTTCGCGTGGGAACATTTCAATATTTTGCGGCCCGAAACGACATCGACGCCTTAGCCGCGCTGGTCCAATTCGCCATCGCCCGCCACGACCCGGAAGCGGACGGCGCGCTTGGGCTGCTGAAGGGCGTCATCGCGCGCCAGGCCGACCTGATCGCCCGCTGGATGGGGATGGGCTTTATCCACGGTGTCATGAACACAGATAATATGACGATCTCGGGCGAGACGATCGATTACGGTCCCTGCGCCTTTATGGAGGCCTACGATCCGAACACGGTCTATTCCTCTATCGACCAGTATGGCCGCTATGCCTACGCAAACCAGCCGGAGATCGCAGTTTGGAACCTGGCCCAACTCGCCACCGCCCTCCTTCCGGTTATCGATCCCGACCAAGACACCGCAATCGAGGTGGCCACGGAAGCCGTGCAGGGCTTTGCGGAGCTTTACGAGGCCGCATGGCTGCGGACCTTCCGCGCCAAGCTTGGCCTGACAAGTGAAGAAAAAGGCGATGGAACACTGATCATGGGCTATCTGAAGCTTATGGCAGACGCCGGGACAGACTATACGCTTGCCTTCCGGGCACTTGGTGAAGGGCCTGACGTCGCGCGGCAAATGTGGGCCGACCCCGCACCGTTTGACGCCTGGGCCAGCGATTGGGCCACACGGCTAAAGACCGAGGGGACCACGCCGACCGATCGCTCCTCCGCGCTGAAAGCCGCGAACCCCGCCTTCATCCCGCGCAATCACAGGGTGGAAGAAGCCATTCAGCATGGGCTTTCTGGCGATTACGCTCCGTTCCATCGGTTGGTCAGTGTGCTGGAACGTCCGTTCGAGGATCAGCCGGACCATGAAGACCTGATGGCCCCTGCGCAGGCCCACGAGGCTGTACGCCAAACCTTCTGCGGCACCTGACCCGGATCAATCCGGGATCGGCAACGCGTTGGTGGACTTGATCTCTTCCATCGAAAGCAGCGCGGTCACATTATAAATTCGCACCTCATCGATCAGCGCCTGATAGAACGTGTCATAGGCGCGGGCATTCGGCACCTGCACCTTCAGGATATAATCGATATCGCCCGCGAGCCGGTGCGCCTCCAGGACCTCTGGGCGGCTTTGCAGTGCGTGCAGGAACTTTTCCTGCCAGCTTGCTTCATGCTCGGACGTGCGAATCAGCACGAAGAAACATGCCTCCAGACCCAGCGCTTCTGGATCGAGGTTCGCTGTGGTGCTTTTGATCACACCCGCTTCGCGCAATTTGCGGATTCTGTTCCACACCGGCGTCTTCGAAGACCCCACTTCACGCGCGATTTCCTCAAGAGAGCGTGATGCGTCCGCTTGCAACACCCTGAGAATTTTTCGATCTGTCGCGTCCAGCGAAACGGCCATCCTTCTGTCTCCGGATTTAGAGGAATTGACTTCCGATTGGCGGCGGAAGTGGAACATTTTTCCTTATCTACCCGGGTTACTGGCGAACATCTAGGAAAAATTCCTATTATTAGTGCTAGCGAACAGCAAAACTCAGCCAACAGGGTGCCCATGCAGCATTTCCCGATCTTCCTCGCCCTTGCCGGGCGCCGCGTCGTTCTGGCGGGCGGTGGCGATGCCGCCGTGGCCAAGCTGCGCCTGCTGCTCAAGACTGAGGCGCATCTGACCGTGATCGATCCCGCTCCTGTGCCCGAGATCGAAGGATGGGCATCTGAGGCCAAACTGCGCCTGATCCACCGCGCTTTTGAGCCGGGTGACGCAATGTGCGCCTCTCTGGTCTATGCCGCGACGGAAGACGAGGACGAGGACCGCCGCATCCGTGAACTGGCCCAGGCCGACGGTGCGCTGGTCAATATCGTCGACAATCTAGGCGACAGCCAGTTCATCACGCCCGCCATCGTGGACCGCGACCCGGTGACCATTGCCATCGGCACAGAGGGCGCCGCTCCGGTGCTGGCGCGCGCCATCAAGCGGGACCTTGAAGAAAAACTCTCCCCGCTTCTTGGCATGCTGGCGCGGATCGGCAAGACCTTCCGCCCGAAAGCGGACGCCCTGCCCTTCGGTCGCCCGCGGCGTGACTTCTGGTCCGCCTATTACTTCGACAAGGGTCCGAAAGCCGCCGAGGCAGCCGGAGCCGAGGGGGCGCAAGCCGCACTAGATAACCTTCTGGAAGACCACCTGCATCGCGAGGACCGCGAGGGCGAAGTGATCTTTGTTGGCGCTGGACCGGGTGACCCGGAACTACTCACTCTGAAAGCGCGCAAAGCACTCGATACGGCCGATGTGATCCTGCACGACCGGCTGGTGCCAAGCGAGATCCTTGAGTTGGCCCGCCGCGAAGCCACGATCGTTGAGACCGGAAAGACCGGTTTTGGCCAGTCCATGGGACAGGACGACATCAACGCGCTGATGGTGGAACATGCCCGGTCCGGCGCGCAGGTCGTCCGCCTGAAATCGGGCGATCCATCGGTGTTTGGACGGCTGGACGAAGAAACTGAAGCGCTGAATGCGGCCGGCATAGGCTATCGCGTCGTGCCTGGAATCACCGCGGCCGCCGCCGGCGCCGCAACACTTGGACGGTCGCTGACCAAGCGCGGCCGCAATTCGGACCTGCGCTTTGTCACGGGTCACGACGTGAAGGGCTTTGCCGATCATGACTGGGCAGCTCTTGCCCGCCCCGGCGCAGTCGCTGCGATCTACATGGGCAAGAAAGCTGCGCGCTTCCTTCAGGGCCGCCTAATGATGCATGGCGCGGCAGCGGAGACGCCGGTCAGCGTGATTGAAAACATCTCACGCCCCGACCAGCGTATCCTGTCCAGCACGCTCGCAGACCTGCCAGAGGCGACCGCGACCCTCACAGGGCCTGCTGTTCTCTTCCTTGGTCTTACATCCGACGCCGCTGCTGAAGCGGCTGACAGCCCGGCGATCCCGCCTGCGCTTCACCTTTCCGACTATCCCGCATCTGCGATGGAGTTCAACTGATGCCCCGTGCCTTCACCCCAAAAGTCATCACCGCGTCCGACCTGCTCGAAGGCGACGTGATCTATCTGACCGAAGACGACACGTGGTCCCGCCATCTCACCGAGGCAGAGGTTATCGACGACGAGGCGCATGCGCAGATTCGCCTGCTCGACGCGCAGTCGCAGCCCGATCGCATCGTCGGTGCCTATCTCGCCGATGTCACGATCGGCGCAAACGGCCCTGAACCGGCCCATTTCCGCGAAGCCTTTCGCGCCACAGGTCCCTCTAACTACAACCACGGCAAGCAAGAGCTCGCCGGGTAAGACCTTCATCTGACGCGCGCCGCCTCTGCCAACTCAGGCAGCGCCAGACAGGAGCACGACATGTATCGCTATTCCGATTTCGACGCCGCC
This sequence comes from Dinoroseobacter sp., assembly GCA_030066795.1. Classification (GTDB taxonomy): domain Bacteria; phylum Pseudomonadota; class Alphaproteobacteria; order Rhodobacterales; family Rhodobacteraceae; genus Dinoroseobacter. The sequence goes on from JASJAW010000022.1 coordinate 203,071, forward strand.
TTCGTGGCAGAGCGCAACAAGCAGTTCCGTGCGCAGGTGGACCGCCGCATCGCCGGGAACCTGACCGAGGACGAGTTCAAACCGCTGCGCCTGATGAACGGGCTCTATCTGCAACTGCACGCCTACATGCTGCGCGTGGCGATCCCCTATGGCACGCTGCGCTCAGCCCAGATGCGTCAGCTCGCGTATATCGCCGAGAAGTGGGATCGCGGCTACGGCCATTTCACCACGCGCCAGAACATCCAGTACAACTGGCCCAAGCTGAAAGATGTGCCGGATATTCTGGATGCGCTGGCCGAGGTGGAAATGCACGCGATCCAGACCTCCGGCAACACGATCCGGAACGTAACTGCGGACCATTTCGCAGGCGCCGCAGCGGACGAGATTGCCGATCCGCGCCCGGTGGCCGAGCTTCTGCGCCAATGGTCGACCGACCACCCCGAATTCCAGTTCCTGCCGCGGAAATTCAAGATCGCCATCACCGGCAGCCCCAATGATCGCGCCGTGACCAAGGCGCATGATATCGGCCTGCGCATGGTCGAACAGAATGGCGAACCCGGCTTTGAAGTCATCGTCGGCGGCGGCCTTGGCCGGACCCCGATGATCGGCAAAGTCGTGCGGGACTTCCTGCCTAAGGCCGACCTGCTGCCCTATATCGAGGCCGTCGTCTCGGTCTGGAACACGCTTGGCCGCCGGGACAACAAGTACAAATCCCGCATCAAGATCACCGTCCATGAGAACGGCATCGAGAATATCCGCGAACTGGTCGAGGCGCGCTTTGCAGAGCTGCGCCCCGGGTTCTCCGGTGTGGATCAGGAGATTCTGCGGGACATTGAAGCGCAGTTCGCACCACCCGCATTCACTGCGCGCGATACGGACGGCTTCACCGCCTTTTATGACAATGATCCGGTCTTCCGCTCCTGGGTGGACACGAACATCACCGATCACAAGCGGGCCGACCACGCCATCGTCACTGTCTCGCTTAAGAAACAAGGCGACACGCCCGGCGACGCAAGCGCGGACCAGATGCGCCTGCTGGCCGATCTGGCCGAGAAATACGGCTATGACGAATTGCGCATTAGTCATGAGCAGAACGTGATCCTGCCGCATGTCCCGCGTGCTGATCTGCCTGCAGTTCACGCCGCGCTGAAAGCCTACGGCCTGGCCACGGCGAATATCGGGCTGATCTCCGACATCATCGCCTGCCCCGGCATGGACTATTGTGCACTGGCCACGGCCCGCTCGATCCCGGTCGCGCAGCAAATCGCAACACGGTTCGACGAGTTGAAGCTCGAGCACGACATTGGTGCGCTGAAGATCAAGATCTCGGGCTGCATCAACGCCTGCGGTCACCACCATGTCGGCCATATCGGTATTCTTGGCCTCGACCGCGCAGGCGTGGAAAACTACCAGATCACACTTGGCGGGGACGGCACCGAAACCGCCTCCGTCGGCGAGCGCGCCGGTCCTGGTTTTGCCTATGACGAGATCGTCCCCGCCATCGAACGGCTGATCTACGCGTATCTCGACGTCCGCGACAGCTCCGAGGAAACCTTCCTCGAGACCTATCGCCGTCTGGGCATGGCGCCGTTCAAGGCCGCGCTCTATCCGGAGGCGGCAGAGAAACATGCCGCTTGAGGCCCCTCTCCCCTCGACCGAGGACCGGGCCGCCGAACTCAACCGCAGCTATCGCCATCATTCCGCGACAGCTGTGGTCGAACGCGCGATCTCCGACCCGACGGTGGGCCGTGTGGCTTTGGTTAGCTCGTTTGGGGCTGAATCGGTCGTGCTTCTGCACATGATCGCGCGGAAAGCGCCGAAAACGCCTGTGCTGTTTATCGACACCCAGATGCTGTTTCCCGAAACGCTGGCCTACCAGACCGAGGTGGCCGCCAAGTTGGGTCTGGATAACGTGCAAGTTGTTCGCGCCTCGGAAACCCGGCTTGCCACTCTGGATCCGGGCAGCGATTTGCACCAACGCGACACGGACGCGTGCTGTGATCTGCGCAAGACGCAACCACTGGAAGCCGCGCTTGCCGGCTTCGATGCCTGGATCACCGGGCGCAAGCGGTTCCAGTCCGGGACCCGCGCGGCGCTGGAGTTCTTTGAGGCCGACGGCCCGATGCGGCTCAAGGTCAACCCGCTGGCCCATTGGGAGCCGAAGGACGTGCAGGATTACATGGACAACAACCGCCTGCCGCGCCACCCGCTGGTAGCCAAAGGCTATCCCTCGATCGGCTGCGCGCCTTGCACCTCGCCCGTCAAGCCGGGGGAAGACCCCCGCGCAGGCCGCTGGCGCGGCGCTAAGAAGGTCGAGTGCGGCATTCATTTCATCAATGGCAAGGCCGTCCGCGGCCCGCTGCCAAAAGGAGACGCAGCATGAGCGTTATCGTCACCGACACCGGCTTTTCCGCCGACGACTGGACAGCGGGCTTTACACCGCTGGCGGACACCCCGGCCAACGACGTGGCCGCGATCGATCTGGGCTCGGACACCGACCCGGCTGACCTGCCACGCCTTCTCAATGCACATATCATTCGCATCGATTTCCCAAGCTTTGCCGATGGGCGCGGCTTCACGCTGGCCCGCCGTCTGCGCGATCTGGGGTACACAGGACGTCTGCGCGCGCAGGGGCACGTAATCGCAGACCAATACGCCATGGCGCGCCGCTCAGGGTTTGATGAGGTCGAGATTTCCGACGGCCTTGCTGCGCGCCAACCCGAAGCTGACTGGCAGTTCCGCGCGAATTGGCAGGCCCACAGCTATCAGAAGCGACTCCGCGCCTGATTGTCCTCTTTGCAGGCAAAAAAAATCCCCCTAGAAATGAAAGCAAGAGTGTAAACTCAAGTTGACACTATGAATAAACCTGCCAATCTGACCGCCGCAAACCTAGCAGCCGAGACCGCCGCCGTGACCGAAGCCTCCCCGATCAAAGTGCCGACCCTGCCGGACGCCCAGACCGTGACCCATGTGGAACACTGGACCGACCGATTGTTTTCCTTCCGCACCACGCGCCCGCAAACGCTACGCTTCCGCTCGGGCGAGTTCGTGATGATCGGTCTCATGGGGGATCCGGACCCGAAAACCGGCAAGCAGAAACCATTGCTCCGGGCCTATTCGATCGCGTCACCCTCCTGGGGCGAGGAGCTTGAGTTCTATTCGATCAAGGTGCCAGACGGCCCGCTTACCTCGCGGCTGCAACACATCCAGCCGGGCGATCAGATCATCCTGCGCCCCAAACCCGTGGGCACGCTGGTTCATGACGCGCTTTTGCCGGGCAAACGTATCTGGTTCTTCGCCACCGGCACAGGCTTTGCCCCCTTCGCGTCGCTGCTGCGAGAGCCCCAGACCTATGAGGATTACGACGAGATCATCATCACCCATACTTGCCGGGAAGTGGGCGAGCTGACCTATGGACGAGACCTGATCGAGGCGCTCAAGGAAGATGAGCTGCTCAACGAGGTCATCGGCGAGGGCTTCTGGAAGAAGATCAAATACTACCCGACCACGACCCGCGAAGAGAGCCCGAAGATGGGCCGCATCACCGATCTGATGAACTCGGGCGAAGCCTTTGCGGATCTGGGTGTGCCCCCGCTCAACCCCGAGACGGATCGCGCAATGATCTGCGGGAATCTCGCGTTCAACCTTGAGCTAAAAGAAATGCTTGAAGGCTATGGGCTTGAAGAGGGGGCTAATTCGAAACCAGCGCATTACGTGGTAGAGAAAGCCTTCCTCGACTGATGTGCGTTCAAAGCGCCTTGGCTCACTCTGTCGCCGTCGCGGCACGGAGCTTGAGAACCGCTTCTGCCTGAGCGTCCGGTGTGGCCGCCAGTTCCCAACCGCGCCGGAGCTCAAGCCGCTCAAGCGCGGTGAGAGGGGTACTCTCAAGTCCCCGCAACAGAAGCTCCGCCTCTGCTGCCAATGCCTTTGTATCTACGCTTGTGTTGGTCTCACCAATAACCGGTCGTGCGGTTTCAAACACCGACGGGCCGATAGCGGGACCGCTTTCAACGATATTCTGAAGCGCATGGACAACATCGTGACCGGCTGCGCGGCCAGTGACTTCTTCGGAAGGCACATACACACGCGGAGGCCCTTCCGGTGCATCTGAAATCTGCACCAACCCGATTACCAGGACTGCGAAGGTACCTGCTCCAATTGCAAGCTGATATGCTGTCGCCATGATTACTGCCTCGAAATGCCTGCCCAGACTCATGCGAAAGCAGACGCAGACTCGCAAGCTACTGACAAAACCCCCGGCAAACCGGCACAAGCTCGCCGAAACCGGGTTGAACGATCGGCGGGAACACCCTATTTTCCCGGCCTCATAGACAAACGGCAAAAGGACGAAACCCATAGCCCGCAGACCTCATAACGCGCCACCACAGCGCGACACCGGCCCCCGCGTGAACGGCCGGATCAGAGCCCCCGAGATTCGCCTCATTGGCGCCGAAGGAGAAAACGTCGGAGTTGTCTCCCCCCGCGAAGGGCTCCGCCTGGCAGAAGAAGCCGGCCTCGACCTTGTAGAGATTTCCCCGAACGCTGATCCCCCGGTCTGCAAGATCATGGATTTCGGCAAGTTCAAGTACGAACAGCAGAAGCGCGAAAGCGAAGCGCGCAAGAAGCAGAAAACCATCGAGGTCAAAGAGGTCAAGTTCCGCCCGAACACAGACACCCATGACTACGATGTGAAGATGCGCAACGTGTTCAAGTTCCTCGAAAAGGGCGACAAGGTGAAGGTCACACTCCGCTTCCGCGGCCGCGAAATGGCCCACCAGAACCTTGGTCGCGAACTTCTGGAGCGTGTCGCCGAAGATACCAAAGACGTGGGCAAGGTTGAAAACATGCCCAAGATGGAAGGCCGCCAGATGATCATGATGATCGGACCGGTCACCAAGTAAGCATCGCCACCTTATGTAAAACACCCTTTGCACATCGCGGAGGGTGTTTTTCTTTGTCTCTTCTTCTTTGCAAAACTACTCGAGGCAGAGCCAGCCTGAGCGCCCATCAGGGCGCGAGGTAAAAGGAATGCGCCCCAACGGGGCGCACCGCTTAACTGCTGGCCTTGCCCCGGCGCGGCTGCGGACGCGAGGGTATTTCCTTCAGAAGCCCCCCCACGCCCATCGCTGCAATATCGACGCCGGTTACCGGCACGCCACACGCCACCCGCTCCAGCACCCAGTCGGCCCCATTCAGCGCCGGAGACCGCGCGCAGCCCGGCAATCCGATCACCGGGCGGGTGCCAATCGCCCCCAGAAACAGCAGATTGCCCGGATCGACCGGCATACCGAACCGCTCCACCTGCCCGCCCGCCTCGCGGACCCCGGACGGACCGACATCATGCGGATCGGACGTGGCGGAGCCTGTCAGCAGAAGCGTCATGTCGCCCGCCACCTCCGACAACGCATGCCCGACATCGCGCGCCCGGTGCGCGGTCACCCGTGTCTCCGCCAGAGACATGCCCAGTTGCGCGAGACGGGTTTCGATCGCGTCGACAGACTTGGCGCGCAGCCGCGCATCAGCCTCAGATATCTCGGTCAACACAAGACCCGCACTTTTGTAGGCCGCGCGCCGCACACGAAAGGCCGCCCGCCCCGCCTCCGCCGCGCGCTGCAAGGCCGCCTCTGCCACCCCGTAGGCGATGATCTTGACCGTGCCCACGAGCATACCCGGCGCAACGCGGGCGTATTGCGGCACTGTGGCCAAGGTAATCATCGGGTCAACCGAATTCAGCGCCTCGATTGCACGGACATTTATCTCCACGATACCAGAGACATCGGCGACAAGATTCACGCGCCCGGTGAAGGGCTCTGTCAGCGTTAGTCCGGCCGCCTCTGGATCGGGAACCAGCGCCTTTGCGAGCTCCCCCGCTGCCGTGTTCTCGGAAACATCATGCGCGCCCAGTTGCGCAACGATCACTTCGCGCTGCCCCTGCGCCGCCATCTCCCGCAAATGCGCCTGGGTCAGAACGGTGCCTTTGGGCAGTTTTCCCGACGGGAGTTGCGCGGAATGCGCAAGCAATGCGCCTTCGGCGGCGCGTATGGGAACGGGACCGAACCTCATGGTTTCCGCAGACGCGCTGTGATTTCCGCCATGATCGAGATCGCGATCTCCGCCGGCGACTTCGCCCCGATGTCGAGCCCCACAGGCGCGTGGATTCTGCCGATCTGATCTGCGGTGAAGCCTGCCTCCTCAAGGCGTGCAACCCGCTTGGCATGGGTGCGCGTTGAGCCGAGACAACCAAGGTAAAAGCATCCCGAGCCAAGCGCGACCTTGATTGCGGGGTCATCCAGTTTCGGATCGTGGGTCAGCGTCACCACCGCCGTCCGGGCATCGAGGCCATGGGCAGACAACGCCGCGTCCGGCCAGTCGTGCAGGATCGTCTCGCCCGGGAAACGACTCTCCGATCCAAACGCCTCACGGGGATCGACGAGCACCGGATCGTACCCCGCCAGCCGCGCCATAGTGAGAAGAGGCTGCGCAATATGCACCGCGCCCACCACGACCATGCGCAAAGGCGGATTATGAACGCCCAGAAACCAGTCGTCTTCAAACCCTGATTTGTCAGCGCGCGCGCGGTCCGCCAGCGCTGCGGCCAGCGGGTCTGTGGTGTCGGGCCGCACCAGCCGCCGCTCCCATGTCTCGGGGTTCACCGCCAGTGCGATGGGCTCGCGCGCGGCGCGGGCCGCGACCAGCTCGGCCAGCATGTCTTCGGAAATATGCGCCCCCACCGGCTCAACGATCACCCGAATTTGCCCACCGCAGGCCAGTCCCACGGCAAAGGCTTCGTCATCCGAGACACCAAATGTCATCGAGCTCGCGGTACCGCTTTCGACCGCGTCGAGTGCTTCGGCCACAACCGCGCCTTCGACGCAACCACCAGAGACCGACCCAGCCAGCTCTGCCTCGCCCGAGATCACCAATTGGCTGCCTACGGGCCGCGGCGCAGAGCCCCAGGTTTCCACCACGGTGGCGATCACCGCGCCTTTGCCGGCACGGTGCCATTCCAGAGCCTGCTCCGGCATCTGATCATAACCGATGGTCATGGGCCTCTCCTCTTCGCGCGGGACTATGGCCGATGGCGCGGGCGGATACCAGCGCCTCAGGCAACCCCCATCATCGCCATCAGGCGGGCCTTGTCACCCACATCGTCCTCCGCGCTGATGGCATCCGCCAGGGCTTGCAAAGACGCAATGTTGTGCCCGGCGCGAAAGCTATCGACATGGGGCAGCATGGCCATGATCCCACGCGCTTTCGGGGCAAACCCCTCCCAGCGCAGAAGCGGATTGATCCAGATAACCCGGCGCGCCGACAGATGCAGGCGGCGCATTTCTTTCTCGAGTGCGTCGGGGTCGTCCCGGTCCAGCCCATCGGTGATCAGCAGCACGATCGCGCCCTGCCCCATCACCCGGCGCGACCAGTCGCGGTTGAAGGCGTGCAGGCAGTCGCCGATCCGCGTACCACCCTCCCAGTCCTGCGCCTCTGCCCCGGCCGCCGCCAGCGCCGCATCCACATCCCGCTGATGCAGGTGGCGGGAGATATTCGTCAGCCGCGTGCCGAATGTGAACGCATGCACCTTGGCCCAGCCCGCCCCCTTGGCATTCGTAACCGCGTGCAGGAAATGCAGAACGGCGCGGGAATACTGGCTCATCGAGCCTGAAATATCACAAAGACAGACAAGGTTCGGCCAGCGGATACGCTGCGCCTTGTGCGCCAGATGATGGATCTCCCCACCCCGCCGCATCGCGTCCCGCATCGTGCCACGCCAGTCCGGACGCAAGCCCCGCGGATCGGATTTAGTGCGCCGCGACTGGAGCGGCTTCACTGGCAGCTTGAGTTGCGCAATCAGGCGCTTCGCCTCCGCCATCTCGGCATTGGACATCTGCTCGAAGTCGAGCGTTTGCAGACGCTCCTGCGAGGACATCGTGCGCGACGCGTCGATCTCGATCTCGGTGCCTTCCTCTTCGATCTCGGGCAGTTCCGGAAGATCGCGGTCGACACCATCCAGCAGCGCCTCGGCCGCGCGCTTCTCGGCGGCCTTTGCCTTCTTTTCCTCCTGAACCCCGCGCACCATCGGGGTCAGGAAACTCATCATCTGCTCCATGTAGCGCGGGTCACGCCAGTACAGCCGGAAGACCTGATGGAACACCGCGCGCTGTTCGGGCCGCGACACGAAACAGGCCCGCAAGGTGAAATAGAAATCCTGCTGATTGGTGAAGCCCGCCGCCTGCACAGCTTCCACCGCGTCGATCACCCGGCCCGGGCCCACGGGAATGCCCGCCGCCCGCAGCGCGCGGGCGAAATAGACGATGTTGTGGGAGAGTTTGGGGTTCTCCGGAAGATCAAGCTCGGCAAACTGCGCCATGTCGCATCAGGCCGGGGCCAGCTCCTTGCGGACATCGTCGAGGATCTTCTTCGCGGCGGAGCCTTCGATCTTCTGGATGTCGTCCTGGTATTTCAGGATCGCGCCGAGCGTGTCCGCAATCACATCGGGCGACAGTGTAACCACGTCGAGCGCAAGCAGGCACTTGGCCCAGTCAATGGTCTCGGCGACGCCCGGTTTCTTGAACAGGTCCTCGGTGCGGAGTTTCTGGACGAACGCCACAACCTCGCGGCTCAGCGCCTCCGCGGCTTCGGGCGCGCGGGCCTTGAGGATGGCGATCTCGCGGTCGAACTCGGGGTAGTCGACCCAGTGATAGAGGCATCGGCGTTTCAGGGCATCATGCACCTCGCGCGTCCGGTTGGAGGTCAGGATGACGATGGGTGGCTCGGGCGCCCGCACGGTCCCAAGCTCGGGAATCGTCACCTGGTAGTCGCTGAGCGCTTCGAGCAGAAAGGCCTCGAACGGCTCGTCTGTGCGGTCAATCTCGTCGATCAGCAGAACCGGCGCGCCACCCGCTTGCGGGCGCATCGCCTCAAGCAGCGGACGCTCGATCAGAAATTCATCTGAGAAAAGCTCAGATTTCAGCGCCTCGCGGTTGGCAGTGCCGGCAGCCTCCGCCGTCCTGATCGCCACCATCTGCGCGGGGAAGTTCCACTCATAGACCGCAGACGCCGCATCGAGCCCCTCATAGCATTGCAGCCGGATCAGCCTACGCCCAAGGCTCGCAGCAATCGCCTTGGCAATCTCGGTCTTGCCGACCCCCGCCTCGCCTTCGAGAAACACCGGGCGGCCCAGGGTCGCGGCCAGAAACACGACAGTCGCGAGCGGGCGACCGCAGACATAGCCTTGTGTGCCCAATGTGTCCTGCACCGCGTCGATGCTGTCGAATGCTGTGGTCATGCATATCCCTCCGTCCGCCCCAAACCTGCATGGGGGGCCAGCGGGGTCAAGTCAGCCATTAGGCGCATATGCTCAACTCCTGCGACCTTTTCGACCGCGATTGTTCGCCAGCGCCCAACGCGCTATATCGCCCGGGGAACGAGGAGGACGCATTAATGAACGTCACAACAAAAATTTCGTCCAAAGATGCCCCGGACATGGGCGCGTTTGACTGGGAAGACCCGTTTCGGCTGGAAGACCAGCTGACCGAAGATGAACGCATGCTGCGCGATGGCGCGCGAGCTTATGCGCAAGACAAGCTCGCCCCTCGCATCATTCAGGCCTATCGCGAAGCAGAGGTCACACCCGAGATTTTCGCAGAGATGGGGGAAACCGGGCTACTGGGCCTCACCATCCCCGAGGAATACGGCGGTCTGGGCGCGTCGTATGTCACCTACGGGCTGGTCGCGCGCGAGATCGAGCGTGTTGATTCCGGCTACCGCTCCATGATGTCGGTGCAATCCTCGCTGGTGATGTACCCGATCTACGCCTACGGCTCCGAAGAACAGCGTCAGAAATACCTGCCCGGCCTCGCCGCAGGTAGCCTCATCGGCTGTTTTGGCCTGACAGAGCCGGATGCTGGCTCCGACCCGGCGGGCATGAAAACCCGCGCCGAAAAAACTCCCACCGGCTACAAGCTGACCGGCTCGAAGATGTGGATCTCGAACTCGCCCATCGCGGACGTCTTCGTGGTTTGGGCCAAGTCCGAAGCCCACGACGGCAAGATCCGCGGTTTCGTTCTCGAAAAAGGCATGGAAGGTCTGAGCGCCCCCAAGGTCGGCGGCAAACTGAGCTTGCGCGCCTCCGTCACCGGCGAGATCGTTATGGACGGCGTAGAAGTGGGTGAAGACGCGCTACTGCCTGGTGTGCAGGGTCTCAAAGGCCCGTTTGGATGCCTCAATCGCGCACGCTATGGCATCTCCTGGGGTGTGATGGGCGCGGCTGAGTTCTGCTGGCACGCCGCACGCCAATACGGGCTCGACCGCAAGCAGTTCAACAAACCGCTCGCGCAGACCCAGCTTTTCCAGAAAAAGCTCGCTGACATGCAGACCGAGATCTCGCTGGCCCTGCAGGCCTCGCTGCGGGTCGGTCGCCTGATCGACGAGGCAAAGGGCGCGCCCGAGATGATTTCCATCGTCAAGCGCAACAACTGCGGCAAGGCGCTCGATATCGCGCGGATGGCGCGGGACATGCATGGCGGCAACGGCATCTCGGAGGAGTTCCAGGTCATGCGCCACATGGTAAACCTCGAGACGGTGAACACCTACGAGGGCACCCATGATGTGCATGCGCTGATCCTTGGTCGCGCGCAGACCGGGCTTCAGGCTTTCTTCTGACGCGTAGACCTGCGGTAAAGACAGGGCTAGGGTCCGCGAAAGAAAGGACCCTGCCCGATGCCCCTTGATCTCTGGCTGACATTCGTCGCGGCCTCCACTGCACTCCTGCTGATCCCCGGCCCCACCATTCTGCTGGTACTGTCTTACGCGCTGACCCAAGGCAAACGCGTGGCGGTCAGCACGGCGGCGGGCGTGGCGCTTGGCGACTTGATCGCAATGAGCGCATCACTTGCGGGCCTTGGCGCGCTGGTCCTGACGTCGGCCACGCTGTTCACTGCGCTGAAATGGATCGGCGCGGTCTATCTGGTCTGGCTCGGGATCAAGCTGATCCGCTCCACCCCGTCCGAGGGGCTGGAAGCGATGACGCCCAAAACTGCCTCGGCACGGGAGACGTTCTTTCACGCCACGACCGTGACGGCCCTGAACCCGAAAAGCATCGCGTTCTTCATCGCGTTCGTGCCGCAATTCATCGACCCGATGGCAGCTCTGATGCCGCAGTTCACCATCCTGACCGCCACTTTTGTGAGTCTGGCTGCGCTGAATGCGCTGGCCTATGCGCTGTTGGCCGATAAGCTGCGCGAACGGATCAAGCGCCCGCGTATGCTGCGCTGGATGAACCGAGGCGGAGGCGGCGCGCTGGTTGGAATGGGTGTGCTGACAGCGACAGCGGAGCGGGTCTAGACCCGCAGCGCCTCAACTTCACGCGCCAGCTCCTCGGCCATCTCAGCGACTGCTTGTTCTGAGCCGGGCCGTTGCGCATAGGCACGAAGGCCCCCGATTTCGGCGATGTAGCGACGGCCCAGCTTGGCTGTGTTCAGGTCCGGCGGAATCTCTCCGACAATCTGGGCGTCCTGAAACGCGGCCGTGAAACGGGCTTCGGTGTCTGCCAGAAGGTCTTCCGCCCGCCCCGACAAAGCCGGATCGCCTGCCGCCTCCAACACCGTTTTGACCATCATGCACGCGCGCGCCGGGTCCTTTCGGCTGCCGAGGTCAGCAAAACTGCGCAGATGCGCGGCCAAGGCGGCCAAAGGTGAGGTGTGCTGCGCGCGAAGCGCTTCGAACCGGGCCGCGCCCTCGCGCGCATAGCGTTCCAGCGCCTCCAGAAACAGCGCCTCCTTGCTCTCGAACGCCGCATAGATCGAACCGGGCCGCATATCGAGCGCAGCTTCAAGATCCTTCAGCGACGTCGCATGATAGCCTTTCGCCCAGAACAGATCCCGGGCGCGGCTTAGGGCTTCCTCACGTTTGTCGGCTTTCATATCCGCCTCCGGCTCACATTTGAGTGATTGCTCAAATTCTAAGTTGAACGATCGCTCAAAACCGGAGATACCCATGTCCGACTTTCCCGTTCATACCCTTGAGACCGCCCCAGACGCCGCCAAACCCCTTCTTGAAAAATCAAAGGCCGCCTTCGGCCGTATCCCCAGCCTGCATGGCACGCTGGCCGAGGCGCCGGGTGTACTGGACGGATATCAGGTTTTGCATAAGCTATTTCTGGCAACCAGTTTTGATAATGATGAAAAAACGGTTGTCTGGCAGACGATCAATGTCGAACACGAATGTCATTATTGCGTGCCCGGCCATACAGCGATTGCGAATGCGATGAAGGTCGACCCGGCGATCACCGAAGCCTTGCGCAACGAAACCCCGCTGCCGACCGAGCGCCTTGAAGTGCTCCGCACATTCACGCTCGCAGTTGTGCGTGGACGTGGACATGTGAGCGAAGACGAGCTGAACGCTTTCTACGCTGCTGGGTACACCAAAGCCCAAGTGCTGGAAGTGATCCTTGGCTTGTCGCAGAAGGTGATCTCCAACTACGTCAACCACATCGCGGAAACGCCTGTGGACGCGCCGGTACAGAAATTTGCCTGGACCCGCGCCAGCAAGATCGCTGCGGAATAATCGGTTTGGGCGGGTTCAGGAGAGCCCGCCTTGAACCTCCAAAAATGAAACGATATCAGCCACTCCAACGCCAGACTTCAGGGCTGACATCACGAAAGGCCGTGCCCCACGCGCGGCCTTTGCATCGCTTTCCAGCAAGTCACGATCAACGCCCACATAGGGCGCTAGATCGGTCTTGTTGATCACCAGCAGGTCCGAACGTGCAAGCCCCGGCCCCTTCTTGCGCGGAATGTCCTGACCGGCGGCGGTGTCGATCACATAAATCGTCAGGTCCGCAAGCTCCGGCGAGAACGTCGCCGCAAGGTTGTCGCCCCCGCTTTCGATCAGGATCACGTCGAGATCGTCGAAACTCTCCCGCAACTCCGCCACGGCGGCGAGGTTGATCGACGCATCTTCCCGGATCGCGGTGTGCGGGCAGCCCCCGGTCTCCACCCCCCTGATCCGCTCCAGCGGCAGCGCCTGCGCACGCATCAGGTATTCGGCGTCTTCCGAGGTGTAGATGTCGTTGGTGATAACGGCCACGGAGTACTTATCGCGCAGCGCCTTGCAAAGCTGTTCGGTCAGCGTGGTCTTGCCCGCCCCGACCGGTCCGCCGATGCCCACGCGCAAAGGTCCGTTGCTGCTCATATCCTCTCCTCAGCTGCGGAAGATCCGCACGTCCATCGTTTCATGGGCCATGGCGGCAAAGTCGCTCATCACCGCGCCGCTGGCAATCTGGTCGAGCGGGGTCTCTGCAACTTCAGCGCCGATTTCCGCAAGGAGCGGATGCAGCGCGGCGGAGACCTTCTGTCCCTCGGTCTGCCCCAGAGGCATAAAGCGGACCGCCGCCGAGATCAGGTTAGAGGCGAAGGCCTGCAGGTAGAGCGCGACGATTTCAGGAACCGGGACACCCAACTGGCCGGCGCGTGCGCCGAAGGCCACCGGATAGGGCATCGGCGACAGGTCATCGTCGTAAAGCGCATTGGTGGTGGCGATGAAGGCCGCGCCCTGATCACGGGTCTCCGCCCACCGCTCGGACGAAGACGCCAGCGCCTCGGCCAGCGCAGACAGAGTCTCCAGATCTTCCCCGCGCGCGGCAGCGGCCATCAGTGCGCCATCCACCCGACCGCTTCCGTCGCGCAAAACGGTCGTCAGCCAGTCCTGAAGCGCAGCGGCATCCGTCACGATCCCTTCGGAAATTGCCCATTCCAACCCGTGCGAATAGGCAAAAGCAGACACTGGAAAGGACGGGCTCAGCCACTGCTGGAGCGTCAGGCGGGCTTCATCCATGGGAATGCCCATGATGATCGTGAGAATGGTCATGCCCCATTGTGCGGCCATGCCCGTAAGCGCCGCCTTCAGGGCGGAACGGCGCATCGATCTCTGTCACCTCAGCCCCGAGCCCGCGCAGCATCTTGGCAAGCACCATGTCAGCGCGGATCAAAAGGTGATCGTGCTTGATCTGACACGGAGTGTGGCGGTTCCCGATATGCCAGGCGAGACGGACCAGATCGCCGGTAACGCGCATCAAGGGCTCCGGCGCGGCCTTCACCGCCACCCGTGTGCCGTCCGGCAAATCAAACCCCTGCCCTTCATCCAGACTCACGGTTTCCGGCAGATCGAGCAGGAAGGCACGGCCCGCATCAGATACCAAGCGCTTGCGGCGCAGAAACCGCGCTTCGTAATCGAGCGAGATCGCGTCAGTTGCGCCCTCGGCGCTGCTCAGCGTCGTGATCCGTGGCGTCTGGGTCATGCCAGCCTGCCTGCGCGCCCATCATGATCCGGGCACTGTATTTTTGATGAATGTGGCGCTTGAGCACACCGCGTGTCAGCCCCATGCGCGCAAGCTCTGCGTCGCTGAGGGCGTTGAGCGCGGCAAACTCCGCCGCTGTAGCGCGGGCGTATTCGATAGACGCCCAAAAGGTCCGAAGGCGCGCCAGTGGCGCCACAGCGCCCTGTACCGGGCGTGATAGGAACTGCTGCATCGGAAACTCTACCCTTCTTGATGAGGCGAAGTTTCCTCCCTGCGCATACAGTCGCATGCGCGACGGGGGTGCGACAAGCTGTCAGAGCGCAGAGCGGGGTTGCAGGATTTGCAACCCGGTCCGCGGAACGGTTCAGGCGCTTTGCGCCAGCTTGCGTAGAAGCGCGTCGCGTGTGGTGCCCATTTTTTCGAGCTGTAGATCGCTGAGCGACTGAATGCGCTCGGCCTCGACACGCATTTCGTGGGCGTGGGCGACGTGCCGCGGCAGCAAGAAGATCGCGTCCATCAGAGAAGCGGCTTGCTTGTAGACTGATGAGCGTTCGATGGCGAGTGACGACATTGGAAATCTCCGTGTTTTCGTTCACGAAATTCCTCCCTGCGCCGCAATATGTTCTTGTATCCACCTGTATACCACCGACAGAAGCGAAACCCCGCGTTGCGCTGAGCGAATGGCTCAATTCAGGCGACGCACGAAACGCGACCGTTTCATCCCAATACAAGGCCCGACCCTCTGAAACCAAAACAGAAGATTATTCGCTTACACCTCTGATTCAGAACATAAAGTAACGCTGCGCCATGGGCAGTTCAGAGGCCGGCTCGCAGGTCAGCAACTCGCCGTTTGCGCGCACTTCATAGGTCTCGGGATGCACTTCGATCTCGGGCGTTGCGGCATTATGGACCATGTCCGATTTGCCAATTGAGCGCGTGTTCTTGACTGCCAGCGTCTCCTTTGCGAGCCCCAGCGTCCTGCCCACCCCGTCGGCCTGCGCAGCCTCGGAAACGAAGATGACAGCGGAGGCTTCTACTGAGCGTCCGAACGCGCCCCACATCGGGCGGGTGTAGACCGGCTGCGGCGTGGGGATGGACGCATTGGGATCGCCCATCTGAGCACAGGCAATCGTGCCGCCGATCAGAACCATTTCAGGCTTCACCCCGAAGAACCCGGTGTTCCAGAGGCAGAGGTCCGCGCGCTTGCCGACCTCGATCGAGCCGATCTCATGGCTGATGCCATGCGCGATCGCGGGGTTGATCGTGTATTTCGCGACATAGCGCTTCACGCGGACGTTGTCGTTCTCGCCGGTTTCCTCTGACAGACGCCCGCGCTGCACCTTCATTTTGTGCGCGGTCTGCCAGGTGCGGATGATGACCTCGCCCACCCGCCCCATCGCCTGACTGTCGGACGCGATGATCGAGAAGGCGCCCATGTCGTGAAGGATATCCTCGGCGGCGATGGTCTCGCGCCGGATGCGGCTTTCGGCGAACGCCACGTCCTCGGGGATTGCCTTGTCGAGGTGGTGGCAGACCATGAGCATATCGAGATGCTCTTCGATCGTATTGACCGTGTAGGGGCGCGTCGGGTTGGTCGAAGATGGCAGAACGTGGTTTTCCTGAACGACCTTGATGATGTCCGGGGCATGCCCGCCGCCCGCGCCTTCGGTGTGGAAGGCGTGAATGGTACGGCCCTTCATGGACGAGACAGTGTTTTCGACAAAACCGCTCTCGTTGAGCGTGTCAGTGTGGATCATCACCTGCACGTCCATCGCATCCGCAACGCCAAGGCAGCAATCGATCGCACCGGGCGTTGTGCCCCAGTCCTCATGCAACTTGAGGGCGCAGGCCCCTGCGTGGATCTGTTCCTCCAACGCGGCAGGAAGTGACGCGTTGCCCTTGCCCGCGAAGGCGAGGTTCATCGGGAAGGCATCCGCCGCCATCAACATGCGCTGGATGTGCCAAGGGCCCGGCGTGCAGGTGGTCGCGAGCGTACCATGGGCCGGACCTGTGCCGCCGCCGAGCATGGTTGTCAGGCCAGAATGCAGCGCGTCTTCGATCTGCTGCGGGCAGATGTAATGGATGTGGCTGTCAAACCCGCCGGCTGTCAGGATCTTGCCCTCGCCTGCGATGGCCTCGGTCCCTGGCCCGATGATGATATCAACGCCATCCTGCGTGTCAGGGTTCCCGGCCTTGCCAATCGCCGCGATGCGCCCGTCCTTCAGGCCGACATCCGCCTTGTAAATACCCGTATGGTCGAGGATCAGCGCGTTGGTAATGACAGTATCGACCGCGCCTTCACCGCGGGTGACCTGGCTTTGCCCCATCCCGTCCCGGATCACCTTGCCGCCACCGAACTTCACCTCCTCGCCATAAGTGGTGAGATCACGCTCCACTTCGATCACAAGGTCCGTATCGGCGAGCCGCACGCGGTCCCCCGTGGTTGGACCATACATGTCGGCATAAGCGGCGCGGGAGATTTTGGCGGGCATGGGGGGGTCCTTGTCATCGTCAGAGTCGCAGTGCTTTGGGCAGACTAGTCTGTTCGCACCAGCAAATGCATCCCAGAACACGAGCAGGCAGCGAGAACGCTTCGCGGCGCAGTGCACCCTGCTCAAAAATCAGGCAGTCTTAGAAAATCAGCGAAGCCGCCGTGGTCCGCGTTTAGACAAGCGCTTTCTGTTCGCGTTGGTCGCCCGGTCCAAGGGCTGGATTGACGCCTCGACCACCTTGGAGGGATGTGCACCCGACATTGCCGCAATCATCCCATCGCGGCCTGACTTTATGAACTCATGAGGCTTTTCCGTGACCATGCGCCAGCTCTCATCGAAAGGCGTGTTCCAAACGCCTGCCATGCCCATCACGCGCAGAACGATCACATTGTGCGTCTCGAATCCGAGCCGCCACACCTTCGCGCCCGTGCTCATAAGGTCAAACATGTTCGGTGCATGCCGCATGGAAAGAATTCCCTTTCAGCTGTTCCGGCCCGGTTTCCCGCGCCGGAATCTTTAGCCGTAATTGCCTATCAGCTGGCCGGAGATTTGGCAGGCGTCGATTTCTTCGCTGGCGCCTTCGGCGCGGGCTTCACCGCTGAGGCTTCTGCCGGAGCTTTCGAAATCGGCTCCGGTACCGGCGCGAGGCTTACCGTTTTCTTTCGTGGCGGCGAGCGGCGGCTCCGCGTGGTTTTGGCGGGCGCAGACTCTGCCTTTGTTGGCTCGGCCTTTGGTTTTGTGGAGGCCTTCGCCGCTGCTTTCTGAGGCGCTTTCGCCGGGGTTGGCGCTACAGGCTTGGCCTCGCCCTTCGTCGGGGCCGCTGTTGCAGAGGTCGCCTTCACGGGGGCTGCCTGTGCTGCGGTGGCATTTGCTGGGCTCGCCTTCGCTGCAGTGACTTTTGGTGCGGCTGTTTTCGCAGGGGCTTTTTTTGCGGAAGTCGCTTTCGCTGCGGGCCTTTTTGCCGAAGCGGCTTTGGCCGCAGGCTTTTCCGCGGACTTCTCCGAGACTTTTGGCACTGCTTTCGCGGCCGGTTTCGGTGCTGCCTTGGTCGCCGGTTTTTCGGTTGGCTTTGCTTCCGCTTTTGGAGCTGTCTTTGGGGCCAGCTTTGTGACGGTTGCCTTGCTCTTTGGTGCCGCTTTCGCGCGCGTCGCAGTCGCCTTCGTAGCCGGCTTTGACGCAGCCTTCGCAACCGGTTTTGGTGTCGTCGTCGCGGCAGGTTTCGGCGCAGCCGTTGTTGCAGCAGCTTTGCGCGTGGACGCAGAACCTTTCAGCGTCTCAATCCGCACACCCAACGTATTCGGAGAGTACGCATAGGCCAGTTTCATCGCGTTTTCAGCCATTTGCATTTGCATCTCGACAGACATCTGCCAGAATTTCATTCCGCTGACCCACAGGTCCAGCGGCGTTCTCAGGTTTTGCATCAAAGTGCTCCCATAACCCTCTGGTTAAATCCATATATCTTGCGCCCACCCCCCATGGCCACAAGGGTTACATCTCGGGTTTGCCCGGGTTCAAACCGGACCGCCGTACCCGCGGCGATATCGAGCCTCATTCCCATTGCGGCTTCCCGATCAAAGGACAGGCCACTGTTGGTTTCAGCAAAATGGTAGTGGCTTCCAACCTGCACGGGCCGGTCACCGGTATTCGAGACGCTCAGCGTGATCGCTTCGCGCCCTGCGTTGAGCTCCAGCTCTCCGTCTGCGGTCATAACCTCGCCAGGGATCATCGCTTCGGCTCCCTGTCCTTGACGCGCACCGGAACGGGACGCGCGCCGGGTGCCGGGAAGATCCGGTCCAGAAGCTCATGCAGACGGTCGATCAGGTCTTTCATCTTCTGCTCCTTCAACGGATCGGGTGATGAACGGTCACGAGCTTCGTGCCGTCCGGAAAAGTTGCTTCCACCTGAACGTCGTGGATCATCTCGGGCACGCCGGACATGCACTGGTCCGCACGTACAACATGCGCGCCGGTCTCCATCAACTCGCTGACAGGTTTGCCATCGCGTGCGCCTTCCACGACGAAATCGGTGATGAGTGCGATCGCTTCCGGGTGGTTCAGCTTTACTCCGCGCTCCAGTCGGCCACGCGCAACCATGGCTGCGACGCTGACCAGAAGCTTGTCTTTCTCCCTTGGGGTGAGGTTCATGTCCTCTCCTCTTGTCGTCTCAAACTTGCCAGACGCGCGGCAGAGCCGCGCCCCGGCGCAGGGTCGTGACCAGCGCGGCGACCGCTTTTTTCAACGGTTGCGCATCGGGCGCACGCGCTCGGATGATCAGCTTGCCGTCCCAGGCGCTTGCCGCCATCTGCACGCCGTCAAATGACAGTGCCCGCACAGGCTCCAGCGCATCTTTGGCAGCAGGCGCGAGGAAAGCAACGGTGGATATTGCGCGCGCACCTGAAAGACCGGCCTGCGCGGTCAAATTCGCGGGCGACAGGCGGAAAGGTTCCACAAAGACCGGCTTTCCCGCGCGCATTACTTCGCGCCGGTCGAGCAAGTTGATCGTGTTCAGGGTTTCGCCCATCGCGGCGCGGCCCATCACCAGCATTTCCGCCCAGAGCAGTGTCGAATCGGCATGCATATCGATACGGGTGCTGCGCCGTGTGTCGGAGCCATCGAAAAGGATGGTTTCCTGAGGAAGCCAGTCGAGCCGCGCCCCCGCGCCGAGTGCAAACGCCAGATCAAC
This sequence comes from Dinoroseobacter sp., assembly GCA_030066795.1. Taxonomy (GTDB): domain Bacteria; phylum Pseudomonadota; class Alphaproteobacteria; order Rhodobacterales; family Rhodobacteraceae; genus Dinoroseobacter. Next base: position 222,538 of record JASJAW010000022.1, read on the forward strand.
CTCGCCGGCGCCAGCCGGGCTGCGATAGGCCCGCTCCGCCGTCTGCGTGGCTGCAACAACCTGTGTGCCCGGCCCGAGATCCAACGCGTAGCGCAACCGATCACCGCCGGTTATGCCACCGGATGTATTGAGAAAAACAACTTCCGGACAGGGCTCGTGCGTGCGCGGCAACATCGCCTTGGCGCAGCCCGACTGGTGCAGCCCATCCAGCCGGGTTTGACCGGACCGCCGTGTAAACGTCGCGCTGGCACTGCCGCGGCTGCGTTGCAGCGGGCTGTGATCTTCAGGATCGGGGGCAAGCAGGTCGAGCATGCGGCTCCTTTCACCCCTAAAGTGCGCAAGACCGTGACCCTCTTCAATGGACGTTTGTGCCGCAGCGCAGAAATCCGCCAGCTGTGACCTTTGCGACCGCAGAATCTCCAGCCATGCTGCAGGAAGCGCTCAAAAAATATGCGCTCGGTATCGCGGCCGGACACTGGAAGGTCGAAACCCGATCGTGTAGCACCGCGCTGAGCCGCGATCGGAGGAGCCTGATGACAACGTTAACCCTGCGCCGCCCGGATGACTGGCATCTGCACTTGCGTGACGGCGCGATGCTGGAGGGGGTTCTGCCGGAAACCGCGCGCCATTTCGCCCGCGCGATCATCATGCCCAACCTTGTCCCGCCGGTGGTGCGCGGCGACGACGCCCGCGCTTATCGCGCGCGGATCATGGCCGCCCTGCCCGAGGACATGTCCTTTACACCTCTGATGACACTTTATCTGACCGAGGACACCGACCCCGACGATGTCGCTGCGGCCCATTCTGCAGGGCTCGTACAAGCGGTGAAGCTATACCCGGCAGGCGCGACCACGAACTCGGCTTCAGGTGTTCGCGATTTCGACAAGGTGCGCGGTGTCCTGGAGCGGATGGCTGAGATCGGGCTGACCCTGTGCGTCCACGGCGAAGTCACCGACAGCGATATCGACATTTTTGATCGTGAGGCAGTCTTCATCGACCGTGTGCTGGACCCGATCCGCCGGGCAACACCGAACTTGCGGGTCACGATGGAACATATCACCACCGCCGATGCGGTAGAGTATGTCACAGATACAGCCGGCCATATCGGCGCAACGATCACCACCCATCATCTGATGATCAATCGCAACCACATGCTGGTGGGCGGGATCAAACCTCACTACTACTGCCTGCCGGTGGTTAAGCGCGCCTCCCATCAGGCCGAGTTGCGCAAAGCGGCCACCTCGGGCAATCCGCGCTTCTTCCTCGGCACTGACAGCGCGCCGCATACCGATCCGAATAAGGAAAGTGCCTGCGGCTGCGCGGGCGTGTTTTCGGCCACCAACACGATGGCGTGCCTTGCGCATGTCTTTGAAGAGGAAGGCGC
>JASJAW010000004.1 GCA_030066795.1 Dinoroseobacter sp.
AGGATAACCGCTGAAGGCATCTAAGCGGGAAGCCCCCCTCAAAACAAGGTATCCCTGAGGACCGTGGTAGACCACCACGTCGATAGGCCGGAGATGTAAGCGCAGTAATGCGTTCAGTTGACCGGTACTAATGGTCCGATAGGCTTGATTTGATCCAGTAGTAGACGCAAAGCAAAACACGCGTCCCTGCAAAACACCAAAGCACACCACACATGGCTTGGAACATCTCTGACACTTGGCTTTTTCCTCGGTTTGGTGGTCATAGCGCGAGCAAAACACCCGATCCCATCCCGAACTCGGTCGTTAAGTGCCGTAGCGCCGATGGTACTGCGTCTTAAGACGTGGGAGAGTAGGTCACCGCCAAACCTAGAAAAAAACCAAAAACTCTCTAAACGATGGGATCAAATTGGCGCGGGGTGGAGCAGCCCGGTAGCTCGTCAGGCTCATAACCTGAAGGTCAGAGGTTCAAATCCTCTCCCCGCAACCAAACCTTTCCCCATAAGATCTGAAAAGTGGTCTGAGATGCTTGCGGATGATCCGTGCGATCAATCACGCAACGACAACGTTTTTGTCTGGCTCAAAACCTGGGGGCCATTGTTTCATATTTGGCAAAACCTTGGCGGCTTCGCTTTGCAGAACATCGCTGGCTTTTAGGACTTTTTCTCGTGTGATTACAAGGTGTGCGGGCTTCTTCACTGCTCCGTACAATACGTACTTTCTGCGGTCCGAGTTACCGTGAAGTGTCAGACTATGAGCTCTTCTGGCTGCGGCACGCACACGCTAAGGAGTGTTTGTAGTGAGATCTCGCAGCGTGCTGAGGACCCCTACAAACGTTTAGCGACATTTTGCAGAACCTCCGGGTAATTCGGCGGAAACTGCCAAAGAAATTCACCGGGAGCGCGTACAAGACCGCGGTCGCGTGGATTGAGATCAGACAAAAGTGTTATGAAAAGATCGCTACTAGCCCACGGGGAGGACTGAAAATACCAGTGCCCGTTCCCGGTGTTTGCCGCTTCTGCGTCCGTGACGTCGATGATATGCAAGTTATCCAGAGACGCGAGACGCGCCCGCGCTGCAGATCCTACCATTGCGCCTTGCGTTGTTTGCCCAACGCGTTCGCGTCCAAACACAAGCCGCGATGCTGCCAAGGCGGTATCTGTTTGAGATTGGTACAGGGTCACATCCGTAACCGCATCCAGCAGGGCATCCTCTACCGCTTGCAGGAAATGGGCATTGTCGAGATCGCTTCCAATCAAGACCAAGTGCCCCAGGCTTGGTTTTGGCTCTGGCTGAAGCGCGATCTGATACGCGACTTCAAATGCCAATCGCGAGCCGGCGCTGTATCCGATCAAATGGACACGATCTACATCAGTCGTCTCGGACAGGAACTCGATCAATGACCGCAAATTCCGGCGCGTTGTTGAAGCTGTTTCTAAATCTCGAAAGTACGCAAAACGGCTCGGAGTGGCCGCCCAATTGTAACTAATAAGTGCTCCTTGGTAGCCCAAAAAGTGCTGGAGCTCCTTGGAAACGAGTGTCGGGTAGTCAAAATCGACATTGTATCCGTGTACGTAGACGAAGATGTCTTTATTGGGGCTGGCGGCAAGCTGCGCATTGATCTGCTGAGAGAACTGCCTGCCCGCGACCTCCATATCTGCTGGTAAGGGGGGCTGCTCCAGATAGTCGATGATGCTGAACGGCATGACGCCGAATTCCTGTACATTCGAAAGGCTGAGCGTGTATGCATCGTTGCGCGCTGCGGACAGGGTTACGCTGAGAATTTCCTGCCAGTCACTGAGAGGAGGATCGATCTTTACCGAAGCCACTCCCGTGCGTAGCAGGTATCCGCGCTCGTTCTTGTAGTACGCCTGCGGATCACCCGGCGTTACCGGCATCCGGTCGGTTGCATAGAACAGTTTTGCGCGCGCTAATACATTCTCTTCGGTAACATTTGTGAACGGGTCAAAGTCGGTTTCCGCGTGTACAGTCGGAGACGGCATCAAGGCAATCTCGTCATAAATGTTTGGACCGCATCCGGCGAGCGAACCAAGGATTAAAAGAGTAAATGCCGTGATCGCAGAGTTGCGAAAAAAAACCACCGATCGCCTCTTAGCTTTGCTTAGGTCGTGAAACTGACTACCGCTCGATGTTGATACCGACGTTTGCTCAGATCAAGAAAATCTGGTTTCAGCAACCACTCTTGCCCATTTCAAGTGGTGCGCTTTGAGGCGTCCGGTACCGCAGCCCCCCTTCCTTTTGCTTTCGATCGCTCCGTTTGCTCTCTTGGTACAGCGCCTGAGGCGAAACACATTCGCCTGAATGCTGCTTGATCGCGCAACGCACTTCACCCTCACCCCGGATTGGGTCTGCGGAACGGCGCCCGGTCGGAATAGATGACGCGGGAGCTGCAAGACAAAGCAAGCGGCATCTCGCATGTTGGGCTGACCTCTGTCATCACGTTCTGTGTCTTGCAGTTTGTGTGATCCTGTTACGCACTTTTGTTGCACCGGTCTCACTTGGGCCTTCGTATTACGCGAGAATACTGCCTGAAGCATCCCTACTGCTCCGTTTAAATATTGGCGCGGGACTCAGTCCTATCTGTGGGGTGACTCAGCGCTCGCGCAGCACTAAAATTGTTGGTTAGTACGTGGCAATGCCGAGAATAGTATTGAGTTATAAGCGGTTGATGGGAATTTCTGGTTCTTTTCGTACACCCTTCTCGAGACTTTAACTTGCTCTCGTCCCGTGCACGGCTGCGTAATTGTTGAGAGCAGACAGACGATCTGCGGTTTTTGTGTTCGATTGTGTGTGAGTGATGAAACAGTGTTTTCGAAGTACTGAAGAAATAAACTCAAAACCCGAGCTGTTGCGGGCGTGCTTGAACCGTTTTCGAAACGACGAGCACGGAGCGATCCTGCCGCTATTCGCCTTTATGATTGTTCCGCTGATTATCATCGTCGGCTTTGCGATGGAGATGGCGCTTGGCGAGTACCTGCGATCAAAAGTGCAGGGGACGACCGATTCTGCGAGCCTTGCAGCTGCCGATCTGGAACAAACGCTTGATCCCGAGGATGTCGTAAATGACTTCTTCGCAAAGGCGGATTTGACCGAGTACCTAACGGACGTCGATGTCGTCAACACGATCGGCGAGCGCACCGTGACTGTTACCGCAGACGCGCAGTTGAATGCTTTGTTAACAAAACTTGCGGGTTTGAATGCATGGGACATCCCGGTTGCCGGCCGGGCTACAGAAACGCGGGGCGATATCGAGATTGCGGTTGTGCTCGACAACTCAGGATCAATGTCGTGGGAGCCGCCATCGGCACCTCCGGGTATAGACTCTCGTATGGAGTTGCTGATCCCGGCGGCCGAAGCCTTTGTTGATGCTGTGCAGCCCCAACCCGGGGAAGGCGGAACCACAACTATCTCGCTCGTGCCGTTCTCGTCACAGGTATCTGTGGGCGAAGACATGCTGGACCAGTTCTCAGCCAGTTCCGAGCATGACGACTCCCATTGCGTATCGTTTTTTTCGAGCTCGGACTATGACAGCCCTGCTGTTTCGCCGAGTGAGCAGATCAGACGAACGGCCTTTTTTGATCCAAGGACTTACTCTTCCAGCGGATGGGGTTTGGACTCCGAAAGGATGGCGTGCCCGACAGATTCTGCACGTCGCGATATTTATGCGTGGTCCGAAAGGCCCGGAGATCTGAAAGCCAGGATCAGGGCTATGGAGGCTTATGGAAATACCTCTATCGAACACGCAACAAAATGGGCGGTAGCACTGCTAGATCCGTCGTTGCGCCCGGTTTTGACGGCTATGGCCGGGATGGATGCACATTCCTATATGTCGGGGCCTGCAGGCCGCGGTCAGCCCTATGACTACGGCGCACCGAATACATTCAAATACCTAATCGTTATGTCCGATGGCGAAAACACGCTGAATTGGGACATTCGGGATGGCTATCGGGAAGGCTCTTCACCTGTGTGGAAGCGCCCAAACACCCGTGAGTACTACTATTACCGCGACCGAGCGGGGCGCAGGGACTGGTACCGTGTGTCAAACGACAGGTGGTACCGAGCCCGACAATTGCCTGGGGATTTACGTCAGCTCACATGGCCTGAAGTCTGGGCTGACATGCCTGTCAAAAAGTTCGTGCTGGCGATCAAGGCAGCCGCTGTCTACGGGGTCACGGAAGATGACGTCGACGATTACGACGACTGCAACGTCTGCGGTACTCTCTACGATGAGATCGTCACCGAGCTAGATGGCAGCTGGAAGAACGACCGCACTGAAGAGATTTGCACGGCTGCCAAAAACGCCGGCATCACCATCTTCACGATTGGTATGGACACATACGGACAGGGCGATACCACGCTCTCGAACTGCGCGTCCTCACCCACTTTGTTTTACGACGTTCAAGCGGTCGATATCTCATCGGCATTCTCATCAATTGCGCGCCAGATCAACAAACTCAGGCTGACGCAGTAGAGGGAGGTCAAAGATGCATGACAGATCTGACAAAGGCCCGACCATGAATGCGGCGCATTCCGCGGCTATGTCTTTACGCGCCCGTCTTACACATGGCTTGCGTACATGGGCACGTGATGAAAGCGGCGCTTCCATGCTTGAGGTGTCACTTGTTGCTCCGCTATTGTTCCTCGCGTTCTTCACGACCCTCGAATTCAGCTACATGAAAGTGCGCGAGATCTCTCTGGATCGCGCCACTGATCAGACTTTCCGAGAATTGCGGTTGGGACTGATCAACGATCCGGACCACGAGAAAGTCAAAGCAGCGATCTGCGCAAATACAATATCGCGGCTGACACTTCCGGACTGTGCGACAAACCTGATCTTGGAGGTGCGTGAAGTTCCCAAGGCGAACTGGAGCTTACCTGGCGAGAATCCCAACTGCATCAATACTGCGCCGCCGGAAGGCTATGAGCCGCCGATTTTCTTTAGTGCGGGCGCAGAGAACCAATTAATGGTCGCACGTGCTTGTCTGGTGCACAGACCGATCATGCCGCCTTTTGGCTTCGTAGCTTCCATTCGGAGGTTTGACGACCAGGGCAACTACGGACTTGTGTCGCGCGCGGCCTTTGTGAACGAGCCGTCCTGATATGAAACGTGGTATCAAAAAAATCCGACCTTCGCTGGAACGGCTCATTTATCGGTTCAAAACGTCCACTGACGGTGGGGCCGTTGTGGAAATGGGGCTTCTTCTTCCGGTTCTTATCCTCCTCTTCGTGGCGGGGCTCGTTGCGCAAGACGCAATCCGGATGGCGTATCTGAACAACAAAGCCGTCTACACTGTGTCTGACATGGTGAGCCGCGAAGATGAGCTGATTGACGGAGCTTACTTCGAAGGCCTGCATAGCGTGTACCGCTATTTAATTGATGAGCGGTATCCAACAAACCTGCGGATTACGACCATTGAATGCACTGCCGACTGCACGGATGAAGAAACTCGTGTCTTGGAGGTTTGCTGGTCGGAGACAACTGCGGGTCTGGCCGGTCTATCGACCGAAGAGATCGATGACTACAATGATACCACGCCCTTGTTTGCACAGGGGGATACCCTGCTGGTGACTGAAGCATTCCTGGACTACTCGCCGCTGATCGACAACCCATTGCTTCCAAGCCAAACCTACGATGCGATTGCCTACACACGGCCCCGCATTATCGGACAGGTCAAGTTCGACACGGGTGCCTTCGACGGCGACGGCAACAAGATCCTGCGAGACTGCTTTAACAACGGATAGGCATCCGCCCCCCAAAGGTGCATCGCGGTTTTATCCCGTTGCGTCCGCGCCTTCAACTTCGCTCGGCTGTTCTTCCGATGACGACTTGTTACGGCTTCCTTTCATCCATTCGCGCATGCGCTGGAGCAATACATAGAGAACGGGGACGATAATCACTCCCACAATCGTCGCCGCCAGCATGCCGCCAAAGACCGCGATGCCGATTGCTTGTTGGCTCGCAGCGCCAGCCCCACTAGCCAGAACGAGCGGTACGACGCCGAGCAGGAACGAGAGAGCTGTCATCATCACGGCGCGGAAACGTTGGCTGGCGGCTTCCACTGCGGCTTCGCGAATAGACATTCCTTCCGCGCGGCGCTCCATCGCAAACTCCACGATCAGGATTGCGTTCTTTGAAGCAAGCCCGATCAGCATGATCATTCCGATCTGCGTGTAGAGGTTGATATCGCCACCAGAGACTGCAACCGCCAGCAAGGCACCGAACAAGGCGACGGTCACAGACAACAGGATTCCGACGGGCATGGTCCAGCTTTCGTACTGCGCCACAAGGAACAGGTAACCGAAGATCACCGCCATTGCGAGGATGAGGAACACGAGGCCCCCTGCCGCTTGCTGTTGCTGGGCTGTGCCCGTCCATTCATAGGCATATCCCGGCGGCAGGGCGGTCGCGGCTTCTTCTTCCAGCACTCGGATGGCATCGCCGGTCGACAGCCCCTCAGCAGGCACAGCCGTGATGGTGGCCGCTCGGAACATGTTGTAGCGATTGAGCGCCACAGGACCAAGCTCATTTCGGATGGTGATCAAGGTGCCCAGAGGTACCATATTTCCGTCGCGGGAGCGTACATAGAGCGCATTGAGATCCTCGACTTCGGAGCGGAACTCTCCGTCCGCTTGGATCATGACGCGGTAAACCCGGCCAAACAGATTAAAGTCGTTCACGTAAAACGAGCCCATATAGGACTGCAGCGTCAGGAATATATCCGAGATCGGGACGTTGAGTGATTTCGCCTTTTCCCGGTCCAGATCGACAAAGACTTTCGGCACGTTGGCGCGGAAGGTCGAATAGGCTTGCGCCAGCTCAGGCCGTTGGTTTGCAGCGTAGACAAGCGAGCCGACCGCGGCTGACAGATCCTGTGCTGTGCCCCCACCGGTCTGCTGGACTTTCATTTCCACGCCTGCACTCATACCGAGGCCGGAAATAGGTGGCGGATTGAAGGCAATGACGCCTGCGGCGACCTCTTGGTTGCCGATTGCAAGAATGTTGGCCAAAACTCCGTCCGCACTGAGTTCATCGGTATCTCGGTCATCCCACGGGGTCAGGTTGGTTACGATCATTGCGCCGTTCGAGCCACTACCGTTCAGAAGGCTGAAGCCATTCACAACCACGGTTGATGACACGCCGGGGATTTGCAGGATCTTTTCGTTGATCCGGTCGGTCACTACTTCGGTGCGTTCCAAAGAGGCAGCGTCGGGCAACTGTACGTCCACAAAAAGATACCCGTTGTCCTCCAGTGGTATGAAACCTGCGGGTGTTGTGCTCAGCAACGTGCCCGAGCCCAGAAAAATGCCCCCGAGCACGGCAAGCGCTAGAATAGGTACCCTCACGAAACGTTTGACGACGGAAACGTAGCCTGCGCGCGCGCCGCCAATGCCTTTTTCAAAGACAGCGAAGATTCCCTTAGGAGGCCCGGAGCGGGGTTTAAGGATCAGGGAGCATAGCGCGGGCGAGAGGGTCAATGCGTTGATCGAGGAGATCACAACTGCGGTCGAAATCGTCACCGCAAACTGCGAATAGAGGCGTCCGCTGATACCCGGCATGAAGGTCACGGGCACAAATACTGCCAGGAGCACCAAGGTTGTCGCGATGACCGGCCCAGTGATTTGACCCATCGCCTTGCGGGTCGCGTCGGCCGCGCTCAGCCCCTCTTCGGCGATGATCCGTTCAACGTTTTCCACAACGACGATTGCGTCGTCTACGACGATCCCAATAGCCAGTACCAGCGCAAAAAGCGAGATCGTGTTGAGCGACATGCCAAACAGCAAAAGGAATGCAAAGGTCCCGATCAGTGAAACCGGAATAGCAATGGCCGGAATCACGGTCGCGCGCACATTGCCCAAGAAGATGAACACCACCGCGATCACGAGCACAAATGTCTGCATCAAGGTGACGACCACGTCGTTCAGGGATTGCTCAACGAACCGAGTGGAATCGAAGGGTATGGCGTATACCACATCGTCAGGGAATGCCTGAGACAGGCGCTCAAGCTCTGCATTGACACGTTCAGCCACGGCAAGCGCATTTGCTCCGGGCGCCTGATAGATCGCCAGAACTGTGGCAGCGTTTCCAGAAAAGCGCCCTGACGCGTTGTAGTAGTCGGAGCCAAGTTCCACACGCGCGACGTCGCGGATACGCACAATGCTGCCGGCGTCGCCAGTGCGCAAGACGATGTTTTCGAACTCGTCGACCGTGGTGAGCCGCCCTTGCGATTTAATGGTGTACTGAAACTGCTGCCCTGTCGGTATTGGTGGGGTGCCGATCTGCCCCGCCGACACTTCGAGGTTCTGTTCGCGGATCGCATCGATCAGATCGCTTGGCGTCAGGCCCAGGCCTGCCATGCGATCCGGATCCATCCACATACGCATCGAGTATTGGAAGTCGGTCATCACGTCGGCTTGGCCAACGCCTTGGATCCGCGCTAGCGCATCCTTGAGGTTGATCGAGGCGTAGTTAGACAGGAACACCTCGTCATAAGTTCCGTCGGGAGAAGACAGCGTGATGATCATCAGCATGTTGGTGGACGACTTTTGGGTCACCACCCCCGAAGAGGTCACTTCCGTGGGTAGGGATGCGGTTGCCTGTGCCACACGGTTTTGTACGTTCACCGATGCAATGTCCGGGTCCGTGCCAACCTCGAAGGTCACCGAAAGTCCATACGAGCCGGTATCAGTGCTGTCAGACGACATGTAAATCATATCGTCCACGCCGTTGACCTGTGCTTCGATAGGGGCGGCAACGGTGTTTTCAACGGTTTCTGAGTTGGCCCCGGTATAGGTTGCGTTGACGCTCACCACCGGTGGTGTGATGTCGGGGAATTGTTCCACCGGCAGAACTGTGTAACCGATGATTCCCATCAGGGTCAGCACGATGGAGATGACAAATGACGTCTTCGGGCGGGCAATGAAGATTGAGGAGAACACCGCAGCTTACTCCTGCACCGGAGTGCCTGCCAAAACGGCATCCACCGGGACCCCGGGGCGCACTCTTTGCAGACCTTCAACGATCACGGTTTCGCCCTCGCGAATACCATCGACCACGACTATCGCCGTCTCCACTTGACGACCTAGGGTGACATACCGTTGTTCGACGGTTTGCTGTTGTCCGACTACCAGTACGAAATCACCACGCTGATCCCGTTGCACCGAGGCCTGTGGGATCAAAATAACCGACGTGGGTTCTGCCGCCTCGATCCGCACATTCAGGAATGATCCGTCTATGATCAGTTCCCGCTCGTTCGGGAATTCCGCGCGGATTGTGATGGTTCCTGTAGTGGGATCGATGCGGTTATCGACAAACACGATTGCTCCCGGTTCCTGCAATTCGTCTCCGTTTGGAAGAATAGCAAACACGCGCTCGGGCGAGTCCATGGAAACAAGTTCCTGCTGGGTTAGTCCGGCGCGTTCCAAAAACGACAGGAACTGCCGTTCAGACACCGAAAACTCAACGTAGATCGGGGCGACACGAACAATATTCACGAGCGCTTCGGAACTAGGCCCGACCAGTTCGCCAACGCTTACTTCGACCCGTCCGATCCGACCATCGAAGGGCGCGATTACTTGCGTGTAGTCCACATCAAGTTGCGCCTGCCGGATCGCCGCTTTTGCAATTTCCACTTGCGCGACCGCTACTTGTTCATTGGCGAGGGCAATGTCGCGGTCTGCCGCTGAGCCGACCTGCCGATCGAACAGTTCTTGTTTTCGCTGAAGGTCAAGCTCAGCAAGGTCCCGGTTTGCTTCCGCCTGGCCCAAGTCAGCCTTTCGTGCGGCGAGAGTTGCTGCGTAAACATCGTCTTCGATCCGAAACAGGACGTCTCCTGTTTTCACAGGTTGGCCGTCTGCGACCAAAACCTCTTCCACAAAGCCACTGACCCGCGCGACGATGTCGGCCTTGTCTACTGCTGTACCTCTCCCAATCAAAACGGCGTCCTGGGTCAGTTCATCACTATAGGCGGCAGCAACTGTCACCTTCGGCGGGGCCGCGTCCTGTGCCGTAGCGCCACCTGCAATAAGAAGCAGAGACAGCAGAGCAAGTAGGAAGCGATGTATCCGGGGTGTCATCGGGAAAATCTCCAACACAAGAGGCGTCTTAGCCGCAGCGCCGCACGGCTTTCTTGCGCCAACTCTAATCACTTCAGGAACTGACCAAGCAACAAGTTTCAGTGAGTCCGCAGGATAAAGCCGATTTGTCGCGTTGCCTGCTCGAGGTTTTCCTTGCGACGAGCCTGATCAGCATGCTGCTCTTGACATAGGCGGATTTCGAGACCGCCTTGCCAAAGGTGCTTCCCTGCAGACGCAGCCCTTTTCAGACTGCCGTTTGTATCGAGCTTTTTTCACCGACCAAGCCCACTGGCTCATCAACTGGTTCTGCGAGAGGCATTAGTGTGCCCGACGCCCCTTTCCGTCGCGCGGCGGCCGGCCTAGGCTGTGGTAGAGACTCTTAGCAGGCGTGATCAGTAAAAATGACGATGACATCGCAGATCCTCTTAGGAACTCTCTATCTGTCGATATCAACTCTATTTCACGTGGCCGTTGTCGCCGTAAGCATTTCTTGGTTCACACGTCTTTCGCATCGGGTTGAACGTTTTCGGAGCATTACCCGGAACGTTGTGCTGATCCTGTTTGGTCTCGTATCCATCGTGTTTGCTTTAACGGTTCAGATCTGGTTCTGGGCTGCAGTTTACTATCGGGTTGGTGCATTTTCGGAGTTCGAGACCAGCTTCTACTTTGCCACTGTTACGTTCACGACTTTGGGTTATGGCGACTTGGTTCTTGGCCCTGCCTTGAGGATTTTTGCGACGTTTGGGGCCGTCACTGGTCTGCTATCTTTTGGGATCAGCACGGCCTTCCTGATCAACGTGCTCGGGAGGCTAGGGCCGATCCTCACAAAGAATAACGACCCTAAATAGGACCGCCCGGCCGCGCCTGATTCAGATTACGTTTTTTCCGCGAAGCGCAGCGATCTCCTTGGTCGTAAGCCCGAGGTTGAGAAGAAGCGCCTCGGTCGTTTCTCCGAGTTTTGGCGGGGGCTTGTTGGGGGCAGGGCGCTGGCCGTCGACCACCACAGGCGCACCAGCGACCGGCATCGCTGCGCCGTCAAAATCGACTTCCGTGATCAAGCCTCGATGAACGATTTGCCGGTCCGCAAGCGCGTCTGCCACTGTCATAACACGGCCGGTTGGAATCCCCGCTGCATTGAACGTCTTAACCCAATGACTGGCTCCTTGGGTCCTCAGAATTGTTTCCAGTTCCTCACGCAAAGTCTGTCGGTTTATCTTGCGGGCTTCACGTGTGCTGTAGTCCGGGTGTGTCAGCAGGTCGTCGCGTTCCAAAAGGCGCGCCAGGCTTTCCCATTGGCTATCTCGGTTTGCGGCGATGTTGATCGGGTGATCAGAAGTTGCAAATGTTCCCGAAGGCGAAGAGGTAGTGTTCTCGTTTCCATGTGGCGCAGGTTCCACGCCGCCGATCAGGAAGTTCGATACAACCCACCCCATGCTCGACAGCAGAGCCTCTGTCATGGAGATATCCAGAAAAGTCCCACGCGGGGTCTGGTTAAGAGCAGCACACACCGCAAAGGCTGCGGTCATCCCTCCAAATGTGTCGGCAACCGGGTACCCGACGCGATAGGGCGCCGTGTCTGGGCCACCCGTTATCGACATCACGCCAGAGATGCCCTGTACTATTTGGTCATAGGCCGGATCGTTCCTGCGCGGGCCGTCCTGTCCAAAGCCGCTGATGGCGCAATAGATCAGGCGAGGGTTTTCCTGCTTCAACACGTCGTAGCCAAGTCCAAGACGGTTCATCACCCCGGGGCGGAAGTTCTCGACCAGCACATCCGCGCCCCGCACCAGACGCTTTAGAAGTGCTTTTCCTTCGGGCGGCTTCATGTCCAGCGTAAGCGAAGCTTTTTCGGCGTTCTGCGCCAGAAAGCTAATCCCCATATTGGCGGCATTGCGCTCTGGGTCCGCACCAAGCTGGCGCGCCAAGTCGCCAGTTCCCGGGCGTTCGACCTTGATCACTTCCGCGCCCAAGAGCGCCATCTGATAGCAGCAATAGGGCCCGGCCAGCACATTTGTCAGATCTAGGACCCGAACCCCGGTGAGGGGTGCAGGTCGTCCGGTTTCAGTCACCATCGGCCACACCTGCTGCACGGGCGCGGGCGCGCCGCGCGCGGTAGCTGGGCAGCAGGATCAGGAGTACGGCAATGGCCAGCAAGCCCAGTGTCATCGGGCGTTCCCAGATGAAGCTGATGCCATCATAGAGCTGCATCGCACGGGAGAAATTGTCCTCCAGCATGCCACCCAGAATGAAGCCGATCAAAAGTGGTGCAAGCGGATAATCTGCAAACCTGAGGATTGTCGCACAAATGCCGAAGCCCACAAGCAGAAGCAGCTCTGTCGCGTTGTTCTGGCCGATATAGGCGCCCATCAGTGTAAAGAAAAGGATGAACGGGATCAGGTAGTTGCGCGGGATCGCCAAGATCTTCGCAATATACGGGATCAGTGGCAGGTTCAGGATCAACAGGATCAGGTTGCCAATGAACATCGAGATGATCACGGCCCAGAAGATCTCGGGCGTGTCGAGCATCAACCGCGGCCCCGGAGCAACATTCAGTGCGATAAGTGCGCCAAGCAGGATCGCCGTGGTCCCCGAGCCCGGAATACCGAGCGTGAGAAGCGGCACAAAGGATCCGGTACAGGCCGCGTTGTTGGCTGTCTCGGGCGCGGCGAGACCCTTGACGGAGCCCTTGCCAAACTGTTCCTGCTCCTCTTTCGGGGCAATGTTGCGCTCGACCGCATAGCCTAGGAAGGAGGCGATTGTCGCGCCAGCGCCCGGCAGCACCCCAATGAAGAAGCCTTGTATCGATTGGCGACCGACCACGGGCGCCATGGATTTTGCCTCTTCTTTGGTGATGCGCAGGTCCTTGATCTCGCTGCTATCCCCTCCATCGCCCTGTTTCGAGCGCAGCGGGTTCATCACCAGGAAAAGCGCCTCGGGCAGGGCAAACATCGCCATGGCCAGCGTGATAAAGCCAAAGCCGGACTGCAGGTCCATGAGGCCCATCGTGAAGCGGGGCATGTTGAATAGTGCCCCTTCGCCGACCGTTGCCATGATCAGGCCGAGGATCGTCATCATCAGCGCCTTGGCGACTTGGCCAGTGCCGGCAAAGGCCGCAATGGCCGACAGTCCCACGACCATCAGTGCGAAATACTCAGCGGAGTGAAAGAGCAGCGCCACCGAGGACAGCGCTGGTGCGAAAATCATCAGAAGGATAGCGCCGATGGTGCCGCCTGCGAAGGATGCGATGGCGGCGATGGTGAGCGCCTTACCGGCCTTACCTTGGCGCGCCATGGGGTAACCATCGAAACTGGTTGCGACCGTGCCTGCGACGCCGGGTGCGTTTAGGAGAATGGAGGAGGTAGAGCCCCCGAAGATCGCTCCGTAATAGACACCGGCAAGCAGGATCAGCGCGGCAGACGGGTCGCCAATGGAAATCGCAACCGGGATCATGATCGCGATAATCGACATGGGGCCGAGACCCGGCAGCATCCCGATAAAGGTGCCGATCAGACATCCGCCGATCACCATCAGCAGGTTCTGGATGGAAAAGGCCGTTTGCAGGCCGATGAGAATTCCTTCTAGCATTGTCTCAGACCCCCACGAATGCCGGCCAGGGGCGCATGAAAATGCCCAGCACTTCCTGCACCAGATACCACACGAACCCGGCAGCGACTGCAGATACTCCGATCATGGTTACCCACTTGCGTTCGCCCAGTATCACAGAGCCAAGGATGAGGAAGCCGGTTGTTGACAGGATAAAACCTGCCGGGCGCAGCAGAAGCGCATAGGCCACCATGAGGCCCAGGAGAGCGCCTGCTTGCCCAATCTTGTAATCGCCAAGGCGGCGGTAATCGATGTCCCCTTCTTTCGGAGGCTTTTGGGGGCCTTCAAGTCCAATGAGGATGACGAATGCACATGCTGCGCCGAGTACGGCCAGGACTTTGGGGAAGGTGGATGGCCAGATCGGATTCCGCCGCATGAAGGGCGCCAGATTCTCATCCATCGTAAAAAATGCGGTGTAGCCGTAGATCAGGCAGATGCCCAACAAGACCAGCGCGATCCAGCGATCCAGCGCCATGTCGTCCCCTCCCGTGTTCGGATGTCCGTGTTGGGTGGGCGCGATTATGCCCCGCGCCTCACCCGTGGTTTGCAAGCAGACTTATAGGAAGCCGAGCTTTTTCATGAGTTCGCCCATCGAATTTTCTTGCGCCTCGAGGAATTTGAGGAACTCGTCGCCGTTGTTGTGGATGTTGACCCATCCGTTCCGGGCGCGGACTTCTTCCCACTCGGGCGTGTCATACATCTTGGCGAGCGCGTCCTGGTACATGGCGAGCTTGTCTTGCGGCAGGCCTGGCGCCGCGAAGAAGCCGCGCCAGTTCACGAAAGTTGTGTCGATGCCTTGTTCCATCATGGTCATTGCATCCGGTGCGGCAGGAACGCGCTCGTCTGACGTCACTCCGATGATCTTAACTTCGCCGGCGTTGGCGAGATCAACAGCTTCAGAGAAACCGGTCGACAAGGCTGCGATTTCGCCAGACAGGAGCGCTGCCATAGCTTTGCCGCCCGCGTCATAGGGGATGTACTTGACGTTCAAAGCGTCCTTACCAGCCGCTTCCATCACCATGGCTGCAACAAGGTGGTCCATACCGCCTGGAACGGACCCGCCGCCGATCGCTGTTGCGTTCGGGTCGGCGTCATAGGCCGCGATCAAATCGTCCATTGAGTTGATCGGGCTGTCCTTGCCAACCACCAGTGCCGCGTAGTCGCCGATGGTTCCGGCCACGAGCGTCAGGTCACGGAAATTATGTGGGAACACGCCGGTCAAAGAACGGATCACAATCGGGGTGGAGTTCACCATCAGTGTGCCGTGGTTACTGTCGGCGTTTTCAATCAGATACCCGATCGCCTTGCCGCCGCCGCCGCCGGACATGTTCTCGTAGGATGCCGAGCCGACAAGTCCCGCACCGGTCAGAGCTTCGCCGGTGCCACGTGCGGTGCCGTCCCAGCCGCCACCGGCGCCGCCGGGGATCAGAAAGTGGATGCTGTCGACAACCTGGTGGCCGCCTGCCTGCGCGCCACCGGTCATGGCAACGGCTGCCGCCGCTGCAATAAGCGCACGGCGGGTGAATTCGAATTTCATGGTCTGTCCTCCCATTTGACAAAGGCGGTCTGAGCCGCCCATGAAGAGAGCGTTGCACCCGAAGCTGACAATAACCTGACACACAGCAAAGTGGGGCGAGGGGAATATGCGTTTTCTGTTGATCGAGGATCATGCGCCATTGGCAAAGGCGGTTGTAGACCGGCTCAGTCTTGATGGTCATGTCGTAGATCACGCCAGCAGTATGGCAGACGCTTGGGACTTTATTGCAACTGCAGCTTACGATCTGATTTTGCTCGATATTATGCTGCCAGATGGAGACGGCCGTGATTTTCTAAGCCGGTGCCGGACCGAGGCGCAGAAAACACCTGTCATCGTTCTGACGGCACGTTCAGAGGTGTCGGACCGGGTCAGTCTTCTGGATCTCGGAGCGGACGACTACATGGTCAAACCGATCGATTTTTCCGAGTTGGAGGCTCGCTGTCGGGCGGTGTTGCGCCGCCGTCAGGGAGAGGCCCGCAACACCAAGGGAATCGGGGACCTTGTATTCGACCCTTTGGCGGGCACGCTCCGAAAAGACGCCGAAACCATCCAGCTACGACCCCGCGAGTTGCGCCTGTTTGAAACCTTTGCCAACTCGCCCGGCCAGATATTCTCAAAGGCCGCCCTTGTAGATCGCCTCTTTTCCTTCGACGACGACGTCACCGAGAACGCAATCGAGGTCTATGTGGGTCGTTTGCGTCGTCATCTCGAAACCAGCTCGGTGCAGATTACAACGGTGCGCGGGCTTGGCTATAAACTGGACACGTGATGGTGAGTTGGTTCTCCAACCCCGGATCCATCCGCCAGCGGCTTCTTGGGTTCTTATTGGTTGGCGCGGCGGCGATGGCGATCCTGCTGTATTTCATTGTGCGCTCTGTCGCCGGGCAGCTGGCGCAGGAAAGCCAGGACAACATCCTGACGGCGTCGGCATATTCGGTCGTGGACAGTACGCGGGTTCGCAGTGGCGAGCTGATCGTGGACATTCCTTATTTCGCCTTTTCTATGCTGGGGAATTTATCAGACGAACGTGTCTTCTACTCAATTCGTCTTGGGGGCGAGTTCTTGTCTGGATACGAAGAGCTGCCGAGCCTGGAAAACATCGATGGCGAGCTTGCCTTTCAATCCGCAGAGTTCTTGGGTCAGGATGTACGCATCGCGACAGCTCGACGACCAATCTCTCTGTCGGAAGGATCATCGGTATTGGAAGTCTCTATCGCCCAGACCCGCCAAGGACTGTCGGATACACTGGCACGTATCTCGGGGCTCGCAGCGGCGCTGGGTCTTGTGTTTTTCATGGTCGCGGCTGTCTTGGCGACCCTGATTGCCAATACGACAATCCGGCCGATAGATCGGCTGACCGCCTCCCTGTCGCGGAGAGGGCCACGAGACCTGAGACCCGTCACGACGCCTGTGCCCGTCGAGATGGAACCGCTTGTGACCTCGCTGAACGGCTTCATTGGCCGGCTTAAAACCTCGCTAAGCCGCTCGGAAGACTTCATTGCCGAGGCCGCGCACCGCCTGCGGACGCCTTTGGCCTTGGTCCGGACGCAGGCGGACATCACGATCCGCCGGATGGAGCGCGATGAAAATCGCAAGGCCATGCGGGACATGATTACCGCCATAGACGAGACGTCGCGCACGGCGGGGCAACTTTTGGACCACGCGATGGTGAGTCTGCGCGCCGACGATCTTGAGACCGAGAAGATCGCGCTGCCGGTACTGGTGCGAGACACAGTAGAAAGGATGACGCCGACGGCTGAGTTGAAAGATCTCGATCTGGAGATCGGCACCCTTGCGGACATGTCGGTGCGCGGTGACCTTATCCTGTTGCAGAGTGCGTTAGAAAACGTAGTCGACAACGCGATGAAATACACACCTATTGGCGGTCAAATCGTTGTGGGCGTTTCCGAGGGTGGCTTAGGTTTGGCCCTTATCGCGGTCAGTGATAACGGCCCTGGTTTCCCGAAGCCGGGAGCCGAACCTTTGACAGACCGGTTTGCACGCGGGACGAATGCAGAAGGCATTGTCGGGTCTGGCTTGGGATTGACAATCGCGCAGGACGTGCTGCGCGTGCATGGCGGCGCGCTGAACCTGACGAACACAGAAGGAGGAGGCGCATGCGTCGAATTGGTTTTGCCCTCTGTTTAATCCTTTTTGCTGGGCAGGTTTTTGCCTTGCAGATCGAGGACCGTGCGCAATTTGGTCCGGACGACGCGTCGCAATCGCTGACCATTATCTCGACCGCGGATATCTCATTCATTTCCCCTTTGATTGAATCCTTTGTCGCCGAAACCCAGGACGTGTCTATCGACTATATCGTGGCGAGTTCGGCGGAGTTGATGCGCGCACTCGAAGAGGAAGTGCAGCCTTTTGACATCGCTATCTCCAGCGCGATGGACCTTCAGGTGAAGCTTGCCAATGATGGACGAGCGCGCACGCATCGGTCTGACGCAACGCGCGCCTTGCCGGATTGGGCGATCTGGAACGATATGGTGTTCGCTTTCACACAGGAACCCGCCGCCATCGTGCTGTCGCGGGCCGCTTTCGGCGAGTTGCCGATCCCGGAGAACCGGCAGCAGCTCATCACTACTTTGCGCAACAATCCCGAGGTGTTCCGCGGGCGCGTGGGGACATACGATGTACGCGACTCCGGCCTTGGGTATCTCTTTGCCACTCAAGACGCCCGCAGTTCCGAGACCTATTGGCGGCTGACCGAGGTCATGGGATCGCTCGACGCCAAGCTTTATTGCTGCTCTTCCGATATGATCGACGAGGTGGTGCGCGGAGAGCTTGCCATCGCGTACAATGTGCTGGGTAGCTACGCCGAGGGGCGCTCAGATCAATCCGCGTTTACAACGATCCTGCCATCTGACTTCACCACAGTCATGCTTCGTTCTGCATTAATACCGCAATCGTCTCAAAACCCTGCATATTCAGAGCAGTTCATCGACCATTTGCTGGATCAGTCTTTTGAAGGGGGTGCGCTTCGGGTTCCAGAGAACGCGCTGGGCACTCGTGCACAGGATGGAGTTGATCTGCGGCCAATTGAATTGGGGCCCGCGCTGCTGGTTTATCTGGACCGGTTTAAGAACCGCAGCTTCATTGAAGAGTGGGAAAGCGCGATCCTTCGCTGAGAGAGACAAAAGGAAAAGGCATGAGTGAAGATGTCAATGAGGTCCGGAATTGGTGGCGCACGTCCATCATAGATATGGAACCAGGGCGGATCGCATTTCGTGGCTATCCGATCGAAGATCTGATCGGCAATGTCAGCTTCGCGGAGATGATCTGGCTCATGGTACGGGGCGACCGCCCGTCGCCCGCGCAAGCCGCGCTTCTGGAGGCGGCCTTGGTTGCAGGCGTGGACCACGGACCACAGGCACCATCGATTGCCGCGGCGCGGATGGCGGCCACCTGCGGGGTCGGGTTGAACAACGTGCTGGCCACGGGGGTCAATATGTTGGGCGACGTGCATGGCGGCGCAGGCGAGCAATGTGCCGAGCTTTACACTGATATCGCAGAGCGCATCGACGCCGGCGCGGAATTGTGGGCTGCTGTTGAAGGCGCTCTCGCAGCGTGGCGCGAAACGCGCGGCAAGATCGTCTCTGGCTTTGGTCACAGGTTCCACAAGCCGACAGACCCGCGTGCGCCGCGTTTGATGGCCCTTGTACGCGAAGCGGCCTCCGCAGGAGTTGTTTCTGGTCAATATGCCGAAATCGGCGAGGCCGTTCAGTCCGCGATCGGTGAAGCACGTGGCACCCCTATTGCGATGAACATTGATGGCGCGACGGCGGTCATATTTTGCGAGCTGGGTTTTCCTCCGCCCCTGGCGCGCGGTTTGTTTTGTCTCTCGCGTTCTGTGGGCGTGTTGGCTCATGGCTGGGAGCAAATGCAACAAGGTGGTCGCAACAAAGGCCCGATGCCTCCGCGTTTCTTGCCGAGCTACGACGGGCGCAAAACGCCGGACTAGGCGCCTGACCAGTCTGCCTCGCTTATACCCAACTTTTTCAGCCGAGAGTAAAGTGTCGTCGGCTTTAGGCCCAGCAAGGCGGCGGCGCCATCACTTCCCGAAACACGACCGCCAGTTTCGCACAGGCTGGCGACAATGTTGTCCCGCACCATTTGCTGCATGTCTGCGTCGGTTCGCACTGCCATCGGCTTCATCTGAACCGTCGTTGCGGGTGCGGCAAGCTCGAGCTCCAGTTTTTGACCATCCGAAACGATAGCCGCCCGCTCTATCACATTCCGCAATTCACGCACATTTCCCGGCCAACTGTACTCCAGCATCCGTTGTATGGCGCCCTCTGTTATGAGAGGCACTTGTCTGTTCAGGCGGCGGCACGCGATCTTCAGAAGGTGCAAGGCCAGCGGAGGAATATCTTCGGGGCGCTCTCGCAAGGGCGCGCAAGTGATAGGAAAAAGGTTGAGGTTCAAAAGCAAATCTTCGCGCATCTTGCCGGTGCTCAACAAGTAATCTACGGGGCAGGTCGTGGCCGCGATGACCCGCAGGTCGACATCCTTCGAACGGCTGTCCCCTAGCCTGGTAACGCTTCCGGTGCGCAAGGCTTGCAGAAGTTTGCCCTGCTGTTCGACGGGCAACTCTTCGACATCATCCAGAAAGAGCGTTCCGCCATGGGCGAGTTCAAGCTGCCCGGGTTTGTCTCGTATTGCCCCCGGGTAGGCGCCTTTGATCTGACCGAAGAGTTCGGCCTCGATTGCCTCGGGCGCGACAGAGCCACACTTAAAGTGGATCAACGCACGGTTGCGCCGGGAACTGTCTTTGTGAATGGCGGAAGCGACAAGCGCTTTGCCCGTTCCGGTTTCTCCGGTCAGCATGACTGTCGCGTCTGTTTGCGCGACGGCATCAATTTTGGCGAGTACCTGTTGCATAGCGGGGCTGTCGCCGATGATATCATGATGCGCGCGCTCGGTTGTGATGGCGGCCTGGAGGTATGCGTTTTCCTGTTCCAGGCGATCGCGCAGCGCCGCGACCTCGTCCAAGGCCTCACGTAGTTTGCGCTCGTTCTCTTTTCTTTCGGTGATATCCCGAAAGATAACCACAGCTCCCGCTAACACTTGATGATCGTAGATAGGAGTGGAGATGTACTCCACCCGGATTGGTTTGCCGTCTTTGCGCCAGAAAACCTCGTCTTCAATTCGGTTGATTTGCTCAAACCGGAACGACTTGTAGATCGGGCAGTCGTGATGGTGATACGGATCGCCACATAAATGGTGGTGATGAATAATGGAGTGGATGTCTTTACCGAGCAGGTCTTCCGTCGTCCACCCGAGCATCTCTTGCGCCGCGCGGTTTACGAAGGTCGTTTTGCCCTCGGCATTCAAACCATAAATCCCCTCTCCGGCAGCGTTCAGGATGAGCTGGTTCTGCCGTTCCATTTCCGAGAAAAACGTCTGCGCCCGTTTCCAAGCGGAGATTCCGCCGCGATGAAGGTCAGCGGTCTCTGTAATGCGCGCATGCTGGTCCAATTCATCAAGGTCTAGGAACGTAAGCAGAACCAAAGGGTGCGGGCCATTCAAGATGCTTCCGCGCAATTCGCAGTTGAGTGCCGTACCATCGAAACATTCGAGCGCAACATCACGAGTCCATGCCCCGCCGCGGTAGTCGACCTCATCAAGAAACACCACCAAACGGCCTCGGCCGTCCCGCAGGAAACTTGAAAATGGCGGTGGGGCAGGAGGGAGGCCCATCAATCGAGTGGCCATAGAATTGGCGGTCACTATTCGGTCGGCGCGCGGGTCTAGGATTAGCGCTGGAGCAGGCCATTCACTAAGCAGGGAATCAAGAGAGGGGGCGTCATCAAGCATGGTTCCAAAAATGCTGCGCGCCTGTGTTTCGACAATACGAGAAATCGTAATCTACGAACTCTCGTAAGCACTTGATCGGGTGCGGAGAAAATAAGGCGCTGATATTTATAGGGATTTATGGCTCGCTCAAATTTTGGGCGAGTACTGGTTCTGAGCCAGATCAAGGACCACCATCTTACGCAATCGACCACCCAACTGGTGTTGTGCACCCCGTGAACAGCGCCTCGTGGCTTGGTCGGAAAGCACGACATGAATCGTAGAAGTGTTCTGCAGGAGAGGTGATCTATGACGCACTTTAAGGACCCCTTTAACCCAAATATTGATGTCTGGAACGAATGCGGTGAAGCATCCGGTGGCCCTGCTGACCCCTATGCCGGCTTGTCCGCAGAAGATGCAGATCTTCTGCGCCGCCGCGCCAAACAATCCCTGAACCCCGAAGTTGGCATGACACGTGCCCTCGAAAGCTCGGTCATGCAGGGGCTGTTTAAAACGGACGTGTCACGCCGGGCCTTCCTGCGCAGCGCGGGTGTTACAAGTGCTCTCGCGGCCGTGGCCACCGTGTTCCCGCTCTCGTCGCTGCAGTTGATGGCTGAAGAGGCGATGAAGAACCTCGAGAAAACCAAGCTCACCCTAGGTTTCGTGCCGATCACCTGTGCGACACCGATTATCGGGGGTCACGCGCTGGGCTTCTATGAGCGCTACGGGCTTGACGTGGACATCGTGAAAACGGCCGGGTGGGCAGTGTCTCGCGACAAGTGTCTCAACGGGGAATACGACGGGTCGCACCTGTTGTTCCCGATGCCGATGGCGATGTCGCTGGGGATCGGGTCCACCGCGCAGCCGTGGAAAGTCGTGTCCAACGTGAACACCAATGGGCAAGCGATCGTTCTGGCCAACAAGCACGTTGACAATCAGGACCCAGCGAACTGGAAAGGCTTCACTTTCGCGGTGCCGTTTGAGTACTCGATGCACAATCTGCTGCTGCGCAACTATGTCGCCGATGCTGGGCTGGATCCGGACCGCGACATCCAGATCCGCGTGGTGCCGCCACCAGAAATGGTCGCCAACCTGCGCTCGGAGAACGTGGACGGCTATCTTGCACCAGACCCGTTCTGTCAGCGTGCGGTCTATGACCAGGTCGGCTTCATTCATAAACTGACGCTGGACCTGTGGAAGCAGCACCCTTGTTGTGTATTCGGCCTGTCAGAGAAGTTCATCACAGAGAACCCGAACACGACAATGGCGCTGACGACCTCTATCCTCGAGGCGACCGCGTCTGCCGAGACTGCAGAAGGGCGCGTGGCCTTCGCGGAATCCATGGCGCCTGCGAACTACCTCAACCAGCCGGTAGAGATCCTCAAGCAGATCCTGACAGGCGTGTTCCCGGATGGTCAGGGCAACATTAAGAACGTGCCAGACCGGATCTCATTCATGCCGCTTCCGACGCAAACAATGGGAACATGGGTGCTCTCGCAGCTGCGACGTTGGGACTACATCGATACCGATACCAACTACGCGACCCTCGCCGAGGATTTGGTGCTGACCACGACCACACGCGAGCGCATGCGCGCAATGATGGCTGCTGATCCAAACCTGACATTCTCTGATGCAGAGCAGGACGTTTTTGCACCAGTGGACATCCAGGGCCGTGAATTCAGCCCGGCTGCCGCGCAGGAGTTCATCGACAGTCAGCCCTTCAGCCGCACCGTGTCCTAAGGCGCGCGGAATAAATCAAAGGGCGGGGCAGTTCATGCCCCGCCAGACTATGTTCTCCGGGGGTGGAAAAATGATCCGAAACTTTGATGCGCGCAGTGCGATACTGTCGTTCGTAATTCTCTTTGCAGGCCTGTTTATCTGGCAAATCACCACGTATGTGCCGGAAACCGAACTCGTGGGCACTGTGCTGTCTGACGAACAGCAAGAAGTACTGCTAAGCAAGGACATGGCGGCAGAGGACATTGAGTTCTATGCCAGCCAAGGCATCGAGTTTTCGCAAATAGATCAGATCGCTGGCCTTGGCCTGTCTCGTGAAATGATTGAGATGGCTGGAGGTATACAGGCGCTTGGGATCAGTGCTCCGGATGAAAACTCCGCCCCCGCTCCAGGATCTCTGTTTCCGTCTCCAGGACAGATCGGGACCGAGCTTTGGGCTACCATCACCGACCCGTTCTATGTCGCTGGAACCAACGACATGGGGTACGGGATTCAGATCGGCTACTCGCTGTTGCGGGTGGTCATAGGATATACTTTGGCAGCGGCGGTGGCGATTCCACTCGGCTTCCTGATCGGTATGTCGCCGTTATTTTATCGCGCGTTGGATCCTTATATCCAGGTTCTCAAGCCAATCTCACCACTCGCGTGGATGCCCATCGCGCTGTTCACGATCGGGGATAGTGAACTGTCGTCCATTTTTGTGATTTTCATATGCTCGCTTTGGCCGATGCTCACGAACACAGCCTTTGGTGTCGCCAACGTGCGGGCTGATTGGGTGAACGTTGCGCGTACCCATGAGTTGGGGTCAGTAAAGACTGCATTTACAGTCATCCTCCCTGCAGCTGCGCCTACGATCATCACGGGAATGCGGATCTCAATCGGCATTGCTTGGCTCGTCATCGTCGCGGCTGAAATGCTCGTCGGCGGCACCGGCATTGGATACGTTGTCTGGAACGAATGGAACGGACTGCGTTTGGATCGGATGATTGTTGCCATCCTGTTGATCGGCGTCATGGGCATGTTGCTTGATGCAGCCTTTGCACGGCTGCAGCGCGCAGTGGCCTACACGGAATAACGGAGAACGATATGTCCAAGCCTTTCGTAAGTGTCGAGCGCCTGACACAGCAGTTTCCAGATGGCGCGGGCGGCACGCTCACTGTTTTTGAGAACGCCACCTTCGGCATCGAAAAAGGAGAGTTCGTCTGCATCCTGGGCCATTCCGGCTGCGGGAAGTCGACAATCATGAACATCCTCGCCGGGCTTGCAGAACCGACCTCCGGCGTGGTGAAAATGGACGGGTTCGAGGTCTCGGGCCCGTCACTGGACCGCGGTGTGGTGTTTCAGAACTATTCGCTATTGCCGTGGCTCAGTGCGCTGAAAAACGTCATCTTCGGCGTCAAGGCGCGCTATCCGGACTGGTCCAAAGAGAAGGTCGAAGACCACGCGAAGGAATACCTCGCGATGGTGGGGCTCGACGGGGACGCGATCCACCGCAAGCCTGCGCAGCTTTCGGGCGGTATGCGCCAGCGTGTTTCTATCGCGCGGGCGTTTGCCAATCATCCCAAGTTGTTACTCTTGGACGAGCCGTTTGGAGCGCTGGATGCGCTGACGCGCGGCACCATTCAAGACGAGTTGGTCAAGATCTGGGGTGGCACCGAGCAGACCGTGTTCATGATCACCCATGACATCGACGAGGCAATCTTTCTCGCCGACCGTATTCTGCTGATGACAAATGGTCCGCATGCGCGTGTCGCTGAGTCCGTCGAAATAACACTGCCGCGCCCACGGTCTCGAACGACCGTTGTGGATCATCCAAACTATTACGCGATCCGGAACCACCTCGTGCATTTCCTTGGCGAACGCTCCAAGGAACTGGCCGGGCAGGACACCGGGGCGGAGGACAACAAGCCTGAGACCATTCGTCTGGGACAAACCGGACCGCGGCCCGCGCCGGAACCCGTGTTGGAACCTGAGCCTGAGTCTTCTGGCCCCGATCTCAGAGCGGTAAACCAATGACCTCGGAGGCAACTCTGGCGCCGGAGGCCGGTGTCGCGCAGCGCCCCCCGGTGCCACCTTTTTCCTATGAGCAAGCCGTTCAGAAAGTCCGTATGGCTGAGAACGCCTGGAACACGCGCGACCCTGAGAAGGTCGCGATGGCCTATACCCCGGAGACCCGTTGGCGCAACCGGTCAGAGTTTTTGAACGGCAGAGCTGAGGTTCGGGAGTTCCTCGCGCGGAAATGGGCTAAGGAGAACGGCTATCGTCTGATCAAGGAAATCTGGGCGCACGAAGGCAACCGGATTGCGGTGCGGTTTTGCTACGAATGGCATGACGAAGACGGCAACTGGTTCCGTGCCCATGGCAACGAGAACTGGGAGTTTGACGAGTTTGGCTACATGGCTGTGCGTCATGCCTCGATCAATGACGTGCCCATCGCCGAGACAGACCGCTTGTTTCACTGGCCGCAAGGCCCGCGACCCGAAGATCACCCCGGCCTGACCGAGCTGGGCCTGTAATTCAGAAAGACCTGGAGGAAGACCATGAAAGACACGTTTGAGGTGCCCACCATGATGACCAAAGAGGACGTCACAATGATGATCCTTTCGGCGAAGAAAAGCTCAGGCATGACTTGGGAAGCGATCGCCGAGAAGATCGACATGTCGCCCGTCTACACGCACTCCGCCGCGATGGGCATGAACGCCCTGCCGCTGGAGAACGCCAAGATGCTCTGTACGGTGCTTGGCCTGCCGCAGGAAGCGGCGAGTGTGCTTGAGGAAAGCCCAACAAAGGTGTGGGAACAGGCGGTCCCGACCGACCCGTGCATCTATCGCCTTTACGAGATTGTTGGCGTCTACGGTCCAACCATCAAGGCGCTGATCGAAGAAAAGTTTGGCACCGGGATCATGTCGGCCATCGATTTCGACATGCAGATCACCAAGGTTCCGAACCCTAAGGGCGACCGCGTAAAGATTGAGATGTCGGGTAAGTATCTGGCTTACAACAGCTGGTAATCAAATTAGGCTGCGATGAGAGAGCGCCGTTGCCCGATCAGGGCTGCGGCGCTTTCAGTTTGCGCCCTGTAACTGGCGCTGGCTGGAATAGACGTACTCCGCCACGGTGATCATATCGCCTGGCGACCGGATAGCTTCGTCTTGCAAGGCCGCTCGGAGTGGGGCGACCTGCGACCAATCCAGACGCGCGCCGAACTGGCGCGCTGCCATCGGGGCGAGGGTCGGATTGTCCATCAGCGCCTGCGTCATCGCGCTGCGCGCTGCGTTGCGGATTTCGTCATCTCCGGTTTGCGCATGAATTGCGAGGGCTTCGATGAGAAGCTCACTGTTCGCCGGTGGTAAGGTCCGGTTGGACAGGTAGGTCCCTGCAACGATGTTCACTCCGGTCGGCCCGCGTTGTTCTATCAATGCTGTGGCATACGCTCCGAGAAGGTTGGCGGATATTGGTGCCATGCGCTCGAGTCCATTTGTCACGATCTGGCCTGCGACGTCCGAATCCGAGAAACCAAGCAAAAGAATACGAATGGCCAGAAGATCAGCTTCGGCTGGCTGGTAGAGCGCCGGAATGATCAATGACGGGTCTGGACGCAAGGCCAGGGCCTTCAACGCACCGTAGTCTGCCTGGTCTATTTCGCGCAGAGCGAGGCGGCGAATAACGCGATTCTGATCCTCGAGCAGCGTCGCAAAATAGGGCAGTCGATCTGCGTCATCCCCGCTCGACCATGCGCTCAGCCGCGGCAAGACCGTGTCCAGCAGGTCCGACATCGCCTCGTCAACGAAGGCGATCCTCTCCCATGGATCCGCCTCGCCACGCCGGGCGAAAAGGACATATGCGTCCTGGTCCGACGACAGTTTCCGCCGGGTTGCGGTATCAACAAGGAACGGGATGTCCACCGTTTCTGGCGCACCACCCAGCGTAATCTCGGCGGCAAAGCGATAAGGGTTTTCAGGATCGGGACGCGCGAGGACCAGATCGGGCCGCGCGCTCAGGCGATCCACCAAAGTGGGCTGCGGCGTATAGTTATGAAAGCCGCAAGCCAAAGCAGCAGGAGCCGCCAGGCAGAAAGCGAGAGCGAGTCGGGCCGAGGCACGTTTCATATCCTCACTTTGCCAGACGAGGAAAAAGTCTCAAAGTAAAGAATGGGATAGGTTCAGGTCCTGCCGGCGCCTCAGATTGCAGCGGCTCGCTTGCTCGCCGCTTCCTTGGTGAGCGCAGCCATGCGGAAGAACCCATGTGCCGTTTTGGAGTAGGGCGTTAACAGGAAGAAAGTCAGGACAGTCCCGAGATGCACTGGCAAAAGCCATCCGACGGCTCCGGTTCCCGTGGCAGCATAGAGCGCAAGCCCGGTCGCGCTGACTGCAAAGAGCAGCAGGACGAACGCCATCTCGCCTCCCCACACCTTCGGAGCTCCGAGGTTGCGGTCCGCCTTGGTCTTGAGCCACGCAAGTCCTGCTGCGCCGATACACAAGAGAATCCCGCCCGGCACCCCGAACAGCTTCGGCAGGCTGAACAGCCCATACGGAGCTTCCATGCCGAACCCGTAGTGCAGAACAGTCCCGCTGGATGTCGACGCAAAACACAGAAGGAACCCATAGAGCGTTGCCTGATGAAAATGCCGCCGCGCATGGCTGAAGCGGTCCTCGTCCTCGAAATTACACCCGTCCCCGTGGCCGCCCTCGAGATTCTTCATGCGCCCGGCGGAGCGGCACGCGTCCCAGATGTCCGATACGGCAAGGCTGCCCCCGCCCACGGTTCCCCAATATCCGCGTAGCGACACGGCAAGTGCAGCCAGCGGCAACAGGAATGCGGGCGCAAAGACCGCAACCATCAATCCGTGAGACATATAGGCATAGAAACCCTCGCCGCTCTCGGGGCGAAGCGCTTGCGCCAGGACAAAGAGAAATGTGAAGGCCAGCAAGAGGCCCGCACCTATAGCGACGCCTGATTTGTCAAAGAGGGTCGCAAACCCCTGCGGCCATGCGTGCGACTTCCAGCTGTCATGGCGGACCTCGGCCAGCGCTTTCGGCAGGTTCAGGGCGAACTCGTGCGGCTCCGTGTACTGGCAGGCGTAGTAGCAACCCCGGCAGTTGTGGCAGAGGTTGGCGAGTTGGGTGATGTCGCCGTCGCTGAAAGCGCGTTCGCGATGCAACGCGGGGAACACCGAGCAGTAGCCCTCGCAATACCGGCACGCGTTACAGATCTCGGCCTGGCGGCGTGCTTCCTGGATCAGATCAGTTTGCATATCTTGCAGCCTCCCGCCCAGCGATGCGCCCGAAGACGGTTCCGATCGTCATGCCAAATCCGGCCAGATACCCTTGCCCAAGAATTGAGCCCGCCATCGTCTCCCCGGCGGCCCACATATTTGCAACCGGCCGGTTGCCGATGGAGCATTGCGCGTTCTCATCAACTTTCAGGCCTAGGTAGGTGAACGTCACCCCGGTGCGGAGAGAGTAGCCGTAGAAAGGCGCTTCGGTGATCGGGCGTGCCCAGTTGGTTTTCGGTGGCGTCAGGTTGGTGGTGGACACGCCGTCCAGTTCGGTCGGGTGGAAGCTGGACGTGTCTCCGCAGGCGGCGTTGAACTCATCCACGGTCTTGAGCAGCTTGTCAGCGGGCAGGTCCATCTTCGCGGCAAGCTCTTCCAGCGTGTCTGCCTTGATGGGTGGAAAGACCGAAGGCATGAACAGGTTGATGGATTTCGCATCGATGATCACATAGCCGACTTGATAGGGTTGCGCGGCGACCAGACGCCCCCAGATTGCATAACGCTTCGGCCAGACGTCCTCTCCCTCGTCATAGAACCGTTCAGCATGTTTGTTGACCACGATTGAAAAGGGCACGCAGTCGAGCCTGGTCACAATTCCACCGTCATACTTCGGGGCGCGGCCGTCGATAGCAACGGCATGGCATTGCGTCGGGTCTCCGACCTGTTCGACCCCTTGATCCAGAAGATCTGCCAGTACGACCCCGCGGTTGTAGGGGGTTCCTCGGATCAGGAAGTTCTGTGCTGCCGGACCCCATGCACGGGTCAGCCAATCGATATCAGCCTGAAACCCGCCCGACGCGACGATGACCGCTTTGGGTGAGACATGATGGGTCTCTCCGTTCTGGGTATAATCCACCCGCACGATGCGATTTTCATCAAATTCCAAATGCGTGACCGGAGCTTCGTAGGACACCTCAACGCCCAGCTTTTCGGCTGTTCGGTAATAGGCGTTTACGAGCCCCTTTCCGCCCCCGAGGAAAAACGCATTTGTTCGCGCCAGCGACAGTGTCCCTGAAAGCGAGGGCTGAAAGCGCACGCCATGCGCTTCCATCCAGGGCAGGCACTCCTCGGACAGTCGGATCGCAAGGCGGGCAAGCGTTTCATCCGTTTTTCCTCCGGTGACCTTCAGTAGGTCCTCGAAATACTCGTCTTCACTGTACCTGTCGATCAGCGGTCCCAACGGTCCCGAATGCATGCAGCGAAAGTTCCTCGTATGACGGGAATTGCCGCCGCGATACGGCTTAGGGGCGGCTTCCAGTATTCGGACACGAGCGCCTGCTTCAGCGGCAGTCATGGCTGCGCAAAGAGCGGCGTTTCCGCCTCCGATGATGACGATATCCGGTTCTGGAGCCATGGCGTCCCCTTGCGTTTAAACAGAGATACCAATTCCACTTTTATTTGACTAATGCGTATAACAGAATGATTGTTGCAATATGCGGATAAATTACGATTTCAATGACCTCGAGACATTTCTGGCGGTGAAGGAAACCGGGTCGTTTCAACTGGCGGCGTCCCGCCTGAACCTGTCGCAGTCATCGGTGACGCGGCGGATCAAGAAGCTGGAAGAGGCGCTTGGCACATCACTTTTCGAGCGTACCACGCGCGATGTGCGACCCACTCTGGCCGCGAAGCGGCTGCAGTTGAGAGCCGAGGCGATTGTACAGGATGCGCTGGAAACGACGCGTGCCATGCGCGACGAAAGTGCCGCCTATGCGTATCAGCGTGCCCGAACGGTAACCATTGCGAGCATACCCACAGTTGTAGACGCGCTGGTCAGCCCGGCGCTTCGAACGTTTCGGGCAAGGCACTCGGGCGTGCGCCTGCGCCTGATGGATATGGCTGCCAATGAGGTTGCAGAGGCGGTAGCGCAGGGCGACGCTGATTTCGGCATCTGTTCTATCCCGATGCTGGAGCCTGTGACCGAGTTCTCGCTTCTGCTGAACGAGCCGCTGGTGCTGGCCATGCCGGCAGATCATAGCCTGACTGCACGCGACTTCGTGGCATGGACAGAACTCGCCGAGGAAGACCTGATCCTGCCCGCTCGAGGCACCGGTAACCGTCTACTGATTGATGAGGCCTTAGCGCGCAACAGCATTCCGGTACGCTGGAAGTACCAAGTGGGTCGCTCGTCTACAGCGCTGGATCTTGTCGCAAATGGGATTGGCGTTGCGCCACTGCCGCAGATGGCGCTGAGCGGAACGCACAACAAATCAGTTTGCTGGCGTATAATGAAGGCGCCGGAAGTTTCGAGGCCCATAGGGCTCTTGTCGCGGATTGGCCACAAGGACACCGTTGTCGCTGCCGATTTAAAACTGGCTATTTCCGGCGCTGCGCCATCACAAGCTAAACTCTCACACGGGTAAATTTCGGATCATAAGGGCCGGGCTGGATAACCTCGGCAGGGAAGGTCTCACCCAACATATCAACTGTGACTTGCGTATCCGGCGCAGCGAGCGTCGGGTCGACAAAAGCCAGGGCGAGGTTCAGCCCGGTCCGATGGCCCCAGCCGCCGGACGTCACCGTCCCAACCACATCTCCCCCCGTCATCACGGAAGATCCAGCATGGGCTGGGCGGTCCTCACAGGCGATTGACAAGGTGACAAGGACCTTACGCGGGCCGGCATTGTGCCGCGCGATCAACGCTGCGCGTCCCACAAAATCGGGCTTGTCGAGGGAGACGAAACGGGCCAGTCCCGTCTCTAAAGGGTCGAACTCTGTCAGGATATCCGCCTTCCAATGGAGGAACCCCTTTTCAAGTCGCATGGAATCGATTGCTCTCCCCCCAAAAAGCGTCAACCCGTGGGCTTCACCAGCTCTCCGCAGGGCCAGATAGGCCGCATAGAGCTGGTTGTTCGGAACGTGAATTTCGTAGGCCAGTTCGCCCGAATAACTGACTGCCAGTACGGTAACAGGGGCGATCCCGACAAAGGTTTCGCGCGCGGACAACCACGGAAAGGCCGCCGCTGACCAGTCTCCGCGCGCGACGGCCGAGAGCACATTGCGGGATTTCGGGCCGGCCAGAACGAGGATTGTCATATCGTTGGTCAGGGACCGGATATGCACATCCTCGTCGTTGACGGTGTGTTTTGTAAGCCAGTCCATATCGTGGAACTCTGCCGCCGCGGCAGACCCATACCAGTATCGCCGCGGTCCACGGTCCGAAGCGGGAAGACGGGTTAGGGTTGCCTCGCCCTTCAGCATACCCTGAACGTTGAGCAGGTATGCCAAGCCGAGCCGCCCCTCTGTCTTGGGAACGCGTCCGCAGGTCATGCGGTCCAGAAACGTGTGGGCATCTTTGCCGGTGATCTCGAACCGATTGAACCCGTTGACCTCCGCAAGGCCCACTGCGTTTTGAACGGCGGCGACTTCGGCGGCGACCACAGCGTCTGCCTCGTTGAAGCGAAAGCCAAGTGTTTCCTTGAAGTCAGAGCTCGGTTTGAAGTAATCCGCCCGTTCCCAGCCGTTTACCACGCTAAACTCAGCACCTTCTCCTGAAAGGATCGGCGTCAGGGGCGTTGTCTTAATCGGGCGGCCAGCTGGGCGGTGTTCATGCGGGAAATGGAAGCGGAACTCGTTCTGATAATCCTCGATTGCTTTCAGCGCTGTGAGTTCGACATTTCCATGTCCAGTAAACCGGCGCGGGTCGATCACCCATGTGTCGTAGCACGCCTCGCCATGCACGATCTGTTGGGCAAGAAGCCACCCGTGCCCGCCGCCTTCTCCAAGCCCGGCCCGCAACCCGATGATGCAGTACGCGTTGCGCTTACCCGGGATCGGGCCGACCAGCGGCGCGCCGTCAATTGTATAGGTAATAGGCCCGTTGACGATCGTATGTATGCCGACCTCCGTCAGTGCAGGCATCCGAGCGAAAGCTCCCTCAAGCACATCAGTGACACGATCAAGGTCGTCCGGACAAAGCGCGTTGGAGAATTTCGGGTCAATTCCGTCCATGCCCCATGTTTTGCAGTCCTGCTCATAAAACCCCACAAGCAGACCGTTCTTTTCCTGCCGCGAGTAGTAGTCGCTGATCGGGCAGCGGAGCAGGGGCATCCGGTGGCCTGCTTCGCGGATCGCGGGGATCTCCTCGGTCACGAAATACTGGTGTTCCATCGACATCACAGGGTGATGCACGCCCATCATCGCGCCAACTTCGTTCACGCGGTAACCGCAGGCGTTGACCAAGACGTCGGCATGGACCATGCCCTTCGGGGTTTCTACCTCCCATGTGTCGTCTTGCAACTGACGCAGACCTGTCACCGGCGTGTTGCGGTGAACCTCAGCGCCCGCGCGGCGCGCCCTTCGCGCCAGCGACTGGCACAACTGGGCTGGATCGATATCACCATCGAGTGGGTCCCAGAGCCCGCCAAGTAGATTTTCGGTGGAGATCAGGGGATGCCGGCGCGCGCACTCTTCGGCATCAATCACCTCGAAATGAACATCCATGCCCCGAGCCATTGACGCGAAATGTCGATACCCGTCCATCTGCGCTTCAGTGCTGGCAAGGCGGATGCCCCCGTCGCCATGGTGGTAGTTGATCGGGTAGTCCGGGTCTTCAGCAAGCTCTTTGTAGAGCGAGATCGAATGACTTTTTAGGCCCACCATGGTCTGGGTCATTCCGAAATTCGTGACCTGCGCCGCAGAATGCCAAGTGGTGCCCGAGGTTAACTCGTCCCGCTCCAGAAGCATGACATCGGACCAACCTTCGCGCGTCAGATGGTAAAGCGTAGAACACCCGGCGATGCCGCCACCGATTACCACCGCCTTAGTGCGCGTTTTCATATGAGTTCTCCCTTCGGTGATCCCATGTCTTCCAGACGGTGCAGGGCGATCAATCTTCGCGCAAGAGTTTCGAAAAAATCGAACTCAATATCGGAAAGCGCGTTATCTGCGATCTCCAGCTTGTGTCGTTGGTGTCTGAAGGGGCTTCCTATTCGGAAACGAGCAAGGAGGGAGCATGTTTTCAGCAGCATCACGTCGCCGAGGCGGAGGGCGTAATGACCGCCTGAGGCAGAGAGCTGCGGGACCACCCAACCCATGTCCGCCGGGTCAGCGGGGGGGGCAGTACCTTCCTTTGGCGGAGGCGGATGTTCAAGCGATCTACAACACCGCTTTACGTTTGTTATCTGAACTTGGAATGGGAGAGGTGCCCGAGAGGTTGCAGATGGATCTGATCGCGGCGGGGGCGCTTGACACTGATGGCGCGCGCGTCCTGATCCCCGAATTCCTGGTTGCCGAGGCCATCAAGGCAGCACCAAAAAACTTCACGCTGCACGGCCGCGATCCGCAGCGATCAATCGAGATCGGCGGCGACCGCGTGCATTTTGGCACTGGCGGTGCCGCGGTTCAAACACTCGATTTGGAAACCGGGCTTTATCGGCCGTCGACGCTGGCGGACTTGCACGGTTTTACGCGTCTTCAGGACACTTTGCCCAACGTCAGTTGGTTCACGCGCTGTTGCGTTGCGACCGATCTCGAAGACACCTATGAACTGGACGTGAACACCGTCCATGCGCTCGTGAGCAACACAACAAAACCGGTGGCGACATCCTTCACCCTGGCGGAGTATGTCCCGCTGGTCGTCGAGATGCTGGACATCGTGGCAGGCGGACCGGGCGCATTTTCGGAACGTCCATTCCTCGCGGCGCATATCAGCCCGGTGATTTCACCCATGCGGTTCGGGGAGGATGCAGTCGATGTGGTATATGCGTGCCTTGCGCAAAATGTCCCTGTGTCCTGCATCACTGCTGCGCAATCCGGAGCGACCGCCCCTGCGACACTGGCAGGTTTTCTTGCACAATCCCTTGCTGAGACTCTAGCCAGCCTTGTGATGGTCCATGTGATTAAACCAGGCCATCCGATGGTTTTCTCTAACTGGCCTTTTGTGATCGACTTGCGTAGTGGCGCCTTTGCAGGCGGCGGTGGTGAGATCGCAGTGATGAATGCGGCGTCGGCTCAGATATCGAACTGGCTCGGCCTTCCGTCTGGCGTAGCGTCTTCCATGACCGATGCAAAGGCGATTGATGCGCAATATGGGGTCGAGAAGGGACTGACTGCGCTAGCAGCGGGCCTTGCTGGCGGGAACATGATCTATGAAAGCTCGGGGATGACAGCGTCCCTACTCGGCGCCAGCTTCGAGGGGTTCGTTCTCGACAACGAGATGATTTCCCTGATCTATCGCTCGATGCGCGGGATAGAGGTGACTGAAGAGACGCTCGGTTTCGATGCCATTTGCGAGACTGTGCTCGGTGAAGGCCATTTCCTAGGCCATGCCGATACTTATGCTGCGATGGAGCGCGACTATTACTACCCGACACTTGCCGATCGCGATGCCCCGAGC
The DNA here is from genome assembly GCA_030066795.1 of Dinoroseobacter sp. Lineage (GTDB taxonomy): Bacteria > Pseudomonadota > Alphaproteobacteria > Rhodobacterales > Rhodobacteraceae > Dinoroseobacter. The sequence goes on from JASJAW010000004.1 coordinate 34,381, forward strand.
CAATGGGCGGATAAAGGGGCGCTCGACATCTGGACACGTGCCCGCGAAACCGCGCGGCACATTCTGAACACCCATAATCCGAAGTATTTGTCGGTCGAGCAGGATGCCCAGATCCGCGCCCGCTTCCCGATCAGGACTTGAGCGCGGCTGAGCTGTCAGCTTTGCCCGAGGTTGACACGGCCTCCCGGGGTTGCGTCATTGCAAGGCTGGCGCGCACCCAGGGGTATTTTTCGTGGACAGGATCCAGCACATGGCGCTGTAGAGTGTCTCTGAGGCTGCGTTCTACCAAGAGGCGGATACTTGAGGGCAGATCTTCGCGGCAAAACAAGGCAAGCGTGCGTGAGAATGCACGCCCTGGAAATGGCAGCGCGACCAGCGTTTCGTGGTATCTTTCGGCCCGCGCGAAAGCCAGAGCGGTTGTAATTGTCCAGCCCCGCTTGGCCGCGACCATCGACAGGATTGCATGCGTGCTTTCGAATTCCATGCGCTCCGGGAAGCGGGCTTTGATCCGACGCAGATGCGCCTCGATCTGTTGGCCGATCTGCTGTTTGCGGCTGTGGCGAATGAGAGGCAAGGTATCTTGTAGGCCAAGAAGCGCGGATACGGACGTGATGGGATGTGATACGTCTGCCGGGAGGACGACGATAAACGGGTCATGAACGATCGGGTCTTCGATAATCCCGATGCGTTGAGAGGCCATACTGGAGGCGACCCCGATATCGACCTGTTCACTTTCCAAAAGGTCGATCACTTCATGGGTCGGACGGGTTAGTACCGAGAAATCGCAGAGCGGCATCGCGTCAGACAGCGTTTGTACAAGGGCAGGGCCAACGTCTGTTTCGAGGTCTTCGATATAAGCGATCCGCAGCAAACGGATCAGGGAGCGCAAATCGCTCGACCAGATGTCGGACACGCCTTTGCGCAGAATCCACATCGCCTCGTCGACGCGGCGGAGCAGGGTTTCGCCTGCCGGGGTAAGGCGCATCGGTCGCTTGGAGTGGTCGAGTAGCCGCGCGCCAAGGGTCGTTTCAAGGCAGCCCAGGTGATGGGAAACGGTGCTCATCGAGAGCCCGAGACTTTGGGCGCCACCACGAATGGACCCGTGCCTTGCCACAGCCTGAAATGCTTCCAGCCATTTCAGGCTCACGCGCGATCTTTCCACGGTTCAGGTCCCTCCGGCTGCTAGGTCAGGGTCCGAAGGCTCCAGTTTTTATTTTTTCGAATTTCTGTCAAGCGCCAGGGTGGGGGGCCATGCCTGCTCATGCTTCTTCCAGGACCTTTCGTGCGACCCTAAAGCATTCAAGTGCCTGCGGGACGCCGCAATAGATCCCGACGACATGGATGATGGCACGGATTTCTTCGGGACTTACTCCATTGTTGATCGCACCCCGGCAATGGATTTCCCATTCATGCATTTTTCCAAGCGCACCGATCATGGCAAGGTTCATCATGGACCGCGTTTTGGCGTCGATCACATCATCGCCCCATCCGAAGCCCCAGCACCACGCGGTCATCGCCTCCTGAAACGGGCGGGTGAACTCGTCGGCCGCTTCGAGGTTCTTTTCCACATAGGCGGCACCAAGGGTCGCTTTGCGCTGCTCGAGACCTTTAAGAAACAGGTCTTCATCGAATGCGTCTGTCATGCTCGGGTCCCCTTTGTCAGCGCTGTTTGATCGCGATGTTCTTGGTCTGGACGTAGTTCCAAAGCGCCTCGCGGCCCTTCTCACGCCCATAGCCAGATTTGCCATAACCGCCAAACGGGGTTTCCACGCCGCCTGCGTACCATTCATTGACGAAGATCTGTCCGGCGCGCAGCTGCCGCGCGGCTTTGGTGGCGCGGTTGAGATCGGCGGTGAATACTCCTGCGACAAGGCCATAGTCGGTGCCATTCGCCAACGCGATCGCCTCTGCGTCATCTTCGAACGTCAGAACTGAGAGGACCGGCCCGAACACTTCTTGCTGGGCGATGTCCATGTCTGGCGTGATTTGTGACAGAACCGTTGGCTCCAGAAACGCGCCGTCGCGGTTCAACCGCCGCCCGCCGGTAATGATGCGCGCGCCTTGGGTTTCGGCGTGGCTGACCATGGCCTCAGCCCGGTCGCGTTGTGGGTCAGAGACCATCGCGCCCATATTTGCACCGAAATCAGTTCTGTCGATCCCCGGTCCCACCGACAGCGACTTCGCCAGTGCCTCGGCACGCTCCAGAAGTTCTGTCGCGCGAGCCTCATGCACGATGATCCGACTCATGGCCGAACAAACCTGGCCTGCATTGAAGAAGATGCCCCAGCGCATGTCGGTTTCAAATGCGCTCAGATCGGCGTCCTCGTGGACGATCGCGGCGGATTTTCCGCCAAGCTCCAGCACGCAGGGCACCACGTTACGGGCAGCGGCGGTTGCGATGGCGACGCCGGTAGACACTGAACCGGTGAAGACGATCTGGTTCACATCGGGATGCCCTGCGAGCGCTGCCCCGGCTGTGTGCCCATACCCGCAAACTATGTTCACAGCGCCTGCAGGAAAGCCCGCAGCTTCCGCCGCTTTAGCGATCCACGCATGGGTCAGCGGCGTCAACTCTGGCGGTTTGATTACGCAGGCATTGCCGGTGGCGAGCGCCGCCGAAAGAGACCGCGCTGTCATCTCAAGCGGATAGTTCCACGGGATGATCTGGGCCGAGACCCCGTAAGGGTCATGTTCGGTCCAGTCGAGATAACCATCGCCAAGTGGGACAGAGCGCCCCTCCACCGTGCTGGCTTGGTTTCCGTAGTATTCGAAATAGAGCGCGGCGCCTTCAATCTCGATCTCGCTTTCCCAGAGCGGTTTGCCCTGTTCCAGCGTCAGCGTGCGCGCGATCTCTGCCTTGTGGGTCAGCAGGTAGGTGCCCATCGCCTGCACCATGCGCCCACGCTCCAAGGGCCGCATCCCGCTGAGCGCGCCCGACAGGTGCACACGGCGTGCGGCCTGCACGGCGCGGTCCACATCGGCCGCATCTGCAGCAGCGTGCTCGGCGAGCGCTTGCCCGGTTGCGGGGTCCTGAACGGTCAATCGACCAGCGCCGCCCTCGGCCCAGGCGCCATTTATATAGTTCTTCCAAAAGGGTGCGAGGTCATTCATGCCGCGCCACCCTGCCGGAGCACGGGCGTCCGGCCCATGTCAGCGTCCACCGCTTCGCGCATCCAGCGTTGCAGATGCATGATCGAGTGTTCCGAGTTCACCCCGCAGGCCGGATCCACCACCAGCGGCCCCGGCACATAGCCACGGGACTTGAGGCCCCGTTGCACGCTTTCAACGAGGGTAATGTCCTCTTCCACGGTCGTTGCACGGTCCTGTGCTGCCATCCGGCGCACGGTTTCGTTGTCCTCGCCCCCAACCGAGTACCACCCGCGCCAGACCACAACATGCTCGGCGTCGATCGCTCGCCAGTGGTAGGTGTTCAGCAGATTGCCCGGATAGACCTGGAACGAAAACATCGGCCACAGAAACCAGGACGAGTATTTTTCGTTATTTGGGTATCCACTCTCGATGTCGTAGGCCATTTGATCGAGCGAGGAGCATTCGGTGGTGTGCCGCAGGCAATAGCCTTGTGGGAGGATGTTATAGGTCTCGGGCTTTATCACGCCCGAGGAAAAGGTCGGATGGTTCAGGCTGCAATGGTAGCATTCTGAATAGTTCTCGACCGAGACCTTCCAGTTGCAGCGCTCGTGAATCTCGACCCATTCCAGCGGTTTCAACTCGGCCCAATGGGGGATGAAGGACTCCAGCTCAGCCCTTGCGCCGGGGAACCAATCCTCCATCGGAGTGGCGTCCGGGTCCAGATTGACGAAGATAAACCCGAGCAGGATTTCGGTTCGCACTTCAGTCAGGCAGATCTTCGATTTGTCGAAGCCGGGCACCGCTTTGATATTCGGTCCCGCGCGTAGCTGCCCAGTCAGTTCATAGGTCCAGGCGTGGTAGGGGCAGACCACGACGCGGGTGGTGCCCGACCCTTCGACCAGTTGATGCGCGCGGTGCTGGCAGACGTTGTAGAAGGTGCGGATTACCCCGTCGCGGCCCATTATCGAAAAGAGGCTCTCGCCAGCCAGGTCGAACGCGAAATAATCGCCGGGGTTCTCCAACTGGCTGGCATGACCGGCAAACTGCCAAGTGCGTGCCAGAAGGCCCGAGCGTTCCACCGCAAAGACCTGCGGATCGGTATAGTAGAACGCGTCAAGCGATCGGGTCGGAAGCTGGGACACGGTCATTTCGGGTCATCCACGTAAAGGCCAAGCTGGTGGCGGCGTTTGTGAAACTGCGTGACTCGCGCGACGATTTCGTCGGACGACACGGCGACAACAAAGCTCAGCAGAGTTTCGAGAAGCGCGACGAGCGAGATCGAGGAGGGAAAGAACTGAGGCGTTTCGACAGAGACAACGAAGCCATGGTTTGCCATGCGAATAATCGGGCTCGCCGGGCTGTCTGACAGTGCGATGATCTTGACGCCTTGTTCCTTTGCGATCTTCACCGCGTCGATCACTTCGCTGCGGAACGGGCTTGAGGTCATTGCGATAAGAACGTCGTTCCCGTCTGCCCAAGCCAGATCGTCGGCCGGGGTCGAGCCCGGGCGCGGGATCGCGTGAAAATCGGTCATACCCGTGGAGGCTAGGTACGTGAAGTTCCGCGCGATTGAATTGTTGACGCCCACCCCAAGCGTGAACACCTGCCGCGAGGTCCAGATATCGCGCGCGGCCCGTTCTAATTGTTCCGAAGAGATATCAGCGAAGGTCTGTTCAATGTTCTGGATCGCGGCGCCCACCATATCGGCGTAGAGCTCGCCAAGTTCGCCTGACCGGCTAATCCCCTGAAGCCAGCGGGCGCGGTCAGGGAAGCTGACGCTGCCTTTCCGGATCGCATCCCGGAAGGGCTCGCGAAAATCTTCATACCCTTCGAACCCGACTTGCCGCGCCATCCGCACGACCGTGTTCGGTTTCACCTGGGCCGCACTCGCGATCTCGCGCACGGTGGAAACGCCCACCTCCGTGGGGTTTTCCAGAACATAGCGCGCGGCCTTCTGCGCCTCGGGAGTCAGGCTGTCGAGCTCTTCTGTCAGGCGGCTCAGAATCTTTTGTGATACATTTGTCCCATTCATAGTTGACGATGGTATATCTGTGCATTTACGCCTGTCGAGAGGAAACTTGCGAAAAGTGAGTCTGGCCATGGCGTCTGATTTTCCAAGCCAAGCGCGCGTTGTCATTGTCGGAGGGGGCATTATGGGGGTGGGCCTTGCCTATCACCTCGCTCATGAAGGCTGGGGGCCCGAGGTGGTCCTTCTGGAAAAGGCGGAACTGACCAGCGGATCGACCTGGCATGCGGCGGGTCAGATCACGCATTCCACCTCCAGCTTCAGCCTTGGCAAATGCGTTGATTACAACATTGGCCTTTACTCCGGTGCGCTCGAGGCGGAGACGGGACAAGCCGTCACTTGGCATGGCTGCGGGTCATTTCGACTGGCCTACACGCAAGACGAGATGGACTGGCTGCGTCACACGCTGTCGGTCGCGCGCAGTCTCGGGTTCAACATCGATCTTGTCGGACCCGAACAGGTCGCGGCCCTGCACCCGTTCTACAATCTCGACAGCGTGATTGGTGCGCTTCACACCCCTGACGATGGCCATGTAGACCCCACCAACGTCACCATGGCGCTGGCCGCAGGGGCGCGCGCGAAGGGCGTCCGCATCATCCGCCGCTGTCAGGCGACCAACATCACGCAAGCCCCAAACGGCGAATGGGTTGTGGAGACTGAAAAGGGCACGATCACCTGCGAGCATGTCGTTAACGCGGGCGGCACCTATGCGCGCCAGATGGGAGAGTGGTCGGGGCTGCAACTGCCCATGACCTCCATGACGCACCATTATTTCGTCACTGAACCGGTGCCGGAATTCATGGGTCTCGACCGCGAGTTGCCGGTGATCCGCGATGACAAGAAGGTCTCCGGCTACATCCGGATGGAACAGAAGCGTGGATTGATCGGGATCTACGAGAAGGAAAATCCGAATACTGTCTGGGAAGATCATTGCCCCTGGGCGGCGGAGAACGAGTTGTTCGATGCCGATTATGACCGGATCATGCCGTGGCTGGAGGAAAGCCTGAACCGCATGCCGATCTTCTCTGAGCTTGGCATCACGCGGGAGGTGCATGGCGCGATCTCTCATCCGCCCGACGGCAACCCGTTGATCGGCCCGGCACCGGGCGTGCGGAATTACTGGTGTTGCTGTGGCACGCAAATCGGGATCGGCTGGGGACCGGGCCTGACCCGCGAGCTGGCGCGCTGGATGGTGCATGGGGCGGCGGACATCTCCATGCGCGACTACGATCCGCGTCGGTTTGGTAGCTACGCCACGAAAGAGTGGCAGGTGATTAAGGCGAAGGAGGACTATTGCCTCCGACACGAGATCCCGTTCCCGCATTTCAATCGTCTTGCTGGGAGGCCCATCAAACCCTCGCCGCTTTATGAGCGCCTGAAAGAGGCCGGCGCGGTTTACGAGGAGGTTTACGGGTTCGAACGTCCGCGCTGGTTCGCCAAGGGCGGCGTCGCACAGGAGGATCATTACTCCTTCCGCCGCACCGTGGTGGACGATCTGGTCGCCGCCGAGGTCCGCGCGGTTCGAGAGAAGGCGGGCATTATGGACGTCACCGCCTTCACCAAAGTGATGGTGGAGGGGCCAGATGCCTACGCCCTTTTGGACCGCCTCACCTCCAACCGGATGCCGCAGAAGACCGGCTCGATTGCGCTGACGTATATGCTGAATGAACGCGGGCGGATTGAACTGGAAACCACGCTTGTGCGCATGGCGGACGATAAGTTCTACCTTGTTTGCGCGGCCTTCTTTGAACAACGCCTGCTCGATCACCTGGCCAAGCATCGCGACGGAGAAGACGTGACCGTCACGGCGCTCTCGGACAGCTGGTCGGCGCTGGCGCTGAACGGTCCTTGCGCGCGCGATTTCCTCGCCGCCTGCACCGCGGCACCGCTCGACAATGCGAGCTTTCGCTGGCTTTCGGCACAGCAGATCACGCTCGCCGGGCATAAGGTCTGGGCGTTCCGGATGTCCTATGCCGGCGAACTGGGCTGGGAAATCCACATGCCCGACGCCGCCTTGCAGGATGTTTACGAGGCACTTTGGTCCGCAGGCCAACCCTATGGTCTGGTGAACTACGGCAGTTTCGCCATGAACGTGATGCGGATGGAGAAAGGGTTCAAAGGGGCAGGGGAGCTCACAAACGAAGTTACCCTGGCCGAAGCCGACGTGCTGCGGTTCGCGCGGGCTGACAAAGAGTATCTCGGCAAGGACCGGACGCTTAATGAAGACAAGGCTTGGCTTTGCGCATATCTGGAGATTGAGCCTCAGGGTCAGATCGACGGGCATGGTGGAGAGGCAGTCCTGCTCAACGGGCAAGTGGTCGGCTCTACAGCCTCTATTGTGCATGGTCACACGGTCGGCAAAGGCTTGGCCTTCGCATACGTAGCCCCTGACGCAGCAACGCCCGGAACCGTGCTTGAAGTTGTCATCCACGGCACGCCTCGCACCGCGCGCGTCTTGGAGGACCCGGCCTATGACGCGCAAAGCCTTTTGCCGCGCACCGATGTGGCTCCGCACGTGGCGGTGGCGGAATGACCGGACCGATGAGCAGAACCGAGGCGCGCAGCCGGTCCGGCAACCCGGTGATCCGGCGCCTTTCGCTCTGGACTGTGCCCCTTACGAGCCATGAGACCTATCACATGGCGGCGGGCAAAACCTGTGCCACCGTCGATACGGTCGTCATCGCGCTTGAGACCGACACCGGGCTGACGGGTTGGGGCGAGGTCTGCCCGATCCCGCATTACCTGCCAGCCTACGCCAATGGCGTCGCGCCTGCGCTGCAGGAGGTTGCACATCTGCTAATAGGGGCAGATCCGGTTGGCCCCGAGGCGCTGATGGCAAAGCTTGATGCGTGGCTAATGGGCCATGTCTACGCGAAATCTGCGGTTGATATCGCGCTTTGGGACCTGACCGCACAGGTCGCGGGACTACCGCTATATGCGCTGCTCGGCGGCAAACGCAGTGATCAGCTGCCACTCTATCACTCGGTCACAAGTGTTGCGCCCGACGAGATGGCGCGTATCGCGCGAGAGGCGCAGAAACAGGGAGTCACGCAGTTCCAGGCAAAGCTGGGCGCATCGGGAGACTGGCAAACCGATGTAGAGCGCCTGGTCAAGGTCCGCGAAGCGATCGGGGAAGGGCCACTTCTGTACGGCGATTGGAATTGTGGCGCGGATCGTCTTCACGCGACCCGCGTGGGTCGCGCTGTGTGTGACCGCGACGTCATGCTCGAACAACCGTGCCGAACGCTCGACGAATGCGCGGCGGTTCGGTCCGCAACGGGTCTCCCGATGAAGATTGACGAACTCGCCCATGACACAGCGAGCCTGCTCGAGGCTCAGGCGCTGGGCTGTCTGGATGCGGTGGCGCTGAAGCTATCGAAGTTCGGTGGGCTGTCCGCTTTGCGTCGCGCCCGCGATCTTTGCCTGCATCTTGGAACGAAGATGTGTATCGAGGATACTTGGGGCAGTGACATCGCGATGGCCGCCGCGCTCCATCTCGCCGCCGCGACCGACCCGCGCCTCGTGCTGAACGTGTGTGACCTGTCGGGCTATGTCGCGCCGCGGCTTGATCCCACCGCGCCGACGCGCATCGGTGCATTTATCTGTCCTCCGCAGGGACCCGGTTTGGGTGTCTATCCTGATCGCGATCTGCTCGGCACCCCACAACTGGTACTGGATTGAGCCAATGCTGAAGATACTGAGCCAGGAGGATTGGATCGAGCGCGCAAAAACTGTCCTGCCTGCAGCCGGGTTTGGCAACTTCGATGCCAGTGTAATTATCGCGCGCGGGGAGGGGGCACGGGTTTGGGACGAGGACGGCAAAGAGTATGTGGACTACCTTATCGGCTCTGGTCCCATGCTGCTCGGCCATGGCCACCCCGAAGTGACGGAGGCTGTGCTAGAACAATTGCCAAAAGGCATGACTTTCTTCGCAAACAACACCAAGGGGATCGAACTTGCCGAGGCGATTGTCGACGCCGTTCCTTGCTGCGAACAGGTCCGCTTCGTAACCTCGGGCGGCGAGGCGGATATGTATGCGATCCGTCTTGCGCGGGCCTTCACCGGGCGTTCCAAGATTCTGAAGTTCGAAGGTGGCTATCACGGGATGAGCGCAGAGGCGCAGATGAGCCTCGCTCCCCAAAAGCAGGTCAACTTCCCAACACCAGTCCCTGATAGTGCCGGTATCCCCAATGGCGTGGCAGAGCAGGTGCTTATCGCACCGTTCAACGACCTTAGCGCTGTTTCGTCCCTGCTTGTGGAGCACACCGATATAGCCGCGATCATTATCGAACCGCTCCAGCGGATCATTCCGCCTCGACCGGGGTTTCTGGAAGGATTGCGTGTGTTGTGTGACCAGCACGATGTACTTTTGATTTTCGATGAGATCGTCACTGGCTTCCGTTTGGACTACGGGGGGGCTCAGGAAAGATATGGCGTCGTTCCGGATATCTGTACGCTCGGGAAAGTTATCGGCGGGGGCTTTCCCCTAGCGGCTCTGGGCGCTCGGGCCGACATCATGGCGCATTTCGATAAGAGCGTCGTGGGCCAAGACGGCTGGTTGATGCAACTGGGCACTCTGTCCGGCAATCCAATTGCGGCCACTGCCGGCTTGAAGACTTTGGAGATTTTGCGGCGCCCGGGCCAATACGCGCGTTTGAGGAAATTGGGGCGGTCCGTGATGGAGATGCAGTCAAAAGCGCTCACAAACGCTGGTGTACCGCATCGCTTCTGCGGGGACCCGACCTTATTTGATGTTTATTTCACCGAGAATCTATGTAGCGATTATCGCAGCGCCCGCCATTCAAATCCTGCCCGAGCGACCGTCTGGAACGAGACCCTTCGTGCGCTCGGCGTCTTCAAATCCGCAAATAAAATATACTCTTCGCTTGCCTTAACGGAAGAGGATTTAGAGTTGACGCACGACGCAGTTGAAGTTGCCGCTAAAGCTCTGATTAAATAATTGAAAGCGCTTGTTTCCTCTCGTTGGACGCGGCATCGTCGCGCTGATGACTTGGTCATTCCCAGTGTCCAGCGACCACAAGTGAGAAACGAGATCGCCTTCTCTTTACAAAGCCCGCTCAAACATACTGTTTTCGTTGTGTTTGTTTCAATTGGGGTGTCGGTCTCGTTTGCTGTACTCGGACAGCTTATTGGGATGGATTGGGAAAGCGTTCTGTTCGGGGTAGGGCAAGAGGACTCTGCTTGGAATGGACTGATCAACCTTTCCGGAATTTTTTGCATGGTCGCAGCGGGAGCGTTAAGTATCCGGGCGCTCCTAAGCGGCCGCCGGCCTCTTGGCCTTTTTGCAACCATCGCATTGCTTTGTACGCTGTTTTCATTAGATGATTTTTTCAATCTACACCAAGATGCAGTGCCCAGATATACAGCAGTATATGTGATGCTATGGGGTGCAGTTTACGTTCAGGCTATTCCATATACCGGCAATAGGTTCGTTTGGCCTATGCTGGTTTTCGGTATAGTAATGGCAGCCTCTCTGAGTGTGGACCAGGTCGGTTATAGCCTTCCAATGTCAAAGTTTCATGGTCTTTGGTCGATCAGTGTGCTTTTGGAAGATTCTTTTAAGCTTTCAGGTTCGGTTGTTTTATTTCTAGCCTTGCTTGGAGAAATGAATGAGAGGAAGTCTCCTCCATAGTGTATCCAGCGTGGTCTCACTGCCATGAGTTCATCATTGCGCCTGTAAGAAAGCTCTCTCTAATATTGAGAAGGCCTGCCTGCCGATTTTTGTTTCATGACTGGGTGCGATACCAAGCACGCAGAGTAGGCCCTGGATGCTCTCACTTAACCCAAAACGGTTAAAGATGGTTATTCGATCAGCGGCTTCAGAATTTTGATGAATTCTTTTTCTTCAAAGTATTTCAAGTATGCGTTCCGTGCGTTTTCGATTATCTCTTCTGCTTCATTCCAATTATTAAGATAATACCTGCATTTTTCGTTAAGGTCAGATAGATCCCATTTTACCGGAACATAGGTCTTTCCGGGATCGAAAATGTCTGGGTAGGTTTGGATGTGATCGATAGATGGCTTTATCAAAAGGCATCCATAGGCAACAGCTTCATAGTCGCGCCAACTAACCTCGCCCCAGCCAAACGGGCTAAAGGCAATTTTTGCGCGCTTTATCTCTCTAAAATACTGTCGGCTTGAAATTGTCTTTGTCTCGGCGTGCTCGCCACTAACTGCAAGGCGAAATTCGGATTCGAGTTTACAAAGCTCATCGACAGCTTCCTTTCGATGCTGCCCATACCACTCGTTCAAATCCTTTGATCCGTAAGAAACTCTACAGAAAATATCAATACTGCGTTTGGGTTTAGTCAAGCGCTCAAAGAGGTTTGGGTTAAGTGCGCGTTTGAACCGCGGTATCGTCGTAATGAACCAGCCGGAGATTATCCGGTTGCTAAACCCTTCTGGGACGGTAGAGCCGACATCCCATGACTCGATATTATAGTTATGGTAGCGCGCCAGGTGGTCGGTAACAAATGTGCCACCGAGATACTCCTTTTCATAGAGATCCGGAGTTCTCAACGACTGATACTTGATAATATAATCCACACTGTCTGCTACGCACAGAAACCTTCCGGTCGCCTGGTCCCATGGATCCAGGAGGATAATCTTTTTTGAGGGAAACAGATTACGGATATGCCGAAAAAACGCTACCGCATCAGATGGGCTTTCGTGCCATGTTGGACGGAAAATGAAAATATCATAGCTCGAAATATCAGGTTTCGTTTCGAGAATTTGATAGAAGTCCTTGAAGTGTGAAGCATCGATATGGTCGAATTCGAGACCAAGTGTTTCTTTCAAATCCGTCCTGTAATCAAAAAACGGATATAGCTGCGCATATGCGATTTGATCATTTTCGCTGTAGCGTCCTACGAGAAGTGCTTTCATGTGAAATGATGCTCTTCTTTTGCCGACACCAAACAGCCGGTCAGCCGGGTCCAAAACTGCATATCACCTTCCAAAACTGTTTGTTTCTACCGACACTGAGCGTGCGCCCGAAAAGGGTGCGCTAACCCGCTTGCGTGCAACCGGCTTTCAACCGAGCGTCATACAAGGCTACGGTCGAAGCGAATGCAAGAGTCGCAAGAGCGATGTGCTGTTGGCCCCATCGTTTGTTTGCCTGAGCGAGCAAATCGCTGAATATCGGCTACACTTTTTGCAAAACGGGAGACAAACACCCGGAATCGCCCGATGCAGGTTGACCAATCGTCGACCCCGATGGGAGGGTAGCAACGAATTCATCAATTGGTGGGCATCTGAAAGCGCGCGCATAGTCATTTTTTGGACGCGCCCCACTGCGACAATGGAGTGTGAGTTGAAAGTAGCAATTTTCGCTGGAGGCAAGGGGTCACGTCTTATTGAAGAAACCAGAGTGCGTCCAAAGCCTTTGGTTGAAATCGGGCGCAAGCCACTTCTTTGGCACATCATGCAGCACTACTCTGTCTACGGACATCATCATTTTGTGCTTGCCCTTGGTCATATGGGTGAGGCGATCAAGCGGTACATTGCTGAGCTGAGTAAGTATGAAGGCAATTTACGCGTCGACTTCACGACGCGTATGATGCTGAAACAAGAGGGTGACGAGCCGCATTTCGATGTCCCGACACCTCCTTGGGTCGTCGACTTAATCGATACGGGCGTGGACAGTATGACCGGTTGGCGTTTGCAACTCATGCGCCCCTACCTCGATGGCGAGACGTTCATGCTGACCTATGGCGATGGGCTTTCGAACGTAAACATCGATGAGTTGCTGGCTTTCCATAAATCGCATGGGCGATTGGCGACCATGACTATGGTGAACCCGCACACGACCTTTGGGCACTTGTCTTATGGGGACGATGGCCAAGTGCTTGGGTTTGAGGAAAAACCCAACTCTGCGCCTAATCTGATCAATGGCGGTTTCTTTGTTCTGGAACCTGGCGTTTTTGACCTGATCGAATCCGCTAACGGCCCCGAAGTCATGTGGGAGCAAGCGCCGCTACGCATGTTGATGGAGGCTGGGGAACTCATGGCCTTCGAACACAAAGGTTTTTGGTCTTGCTGTGACCATCTCGCCGACAAGCGGCGTCTGGAGGAGATGTGGAGCAAAGGCGATCGACCTTGGGCCACCTGGCAAGCCGGACAGTGCCCTGTTGATCGATCAACAGGGTTGCCACGGAACGGCGGCGATCCGGGTATTGGCCGAGGCGGACAGCCCGGCGCTTGGGTGCGCTATCGTACTGTCTGACATCGCAGATTTGCGGTGGTAGTGCTGGCCTTCGAGCGTGTCCTATTTATGGGATCGATGTTCAGGACTTTGTAGCCTTTGATCCAGAAACAATGACGCGGCTGCGACATTGCCGCCGTGTCGGCCAGCTGGTCGCGGTGCACGCGTGGAGAACACCCGGGGAAGGGTCCTGAATTGAGTCGCGGCTTGGCGCCCAATGGGTATTCTACTGGTTATCGGTCAACTCAACGCCGTCGGCGCCCGGCAGATGTATAACTGGTGCAGAACATACTCGGTGGCGAACAGCTACGCGTCCTTGCTGATTAGCTGCCATTTCAGGTCCTTGTCCGAAATCTCGGTCACCTTCGCTGGCCAGTCGATCCCAAGGGCGGGGTCGTCATATCGGTAGCCCCCCTCTTTTTCGGGGGTATAGAACGCGTCGGCCATATAGCTGGCCACTGTATCTGGTTCGAGGGTCTGGAAGCCGTGCGCGAAGCCTTTTGGAACGTAAAGCGCAAGTCCGTTTTCGGCACTAAGCTCGACGCTGTAATTCTGAAGGTATGTTGGTGACTCGGGACGAATATCGACAATAACATCGAAAAGACGGCCGGAAACGCAGCGAACCAGCTTCGCTTCTTGTGCAGGTTCGCGCTGAAAATGCAGCCCTCTTAGCGTACCGGGATCTCGGCTCAGGCTCATATTGGCCTGAACAAAGCTTGTAGATAGCCCGTGGGAGGCGAACTCGTTGGCGCAAAAGGTACGCGCGAAATAGCCACGTTCGTCGCCACGTCGCTCAAGCTCTATGAGATAGGCTCCCGGAAGCGGGGTTTCGGAAAATATCATCTAAGTGCATTCCACAATTCTGAAGCGCGATGCGCGTATTGAAACCTGCTGTTTGCGGAGTCTCCGCTCACTGGCCGGCCTACTTAGGTGAACGGAATAACGCCATATAGTGGGCTGTCAAAGGGCATTACGTCGGACGTTGGGCTAAAAAGGCCAAAAGGACATTGGCATCGGTTCCTGCATGGACAATTGAAAGCTCTCACATGTTTTTGGCGACGGTTCGTCACAGGTCTTCTGTGCTGAATAAGCGTCGGAAAAGTTTCCACTTTCACCTTGAGTCAGACGGCTTCCCCTCCAGAGAGGGGGATCGCGGAGGCCTGTGCTGCTGGCCCCGCGTCCGACACGGCAGTGCTATCCGTCCAGTCCACCGAGTGCCGCTAGCAAATCGTCCAGTGCTGTCCCCAGTGTTTCAGCATAGTCCGAGCTTGCCGGAGAGTTTGCCAACGTCGGAAAGACAACGTCGGCGAGGCCCAATTCCCGGATTGCGGCTCTGGCCTCGTCCGTCGGTTGCGCCTCCCAAAGCAGAACCAGTGCGCCCGAGTCCTTCACAAGTGCCTCGAGGTCTGCAAGTTGGTCTTTATCAGGTGCTGCTCCGGCCTCCCAGTCGAGAGACCGAATGTCCAAATCATAGGCGCGCGCGAGGTATTGATACCGGGGATGTGTGGCGATCAGCACCTTCCCTTCTGCCAGCGGACGGAGTCTTTCGGCCGCGGCATCCAGCGCTGTGAGGTCTTCGGTCAGAGCGGCCATGCGCGTTTCGACAGTGGCAGGCTCTGCCAGACCGCGCTGCGCCAGCGCCTCGGCAATGGCGGCGGCCTGCAGGATCGCCAGCTCCTGATCCAGCCAGGTGAACGACGCGGTCCCGGTATGCGAATGCTCCCCGCCCTCGCCATGGCTGTGTGTGACGGTCTCGGTCGTGATGAAGCGATCCTCGAAGCCGCGTGACGTGTCCAAAATGCGCGACCGCGGCAAGGACGCTTTTGCCGTCCATGTTGCAAAGCCGGCTCCATTCAGAAGAATGAGGTCTGCATTCTGCATCGTGCTGATGTCTGAAATGCCGGGGCGCCAAAAGGATGGATCAACGCCATCGGGAACAGGAAAGACAACCTCGATATCGCTTCCGCCCAAACGCTCCGCGAAATAGCTTAACGCGTAGTTGACGGCCACGACCGTCGGGCGGTCCTGCGCCTTGACGGGCGCATGGGCAGCAAAAAGGAGCACGCTCGAAGCTACGATCAGGCGGCGCATAACGGATTGCAAGGTCAGCTCTGGCATTTCTTCGCGATATCTTCAGGCGTTAGGATCCAGTAGTCGTCATGGCCACCGGTATCGACTTCGATCAGGAGGCCTGTCGCAGCGTCAAGCTCGCCGAAAGGCACACTCAGCGTTCCATCCTCACCCAGTTCAAGGGTCCGCAGGAGTGTATTCGCTCCGTCGAGAATGCGCACTTCGCCTTTCACGGGCACCCGACCGCTTGAGAACTTCGCCTCCACCAGAACCACCTCGCAGTCGGTCGACGCAAAGACGTTGAGCTGATGTGCAAAGGCCGTCGGGGCCGCGCCGAGTATCAGCGCAGCCGCCGCGACGACAGGGAAGCCGCGCCTGGTCACTGCCCGGTCCATGGCTCGAAATGCACCCAGATCACGGCGCCGAGTTCCACGGCCTTCTCTTCGCCGTCCTGTGGCAGGGTGTAGTCGGCTGTATTCAGCGCGGCGAAGCCCCACCAGCCCGACGCCGGAGGCGCGTAGGTGAACACACCGTTCGCATCCGCTTTGACGGTCTGTGTAATCATCAACTCGTCGGGTACCGTCGCGCCAGCGCTGTCATTGAAGAACTCAACCTCGACCTCGGCATAGGCCACCGCTTCCCCGTCGAGCTTGACGATCCCTTGAAATACGTTGTGCTCCCAAAGACCGAAGGGCTTCGACAATGGTACGATCTCTGTCTTCAGGCCAAGCTCGCTGTCCCATCCTTCGTCATCTCCGTAGGCGGTCACATAGGTCTTAGTGTAGTGAATGATGAACGCATCCTCCGCCGGTTCCCAATAGGGCTGCGGCTCCATCGAGAAGACATAGGTGCCCGGACGTTCCAGCGCATAGTCGAGGGTAAACCCCGGCTCATCCATGACCGCGGCCTCTGCGAGCGCGCCAAGCAAATCGGTCGTCTCACCGCCATGGGTCACGGAAAAACTGACCGGCCGCTCCAGCACCATTCCCTCAGTTTCGAAGGGATGCGAGAAGGACAGGGTCAGCGCGACGCTGCGTCCGTCTTCCTGGCTGATCATCGGGTCCGAGGGGATGATCATCCCGTAGTGTGCGGCCGCGGGAGGGACTATAACCGCCGAGGCCAGGATAGCGATGAATGCGCTGCGAAGCATGAAACAACTCCTCCTTGTTTCAATTGCCGAGTGCGAGCAGCCAGCCGACCCAGACATCCGCGTTTCGCCGGACAACCAGTGCCACCGCACCTGCTATAATCAATGACATGCACAGTATCATGACCGTCTCTGCTGCCAAGAGTTGAAGGACCATCCCGCGCCTCGCGCCCAGCTTGATCGCGGTTTCGACCTCGCGCGCTCGCAGGCGGAATGACAGGAAGATCGCCAGACCAAGCGCAGCGAATGCTGCAAGCGCGATGATGCCTGTCACCGCATCGAGAACTGTGCGAATGCGAAAGATCCGGTCGACAAGCCCCTGGATGACTTTCGCCGGCTGAACGAGTTGCGATGTGCCGTCAGGATCAAGATAGCGCCCTTCGAGGATCGTCGCCGATCGTGTATCTGGCGGCACAACGATAGCGGCGGAAACCGGGTACTCGTCCGTATCGCCGTGAAAATGAAAACTGTCGATGTTTTCGGGTGTAATGCGCTGAAATTGCACGATACTGGCTGCAGCCGAGACATCCGCGCCCTCAGACAGATCGGCAGATGTCACCACATCCTCATGTCCGTGGCCGATACCAGAAATGATCCACGTTGTCTTGATGTCCACGAAGACCGCGTCGTCATCTGGCGTGTTGGTTGGAGCAAGGATTCCAACGACTGGCATTTCAAGTGGGTAGACGCCGTCCAGGTCAAAGAGGTTCTGGGGCGCCGAGACCAGCGGGTCGCCAACGTTCAGATTTAAGTCGCGCGCAACGGATGCGCCCACCACGGCTTCACCGAGCAACGCCAGCCCACGCCCTTGAGCGACACTGAGATGACGAAAGTTAAAATAGTCGAGCGAGGTGCCGACTATACGGAACCCGTTGGTTTCGAACGCGGTATTAAGAGGGATCGGTGTCGCAAGGCCGCTGTCCCAAATAGATTCAACTTCGCCCATGGGCAGTGCGTCCGGGCGCTCGTCCGAGAAATATAAGGCCGCCATGGTCAGATCGAGCGCACTTCCGCGCCGTCCAAGGAGGAGTGGCGTTGTATCTGCCCGCGTGGTGAGTGAAGCCTCGCTCTCCGCCAGAAGGGTCCGCGTCGCAAACGGCACGGTGAGGATCAGCGCCAGAACCAGCACAAGGATCAGGCTGCGCGCCCAATGGTATCGCAGGTAGGCGAAGGCGAGGAACGCGGCGTTCATGCCGTGGCCTCAGTCCGGAACGAGGCGAAATCGACGACCCGATCGAAGCGCGGTAACAAGGCGTGATCGTGCGTGACGGCAAGAACACTCGCCTCTGCTGCGTGCGCTTGCTCGAAGAGCAGATCGAGAATGAGAGCCTTGTTCTCCGGATCGAGATTGCCGGTCGCCTCGTCGGAGATGACGAGCCTTGGACGTGTGACGAGCGACCGGCATATGGCTACACGCTGCTTTTCGCCCTGGCTGAGCGCCCCGGGATGCCGATCCAGCTTGTCAGAAAGCCCGCAAGCCTCGGCCAGAATTTTGGCGCGCTTACGTGCAGACCCGTCAAGTTTTAACGCCGGTGTGATCCGATAAGGATAGAGGATGTTTTCCCGTACGTTCAGGTAGTCGAGCAAAGCAAAATCCTGAAAAACAAAGCCGATATTGCTTGCCCGAAAACGTCGACGGCCATCTTCACTCAGCGATCCAAGATCTGTTCCAGCAACATGGATTGAGCCTCTATCGGGTTTCAAAATACCTGCAACCAGATTGAGAAGGGTTGTTTTGCCTGTGCCGCTTGAGCCAACCACTGCCACGCGCTCGCTCGCTGCAACAACCAGGTTCGGCACTTGCAGCCGGAAACCACCTGTTGGGTATGCAAACTCGATATCTTCTAATTCCACCAAGAGCGCTCGGCCTCCATGAATTCACCGGCCATCTGCCTGTCCACATCGGTCAGTTCGAAATCGGTTATCTTCCACGCTCCTTCGACAGGCATGATCGTCAGGTTTGCGCTATAGGTGTTGCCGCGCACATGGATATGTTCGCTGTGACCCACCGTTCCAATCACCTCCCACTGCGCATCCAGCAGGAAAGTGTCTCCGGACTGTTGCGAGGACGCCTTGGTCAACCGCATCTCGTGAATGGCCTGGTCGTTTTCGGTGAGACCGCCGCCGACCATGGCTCCGGCGCGTTCGAGGTAAAGCATCTCAAGCGCTTTACCTGTGGCAACGACTGCGAGTGTATCGTAAATCTCACCTTCCTCAGTGCGCCCGAACGCGTCGTAAACAACGAGCAGCAGCGCCGGGAGCAGCGTGAACAAATCGTCTCGGGCTGCCTCGGGCCCCATTGGATCGAGGCCGGGTGCTGTGTAGGTGCTCTGTTGACGGGGTGGCGCGAACTCAGCCGCAGCCCAGAACAGCAACGGTGCCACGAGCAGTACAGACGCCATCAAAGCGATTTTCAGCTTCGCATCACGCATATCGAACCAGAAGCAGAATCAGTCTTCATTTCAGTATCCTGTGACGAGTAGCATAGGTAAGGGTGGGCGACATCAACGATACCCACGTTCATCTGCGGGAGAAAACGTCTAGGCTTTGGAATGCAATAAAACGGTGGTGTGGCGTTCTTTTTGCGCGTTATCAAAGATAGATCCGCGGCGCGGTCGTCCCATCCTCAGAGAAAAAGCATGGTAAGGCTTCCAACTTCGTTGGGATTAACCCGAGGCGCAAACAACAGTGTTTTTTGGGTCTTCCCAAAGGGTAACACAGCTAGGCACCTGAGCTCGCGGGTGTATCTCATCGAATTCTCGAAGATTTGTGCACGAGGGAGAATGCGCGCTATTCGACGGGCTCCCAGTCCGGCCCAAGTTCGTAAAGGGTCATGCTATCTGTAAGCTCCAACGTGCTTTCTCCCAGATCGGCCTCAAAAACGATCCCATTCTCGCTGACCAAAAAGCTGTGAACACCTGTGACACCATACTCAGCCGGGACAGCTAGCAAAGCGTGGCCTCCAACGAGGTTATCACCTGCAAGGTACGAGAATGCGCCCCCTGGAGCGTTGTCGCCCTGGCCATGCAAAATGGTGTAGTAGTAACCGAAGAATGGCTCGGGCTCGAAGTCGGTTTCTCCATCACTCCAACCCGTCAACTCTGCCCGGGCAAGGGTCTCTCCAACGAAGCTCGGACTGTCTGGCCAGAACAGCCCGTTCCGCGAGCCCGGTTCCGAGATGATATCTCGGGCAAACTCCATCACGCCATCTGCGTCGTGGTCCACCAGCCGAAACGCCGCTTGAAGGTCAACATAAGCGTCCAACAAGTCGATTACATCCAATTCGTTCCGGCCAATCTCGCGATTTTCGACTTCTTCCCGTCCTGCTTCGATGTCGAACTGCCAGCCGGATTCTGTCTGCGTAAGCGGGATCGGGAAAGGCCAGCTGTCCTTTCCAAGGACAAGGGTGAGCCCACTTTCTTCAGGGCGAAAACGGTAGCCCTCGCGATAAAGCGCCAGCACGGCTTCGCGGTTGGAACTATCCTCTGCCGGATCGCCGGACGACAGGAGATCTGCGGACCCCGCGCCAAACACAGTCAGAAGGGCGCTTTGGTCTTGATTTTCGACGGACTTGATAAATGCGTCCAGCGCCGCTTGGGGGCTATCGTAGGTTGCCGGGTCGGCCAGGGCGGCTGTCGAGAGGAAGAACGCCACACATGCGATCGTTTTGATACGGGCCATGGGGCTATCTCCTCAGCTTTGCTTTCGCGCCCTTGCCGCGGGCGGACGCGCTGCGCGCTTTGCCGCCGCTGGACTTTTTCTTCATCGCCGCGCCCTTTGATGCACTGGGCTTACGTTGCACATTTCCAGGACGAGACTGTACTTGGGGCTTCTTTGTGACTTTCGGCTTGCTCTTAACCTGGGGTTTCGCGGCCACGGGGGGTTCACGTGTCTTTGCAAGCGCCTCCGCTTTTGCGTTCGCGCGCTCGCCCGATATATTGCCACGGTCGATCTGAGGCAGTCGGTTCTCAGCATTCCCGCTGTTGCCGCGATTAGCAAGCGCCGCTCCTGCCGCAGCACCGGCTCCCGCGCCTACAGCCACCTGACCCGCGCGACCTTGTGTAGTGGGTCGGCTAATATCTGCAGCGCCCGTTTTGGCCGAGAGCTGTTCGCGCAACTGATCCGACCGGCCTTCTGGCCGGTCGACCGGCAAGCGGGTCTGGCCTGTTTCCGGCGGCTGGCGATTAGCAATTTTTTCGCGTGCCTCCTGCGCGCGGTCGCTATCAGGGGTCCAACCGATATCAGGACGGTTCTCGAGATCAATGTTGTCGCGGTCGACATTCATACGGTCGCCCAAGTCGATCTCGTTGCCGATATTGACATTGCCGTCCACGTCGATGTCGATATCTGGGTCACGGATGATTGGGCCGCCGCCCCATCCACCACAGTTTCGGCAACCCCAGTAGTCATACCAGTCATCGTTATCGTCGAAGATCTCGTCAATGACTGCGACGATCCCAAAAGTGAGAAGCGTCGCGCCGAGCACATCCCCCGCAGAAGGCCCACTGTAAACCTCGGTCGGCACATACTCCGGAACATAAACGATCTCGGGGTCGGTCGGAGTGATGATAACCTCTTCGTCTTCGGTCACTTCGACTGTTTGTTCAGCGCCAGAAACAAGAGCGCCGGACTCTATAGCCAGATCGCGCATCACCTGAACCGCGTCCAAAACGTCGTCAGATTGGGCAAGCATTGCTGTGCCCACTGTCTCTGTCCAATCGATATGAGTCGCCATTTGTCCAACGATCTCGGGAAACGCAGTGGCCAGAACCGTTACCGACGGGTCCCATCCCATCGCTTCGATCTCTGGTTCTAGTTCAGCGGCGTCGCGTCCGGCGTTGTCCAGTAGGAAACGCTCGGCCTTCACGATTTCAAGGGGTTGCGTCGCGGCCACGAAGATCTGAATAAGCAGCGTATCTGGATATAGCGCCACTGGAGCGACGAGCGTCTGAAGTTCTTCAGCAGTGAGGAGCTCATCACTTGAATTCTCGACTTGTGCGGCGGCATCCGTTGCTTGCTGCGGGGTCTGGGCTGTCGCGGGCAGGCAAAATGCTGCTGCGCAAGCGAACGTAATAATCTTTTTCATAAAATCTCCTGTTGTGCCGACAGTCCGACAGTTGCTCGATTCGCACAACGTTCTTTCCAGTGTTCCACTGCCTGCCCGCAAGCTGTCTGAGACGTCTGGCGAACTCCGGAATTTCAGGCCATTGAACAGGTTGCTTTGCGTTCGGCATCTTCTCTTGAAATCTGTGTTGAATGCACTGCGCTCCGGAACATCTGCTTTCCATTCCAAGCCGTCACCCGGCCAATCCGATCTGGTCGGCCGCAAGTCATGACCTCCTTGCAGACACTATGGATGCGTACGAGCGCAGATCTGAGCCACAGCGCCCAAAAGCGACACTGCCTGTTACATAAGGTGCTGAGGCAGGATAAGCGCGATTTGCGGAAACGCAGTAAGGGCTACGACGCCGGCCAGCAAGATCAACCAATATGGCACCGTCGCTCGCGCTGCTTGGCCCAGCGATACCTCGTCCCGCGTGACCGAGACGAGTACGGAAAGATTAAGGCCGACCGGTGGCGTAACCTGTCCGATTTCGATCATGATCGTTACGATGACGCCGAGCCAAATGGCATCGTAGCCAAGCCCTGTCATAAGGGGAAAGACGATTGGTAGAGTCATAATCATCAGGGACAAACCGTCGAAGAAACAGCCCAGTATCAGGTACACCAGAACGACAAGGAGCAGCACGACGAACGGCCCGAGTGCCATCTCCTGCACATTTTGGAGGATCGTCTGCGGCACAGCGAGCAGGCTTACCGCCTGAGCAAGGATCGTTGCGCCCATGACCACAAACGCAATCGAGGCATAAAGGCGGATCGCAGCCGAAAAGCTTTCGATAAGTTTCTTAGGGGTGAGATCGCCCCATGCGAAACCAACCAAAATCGTAGCGATCACGCCGACGCCTGCTGCCTCGGTTGGCGTGGCGACGCCGAGTGCGATGCTGCCCATGATCGCCGCAATCAGAAGAAAGAACGGCCAAAGCCTCAGAATGCCCAAGAAAGCGGCGAACGCTCCTATGGCCACATCCGCTTTCTGTACTGCCTCCGAAGCGACCAAGCTACTGATAAAGATGTAAGCCATGAAGCAAAGCGCGAAGAGCAAACCTGGCAAAAGGCCCGCTAGAAAAAGCTGGCCGATCGATGTTTCGGTCAGGGCGCCGAAGATCAATAACGAAAGGCTTGGCGGGATGAGAAGACCCAATGTGCCACCGCCCGCGAGTGAGCCGACGATGGTGCGTTTGTCGTAGCCTCGCGCAGCCATCTCAGGATAGGCGACAGAACCGACTGCTGCAGCTGTCGAAAGGCTGGATCCACTGACAGCGCCAAAGAGTGTGCAAACCGCGATGTTGGTGTGCAGGAGGCCACCAGGTACGCCACTAAATACCGGCGTTAGCGCTGTGTAGATGCGCTGGCTGACCCCGCTGCGCAACAAAATCTCGCCCAAGATAATAAAGAGAGGGATGGCACTTAAGGTGAAGGCGTTCAACACGTTCCAGACGGCATCTACGGCAACAAATGTTGCGCCTCCCGCCACGAACTCAAGTAGAAGAAGGCCGGTCAGTCCAAGCGCTGCACCGAGCGCGAGCCCAGACCCGGCCAAAAGCGTCAAGCCGCCGAGCAGAACCGTCCAAAAGCCTGTCATAGAGATCCGGCTTTCCCACTTGCCGAAACTGCCCTGATGGCAATCGCGATGCTGGTCAGTGCGATTGAGACGGGCATCAGGGCCATCCAAGGAAAAAGCAGCAGCCGAGAAACCTCCGACTTAATCTGCCTTTCGAACGCGAACTCAAACCAAGGCAGGCAGAGATAGGCGAACCACAAACAGAAAATGACCCCAAAGACACCCGCCAAAAACTGCGCCCAACGTGCCAAGTTGGGAGGAAGCGCACCCACAACAAGGCGCACATGAACATGATCAGCGTTGAGGGTCACCAGCGGGAGCGCGAGGAAAAAGGCTGCGGTGACCAGCAGTCCCACAAGTTCTTCTGTGAATCTTAGTGGAGCACCAGCGACGTGTCGCATGACCACGCTCGTCCCAAGAAGAATCACAATAGCTGATCCCGCTAGCGTGGCCAGCGCCGCAAGGCCAACGAAGACAGGACGCAATGTGCGCTCTACACGATTAACCCAGAGCGGAGTACTGCCGGGCAGGGACGAGTTCACCGTCCCAGGACGCCGAGGATACGCTCACGATTGGCCGGGGCGGTGCCACCTGCTTCATTCGCCAGTTCTTCCCATGTGGCTGACGCGGCTTCGAGGAAGGCGGCGCGGTCCTCATCTGAGAAGTCGCCGAGGAACTTGACGCCCTGTTCGCCCAGTTTTGCGCGCGCTGCTTGTTCGTTCTCCTCAGCTGCCTCATAGGCATTTGTCCGGGCCCAAACGTTATCCGCAGCAGTGCTTACGGCTGCGCGCTCCGCCTCGCTTAATCCGCTCCAAGCATCTTCATTGACGCCGAGCACATAGGGGACACCTGCGACCGGGTAGAGGTAAGCGGCGTAATCTGTCACTTCGTGCAGCGAGATTGTATGCGCAAACAGTGCTGGGTATACGGCGCAATCCACTACGCCGGTTTGCAGCGCGACATAGAGCTCGGTTTGACCGACAATCTGTGCTGGCACGCCGAGCTTTGTAAACGTCTCGACCTGATCGCCGCTCCAGACGCGGAGCTTCTTGCTCCGCAGTTCCTCAAGAGAATTGACCGGGTCACCCTTGCAGAAGATCGACGCCTGTAAGAGCGGCAGCGCCATGTAACCTGCCGGGACAATGCCCCAGTCCGCAAGTTCCTCGGCGTAGATTTCTTGAATTTCCGGTAGAACCTGAATGAGTTCTTCTGGGCTACCGACCGAGCCTTGAATTAGCACGGCATTCATTGCCGGTGCATCGCGACCAAGATAGTTTGCCCAGACAAGCCCCATCTCGACCGCGCCTTGAGGAAGCCAGCGAACAACATCTTCGTTCTTCAGATTCAGCGACCCGCCGTGAAACACGTTGATGTTCAGACTGCCGCCAGTGAGTTCTGCAACCTCTGCAGCGAAGGCATCGAGCTGCTTGGATTCGTTTCGGCCTTCTGGAAGTCCATTATTGAACTTCCACTCCGCCGCGCTCGCCATGCCTGCAGAAAGCGAGAGCGTCAGCGCTATGGTTGCAAGATGAGGAATCCCGTACTGCATTGCGACCTCCATTTGCTTGACTCTTCGGATGCTACGCTAGCCCTAGGAGCTTATTCGAGCAAGCAGAGCCGACGCGACCCGGATGCCAGCACGGCTCCAAGAGGTGTTGTTTCAGTTTTGCTCATGTCTGCGGTCAGAACAGCCGTTTTACGGCCAATGCGGACTGTGATTTCCGCGTCTTGATCAAGATTTAGGCATGAGCGACCTTCGCACACGCGTTATCGCGATCCGTTTTGATGAGCAGTAAGGCCAAATCGGGTTACCGCTTTACAAGCCAAGCGGTAAGTCAGTCGCTTTGCCGCGACTAGGGAGCGATTTAGCCTTCAGCGTAGGGTGCTAACAGCCGATGAACCCGCGGGGAGCCAAATCAGTTCGGCTCCCCGCGGGCTTAACCAAAGTATCTTCCTGTCAGGGAGTTGTATGCCGGGAGACACCTTCCGCGCCGCCGTTGTTGAGCCTGCTCAGCGCCAAATCTCCAGTGCGCGATAAGCCGTTTTGAAACATCTGAATTCATCAGTTTGCTCGCTATGACTAACTGCATTTGAGGTACGCACCTCAGAAATTCATTGACATGAGGTGCGCACCTCAAATACCGTTTGAGTCGGATCGCCGTCAGAGCGTTACCGATTGGGAGGAAATAATGAAGAAACTCAAAACGGCCGCGGTCGGCGCGGCGCTTATGACATCCGTTAGCCTACCCGCGATGGCAGTCGCTGAGGACTTGACGCTGTGCTGGGCCGCTTGGGACCCCGCGAATGCACTGGTTGAATTGTCCAAAGAGTTTGAAGCTCAGTCAGGTCACACAATGAATTTCGAATTCGTGCCCTGGCCAAATTTCGCAGACCGGATGCTGAACGAACTAAACTCGGGCGGTAAGCTATGCGACCTTCTGATTGGCGACAGCCAATGGATCGGCGGTGGCGCTGAGAACGGGCATTACGTCAAGCTGAACGATTTCTTCGATGCTGAAGGAATCAGCATGGACGATTTTGCTCCGGCGACTGTCTATGCCTACTCCACTTGGCCAAAGGGCACCCCTAACTACTACGCGTTACCCGCCATGGGCGACGCAAATGGCTGGTTCTATCGCGCGGACTGGTTCGCCGATCCGGAGATTCAAGCGGCCTACAAAGCTGAGACAGGCCAAGACCTCCGCGAGCCTCAGTCGCAGAAAGAGCTGCTGCAAATCGCTCAGTTCTTCCAGGGGCGCGAAATCGACGGCAATACCGTTTATGGCGCTGCGATCTTTACCGAGCGTGGCTCGGAAGGCATCACCATGGGGGTCACGGGGGCCCTTTATCCCTGGGGCTTCAAATACGAGAACACTCCTGGCTCCTATGACATGGAAGGCGCTGTGAACTCGCCAGAAGCGGTAGAAGCGCTCGAGTTCTACAAGGAGTTCTACGAGACCGCGACGCCTCCGGGCTATACCAACTCCTATATGGGTGAGAGCCTCGACGCCTTTAAGTCGGGCCAGGTCGCGATGGCGATGAACTGGTTCGCCTTCTTCCCGGGCCTCTATGCAGACCCAGCCACGGGCGGCGACAAGATCGACTTCTTCGTCAACCCACCTCAGAATCAAGCCGGCTCGACGCTTGGCGGTCAGGGCATTTCCGTTGTCTCCTATTCCGACAAGCAGGATGCTGCTCTGGAATACATCAAGTGGTTTGCTGACCCCGGGGTTCAGGCAAAGTGGTGGGAGCTTGGTGGCTACTCTGCGCACAACTCTGTGCTGAACGACCCTGGTTTCGTGGACAGCCAACCCTTCGCTGGTGACTTCCTTGAGGCAATGAACGACGTCCAGGACTTCTGGCAGGAGCCAGCCTACGCTGAACTACTCCTCGCAATGCAGAAGCGCATCCACGACTATGTCGTTGCCGATCAGGGTACCGCTAAGGAAGCCCTCGACAAACTGATCGAAGATTGGACGGAAACCTTCGAAGACGAAGGCAAGCTCTAATCGCCGGTTCCGGGGCGCCGATCGCGCCCCGGCCTCCCGACCCGCACGCACCGCGGGGGCCGGACGAACTGTCCGGGAGCAAATTGGACAAAGCACATGTCACTCTCGCAGATGGATCGCGTTGCGCAGGCAACGCCCAAGAAAGTTGCGCGCCGCATTAAAGGGCTCTCTGATCGCGCGATTGCTTGGATCTTTGTAGCGCCTACGATCTTTCTCCTGCTTGCGATCAACATCTTTCCGTTGATCTGGACCATACAACTCAGCTTCACAAACTACCGGGCCAATCGCCTGAACCGTGAAGTCGAGAACATCGGACTACGCAACTACGAGCGCATTCTGACCGACAGCGATATCTGGCTGAATATGCAGGCTACTGCGCACTTCCTTTTCTGGACGATCTTCTTTCAGGTGCTGATCGGATTCACGCTGGCGTGGCTTATCCATCGAAACTTCAAGGGCAACGCGTTCTGGACGACGGTGATCGTTCTTCCAATGATGCTGTCGCCGGCTGTGGTCGGGAACTTCTGGAAGTTCCTCTACCAGCCGCAAATCGGGCTCTTTAACTACATCGTTTCATTCTTTACCGGCAAAGACCCGTCGAGCTTCGAGATGTTGGGGTCTGTTGATCTCGCTCCCTGGTCCATCGTCATCGTGGACACGTGGATGTGGACGCCCTTTGTTATGCTGATCTGTCTGGCCGGGCTAAGATCGATACCCGACTACATCTACGAAGCGGCTGCGATTGACCGAGCGTCCAAGACCCGTCAGTTCTTTACGATCACGATACCGATGGTCCTACCATTTCTGATGCTGGCCGTCCTTTTCCGCGGGATCGAAAACTTCAAGATGTTCGATCTCGTCGTGCAGTTGACCGGAGGCGGCCCCGGGTCGACCACCGAATTGACGTCTATCAACCTCAAGCGAGAAGCCTTTGAGAAGTGGCGCACGGGTTATGCCAGTGCCTACGCCATCATCCTCTTTGTGACCGTGTTCGGTCTTGCCTCGATCTACGTCAAAGCCCTGAACAAGGTGAAAGAAAGATGAGCGCGCATTCGATCACCGAACCGACAGACCGCGCCAAATGGATTGCGGGCGGTCTTGTCGTTCTCTACGCGTTGGTCACCATGATCCCGCTGGCTTGGATCATGTTGACAGGCTTCAAATCGCCCGCTGACGCGATCAGCTATCCGCCCAAGGTGGTTTTCGAGCCAACTCTTGAGGGATATGTAAATCTCTTCACCACCCGGACGCGGCAGACAGACGATTTCCTGGCGGCTAACCCGCCACAGAACTGGGCCGACGAGATCGTGCGCCAGTATGACATGGTCATCGTCGGGCCCTCCAAATTCGGCGAGCGTTTTCTCAACTCGGTGATTATCGGTTTCGGTTCGACGTTTCTGTCGGTCTTCCTTGGCACACTGGCGGCCTATGCGTTCAGTCGCTTCAAGATACCCTTAGCCGACGACCTTTTGTTCTTCATTCTTTCAACGAGAATGATGCCGCCCATCGCGGTCGCGATCCCGATCTTTCTGATGTACCGGAACCTTGGTCTGTCAGACACGCATTTGGGAATGATCCTGCTCTACACCGCAGTGAACATCTCTTTGGCGGTTTGGCTTCTCAAAGGCTTTATCGACGAGATTCCGCGCGAATATGAGGAAGCGGCTCTCATCGACGGCTACACGCGTTTCCAGGCATTCTACAAAGTGGTGCTGCCACAGGCGGCGACAGGTATCGCGTCCACCGCGATCTTCTGTCTGATCTTTGCGTGGAACGAATACGCCTTCGCAGTGCTCCTGACCTCTGCCACAGCACAGACAGCTCCTCCCTTCATTCCAACGATCATCGGGATCGGTGGCCTCGATTGGCCAGCGGTTGCGGCCGGCGCCACGATCTTCCTGCTGCCGGTTATGATCTTCACCATCCTGCTCAGGAAGCACCTCCTTCGCGGCATTACATTCGGAGCCGTACGGAAATGACCAATTTCATCAACGGCCTTCTGAAGTTTCGCCGCGGCCCATGGGAAATGCTGGCGACGATCATAATCGCCCTTGGAGTGTTCATGCTCATGCAGCCCTTCGTGATGTGGGCCTTCACGTACTCCTTCATCACCACGCTTGTCGGGACAGTGATGTTCATCATTGTCTCGCATTTCCCGGAGTAACCATGGCTGAGATAATCGTCAGGAACGTGCGCAAAGAATTCGGGGACTTCGTCGCCGTAAAAGAAAGCTCGTTCACAATTGAGGACGGTGAGTTCTTCATGTTGCTCGGACCCTCGGGCTGCGGAAAAACGACGACACTGCGCATGATCGCCGGGCTTGAGTTGCCAACCTCGGGGGAGATTATTCTCGACGGCGAGGAAATCAGCCAGAAGCCTCCGTCTGAGCGAGACATCGCCTTCGTCTTTCAGATGTTCGCGCTGTATCCGCACATGAATGTCCGCAAGAACATCAGCTATCCGCTTGTCAGCCAGGGCATGCCGCGCGCGCAGGTGAAAGAAAAGGTGGCTGAAGTTGCGCGCATTCTTGGTATCGAAGACATCTTGAACAGACCTGTTGGCGGCCTCTCTGGCGGCGACCGCCAACGCGTCGCACTTGGACGCGCAATCGTTCGGGAACCCAAGGCATTCATGATGGACGAGCCACTTGGTGCATTGGACGCGGAGTTTCGCGAACACATGGCAGAAGAGCTACGCGCATTGCACGACCGGATGGGCGCGACGACTGTCTACGTGACGCACGATCAACTCGAAGCCATGCAAATGGGCGACAAAATCGTGGTGATGAACAACGCGGTGGTCGAACAGTTTGGTACGCCACAGGATATCTACGATGCACCGGCGACCATGTTCGTCGCGGACTTCATCGGCTCGCCTTCCATGAACTTTCTTGGGTTCAACGGAACGGTCTCCCCAGGCTCAGGCAGTGTCGCTCTGAACGGCTGCGAAATGGGTGTTCCGGAACTACGCGAGGCCGCTCAGGGCGATCTTGTCTTCGGCGTCCGTCCCGAACACATCCGGCTTTCCACGGACGGCGCATATCGGGGCGAGGTTTTGGCGACGGAATACCTTGGAACCACGCAAATTGTGACTCTGGACACGCCAAACGGAGAAGTGAAGGCGCGCGTTGCCTCGGATCAGCCCGCTGCGATGGGTGAGACGGTGGGACTGGAGTTTAACGAGCAAACCGTAACCCTTTTCGATGAAACATCGGGCCGCGCGCTGAGGTCGAAACTGAACGAAGGAGTGCTTGGCCATGGCTGAGGTCCAGCTTCAGGGCGTATCCAAATCGTTCAAATCGACCAAAGCAGTCATCGAGATGGATATGACGGTGCCAAACGGCGCATTCGTCGTGCTGCTTGGACCGACCGGCGCGGGAAAAACTACGACGCTCCGCCTTATTGCAGGCCTCGAGAAAGCGGATTCAGGCGATATCAGGATCGGCGGCGAAACCGTGAACACTCTGACACCGGCGCAGCGTGATGTTGCTATGGTTTTCCAGCAATACTCGCTTTATCCGCATATGAGTGTGCGCGACAATCTCGCGTTCCCGCTGCGATCCCCCATTCTGAAAACGCCCGAGGACGAGATTGCCCGCAAGGTCCAGGACGTGGCCGATGTCCTCCACATACCTCACAAGCTCGACAACAAGGCGACAGAACTGTCCGGCGGGGAGATGCAGCGGGTTTCGATAGGCCGCGCACTTGTCCGAGACCCGTCAATCTACCTCATGGACGAGCCTTTAAGCTCGCTCGACGCCAAGCTGCGCGCCGATCTGCGGGTCGAGCTAAAGCGTATACATGCTGAAATGGCGGCGACACTGCTCTACGTCACACACGATCAGATCGAAGCCATGACGATGGCCACTCATGTGGGTGTGCTGGATGAAGGGCGCCTTGTCCAGTTCGGAACGCCACGCGAGATCTACCAGAACCCGAGCACGGCTTACGTCGCGGCCCGGCTCGGCCAACCGCGGATCAACCTGCTGCCAGTCGGGCTTTTGGACGACAACGCTCCCCCCGGAGCGAGCCAAGTTGGCCTGCGCCCAGAGAACATCCGGCAAGGGAGCGGTCGGGATGCGGTGGTGGTCCGGGTGGAGCACCTTGGCGACCAGACACGGCTCCATCTCAAGGTCTCTGATCATGACGTTGTTACCCTGACCGACCCGCACACCAGCCTTGCGCCCGGTCAAACCATTCAGATCGCGCCGGACAACCCGGTTTTCTTTGACGCCGAAGGCGCACGTATCACCTAAGGGAGGAAGGGTCCGTGGCTCAATTCGTAAATGCGAAAGAAGACCTCGTAAAAGAGGCAATCGACGGGCTGCTGGCCTGTTCTGGCGGCACCCTCTCACGTCTGGATGGTTACCCGCATATCAAGGTTGTGTACCGGTCTGATTGGGACATGTCGCGCGTTGCGCTGATTTCGGGCGGTGGCTCGGGCCATGAACCTGCCCACGCTGGGTTTGTAGGGCCCGGTATGCTTACTGCTGCGGTCTGCGGCGAGGTTTTTGCCTCACCATCCGTCGAAGCCGTGCTTGCAGGTATCCTAGCGGTAGCTGGTGAGGCTGGGTGCCTCTTGATCGTAAAAAACTATACTGGCGACCGTCTGAACTTTGGCCTGGCAGCGGAACGCGCGCGAGCTCTGGGCCGTAAAGTCGAGATGGTCGTTGTTGACGATGACGTTGCTTTACCTGATCTACCCCAGCCGCGTGGGGTGGCCGGTACACTCTTCGTGCATAAGATCGCCGGAGCGATGGCCGAGGCCGGAAAGCCTCTCGAAGAAATCGCCGAAGCGGCGCGTCGGATCATTGCGAATGTCGCCTCTATCGGGAAAAGCCTTGATACCTGTACCATTCCAGGCTCCCCAAAAGAGAGCCGTATTCCGAGCGGCAAGGCCGAGCTTGGACTTGGCATCCACGGTGAACCCGGAGTTGAACAGGTCGATTTCTCCGGCGCGGCCGAGGCCATGGACATCTTGCTCGGGAAGCTGCGGCCTCACGTGCAGAATGGCGCCTGCGTTGCACTTATGAACAACCTAGGCTCAACCACGCCTCTTGAGATGTCCGTGCTGTGCCACAGTCTGTCGGATGCAAACTTCGCAACGCACATCATTGGACCAGCACCTATGATGACGTCGCTCGACATGCACGGTTTTTCAGTCTCGATTTTACCTGTCAGTAATGAAGAGCTTGAAGCGCTTATGGTTCCTGTGCCCATGGCTGCGTGGCCCGGCATGCAGGAAATCAAGGCGCCGAACGTTCAGCCGCTGCCAGACGGGTTATCTCCGATCGAGCCGATCCCTTCGGCTAACACGCAAAACGAGGCGACTATAAATCATGTTGCCGATTTACTGATTGCGGCGGAGGGCGCGCTTAACGAACTGGATGCGAAATCCGGAGACGGTGACACAGGCAGTACGCTTGCCACGGCCGCACGCGCGCTAAAAACCAACCTCAGCAAGATGCCATTGGCTGATCTAACGCAGCTTTTCCCGGCGCTCGGCAATGAACTGAGCCAGACCATGGGCGGATCTTCGGGCGTTATCTTGGCCATCTATTTCAATGCCGCAGGGGATGCCTGCGCGAATGGCGCACCAGTCCATCAGGCCCTTTTGGCCGGCATGAAACGGGTGAGCGATGTCGGGGGGGCATCGGTCGGAGACCGGACGATGATAGACGCGTTGGCCCCCGCCCTTGCCGCCCTGGGCGAGGGATTAAGTGCCGCAGCAAAAGCTGCAAGAGAAGGGGCCGACAGCACAGCCGCGATCCACAAAGCAAAGGCCGGACGCGCCGCCTATGTCCCGTCTGACAATCTAAAGGGCCACAATGACCCCGGAGCTGAAGCCGTCGCGCTCGTGTTCGAAGGCCTTGCCCGGTCGATCGAGGGGTAACAGAACTTGGGCACCGACAACGTCAGCGCAGGACCAAAACCAACGGTCAACGACATCGCCCGCGTTGCAGGCGTGTCTCTGGCAACGGTGGATCGTGTGCTGAACGCCAGGCCGGGCGTCCGGTCTGCAACGATCGAGAAGGTCAACAAGGCGATCGCCGAACTTGGGTATGTTCGCGACGCCGCCGCGGCGAACCTGGCGCGCCGGCGCTTTTTCAACCTTCTATTCGTGCTCCCTGATACGACAAACGAGTTTGTCTCCAACCTGGAGGTACAAGTCGCGCAGCAGGGCGCCAAACTGCTGCACGAGCGGGTTCTGGTCAGCGAGACGAAGGTGCCGCCCTTTGATCCTCAGGCCATCGTCAAAACGCTGGACAGGCTCGACGCAGAGCACATCGACGGTGTGGCAGTCTTCGGTCCGGAGACCCCGGCCATCCGTGATGCAATAAAACGGGCGCGCCAGAAGGGAATCGCCGTGGTCGCGCTTGTGGCCGATCTCCCAAGCTCGGACAGGGACCACTTCGTCGGGATCGACAATGTCGCGGCGGGTCGTACAGCAGCACAACTGATGGGGCGTTTCGTCCGAAAGAACGGCCGGGTTCTGGTCATTACCGGCTCACGTCTCGCGCGCGACCATCTTGAAAGGCGCAAAGGTTTCGACGCGGTGATGGGGGAGTCTTTCCCGGAACTGAAGGTCGTCGCTTCAGTTGAAGGACGCGATGACCCCGATCTGGTCAAGCAGATGCTACCGGACGTTTTTGCTGCTTACCCTGACCTTGTCGGCGTCTATTCGTCGGCTGCAGGGAACCCGGGCCTCATTAGTTATCTGAAAGAAAGTGGCCGACAGGAAAACCTAGTGGTCATCGCTCATGAGCTAACCGCAAGCTCGCGCGCGGCGCTCAAAAGCGGAGTATTCGACGCGATCATCTCTCAGGATGCCGGGCACCTCGTGCGCTCGGCGATAAGACTGCTGCGTGCCACCACTCACAGATTGCCGTTCGACGACACGCAAGAGCGCATCCGCATCGATATTTATGTGCGTGAGAATTTACCGGCAGAAAGACCGGTCTAAGGGAGGAGAGAACATGAAGACCATTAAGGGGCCAGCGCTGTTTCTAGCACAGTTCGCGGGCGATGACGCGCCGTTCAATTCTTGGGACTCAATCACGAAATGGGCCGCGGATTGCGGATACAAGGGTGTGCAGGTGCCAAGCTGGGACGGACGCCTCTTTGATCTCGCCAAGGCTGCAGAAAGCAAAGATTACTGCGACGACTTCAAGGGGCGGGCCGCATCCAACGGCATCGAAGTAACGGAGCTTTCAACTCACCTACAAGGTCAGCTGGTTGCGGTGCATCCCGCGTACGACGACGCATTTGACGGCTTTGCCGCGCTCGAAGTCCGCGGCAATCCAAAGGCACGGCAGGAATGGGCCGTTGACCAGGTCAAGAAAGCGCTCTCTGCCTCAAAGAATATGGGCATTACCGCCCACGCGACCTTCTCAGGCGCGCTTGCGTGGCCTTACGTGTATCCATGGCCGCAGCGACCGGCTGGCCTTGTTGAGACCGCTTTTGATGAACTGGCAAAACGCTGGACACCCATTCTCGACCACGCTGAGGACTGCGGTATCGATGTCTGTTATGAGATCCATCCTGGTGAAGACCTCCATGACGGCATCACCTATGAGATGTTCCTGGAACGTACAGGAAACCATGCACGGGCGTGCATGCTCTATGACCCGTCGCACTACGTTCTTCAGTGCCTCGACTATCTCGACAACATAGACATCTACAAGGACCGCATTCGGATGTTCCATGTGAAGGACGCCGAGTTTAACCCAACCGGTCGTCAGGGCGTCTATTCAGGGTATCAAAGCTGGGTCGATCGCGCCGGACGGTTCCGAAGCCTTGGCGACGGGCAGGTCGATTTCGGTGCGGTATTTTCGAAAATGGCGGCGAATGACTTCGATGGATGGGCCGTCGTCGAATGGGAATGCTGCCTGAAGCACCCTGAGGACGGCGCACGCGAAGGGGCGCAATTCGTTTCCGATCACATCATCCGAGTCACGGAAAAAGCCTTTGACGACTTCGCCGATGGCGGCACCGACGACGAAGCCAACCGGCGCATGCTGGGTATATAAGGGGGGCGAGTGATGCCAATCGACGGAACAACGGAACAACGTGCCCCGCGAATAAGACTTGGAATGGTTGGTGGTGGCCGAGACGCATTTATAGGCGCTGTGCACCGTATTGCCTCCCGCATTGACGACCGGTTCGAACTTGTGGCGGGGGCCTTCAGCTCGACGCCCGAGAAATCAAAGGCTTCGGCCGCCGATCTGGGCGTGGCCTCCGACAGGGCCTATGGCGACTACGCCGAAATGGCCAAACGAGAAGCGCGTTTAAAAACCGGTATTCAGGCAGTTTCGATCGTCACTCCTAATCACATGCATTATCCCATCGCGCGCGAGTTCCTGAAACGTGGCATTCATGTGATCTGCGACAAACCTCTGACGTCAACGCTGCCCGATGCCAAGAAAATGGTAAAGGCCGCGGAGGCGTCGAGTGCTCTGTTCATCCTGACCCACAACTACACCGGGTACCCGATGGTCCGGCAAGCCCGCGAGATGGTCACGAATGGAGACATAGGAACCGTGCAGGTCGTCCAGGTCGAATACGTGCAGGACTGGCTCACAGAAGAGGTGCATTTCAAGCAGGCAGACTGGCGGACAGATCCGGCGCAATCAGGGGCAGGCGGTTCAACCGGCGACATCGGTACTCACGCCTTCAACCTCGCGTCTTTTGTGAGTGGTCTTGAACTCGAGTCGCTTGCGGCGGACTTGCAGGCATTCGTTCCCGGCCGTCAGGTCGACGACAACGGCCATGTACTCATGCGTTTCAAGGGTGGCGCTCGCGGAATGCTCTGGTGCTCGCAAGTCGCGCCGGGAAACGAGAATGCTCTCAAGCTACGAGTATTTGGTACGAAAGGGGGGCTCGAATGGGCGCAGGAGGACCCGAATTACCTCTGGTACACGCCTTTCGGCGAGCCAAAACGCCTGATCACGCGCAGTGGCGCCGGCGCGGGCGAGGCTGCCAATCGGTTGACCCGTACGCCCCCCGGTCACCCCGAGGGATATCTGGAAGGTTTTGCAAACATTTACAGCGAAGCAGCTGATGCCATAGCGGCCCATGATGCGGGCAATCCGATACCGGATGATACTGTCTTTCCAACTGTGATGGACGGCCTCGCAGGTGTGCGTTTCGTCGATGCTTGCGTGCGATCATCGGCGCGCAACTCGGCCTGGGTAACGCTGGACCGCTGATGTTTGTCGGGATCGACCTTGGGACGTCGGGCGTCAAAGCCCTCCTGATCGGAGAAGACCAATCCATTATCGGAAGCGCAAATGGACCGCTCGAAGTCTCGCGCCCTGCGCCCGGTTGGTCCGAGCAAGCGCCTGAAGACTGGCTAACGGCAACGTCGACCGCGCTGGGGCAACTGGCAGCTGAACATAATCTGTCTGGCGTGGAGGGCATCGGCCTTTCCGGTCAAATGCACGGAGCGACATTGTTGGACGCAGAGGATAGGGTTCTTCGTCCTGCAATCCTTTGGAATGACACCCGCAGCCACGCTGAGGCGTCCGCGCTGGACGCCGACCCAAAGTTCAGGGGTGAGACCGGTAATATCGTCTTTCCCGGCTTCACCGCACCGAAACTGGTTTGGACCAGAAATCATGAGCCTGACGTTTTCGGACGCGTCGCCAAAGTGCTTCTGCCAAAAGACTACCTGAGGCTTTGGTTGACTGGGGAGTACGTATCCGAGATGTCGGATGCGTCGGGAACCTCGTGGTTCAATCCCGCCACGCGAGATTGGTCCGATGCGCTCTTGGCGGCAACAGAACTTTCTCGCGAGCATATGCCCAAACTTGTCGAAGGGAGCGCGGTTTCGGGTTTTCTAAAGGCCGATATTGCTTCGGAGTTCGGCATGCGTTCGGGGATCCCTGTTGCGGGAGGCGGCGGGGACAACGCTGCCTCAGCAGTCGGCCTGGGCGTGTCTCAACCTGGCGAAGCGTTTTTGTCGCTTGGGACATCCGGCGTTCTGTTTTCGGCCTCCGACGGCTACGCGCCGGCGCCAGGAACTGCCCTCCATACGTTTTGTCACGCTCTGCCGGATCGTTGGCATCAGATGGGCGTCATCCTCTCGGCAACTGACGCGCTGGCTTGGTTCGCGAGGCTCGCAGGCGCGTCTCCCAGCGATCTCACGAAAGACCTTGGCGACCTGCTTGCTCCGGGTCGGACAATGTTCCTTCCCTACCTCGGGGGGGAGCGAACGCCGCACAACGATGCAAAAGTCCGAGGCTCGTTCGTCGGGCTGGAGCATACAACTGACCTCGCGGCCGCGACACGCGCCGTGCTCGAAGGTGTTGCCTTTGCATTCCGTGACAGCCTCGAGGCGATGCGTGCCACAGGCAAAGCACCTTCGCAACTTGTCGCTGTTGGCGGCGGCTCGCGCTCGGAAGCCTGGCTTAAGATCCTAGCGACCACACTTGGCCTGCCCATCGCCGTGCCTGCAGACGGTGATTTTGGTGCTGCCTTTGGTGCTGCACGCCTTGGAATGATAGCGGTCGGAGCTCGCAGGGCAGAAGCTCTTAAACCCCCGAGCATACGCAAAACGATCGAACCGGAACCATCACTCACCGAACAATTTCAATCAGCCTACGACCGATACCGTTCGCTATACATCGCACTTAAGGAGCTGTCATGACTGATTTTTTTGAAGGGATCGAGACAGTCCGTTTTGAAGGTCTCGACGGCGGGGATTTGTCTTACCGCCACTATGACCCGAACGAAGTCGTGATGGGAAAACGGCTGGAGGATCACCTTAGGTTCGCAGTGGCATGGTGGCATAGTTTTGCGTGGCCGGGGGGAGACCCGTTCGGTGGCCAGACATTTGAACGCCCGTGGTTCGGCGACACAATCGAACTTGCGCGGCTCAAGGCGGACGTCGCCTTCGAACTCTTCGAGATTCTCGGGCAACCGTTCTTCTGTTTTCACGACGCGGATGTGCGCCCTGAGGGTCAGGATTTTGCGGAAACGACCCGCAATCTCGAAGAGATCGTCGACTATATCGGCGAGAAAATGGAAAGCACGGGCCCACGTCTCCTCTGGGGCACTGCAAACCTCTTCACACATCGCCGATATATGGCTGGTGCGGCAACCAACCCAGATCCGGAGGTCTTTGCCTATGCTGCCGCCACCGTGAAGACTTGCATGGATGCGACCCACAAGCTCGGAGGTGAGAACTACGTCCTTTGGGGCGGGCGCGAAGGCTATGAGACGTTGCTCAACACGGACCTGAAACGCGAGCGAGACAACGCGGGGCGTTTCCTGCAGATGGTCGTCGAATACAAACACAAGATCGGCTTTCCCGGTACGATCCTCGTAGAGCCCAAGCCGCAAGAACCATCCAAACATCAGTACGATTACGATGTCGCAACAGTGTATGGCTTTCTGAAGGACTATGGTCTGGAGAACGAGGTCAGACTCAACATTGAGCAGGGCCATGCAATTCTGGCGGGGCATTCGTTTGAGCACGAAATCGCGCTCGCGGCATCTTTGGATGTTTTCGGTTCCATCGATATGAATCGAAACGACTATCAGTCGGGGTGGGATACGGATCAGTTCCCCAATAACGTTCCCGAGGTCGCTTTGGCATATTATGAGATTCTTCGCGCAGGTGGTTTTTCCACGGGAGGCACGAATTTCGATGCCAAGCTACGTCGGCAATCTCTCGAGCCTGTTGATCTTGTGGCGGCACATGTCGGCGCGATGGATGTGTGTGCCCGAGGCTTAAAGGCTGCAGCCGCAATGCTGAAGGACGGTGCGCTCGAGGAGGCACGTGCCCGGCGATATTCCGGCTGGAGCGATGCACAGGTGAGTGAGATGCTTCGAGGCGGCCTAGACGAATGCTACAGAGCAGCATCGGAGGGCCGCTACGCGCCGAGCCCACGTTCAGGTCAGCAGGAGCGTCTCGAGAACCTTGTAAACAAATACGTATAAACCTTTCTTGCCGAGCCCGTACGAGAACCATCTGGGTTCCTTCCAGCCGAAGGCCCGGCGAACCCGATACCGACTTGGACGCTATACCCCCCCCCTTGCTCTTATGCTTCGGCTGTTACATTCTTGCGAGGATGTCTGTTTCACCGCTTGGTCTATTCGCAAACGGACCAGAGCGTCGCCATGCTTTGGGAGGAATGTGTCATGACATCCAAGAGCGCAGATTCTACGCCGCCGGATAAGCTGACGCCGCAGCCGCCAACCACGCCTAAGGTCAACAAGCTGACTACCGATGATATAACCGCGTCGCTGAAAGAAGGGTTTTCCGATTTTCTGGCGCGCCCGTTTATGAGCGGCTTTTTCGGCTTGTTCTACGCAGTATTCGGGATTCTGTTTGTTTGGATTCTGGTCTGGCTCGGCAAGATTTGGATGCTCCTTCCCGCCGCTGTCGCCTTTCCGCTTTTTGCGCCTTTCGCGGCGGCCGGGCTCTATGAAATGTCCCGAAGGTTGCAAACGGGAGAGAGTTTCGGCTGGGCAGAAATTTTCACCGTTATGGCCAATCAACGCAAGCGAGAGATGGGCTGGATGGCCTTTGTTACTCTTTTTATTCTGTGGGTATGGTTTTACCAGTTTCGGACTGTGCTGGTAATCGTTCTGCAGGACTCGTCGTTCTCGGATTTAGACGGGTTCTTCAACACCGTATTGTACACTATGGAGGGCTGGACCTTTCTTGCGATTGGGACCTGCGTCGGAGCGTTTCTTTCCGCGGTTCTGTTTTCGGTGACTGTCGTGGCCATGCCGATGCTCCTAGACCGGGAAATCGATTTCGTTTCTGCCATGTTAACTTCCATTCGCGTTGTTACCGAAAACCCGTTGGTCATGCTCGCCTGGGCAGCGATCATCACACTCACCATGTTGCTATCTCTGGTTCCAGCGTTTCTGGGTCTGATCTTTTCCCTGCCAATTCTTGGCCACACCACATGGCATCTCTATCAGCGGGCCGTTCAACCAGAAGAAGGAAACTCTATCCAACCATCTCCTTGAGCTGTCACGTATCATTTTTTGTTCGAAGGATATCAACGCTCAGATTGAGTGTTTTTCGGTCACCAATCAGCGTCGTGTTTCAACTGGGCCGCAGAAACCCGGCGCAGAGACGAGACGCAGGAATGCCGCATCCAAGTGGCTCAGAGGCTCAGACAAGGGTGTCGTTACCCACTGCAGGCAAAGCACCCTAACAATCACAACACCAGAGTAGGTAAAGTTACCGTTTCGCTGGCTTCGCCTCTCGTCAGGGCAAGAGCGCGACGCCCGATGTGACCTTAGTTGTTTACGGTGTTCGAAAGGATAATGACGCAACCCTTTCAAAACCTCATCCACTAGTGTGACAATTTATTGCGGTTTTGCCCTATCAGAGACTACTCTTGCATTCACGGCTGGGTCTTGCGTTGTCCCTTAGCCCCGGCGGGGTGATTTTCGGCGTTGGCCATATCACGTCTGGACCAATACGGCTCAAAATATACACTGGCCACCAATCTGATGCGGGAGCAGAACTCGAAAAATGTCAACGCCTCTTCTAACTGTTGGCAACTTTCGGACCGTTACTGAGGAGAACGAGATATTAAGAGTTAGCTGCACGGTAAGTGACGGGAACAGCTCCGATGCCGATCTTTGGTTTGAGGTATCTGGCCTTCCTCCAGCTTCGACCATTGATACAGCTGACGCATTTTTAGCTCCATGCCTTCTTTTTGCATTGAAGCGCCACTCTAGTATTCATTTTAATGTGCCTATTTCAGATTGTTTGGTGCAGCAAGCTGACGATATTGCTCATATTTTTGGGATTCAACTCGGACTAAATACGAAACTCGCAATTAAATTTTCTCATATTACCATTGTTGAAAGGAAACAGAGAGGGGGAATTACCGGATTTTCGGCTGGTGTCGATAGTTGGTTTTCTCTCAAGAAGAACCTATTAGATCTTCCAGAGTCCTCTAAAAAACTTACTCATTTATTAGTAAATGACGTTGGCGCCAATACAAGCGAGCATAAGAAGGAACAAGTTCTTAGACAAGCTGAGAAAGCGGCGGGTAAGTTCAACCTGGGGTTGGTTGGTGTTAATAGCAATATGAGCGCCTTTCTCAGTATGAACTTCCAGCAAACCCATACCGCAAGAAACGCTTCGACCGCGCATTTGCTTTCTTCGATTTGCGATACTTTTTACTATTCTTCAACTGACACTTACACGGAGGCCGGGGTCTTTCCGACCTATGATATGGCCTATGCTGACACGATTCTTTTATCGCTCTTGTCCAGTGACGCAATTGCCTTGAGATCAACGGGATCAGCTTTTAGCCGAGCTGAAAAAACTCATGAAATACTCGACGTCCCAGATATCGGTGAAAATCTTGACGTTTGCGTAAACCACCGTCATGCCGGCCCCAAAATTAACTGTGGTTATTGCTGGAAGTGTCTACGAACCGAGGTGACTCTTGAGGCTTTTGATGTTCTCAGCCACTTTGAACCAGTCTTTGATCTGGATGCCTACCGGCGAAGGCGGTGGACGTATCTCCGTGAAATCTCCTTGAGTAAAAAACCGACGGAGCGGGAAGCGTTCGATCTTGCTTTGGGCTCTGGACTTGTGGGACCAAAGTTGCTTGTCCAAATACAGGGAGTATTTGTTCTCTTGGTGCGACGAATGGTAATTGGGCGGTTTAGAAACGCTCTGCGTTCTTGGCTATCTGGCGCAACACGCTAAAGTTTTCCAGCAGTTTCTTGTCCGGATTATTGGCGCCAGTGTTTTTTAGTGGTGTTTTCTGCTATCCTCGGCGTGCTTGTCATCGACGAGTGCCCT
Organism: Dinoroseobacter sp.; assembly: GCA_030066795.1. GTDB lineage: Bacteria > Pseudomonadota > Alphaproteobacteria > Rhodobacterales > Rhodobacteraceae > Dinoroseobacter. The sequence goes on from JASJAW010000004.1 coordinate 75,916, forward strand.
GCAAGTTCCACATAGATATTTTAAGCGAATAGATGCGCTTTTGAAGCTTAAGGCTTTGCGCCATCCGGAATTAGTGCCTTCTTTGAAACGCTGTGTTTTCAAGGTTTACTTCAAATTCTCTACTACTCATTTGCAGATTTATTCCTGTCTGCCTGGGGACAATACCCGTTGGTCTATTGGTACATTGCGCTCAAGGTCCGTGCAAAAATCTCCCAACCCTTTTGGGGTAAGGAAAAGAAGAAGCATGCTCGTCAGTCATTGGCTCTCTGCTCTTGATTTCCCCGCGACAGAGTCAATGCGTTTGAGCCAGTGTTTGCCCAGAGTATTCTGAATTCGATGTTGTCGAAATTTTGAGGAAATAGACGCGAGCTTGATAGCCCTTAACCTCTCGCAGGCCACTTGCGAACATTGTCTTACGTATGTTTGGAAAGAGAAAGCCTGAACTCCAGTCGCCCGTTTCTGGCAAAACGGTCTGTTGAAGAAGTAGGAATTCGTATGCTTCTTCGCCTATCCCGGGTATCGGTGTCCAACTCACGTAGCGGATAAGCAACAACATCGAGGCCAGGGCATGAACGAAAAGCTCGTGCTAAGCTGATTGTGTCGGAAGATATCGCAGCCACACCGACAATGACTCTGACGGCTACAGAAGTACCATCGCTTGGCGCCGGAGTGCCGTATTGACGGCGGGGCAAGGCGGTGTCGGGACGGTATCGAGTCGGCAGACGGGTGGGGAAGGGGCTCAAACTACATCGTGGAAGCTCACGCCCGAAGTTCGATGGCACACGCCTGTCGAAGCTCGTGAAGGCGAGTTGTTAGATAGAAATGATCTTGGATGTACGGGCCTTCGGCGAGACTTCGCAGCCCGTCGGCGCTACAACGCATCGGTTTCTGCATTCCATAAACCTGTCAATGCTTGCGTTGGAAACGGTCGCTTCCTTCGCTAAGAGGAGCAGCCGGTCTGACCGACTACCTGCTATCGCATAGAGGCGGGAGTTCCGAGGCTTTGTTCGAACAGGATGAGTTCTCGACCGATCAGTAGCCTGCGCCAACCCGAGTTCCAAAACTAAGTGCTGAACGATTGGGAAAGCGAGATCACGGGCAGAGATTGGAATTCATTAGGTCCACATCCGCGACTTGGTTAGCAGCAGTGAGCATATGCGGCAGACACCGCGGAGCAATGCCTCGAGAAACACTTGGAAGCCAAAGTCGGAGGAGTGGTGGCTGTGCACGCAGTCCCGAGCGATCCAGTCTCGGATCGAAATTCCCTGATAACAGGGAAAATACAGGGAAAATCACGTGTTTCTCTAATTCAGGTCAGAGCACTGACTAGAAAAACGCGGGTTTTCCGTGCTTTACGTTGGAATTCCTGAAAATGCCAAACAGGGAAATATTGACGTCGAACAGGGAGTAAAAATGAGAAATCAGGAGGCGCTCTACGCAAGGCTTTCGAGGAAGAGACGGCGCTTTGAGCGCCATCCAACACTAACCTTTCGTCTCGGAGTGTAGTCCTAGCCGGAGTATTGTGGGTCGGCCAAAGCACCGAGGGCTTTGGAGATGAAAGGCCAGCAGATAAGCGCCATTATGTTAAGTTCGGGCAGCGCGCCGCAGTAGGCCCAATCAGGCCCTGCAGAGGCGATGCGCGCGCTGCTCTCTAGATAGCAAGATCGTAGACCCATGCTGAAACAGCTGCGCCCGTGGACTTGATGTGATCAGCATGCGTGAAACCTGATACACGCTTGCGCGGCTTCAGGTCGTGATCCCCGTCTTCAAACCAACTCATCTGGATGTTCGGGGAAAGCTCGTACTGCCTGACTCTTCCATCGAGCCAAACTGGTCGCGCGTTCCCTGGCAGATCAGCGTTGGGGTCCGCAGGTGCTTCAGATGGTCAGTCCGAAGCTTATCGGGTTTTCCAATAGGGTGAAATGGATAGCCTGCGCAAAGTAACCCAGCGACGCGATCCGCTTCAAAGAGTTCATCCGCGATCATACTGGCAACACGCCCGCCCATAGACTTGCTGCCTATGATCAGAGGACCATCGAGCGGAAGTGCTTCGATTGCAGCTAGATACTCTGAGTTCAGTTTTTCGGCACGCGGCGGGGGTTTCCGGGTGCCCTCAGTTCGGCGGGCAGCCATGTAAGAGAATTCAAACCGAACAACTCTTAAGCCCTGTTCAGCTAATGCTTCCGCGATCGCTGTCATCGCAGGGGAATCCATCGGCGCACCGGCGCCATGCGCAAACAGGACCGTTGCTTGTGCTGGATTGGGTCCGAGGTACTTTCTCAGTGTTAAGCAACTCCTTCAAGAATTCGGTGGAAGCTTGGGTACTCCCCACCACGTGCATGGCTTTGGGATAACTCCGTTCCAGCGCCGATAACGCTTCGACAGCGATGTCGCACGTCAGCGAACCGTCTGAAGGATTTAATTGCCTGTAGCTAGTATACTGCACATTGCCCAAATTCGAGGTCATTCCCTAGACCTTCAGCACTGGTTTGCGTCATATTATCACCCAAAAAGAGAATAATACTCAAAGGCTTGACGCAAGGCAGCTGGCAAAACGGGAATGAACACGGCCGCGGACATAAGGCAATCGGATATTCTTGATCGATGTGTCTCCATCGACCTCGAAGTCGATCCTGAGAAGGCGAAGATTTTCGCCTTCGCGGCTGTCGCGCGCGACCCAGATAGCCCTAGCCTCGTTGTGAAGGGCCACGTTGATGCGGGTTTACCCAGGCTCGACGAATTCTGTCGAGGCTTCGATCACGTTGTTGGGCACAACATTCTTCGCCATGACTTGCCATATCTCGCAGCCGCCTCGCCGAGGTTTCTGAAGCTGGCTGAAGCTCCGATCGACACGCTGTGGCTCAACCCTTTGGCATTTCCGCGAAACCCCTATCACCACCTGGTCAAACACTACCAGGATGGTCGCCTGCAGACAGGGCACATCAATGATCCTGAATTCGATGCACGTCTGGTGTTCGAGGTTTTGGAGAACCAACTCAGCGAGTTTCGCCGGCTAAACGAGCGGACGCCGGACGCCCTGATTGCCTATCACTATTTGTGCTGTTGCACGCCAAACAGCGGCGGCTTTGATCAGTTGTTCTCTAAGATCCGCAGTGCAGCCGTCCCGACGCAGAGTGAAGCTGAGGAAGCAATCCGCAGATTGCTTACGGGAGTCGCTTGTTCTGCAATGGTTGAACAAACCCTCGCTCGTCTGGACGACAGCAGTCTCTGTTGGCCCATGGCGTACGCGCTGTCCTGGATTTCCGTGGCAGGTGGGGACTCCGTCATGCCGCCCTGGGTTCGCATGCAATTCCGGGAAGCATCGCATATTGTGAAGGTCCTAAGGGATACAAACTGCGGTGATCCGGCTTGCGAGTATTGCCGCACTCAAAGCGACCCTAAACAAGCTCTTAAGCGTTGGTTCGGCTTTGACGACTTTCGTCCCGAGCCCATCGATGAGTTTGGACGTCCGCTACAGGAACGTATCGTTGAGAGTGCGATGCAGGGCGAAAGCCTTCTAGGCATTCTCCCTACGGGAACCGGCAAATCGATCTGCTATCAAATCCCCGCACTCTCGCGTTTTGACAAGACGGGTGCGTTGACCGACTTCTTCAACACAATCCGCTCGCAGCAGTCATCTGACGTTTTCGGTCAGGTTCTCTCGCGCGGCAGACGGGGTGATTGCCCGTGAGATCGGTGATCTATTGTCATCATATATGGTGTCTTTTCGGCTTGAGCACGATGAAAGCTGTTGTAAGCGGCGGGACAGTGTATTCGCAGCAATTCTTGCTGAGGCTCAGGGGGAAGGGCTCTGGAGGGAAATGTCATCTCTCGTTGTATTGAAGTCTTCAAAAACTGCCGAGAACCTAGCGAGCTCGATTTATGGAGGTTCGGCAAAGTACAGTGTGAAAGACACACTTCTGGTCGTGGAACCAAAAAACCGGAACCTATGCGACGAGGGGTCGAGTGCTGTTCCCTACCACACTCAAGACCTTGTCCTACTAATCTGAGCCACATGCATGAAAAAGCTAGAGTTCTGTCAAACTCGCCATTCGTCACGCCTGCGCGACTTCGGTACCGTTAAATGGCTGCGGAATGGGAGAAAGCCGACACTTACGTCAATGAAGTGTCGGCTTTCGGTGGGCGGAATTGGCTGCCCGCAAGGCCGGTCGGATTGGTCCGAAACCATGCTTTCAGATATGAACGCCGCGCCGTTTCAATTTACCAGTGAGGCGCATACCATCTCGCATGCTCATGCCGAGCAAGGCGAGGTTAAGGGAGCCGGCAATAAGTTCCAGCGCTTGGACCACATAAAACGCTGTATCGAAATCTGCGGCCCGCGCTTTTGAGGCGAGGAAGAGCGCGCATGGGATTAAGATAAAAACGCCGTTGGCCGCGATGATCGGCATGCGCCGAGCTTTCGAGCCGAGAACGCCGCCGCGCCGCCCGTTCGCGCGCTTGAAGCCAGATGCCCCGACCGCGGCCATTGCGGAGATGAGAAGCAGCATGCCCCATGGGATCGCTGTTTTGACGGCGAGAATCTGGGCCTCGGTGCCAAAAAGTTCGGCCAACAGCGTCGAGAGCCAGAAGGTTGCAATCGTGACAGAGGCGATAGCTCCGGCGATGGGATGAATGGTCTTGTTCATGTTGGGTCCTCCGAAAGCATGAGTCAGTCGGCTGCAATCACAGTGTAGAGGGCAGGGTTCGCGATCACGTCTGCGGGTGGCTGGAACACGCCTGCAGCGCGCATTTCCTCGGTCGCGGCCATGAAAGCCTGCGCGCTTTCCCAGCGGGCGACGTTGACAAGCTCGAACCGGGCCTGCTGTGTGACGGAGCCGTGCAGCTCGGTCGAGATGTACCCAGGTTGCTCGGCGAGGAAGTCTCGTGCGGCCTCCCAGGCGGTGATCGTGGCCTCGCGCTGACCTTTGGGAACTTCGAAAGTGTTGATGAGCACAACATCAGCGAGCGCCGGGCCCTCTGTGAGGCCAAGGGCGAGGGTTAAAGCGAGGATGGTAAAGGGTTTCATTGAAGCCTCCATAGCTTGCTATACAAGTTGACGAATTAGGGTCGTTGCTTCGTGGCTCTGCCGAACCACATCTGCGACAGGATGCGGTCCCTGAGCACGAACTGGTGCCAGAGAGCGGCCGCTACATGAATGGCTATCGCAACCATCAGAATCTTCGTAAGTGCTTCATGGGCCGGGTAGAGAGAAGTCTCAGTGAAGCCTGCGTGGGGCTGATCGTTGATCAAAGCAGCCCAGAGATCAGCCTCGGTCGCAATAGCGAAGCCGGAGAGGACAACGGCGAGCATCAGGCCGTAGAGCCCGAGGTGCATCGCGGTTGCTGCCTGAGCCTGCCAGCCTCGGCCTTTCTTGATCGAACGATCCAAGGTTTGACGGACCCTGATCCGCAGCGCAAGCATACCGGCTGCAATTATACCGCCGATCACGTGCATCCGCGCAGGTGCCAGCCCACCGGACAAGAGCAAGACGACGATTAATACCGCCATACCCCAGTGCAGAATGACCAAAGAGGGACGTCGCCGGGTCATGGTTATTGTACCACCGACAAGAGGTATTCGAGCGCTTCGGTGATCTGCTGATCCGAGCAACTGTCGCAGCCACCCCGGGCCTTGTGGTCTGCTGTGCCGTTTAAGACGATCCGAAGCATCTGATCCGGAGAATGCTGGGACAGATGGGGCCGCCAGGCGTCAGGTCTTTTGACGTTCGGCGCGCCCGAGATCATCCCGCGCAAGCCGCCGGTGTGGCAGGCCGCACAGACGGCATCGAAGGTTTCGTTGGCTAGCACAGTCTTCGGAAGCAAATTGCTCGCTATCGCGAAAACAAGCGCAAAAAGGATTGATCGTTTCATCTGATTCTCCATAGCGGACTATGCATTTTGATACGTTCGCAGCGGAACTATCGCTGCTCACATGATCTGAATAGCACGCTATGCATATATTGTATAGCCTGCTATGGGGCGCTAATGTCGCGGCATGACATTACCGCCAAACGCCTCGCCCGGTTACCTCGTTAACCACCTTGCGCGCCTCTTCGCCGGGGCGCTGCAGTCGCGCATCAAGCCAATGGGACTGTCCACTGGGGTGTTTCCGGTCATGCTGCATCTGTGGCAGAGGGACGGGCTTATGCAGCGCGACCTCGTTGACCTAGTGGGTGTTGAGCAGGCGACGATGGCCAACACTCTGGCCCGCATGGAGCGAGATGGCCTGATCCAGCGTCGCCCGGACCCTGAAGATGGGCGGGCGCAGCGCATCTGGCTAACGGAACAAGGGGAGTCTCTTCGCGAGGCAGCCACGTCCGCCGCGAAGGAAGAGAACCTCTCGGTACTGGCGGGTCTTTCAAACGACGAGTCGGCCCAACTTGTGGGGTTGATACGAAAAGCGATCAAGACGTTCGAAGATCGTCAACGGATTTCGTAAAGCTTCCGCCCACGGACTTACCGAGGCTTAGTTCTCGAAAGGAGTAAGCCGCCATTTACCGTAACCGCAGCGTAGATGAGAACGGCTCTTCGGGACGCAAGTCGGGGTCTAGCCGCCGTGTAGGGTATGCGCATCTATCTCTGTGCAAATCTGCCGCTGGGCTAATTGTACTAATGCGTGTCAAGATTGTTCAGGTGTATCTCCCTCCCCTGTCGGCCAAGCTATCACGATCGATGATCCGCGATGCCTGTGACCGGAACTCAATTGCCTGTGCGGACGCATTGAGCAGGAGTACTAGGACGCAGCGCAGATCTTCCATCCATCATAGAGAAACTCTGAATGAGTTCTGAGTTTACAGCCGTCCAGTTTATCGCCAGACGGGCAACAAACACCTCTTCGTTGCATCACGCCAGCGCCGTAAGTGCGCCCACGCCCACTAAAGTGCCTGCTCCCGTTCTCGACACAAACTTGCGCACATGCGGGTGCCTCAAACCGCGACGCAGACGGGTGGCGAAGAAAACCCATGTCGACGTGGTCAAGAGTACCAACCCAAGAAACGTCACCACGATTGTCGCGATCTGCGGTCCCGCGGCATGAGATGCGCTGATGAACTGCGGGAGGAACGCAACAAAAAACACGATGTCCTTTGGATTGAGCGCGGTCACAAAGAAAGCCTGCCTGAATGCACGCATGCGTCCCCCGGCTGGCGCGCTTTGGCCGGCTGGCGGCGCGCCTGACACCTCGACCGGGCTAAGCCCATTTCGCAACAGCCCAATCCCGAGCCACACCAGGTAAAATCCACCTCCAATCTTCAAAGTCGTGAACAGCGTCGCGGAAGAGGCCAGTATCGCGCCTGCTCCGGCAAGTGAGACGGACATTGCAACGAGGTCTCCTAGGATGACACCAGCAATCGCGGCGAACCCGATACGGCGGCCAAACGCAAACACTTGCGAAAGAAGAAGTACAACCACTGGACCGGGGATAACGAGCAAAGCCAGCGTTGCGGCAACAAATGCAAACCAAGTTTCTAACGCCATGAATGGCCCTCTCTTGAATCTCTTGGCCTTAAGGGATGTACGTCTTTTGGCTGGAGACTGTGAGTCAGAAGGGTTTTGCAAAGCGAAGATGAACTACGCTATTGGGTCTTATGCACTGGAGAAAAATACCCTCGCTTGCCGCTCTCAGGGCCTTTGAGGCCGTTGCCAGGAACAGAACCTACGCTGCGGCCGCTTCCGAACTCAACGTGACGGACGCTGCATTGCGTCAGCATGTTCGCACTCTCGAAGCACGTTTTGAGTGTTCACTGATCCGTCGGGCGGGGCGTGGTGTTGCATTGACCGATGATGGCGTGGCCCTTGCCAGGCATCTGGCCGAGGGCTTTCAGCGTATCGAACGGGGTGTCGACGACTTGGACTTCAGAGGTGAGACACGACCCATCCGCGTCGCAGTTACACCTTCTTTTGCGGAAATCTGGCTTATGCCACGATTGTCAGAGTTTTGGGTCAACCATCCTGATGTTCAGATCGATCTGGCACCGTCGTTGCACAATGCTGACTTGGAAAGTGGTGCTTACGATCTGGCGATCCGCTATGGCCGCGGCGACTGGAACTGGCCGGACACGCAGCGCATGGTGTCCGCAGCCTATACAGTTGTGGCCTCACCAGGCTATGGCGAAGCAAATCCTTAAAAACTGGATGCAGAAACTTGGTTGTTTGAAGCCAAACGAGAAGAGCATGCGCAATGGGCTGCCGCACAAGGAATCCGTTACCATGGGCCAAGTCGTCGTTATTACCGGTCCAATTCCTTGATTTTAGCCGCAGCGCGGGCTGGTCAAGGATTGTCCGTGCAGTCTTTGGGGCTCGTTGCGCAGGACATAGAGTCAGGTGTACTTCATGTAATTTCCCAGGAAGCTGAAAGCGATCTGGCCTACTACTTGCTCGTTGCATCGCAACGAAAGGCCGTCTCAACTTTCGCCACTTGGCTGCTTTTGCAAAGTGCTGAGCTCCAACGCAATCGAGCTTAATCCCGTAGATCCCGCAAAGTAGATTGAACACGGCAAGTCGGGTACTTCACACGCCTCCCGAAACAACGCGGAATTATATGGCCGCCAGCTTCATGAATATCAGGGCCGAAGTTGACGTGAAGGTAACTCTGTCCACCCGCGGCAAGGCTTGCCTTGCCTAAGGTCTTCAATGAAAGGCGCGCCGCCTCGGTGGTCCAGATACCATCATGAATCCTGGATTAACGTGGCAGCGCGCCTTAGGGGATAGCCACAGAGTAATCACAGAGCTACCGCGCGCTTCTCCATGAGAGCCTACTGCTGCGCTCAGATTAGCGATGGAAATTTAGGGTGCAATTACAGCTTCCATTTTCTTGTTTAAGAGCCGGCAGTGCATGCCGGCGCGAGGGGCTAGTAGAACAGCGTCTTCAAAGTCGTTGGATATTTCATAGCACCGACACAGGCGTATTCTTTTGTTGCCGGGTTCACGATCATAAGCAGGTCGTTGCTGTCGCGAATGCTGGAAGCCTCATGGATCGCTTGCGCCAGATCCAAAACGGATCTTTCGGATTTCATTACGATCAAGGAGCTTAGTTCCTCCCAGATCACGCCCCCTTCGGCCTCGGCTCGTACTGCTCTCACTACGCTGTCCCAGCGCTCTGAATAAGTGTCATCGTGATGCAACCGGAAGGCAACAAGATATAAATACTGCATGATCAGGCTCGTTTCGGGGAGCTGGAGATGTGTGTATGTCGGGCCTGTCTCATTAGCGCGGCTGGATCATTAAGCTCTCCAACCGGTTTCTTTGAAACATCGCTTTGAGTTTGGAGGAATCCGAAATATCACCGCGCACAGAAACCGACCCCGCGCTTGCATTCACTACCAGAAGAAGGTCGTTCGACATATCGAACCGCGACTTCGCAACGATGTTGGTCGCGATATTATTCCTCGACTTGGTGGATTTTAGGATGATTACAGAGGTTAACTCGTCCCAGCCTGTAATTCCCTGAGCTTCTTCGTTGATCGCATTTACGAGGCTTTCATACCTCTCCTGGTAACTGGCGTCCTCTTTCAGCCGGAAGCAGACAACAAAAGTAAGCATATCTTTATTGCTCCGGCGATGTTCTTTGGCGCGCCACCCTGATGCGCCGTGAGACAAAAAACGCTCAGCTCGGCTAAGGGTGACGCGCCTCCGGGTGCAGACTACGCAGTGCCTCCATGACCCGACCGAGCCACGGGCCATGATGCTCAACAGGTTCCAGCGATACGTTGCAGCTGCGCGGCTTGCCATAACAGTGTTCGGATTTGTGTTTAAAGTTCGAGGTATGGGACGATTAAGTGCACTGGTTGACGTACTCATCAGCCATGAACTTTCTATTGGTTGCCTCTCTTTATGCCCTGTGTGCCTTAGGTTCGATGAACCTACGACCTGTTCAACTTGAACTGCAAAAGTTCAAGTCTTCCTCCTAGGACACACCAAGATGGACAGCACAGTCCGATACCTGGGTGTTGAGCTTGAAGACGCTTTGGCAATCGCAGAAGCCATTGAAATCTAATCTAAGGGGTCGCCTGCAAGGGCGGCCCAAGGCGACCTTTGCCTTTGACGTCCACCGCTGCGGTACAGCTTCCCCAAAGCGACATTTAGCCCCTGCCAACCTGAACGTTGCCCTTGCGTCTGCAATGCGGACAAAGCGTGACTTCGCTACGGCTGCCCGAATGGCTGCTTGTGGAAGGCCGGGCCGCGGAAGTTTCTTCCGCTACAGAGGACTCAAACGACAGATCAACTACGCCTCAGAACGTTGCGCGCAGTGTTTGCGCGGCATTGCGCATGAGATGAGGAGCGACGCGACCGACCAACATGTATCCATAGTCGCCTTCAACCCAGTGCGCTGTTGGTACGCCTGCCAATTGTTCAAACTCCAGATCGGTGCTTTGGGCCGTACCGTCCAAGGCAACGATACAGAATGCAAAAGGCTCCCCTTCCGGGCCTGCAAACACAATCTGGACGATTTTCTGTTGCGCTGACTGAAGCACTTGCGCGCGACGCAATTCGAACCCGTCAAGCCCAAGCACCATATCCGGGCGCACCTCCCGGCCCAGAGCGTTTGAGCCACGGACGAATTGCAAATCTAAATCCGACTCAGAATGCTCAATTGACGCAATGGTTCCGGGAACATAGAGCGCCTGGTAAACCGCTATCTGCTCACGCCACCCCAAGTCATTGCTGGGCGCCATAAACACCGCCAGGGCGAATCCAATTGCCCCGGCAAGGCACGCAACCAAAGAGAGTTGGGCCACTCTGCGCGGGCTTTTCTGTGTGGCCTCGGACGGTAAAAGGCCCCTCAACCGCTCGTCCGAAGGCACTGCAGCGAATGCCTCGCAAGCAAGCGGGCTCAAAGGCTCCAAGGCGAGCAAGCGCTGCTCCAGTTCAGGCGAACGAGACAGCGCATCTTCAAATACCAAAGCCTCCTCTTCGGAAAAGGACCCGTCGAGATAGGATTTCAATTGTTGGTCGGAATAGCTTGGCGCTGTCATCCCGTCATCCCGTCCTTCTGCCGTCCATCGACGGCGACTTTCATCTTGTTGCGCACGGCGTGCAGCCTGCTCATCACCGTGCCCAAAGGCACATCCAGCGCTTGCGCGGCCTCCGTGTAACTAAAGCCCTCCACGAAAACCAGCACCGCGAGGCTGCGCTGCGCCTCAGGAAGTGCCATCAGCATTGTATACACCTGACGCGACAGAATATTCGTTTCGACGCCCGCTTCTTTGCTGATCAGTTCAAAATCCGGCGTGGTGTCTAGGGACTGCGCGCGGCGAATGGCCTGAGCGCGCGTCTCGTTCAACCAGATCGACCTGCAAATCGTCATGAACCAGGGCAATAACGCGCGCGAGAGGTCAGCCTGGTTGGCTTTGTCTAGAGCACGGAGGCAAGTCGATTGGACAAGATCGTCAGCTAAATCTGCCCGTCCAGATAGCGCGTAGGCAAAGCGCCACAGCGGTTTCAATCCGTTCTCAAGTTCGGATCTGACACTACGGTCAATTTTTTTTTGGTCCACCATCGAATAGATCGGCGCTCTGAGTTGTATCCCTTTGTATGCGTAGCACGGCATCAGCCAATCTACGTGCCAAAAAAGGAGGGAACTTTGTTGAAAAATACACTTTGGGCGACGGTGGCCGTTTTGGGTCTGGCGGGTGCGGCGTCTGCCGAAGGATGGACACTTGATGGCAACGCATCCCATATCGCGTTCGGATCGGTGAAGAGCCACATTATTGGCGAAGTGCACACCTTTTCGGGCCTCTCGGGAGCCGTGAGCGAAGACGGAAAAACATCCATCGAAATCGAACTCTCCAGCCTCGAGACACAGATCGATATTCGTAACGAACGCATGGCAGAGCACGTCTTCAAACTGTTGCCGTCAGCCCAACTGACTGCCCAGCTTGAAATGGATGAATTTGGTCAGCTCGACGTCGGCAGCTCCAAAGTCATGGAAATCGATTTCGATTTGGCCCTGGTGGGTAACGACGTCCCGCTTTATGGCGAGATCTTTGTCATGCGCGTTGGCGAGGATAAGGTGCTGGTAACGACCAACAGCATGGTCTTTATCGATACCGAAGAGCTCGGCATCGACGCCGGTGTCGACAAACTGCAAGAGCTTGCCAGTCTCGAGGATATTACCCGGGCCGTGCCGGTGACTATGCGGTTTATGTTCAACCGGGATGGCGCATCCGAGAGCTAAGCGTCTACACGCCATTATGCCGGCCTTTGATCGCCCCGCCAGAGCGCTCGGCGGGGTCGATCGGGCGCCTTGCGGATCAATGGGCTCAATCTGTGGGGTTCACACCAGCGTCTTTAAATGCGGATAGTACACAACAAAGTGGCAAAGCACTTTTGGTTTTGCTAGGTCATGGCTGCTGGCATGAGAGCGGACATTGATGCACAGCGCAGCATCAGTCAAAATGGGCTCACAGCCGCCATTCTACGCCTCGCGGCATCCGCAGGTTCACCCATCAGTGCCAACGTGGCTCACGGCCCTTGGCCGACACCGACCATCATTCGCCATTGCTGCGTCACAGCGCGCATTGCCGCCATTCGCTGCAGCAGCTCGATCTCGGAGTCATCGAACGCGGACATTTCACCATTGATTTTGCCAGCTATGGACGATGTGGTCGACGCTTCGAATGGTTAGCTCCCCAGTCTCCAAGCTGATCAAGAGCGGGTACCAGAGTGCGACCATACTCTGTGTAATCATACTCAACATGCCTTACGCCGCCGCGAAACACCTCGCGGCGGTGGATGATCTGTGCATGCTCCAACTGTTGGATCTGCTCGGTCAGAACTTTGGCAGAAACCCCAGGCAATTCTCGCTTTAGATCGCTGAAGTGTCGGGGACGTTCCCTAAGCAACCAGAGCACCCGCGTCTTCCATTTGCCGGAAATGACTTTCAGAGCCTCCAGAACCGGGCAATCGAACAGCTTGTTGTGGTCGTTCGAGCTAGTCACCTTTTTGTAACTCCTTGCACGCGCTCACACATTGACGAATTTTTGTCTGACTATGTGAAACAGCAGAATGTAATCCCGGAAAACGCCATGATTGTTGAATACCTAAGATACCAGATCGACTCCGCGCGACGGCAGAAATTTATCTCGGATTACCGGGCGGCGGCGGAACCGCTCTTGGCTTCACCCTTTGCGATATCATTTGATATTTGCCAATGCGTCGAGGAACCGGATCAATTCGTGCTTCGGATCGAATGGACCTCTGCAGATGACCATCTAGAGAAATTCCGATCCAGCCCCGAGTTCAGAGCTTTCTTTGGCCACATCAGACCATACCTCAATGACATCACAGAAATGAGGCATTACGAAAAGCTGACAGTCTGAACACCTGCAAAACATTAGTACATTTAGTTCTTATGTGCTCAGGACTTAACGCATGTTTTGATGGCAATGTACCGATACGATCAGATGAGAATCTGTCGCGCGGCGGATGGCTGGACAGGGGTTCCCGAGGACGTCCGCCGCATGTGCTGATACCCCGAAATATCGCGGAACCTCAGTAAGGCAATGACTTGCTTAGTTCTCTTTTGCTCGGGTGGACGCCTATTGGAAATCTGAGCTGACAGACTCGGTCGTGCAAGATGTGAAAAGCAATTGGAGACTTACATGGTTTTGTTGCGGGATCGCAAACCCGAGGTGAAATCGATCAAGGAAATTGACCATAACACCTCCTCGGAACAATTAGTGGAAGCCTACATCGAGCATCTATCGCTCTTGCTCGACAAGCATAGGGAACCCCCAACAAAAAACGTTCTGTCTGATCTAATACGCGCCTATGAGCAAAGCCGACGGTTCTTCAAACCGCCTAAAAACCCAGATGGAATCGACAATAAAAAACGGTCCTCTGTGGTACTCAGCTTCAGACACAGCCGAGGCTAAGGAACTGCTGTAAATGCGCGTCAGTGACCCGCACTAAAGACAAAGAGCGCGCGCCGGCTGGTCGAAGCCAACACCAAACAAAGCTGATGGGTCGACGGCATCCTAAAAGGCGCGTTGTAGCTTTCGATCTAGTAGGTTTCGCCCCCACCTGAACGAACCACGGTCGAAAAAGAAGTTGCCCAGAACCAATCGCAAAGTAATCCACAACGCTGCAATTGCTCATGGCAAAAAAATGGACTTCTGCGGCGCTTATCTTCCTCAAAACTTGGAGAGAACCCTAAAAATGAGATCATTCTCTTTCGCCATCATAACGACTTTATTGACCACCACAGCACTGTTGACCCAGGCTGCTCATGCTCAGGACGTAGCGGATGGAGGTTCAAGTTCCTTAGTTGTCGCAACTATAGTCGCCGATGAGGTGGACCTTGGGGATGATGACACAGTTAGATCTTCTCGTAGCGTTATTGGTGCGAGTTTTGACTGGTCAACGGGCTCCGATTTGTCACTTGGAGTCGAGATATTGGGCGGCCGCACGTCTTACGAATTCTCTTCCCTCTTACTTGGCGATACCGATCTCGACGTGGATGAATTTAGTGTGGCTTTGCCCGTTTCTTTTGGCTTAGGCGAAAGCGGAAGGATATTTCTTTCGCCGAGTCTCACGTTCCAAGGCGAAGACAGCGTTTCATTCAACGATGGAGTAAGCTACGGCCTTATTGCAGGTATCGGCTGGCAAATTTCTCCAACGCTCTTTATCGGTCCTGGGATTGGGGTTGCCAGTACGCTCGTTGAGGACGACGATGCAGCGGTTTTCCCATTTCTTGTTCTAGATTGGCAGATCACTGACCAATGGTCTCTCGGCACCGGTTCGGGCTTTGCCGCTAGTCGTGGGCCGGGACTAAGGCTCGCTTACAAACCGAATGCAAACTGGGAGCTTGGTGTCGAGGCAAGGCTTGAAGAGTTCGAATTCAGTCTGGATGACGAGAGTTCAATCCCAAATGGAGTGGGGCGCGATAGTAGTACCCCAGTCTTTCTGACGGCGCGCTACCAACCAAGCGACAATCTCGCACTCTCCGGATTTGTTGGAGCATCTGCCGGCGGCTCATTAGAGTTCTTTGATGAAGATGGTCGCAGAATCTTTGACGAGGACTACGATACTGCTCCTCTCTTAGGCTTCGCTGTAACCTTCTCATTTTGAGCCCGGCAGGCGATTTTCTTGGCACCACAATGCGCCAGAAAAGTCTGAAATGAGGCGTCAATTCTATTTCTTGGGAACACAACTCCGGCACAGAGGGGTACAAGAACTTGAAGACCGATAGTCACGGAAAATTTGCCCAGAAAATCAGATTGGGCGTCTGTTCACTCGCTCTAATTATGCCAGTCGCTCCAGGCTTGGCTTACGAAGGCGAAAGGCAACAATCCGGATGCTTGCCAGAGGTTTCTTCGCGCGAGAAGTCTTTGGCAACTGCTCTCAATTCGCGCGATTTGGAGACCATACAACGCGTTGTGCGGCAATTGTTCCCTACGAATCGGAGCCCCTCAGCCGAGGCCCGTGAGCGGTTTTTTCAGTCTGATCGCAGAGCGTACTCTTACCGTATCAGTTCTGAGGAAATAAACGCAGCGGTATCGAGCTACCTTGATAGGATTGAAGATAGCAGTTGGTGGTTGTCCAACCCACATCTTCGACCGTCAGAAATCCCATACGCTCTTCGGGTTCCCGCAGAAATGATACGTGGTCTAGTTGCGCTCGCAGAAGTAGACAATCAGTATCAAGAGCGAGTTTTGCGCCTCGCGCAAGCGGCTGGAGACTACCTCGTTTCGGCGAGCGAAGAAGCCGGAGTAAGCTACACTCCGTTTCCTTATTGGAGAGGGCGCGACGGTCGACTGGGCGGACTATCGGAGCAAATGGCCCTTGCACTTCAAAGGTGCGGGAGGCTTGAAGAGAGCATTAGAAACGACTGGTTTGTCGTCGACGAAGCTGTCGAAGAGTACTTTTTTGACACGGGGAAAGTCGGGGAAGCACTAGTTGAACTTGATCGGATCAACCCAAGTGATCGATATGCTGTTTGGATACTTGGGGCATCAAACTGGATAGAAGAGCAAGTGATTTCGGTGAACTTCAACTACAACGCTTTTCCCGCCAATTTTCATTCAGAAGTGTTTCGCACAAACGGAGACGCTCACCATCTCGATCTCGCACTTGATCGACTTCTTTATGGTGTGCTTCCGGGCATGATTTCCGCAGGGGAAGATACCGGTCATTGGGTTGACCCGCACAACGAGAGGATCGTGTATCGTACAATTATGTTGCGTGCGATGATCGAGACCCGACGCGCCATGACTCTGCAAGAGCATGATCGAAGTCTCGAAGCCGAGACGTTGGAAAAGGCTATCTCCGCATCTTTGCAGGCTTTAGAAAGACAGATGCGCGATGCCGGTGGCATTGCGGCACCAGGACTTATGGTCGAAATCTACCTTGGCTTGGATGCCTTAAGCCAAGTGGGGATTAAACTTGCGACAGATGCCGACGTCCGGGATTCTGTGTTTGCGTTAGCGCTTCAGTCTGTAGTTACCGGGAACTTTATCGATTCAGCGAGCACCGGCATCTACTTGGCCTCATTACTTCGGCGGGGTTGATCACTTGGTTTTTTAGAAGGTGCACTGGGGTTTTCCGACCCATCCTTTTTTGTCCAGCATATAACATCAGAGCTATACCGTTTCGCACTGGGCGCTGGAGCCATACCAGCGCCCCGGCAGCAATTCAGACCTTCAGAAGGAGATTGGACGAGTTTCTACCCGAGATCATCCCGCCCTATGATTATGGATCCGATCTGCGAGATCTCCATAAACGACCGACCGAACGCCAGCGAGAAAGTCATGCGGAAACCCTGTGGGTAGAGCCGACAAAGTATCAAGCTTGGCAACTGCATCCGCTGGTAAATAGTGATCCAGAATCGCGAGATTGTCTTCAAGCTGAGAAACAGACCGGGCACCAATGATTGGGATTACAGGTGTACGGTACGGGCGTTGTCTGATCCAAGCCAAGGCGACTTGGTGAGGCTTCAAATCTATCTCCTGCCCAATCCGTACGAGCTCTTCGGCTATCTTGATGGAACGGTCTTCGTTTACCTTCAGAAGGTCGCCAAGACCTATCACGTCATATCGCGCCGCCCGCGATTCATCCTTTCTATTCTCGAGATACTTCCCCGTCAGCGCGCCGCCTGCAAGCGGGCTCCAAGCACAGATTGCCAAGTCCAGTTCTTCAGCCATCGGGATCAATTCACGCTCAACCGTGCGCTCTATGAGATTGTACTGAAGTTGGAGGCCTACGAATGCAGTCCAACCGCGCAATTCGGCCAACATATTCGCTCGAGACACCCACCACGCTGGCGCATCCGAGATTCCCAGATACAGAATTTTGCCAGATCGCACCGCATCGTCGAGGGCACGCATAGTCTCCTCCGCCGGCGTACACATGTCATGGGCGTGGACCCAATAGATGTCGATGTAATCAGTCTGAAGCCGCTTCAAACTTTCTTCCAGCGACTCAACGAGGTTTTTGCGGTGCGAGCCAGCCGCGTTCACGTTACCCTCGGCGCGCGCCAGCGTGAACTTTGTGGACAGGACTACGTTCCCACGGCGCCCTTTAAGCGCATCTCCTAGGAATTGCTCGCTTTCTCCATTCGTATAAACATTCGCCGTATCGACGAAATTACCGCCGCGATCTAGAAAGACATCGAGCATTCTACTGCTTTCATCTGAAGAAGCGCCCCAGTTCCACGTTTGCCCGAACGTCATAGTGCCCAGCGCGAGCTCCGAGACACGCAAACCGGAGCTGCCAAAAAGCTTGTACCGCATGATCAAGGTTCCTTTAGTTCTCTTCACTGAGAAAAGCTCAAAACTGCTCAACGAAGGAAGCGCCAGCGGATTGCAGTTGTTTTGGCCGACCTTCGGGAGAGCACATGTCCGCTGTCCTGAAGCCTGGAGTGGCGACACCGTCTTGGATCTTAACAATATCGTGATCGAAACCGCATTCCGATCGAGGGCGCATGAATAGACAGGTCTCTTCTGTGACGTCGCGTTGAACGCCAACCTCGAACAGGCCGTCAGCACACTCAGCAGCGGCTCCCAAGCCGCGAGGGCTGTCGAGTGTAAAAAGAACTCTGTCGAAACGAACGGTTGCTTCAACCGTGCCTTCCAAATCCGGCACAGAGTCTCCCAGCTCTATGCCCCCTTGAAACACCATTGTGTACAATGGGAGCCCGCATTCCTCGTCTGCAAAGAACCGATAACGCGTGGTTTGTTCCGCGCCATGGAGCAAATATGTGCGACGCAAGTGCACAACTTCGTCAGTCGGGCCGAGTGCAAGCGAACTGCACGGAGAACTAGAAAACTCGATCGGTCCTTCCTGTGCATGCACCGGATGTATTAAGGCGCATGCAAGAAGGCAAAGAGTCCAAATGTATCGCATCAGTCGATTTCCTTTCTGCTCGTGACATCGACTGATACGCTTCGTTGAGTTATTGTTGAAATTGAATAAATGTCTAAAATTTATTGACACTATGAATGACTCGTTGCCCAAGATACCCAGAACGCTTGACCTCAACCTTCTGCGTGTCTTCGACACCCTTATGCGCGAGCGCAGTGTATCAGGCGCCGCCATACGCCTTAATCTCACTCAGCCGAGTACAAGCAATGCCCTTGAACGCCTTCGGCACGCATTGGGTGATCGGCTTCTTGTCAGGCAGGGAAACACGATGGTACCGACCCAAGCAGCACAGGACTTCTGGCCACATGTACAAGCTGCTCTCGCAAAAATCGAAACGGGACTGGAGACCCTACAGCATTTCGATCCTTCAACGGCCGAAGGGAAGCTGACCATTGGGATTGACGCCTACAGCATGGCCATCATGGGACCTTTGTTCACGGCTAACCTCAAATCTCAGGCACCGGGTCTTGCCATCGAGTATCATGCTTCATCCCCGCATCTTGCTAGTGAGTCACTGTTGAACGGTCAGTTTGACGTAGTCATCGGCCCGGTCTGGAAACCGCTACCCGGCCTTGAGCACAAGACCCTTAAGAACGAGACGTTCACGTGCCTTTTGAGCAGGAAGCTTCAAGTCACCTCCGTTGACGGAACGATTAGTCTCGATAGCTACTCCAGCCTGCCGCATCTGCTGTACTCAGAAGTTGGCATTGTAGAGGGCAATGTGGATGTGGGCTTGGAATCCATTGGGCGCTCTCGAACCGTCGGCGTGTCCACTCCCTTCGAGAGCACGGTACCAGAAATCCTGAACTCAGAAGAAATGATCATGACCATCGGACGTTCATTAGGCGAAAAGCTCGCAAAACAGTTCAAGCTTCGTCTTTTGGAACCTCCTGTCCCCGTCCCAGGTTTCGAGATCGGCCTAGTTTGGTCACCGGTTAACTCGTCGTCCAAGCGGCATTCCTGGTTGCGCGACGCAATAGAAGCCAGCCTTTGAAGATGATCGGCTTTATTTAGGAGTTCACCGCAGGTGCGCGGACCCAAGCGGGTCACGTGAGGTAGCGGTCTCGCTCCCGACACCTATTAAGCAGTTTTAGCACCAAACTTGGGTCGACTAGTTGAGCAGGTCTGCACACGTCAGTTTTACACAATACTCAATTGTGTCCAGCCGTTACGAGACGTGCGTGCGGTACCGTATCCGAAGGAGAAGCACCCCCTGAAGGAGTGGGACCAGCATGACGCTCGTTATTGTCACGGATTCAAACTGGAATAGCGTCGCATTCTGGAATTCGGTGAGCTCGAGCGGCCCTGGGTCAACCCTCGACTTTTCTGCGCTCGACACAAATTTCGGCTTGGATTTGGAACAGCTCGCTGGCTTTTTCACGATCAGTCGGAATGCAAGCACTTTTTCCGTCGGACAGGTTGGGACACCGTCCGTCGATGCAACGTTCGCGAGTGGAACTCTGTTATCTTTCTTCACGAGGATTATCGGAACGGACGGACAAGACATCGTGGTCGGTTCTGAAGCCGGGGACACGATCTTAGGGGGCGGCGGCGACGATCAGCTGAGTGGGCTGGGCGGAGACGACACTCTCGAAGGGGGAGTTGGCGATGACCGTTTGATCGGCGATCTCGACGGAGTATTTCCGCAGCCGGGTGACGGCGATGACACGCTTCGAGGCGGTGAAGGAAATGATATCCTCGACGGCGGCGGCGGAACGAACTTTCTCGATGGCGGTCCTGGTGACGATGATATCGACAGCCTTGGCGTTGATGACACTGTCATTGGGGGTGATGGTGACGACACCATTTTGCTCGACGGTTCTGGAACGATCGACGCAGGTATGGGGAATGACAACGTTACTATTCGTGGGACCGGTGTCGCGTTCCTTGGGGCTGGTAATGATTTTGCGACAGCCTTCATTTCTTCTTTCCCAGGCGAGCCCGACCAAGGTGCAACAATCTTTGGCGGAGAGGGAAACGATTTCATCGACGGCGGTCCGAGTGATTTTATCTATGGTGATGAGGGAGACGACGACCTTTTCGGTTCAAGGGGAGCGACTCTCTTTGGGGGAACAGGCAACGATCTGCTGTTTCTCATTGGTGACGTAGACGCCGATGGCGGAGAGGGTGACGACGAATTCACCTTTAGATCCGGTGGGACCATGACCGGTGGGCTGGGGAGCGACACATATATCCTAGCGACCAACTTCGCAGGGGACCCCGGTGACACGACCATCACCGACTTCGATTCCAGCCAAGACTTCATTGACTTTGGTCCATACTACGACCACATGCGCGAGCTACGCGCTGACTTCGAAGACAACCTGCGGCTGGATCAAAGCAACGGTTTTGACACCAAAGGCAATCCGGTCGACTACTCCAACAACGCGTCGTTTGCTGATCTCTCTTTTTCATTCAGCTTTACGGGTGGGTCAGCGACCGGTTCGTTTTTCACTGCTGACAGCACAAATGTTCTCTGCTTTGCTGCTGGGACTCTTATCTTAACTGAAACTGGAGAGGTCCCGATCGAAACCTTGCGCGTTGGTGATCGGGTGATCACGCGCGACAACGGCCCGCGTCCGATTATCTTTGTTGCTGCTAAACAACTGGATCATTCATCTCTAGTGCGAAATCCCAAAATGCGTCCGATTGTCATTGCCCCCGATCTTATCGGTGCGACAGATCGGTTGATCGTATCGCCGCAGCACTGTTTGCTGATGCGTGATGAGCGCGGCGACGAAATGCTAGTGAAAGCTGCGCATCTTGCGCGCATGAAAGGCGGCAAAGCTCGTATCGCATTTGGTCGTCGAACGATTACCTATGTGCATGTGATGTTTGAGGAACACCAGGTAATCTACGCCAACGGTGCGCCAGCGGAGAGTTTTTACCCAGGTCCACAGGCACTGAAGACGTTGCACCCGTTCAAGTTGCATCAACTTCTATCGCTGTTCCCGCGCTTAGCTAGCGAGGGCGCTGAAACGACGTATGGTCCTCCTGCACGAACGACCTCGCGGTGGTGCAAGATGCCTAAGTACTTGGCTGAAATGCAGTGCGCGTAATACATGGAGCTCGCAAAGAGACTTTGGCTTTTGCGAGAAGCAAAATCGCCAAACTGCTAGAAGAACCAACTATAGCTTACGGTCGCGCGTAGATAGTCGAGGCTCTGCGCTATATCAGCCATGTTGCCGGCCCCATCGTCAATGCTGTAGCGCTCGGTGCCTAGGTCTACATATCCGACTTCGCCGCGAAGCATCGAGTCTTCACCGACCCTAGCAGCAAGCCCCAAGCCCGTTGTCCAGCCAGTTCGGAAATTATCGTCGGAAGCCCTGGACATCGTTGCCCCCGACGCGAAAACAAACTCGGTATTGGACGACCCGAACCGCGATATGGTCGGCAACAGCATCGGTTGCCGGCGCAGCTTCCTTTTCTTTGGAGTTGTCTTTTCTACCGTGTGCGGCAGTTACGCAAACTCGCTCAAACTACACTGCTCTTAGAAATTGCGAGCATACGAGGTTTTGTCAGTATCATAGTCGGTCAATCCAATTTGAAGTAGGCGTCGGTACCGATCTCTGTCGATCTGGTTACACACCGGTCAACATCGCCACCACCGTAACGCAGCCGTTGCCCTTCCTGATCAACCATGACCAGATCCATGTCCATGCAGTCTGTGACTATAAATGGAGGGCCATCTACGCAGTCCTTTATTTCGACCGCTTCCCCGATTTGCAAAGGGCAGTCCGCCATGTTCAACGCTGCCCAAATGTCAGGTTCATCAACGAAGATCTCCACTCGTGAAAAATCATTCGTCATGTTGACCTCCATTGCACCGGGAACAACAGAGGACGGTCCCAGCGCCTCCCAAGGACCGCTTGAGTGGTACTTGAATAGTGGCATCTGCAACTCGGGGTCAGCGAAGATCTCGAAGATCAGATCTTGAGCATCCTCCGTAAACACTGTGGTGGCCTGTAGATAGGCCGTGCCTCCATCAGGTGCTGGTTGCTCGCCAATTCCGGTCTTCCAGGTTCCAAGGACGTTTTTTGGCGTCGTTTCGCCAAGGGCTGCACCGCTGACCAGAAGACTTGTTACGGCACACAAAGTGAATAGTCTTTTTGACATTTCGTTCTCCTAGTTTTTCTGAGAAGGCGCTGGGTACCCAGGAAAGGCGACCAGAGCACGGACCTGTGTTATCCGAGAGGGATAAGCGGAATGTTCATCAGGGCTTGACCGAAGACCGCGAAGGTCAGGCCGCTGTAAACGATTGCGGCGAGCCGTATGGTCTTAACAGAAGCGGTTTTCTCTCCACGTTCCAACAACAGAGCGAGGAAAGGCAAAACCTGCATTGCGTGAAGCGATGCGAAGTGTGCAGGGCGCAAGTCACCGACAACGCCCGACCAACCTACAAGAGGCAAAGTCGGAGCTCCCACAGGATGAACACCTACATGACGGTCACCCAAAAAGCTCATTGTAACGGCAACGATCATCGTTAGGACGAATGTCAACAGGAAGCCCAGCCAGATAGCTTCGCGCACCGCTGGACTTAAGTCTGCACTCTTATCGCGCTTGACTAGCCATCCAATGGCTGCAGTCGCTGCAACCAGAGACACCGCTCCTGCAGCCATGACGACTTCGTACATCATGCGATGAAAAGGTGTAGAGACGTTGAAGTGGGACGTTTCTGCGCGACCGGCCTGGTACATCATGTAGGCCATTTCCGAGAGAAAAGCGGCCGCCATGACCCAGCCAATAACTCGAAACGGCCAACCTTCGCGGACACTTGGTGACAAGCGTGTTTCAACCAACGTTATGGTTGCGAACAGGACAGCAAAGCTTAGCGCGAACTTGAGTGGCTTCATCCAGACTGCCACGCCTTCAATCGTTCGGTCGTCGACAAAGCTCCAAAGAACAGTCAAAGCGACAAGGACCACCGAGACAACTGCAAGAACACGGAATTGCGAAGGCGCTTCTTGGGCAATCGAGGGGGAGTTAGTATCAAGCAAGGACATGGTAGTCTCCCTTTAGAGAACGGGATTGAGTTGGAAGAACGGCGGCGCGAAGACCTAATTCTGTCAGACCGGCTATCAGGAAGCCCAATGGCCCAAGCATGAAAGTAGAAAGCAGGATCGGGGCCTGCACCAGGCGTCCGACACCGGCTCGATCCATCCGCGTTGCCATTACGGCACCCACAAAGAGATCAAATGCTAGATAGTGCACCCAACCGGCTAGCAGGGCCCAGCGGTCAGACATGAGGATCGCGACGTTCTCAAGACTGTCGAAACCACCACCCATTCCAGAGAAACGACTAAAGATCAGAGCAGCATATACGGCAGATAGGCCGCTCGGAATTATCCAAAGGGGGATCGCATTGAACCAAGTGTAGCGGCGTGGCCCAAGGATGAGCAGCACCCATCCCACCATCGCAGCTGTGCCTACATGCGAGAAAACAATATCGGGTAAGAGAACATCGGAAACCATCTGAATATCTCCACTGTAAATTTCCACTGTCTATAAATAGAGCCCTCAGCCTTGCAAAGTCCAGAGAAAAAATTTACAGTGGAAATATGGAGCGCATAGTATGTTGAAAAATAATAGAAAAAATTACCACCATGGTGACCTGAAGACCGCTTTGGTAGATGCGGGTCTTTCAGAGCTGGAGGAGAAAGGACTGGAATCTGTATCTCTTAGATCTATTGCTGCCCGAGTCGGAGTAAGCCACACCGCCCCCAAGAACCATTTTGATGGGCTACGTGGTTTACTTACTGCAATAGCTGCTGTCGGGTTTGAACGGCATGCTCAAGAGATGTCTAGTGGAGTCGAACATCTTCCTCCGGGCAAAGAGCGCCTCAAGGCGGCCTGCAACGGTTACGTGAGATTTGCGCTATCTAATCCGGAGCTCTTCAAGCTCATGTTTTCGAGTACTCTTTGTGACGCAAGTGACCCTGAGCTTAAGAAAGCAGCATGGAACAGCTACGGAATTTTGCGGGGCGTAGCTCATGGTCTCGATTGGGACAAAGCCGATGCGCCCGGAAGTCCGTGGCGAACTGAATGGATGCTTTGGAGCATGGTGCATGGATATGCGATGCTTCTGATCGAAGGGCAGATCCGTCGTAATGACGACGGGACGCCACTATTCGAGATGGACGGCCTGTTGCCTGACTTCGCCTACCGCGAGGCCGAACTTGAAAAAATGCCGCCACCATTCGAGGGGCGCGGCAGCGTAGAGATTTAACTTCCATTTACAGCTTGCCAGTTCAACGTTTGACAAGTGCTAGGCTATGCATTTGCAAATACGCAAAAGGACAACACCTTTGGTGAGCGTGCTGCAAATGTGCAGCACGCTATAGTGGGAACAGGTTATTCGATCTGCCCAGGTAGGCTCAGATCACCCGAAGCGATGTCAAAAACATCTGTCACGCACAGAAGCGGAGCGTGGATACTTTCGTTCACTCGAAGAGCCGCTGTAACTCCATCGAAAGAAGCTCCAACTGCTCCGCCGGAAACAGCGGCGTTAATCGTGACCTCAGGTCCATCAAAGATCGGAGTAAATCCCGGACTGTCTAGTAAAATGGGAAACCCAGGCCACGTAGCAGGCAAGCTTGGTTCCGCTCTTTCCGGAATATCAGCCACAGCGAGAGCTCCCGGGCCACAGCTTTCTGATGGCGCAAGAACGACCCAGTGGCTATGCCAGATTTCGCCATCGTTTCCCGGGTCGCCGTCCAGATTTTCGTCGAAGAGCGGTGTATCGTCAAAGTCAGGATGGCTGGTCGCTGCCATTGCCAGTATCCCCGCTCCCTTGTCAAAACCAACGACAGATGGGTCGAGCGAAGTCGGCCAGACATAGGACAAGACAGGAGCCCCCCCTACTTCCCCTTTGGGCTCGGGGGTTTCAGCGCCAGCTAAACCAGCAGTTGTCATATGAAAGGTTACAGTGTTGCCGGTTCGATGGACATGTGCAGCCAAGATGTCGAATGGAGCGGAGTCCGTCGTTCCGGCTTCTGACAAGATAGCGCCTTCTTGTTGAATCGCCTGGTGTGCGTGATCTCCGTCAGCGTTTGCCGCTGAGGCAACGACGATGAGCGATAGCGTTTTGATCAATCGGGGCATTTTGATTTCCTTGATAAGTCGGTTAACGACCTCCTTAATAGTATCGACTCGATACTATTTCAATAATTAATATCGAGTCGATACCTTTAAACTATGTTGGCGCCGTGCTAGGAAAAACCTATGAACAGACCAGAACCTCAACGAAACCGTCGTGCCAGTGAACTTCATAGTCTTTTGGAACGTGTTACGAGAGTCGTGGCGTCGGATAGCCGAGCCAGCGACATCAACCCTGCGCAAATTACAGCACTAGGATACTTGGCACGTGCCAACCGGTTTTCTAGAAAACCGTCTATAGTTGCAGAATATCTCGGGGCGACGAGAGGTACCGTCTCTCAGACACTCAAGGCGCTTGTTCGAAAAGGGTTGGTCGAGGAGACTCCTAATCCTGAGGATGGTCGCAGCATAAGCTACACGGTGACTCCGGACGGCCATGCGACGTTGGAGCGTGAATCGTCGTTGGCGTCTGTCCTTGCAGAGATGACAGCTTCGGAGATCGATACCTTAAGTTCTTCGTTGAGAGAGGTGCTGCTAAAACTTCTCGAAGCTCAGTCTTACAAGACCTTCGGCGCTTGCCGCACCTGTGCCTACCACGAAGTCGCTGGAAAGGATCGCTACTGTAGGCTTCTGGAACTCGGGTTGAGTGACGAAGAAGCTGAACAGCTTTGCGCCGAGCACACAAGATAATACTCGGAGTGTTACTATAGCGATGTACGACACGATGCAAACGCACGATCAACTACGTGTCTGAAATCAAATGAAATTTTAGGTGATCGAGCTCATCTACTGTTCTAAACACCGATAAATAATATCGACCGGTTATTCTACTCCTGGCCTCTTCCGGCAATTGCAGACCGGATCGAGTGTTCCGCCGACTTCTGTGACTACACGACGATTGCGACGTTCCCGCGCCTCGATCTCGATCGCCGGCCTTTCTTCGCCGAATGAGACTACCGCCTCTAGTTGAGAGCGTTGCACGCCTTGCGAAACAAGATACTCCAGAGCCGCATTTGCGCGCCTCAAGCCTAGAACTTCATTGTAATCTACTGAGCCAACGCGGTCAGCGTGACCTTCCACGCGGAACCAAATTGTTGGGTACTGAAGAATGAAGGCGGCCTGTTCCCCCAACGCGGCGCGCGCTGTTGCATCCAGTTCCGCTTTGTCAAAGTCGAAGAAAACGGTCGTGGTGACGGTGTCTTCGAAAAGGGAAGAAAGTTGCACTTCGGTTTGGCGCGACTGCGAGCACCCTGAAAGGACAAAAACAACGAAGATAATCGATGCTGGCAAGCGGTAGGAGTACTTCACGGCTGCGCTCCTCACCATTCATAACGAAGGTTGAGTGAAGCGGAATAGTCCTGCCCAGCCGAAGCAAAGCGGCCGCCAAGACCGGCGCGAAGCGTTACGTCATCCGAGAGATGTGTTGTGAGGTCAAACTCAGCGAGATAGGCGCTTTCTTCGAAACGATTATACGCACTGACGCCCAGTCTGCTTCCGGTTGGATCGTTAATAAAGCCGCCTGTAAGATCCAGATCTCCGCCTGAAATTAGTGTTTCATAGCCGATCAACGCATTGAAATCCGTAGGCGTCCCATTCGCAGCGCCTCGGAATTTTGCGCGAAGCCCTGCTCGCCCCCAAAGCCCATTACCGGTAGCGCTATCATATCCAAAACGTTCCAGCCCACTCGCTGAACCTCCCGTTTCAGTAAATCCGTCGCGTGACACGCGGCTCCAACTAAGCGAACCGGTGGCCCCAACATCCCAACAAGGGTCTACGTAGCTCCATTGTGTGAAACTCGCTTGGATTGAAAGGGACGTAGCATTGTAGCTGCCAGAGAGTTGCTCTCCCTGAGAGTCTTGGCGGCTCTGAGATATATCGTGATAACCGTATATCGCGCTGAAAGTGAAATCGCTTTTGCCGGAGCGGACATCTAAGTAGGCTCCAAAACGAGTTGTTCTATCGTCCAGGCCACTGCGGTCACTCAGCCTCAACTCAGTGTCTCTGTAACCAAGAACGAGACCAATCCGTGCTTCGGATTGATCAAACCAATCTAGCTCACGTTCATAGCCAAGATCGATCTGGATTTCTTCCAGCGTTTCATCCAAACCCTCGGCGAGTTCAAAAGACTCTCCTCGAGTTCCAACGAAGTCGACCCAAACGCAAGCTTCGTAGTCTCCATCCCGGCCATCAAACAACAACACTTGTCCCGGCAAGCACCCGCTTTCACCGTCAGGTCGTACACTTTCAGGACGCATAATCGTACCGATAGTAGCCGCTGGAGGTTCGCTGTAGCCACTTGGTCCGGTACCGCCGATCACCATCAAGAGGTTGTTCCACGTTCCTCCCGGGCCCACAGGAGCACCTGCATCGTTAACATAGCTGAAAGCGATGTCCCCAAGTCCGACACCAGACAAGCGTTCCGTGCTACCGGCCTCGGAGCGGGACACCAAGTAGCGAATTTCTCCAACCGGGCTGCTGGCAAGTGCCGTTTCGAAATCAGCAGCGGTATCTCCAGAAGCAACGTCGATGACGGGCGAAAATGCAGCCCCAGACGCTATCCCGATTTCTCCTGTAGCAATAACAAGATCAGCGTCTTGCTCGGCGAGGCCAGTAGCGCAATTGGAACCTGAATCGGCGCAATCAGAGAACCTCGCGATGTCGTATGCCACGTTCCGCCCTACTAACGCTCCATCACTACTGAGGTTGCTCAAGTCATCAGGCACCCGATACTCGATCTCGTAGTTGGACGTATTCCCAAATTCGAAAACTCCAGTCGAAGAGATAGTGCCGATAGAGTTGCCCGGCCTTAAAGTACCGAGGACTTCAGTCAGTGAGTTGTCGACGAGACCATCGCCAGTAAGAACACCGCCCGCGTCAACTCTGAGTACGCCTCCCCCAATCTGGTCCCAGGTTTCCGGCTGCCACATACCGGAGCTTTCAATGGCGTCGTTCAGGTTCAATTCACCGTTTTGCAAGCGGATCAAATCGGCATCTAGAATACCCTCCACCGCCAAGGCCGATGAGCCAAGACCGGCGTTCAGTTCAATCGTCTCAAATGTTCCCGCTACGACGTCTAGATCATTGTCAGAGATCACTCCCGTGTTTCGCGCCTCTGATCCAATCCGGCCGCCTAAGTCGCGCCAAACCTGCAGCAGGTCAGCATCGCCAGTATTCTCTCCAGCGTCCAACGAACCTCGCACGAAGGCTCCGTTAAACACCTCGATACGGTCATCGCCCGTGGACAAATCCAAGTTGCCGTTAATCGAGCCGCTATTGGAAATGGTGTCATCGCCTGTGAACAGGCTGATATCTCCGTTGATAGTTCCTGCATTGGTCAGCGAGACGTTGGTAACGCCCGAGCTGCTGGTTGCGTCGCGGCGAACGCGCAAAGCTAACCCAATCTCGTCGGCGTTCTGATCACCAGTTATCGTAGCGCCGGCCTCGTTGATAATCGTCAACTCAAAATTGTTACGGTCGAACTCGGCATCGTAGTCGATCGCCGTCCCGTCAGCGAAGATCTGTCCGCCCGCCTCATTTGTGATCCGGGTGTAGCAATGGCCGTCCGTGCTATCAAAACTACCGTCTGAGCAAACCAGGTAGCCGTTAGCTCCAGAACCGGGCCCATCGAAGTCGAACATAGAGATCGCTGCACCATTAGTTGTGTCAGCCCCTCCGGCAGCACGGCCCTCAATCCGGCCAGCGTTACGTATAACGATGTCCTCGTTGACCTCGTCAAAGTAGATACCAAGCGGGCCGACCATTGTTCCGAGGTTCTGAATTTCTATGTCGGTCCGTTCGCTTGCGACGCCATCCTGGTCATCGATCCAAAGCGCGGCAGCTTCATCTTCGTCGGTATACTGGTCTGGGCCAGAAGCTTCTATGAGGCCCCCTGCGGAATTGGCGAAATCAACCCCGTCGCCGCCTTCGATCAGTATCGCACTGCCATCAAGCGAGCGCACGACACCTGCATTTCTGATCTTTGTTGGGTTGATGCTCGGCGTGTCTCGGCCTCGGAAGGGCTGGCCGCTACCACCGATCAACAGCGCTACTCCTTGAGCCGCCTCCACCAGACCTGTTGAGGTATTCTCGAACCCCAACTCCGGACTCATCGACCGCGAGAAATAGATCGTGCCGTCAACTCCGGGACTTGTGTCGCGGTTGATAATGGAGCCGGAGTTCAAAACGCTGCCTATGTCGTTGAACTCTACCAACCGATCCTGTGCGCTCAAGGAGTCAGCGAATACTCCTTCTGCCTCGGCAGACAAAATCAACGCATCTGGATCCCAAACAATTGTGCCCGAGTTGATTAACCGATCACCAGTGGTCGTCGTGCGATTGAAAAAGTCCTCAGCGCTAAAGGTAAAGTCGATATAGGTGTTTATTGTGCCGCGGTTTTCGACTGTCTGGTCTCCACGATCACCGAAGTTAAGAGACCCCGCTGTGTAATCCACCCCGGGACATGACGTGCAGAAGTCGGTAACAACCAGCTCTGTCTGAACTACTCCTCCCGTATCGTTAAGAAAAAGGCCCTCATGTGCGAGACCAATGTCTGCTGCCGACTGAATTCCAGAGGTTCTGTCAGCTGAGCTCAAAGTTAAGGTCGCGCGATTGATAATCGACCCACCTTCGCCTGTCCGAACCAGGACAGGGTTGAACTCGTCCCCTTCCATTTCGAGGTCGTCGACCATTTTGACATCGCTCCTGATGTCTACGGTGCCACGTCCGAAACCTTCAAAGCGATTCAGGGTGGCAGTCCCGGGCCCATCAAAGTCTAGGATTAAAGTGCCGTCTCCAAAGAAACCGGCAGTTTCGAAACCTGTCGGAGCACCCGTAGGCGCCGTAAGACTTTCCAGTTCAGTGATCGTCACTGTCTGGTTAGAATCCACCCCAACAAGGATTGAGTCCTCGCCGGTCCCCGCATCGAGGATCCCGGCAATGGATCCATTGGTGGTTCCGTTAGCCTCGGTCTGCCACCAAACGAAGAAGTCGTCGCCGGCACCAAGGCTAACGTCTCCAGTTATGATGCCGCGGTTTTGGACAAGATCGTAGAAACCACTCTGTCCAAGCACATTTGGATTGTCGCCGGTCACCAGGTCACCATCGATGGTGCCAGTGTTGGTTACAAACGCAACGCCAGAGACTTCATCAGTGGGAAAACTGTCAAGCCTGCGCTGTTCCAAAAGAACATCGCCTGAAATCAAGCCCGAATTCTGGAGAGTGACCCTTTCTGGCATGGTGATACGGATCGCGGCTTCATCACCGGAGCTGTTGGAATCGCCCTCAATCGTTGCACCCTGCGCATTCGAAATACTGACGCGAAACCGCTGATCAAAAAAACTGGTCGCACCCGGAACCAGCGACCGGATTGCCTCTCCTTCCGAGGTGATCGTTGCGCCACTTTGATTGTCTATAGTGACGTCGATCGGCGTTTGCCCAAAGCTATCAACCCCGTCGAATGTAATCGCAGTGTCAACGCCTCGAATTACCCCGCCGCTGCGATTGGTTATCTCAATCGGCGCCTCGTCGATGTCGATTGCAACGCTGTCCGTACCGATACCTTCAATCGTACCGCTGTTGTCGACCGTCGATGCGATCTGCTCGATTACGATCGCAGTCGCGCCGGAAAAAGTACCACTGTCGGCCGAGATCGTTCCGGAGTTCGTAAGGTCAATACCCTGCTCCATATCGAGGGTCTCAGGAAAGTTGTCACGGGTAGTCGAGATACTGCCAGTATTTATAACGGTCAGGGGACCCAACTCTCGAGACACAAAGCGGCCAGTAATGCCGCCTACGATCGAGCCATCATTCAACAATGTTTGCTGATCTGCTCGGTTGAATTGAATCACGGCTCCGTTCTGAAGATTGACAGTTGCTCCCGCCGTGTTGATGAATTCCTGCCCGTTGGAGCTAAACGCTATATCGCCTCCGAGATCGATGTTAGCCTCGTTTCTGAAGGTTATGTCTTCTCCTACGACCTCACCTACTAAGCTAAATCCTGTATCTATAGTCAGATCTTCAGTGATACGTGTCGTGTCCGCCGAAAAGCGGAGAAGGGCGCTTAAATTCGGGTCGCCAGCGAGTGCTATGACCGCTGTACCGCCGCCAAATGTTCCAATGCCTTCAAAGCTGTTTCCTGCTACCCCAGCGGGATCGAAATCTGACGTATCGGTAAAAGTAAAGGTCTGCCCTTCATCGACCCCATAAGCCCAGTAATCGAAGAAACTACCGCCTGAGACAGTCGAAGTAACCGTTCCGGGATTCCCTGTAACCCAGTCCACGAAGAGATCACTGCCGTCGCCTAAATCCACTGATCCTGTCACGGAACCGCGATTGCTTAGGAGGTCGTCAGAGCTACCGGTGTCGATGTTTCCTATGATTGTTCCCGTGTTTGCAATTTCGACGGCGTAGGGCAACAAGGACAACTGATCGATTTGCTGCGTAGTTGAGTTCATCATGATATCGCCGTTTATCGTGCCGGCGTTGTTCAAAAAGACTGAGATGTTACTCTCCGATTGGATGGCGTAGCCAACGTCATTAGAGTCGGTGTCGCCCGCAATCGTTGCCCCCGCCTTGTTATCGATTTCTAATTGGGTCACGTCTAATTCGCCGAAAGTAACGCCCGAGACAAAGAGCCCGATGGCATCTCGATCGGATTCGATACGGGCGGTATCCCTGTTTAAAATCGTTAATGTCCCGGGATCGTTGCCAAAAAGGTTACTTGTAAAGCTATCCTTCCGGAATTCGATCCCATGACGTTCCCCGCGGATGATGCCATCATCAAAATTTTCGATCTGCATCAGGTTATTTTCTAGGAATGCTCCGCTGCCTTCGGTCGTCAGAGACTCGATGAGACCTTCATTCTGTAGGCGTGCCGCACCGGAATAATCTCTTACAGAATTGGCAGAATAACGAACTGCGTCAGTTTGAGGTGCTGTTCCGGCAGCACGGATTGTGCCGCTGTTGATCACGCCCAGATCGCCAGTATCGTCTGGTTCGCTCAACTCAATATCTACGGCACTGCTAAAGCCCGAACCGCTGTCGGTGGCATATTCGATGGTTCCGGTGTTCGTGACGAGGCGCGACACGACTGCCCCGTTAATCGTCCCGGCATTGGTTACGCCGAAGTCGCTCGACACGCTGAAAGGAATTGACTCAACGTTTACTCTAGACGCGTCTGGGTCGGCGAACTCCACTACACCACCGCTCAGGTTTTCAAAGCGACGTAGTTCGCTCGAACTGTCAATGAGATCGCCAGATAGGCGCAGGGTGCCACCGTTTACGACAATCGCGGCGTCCTCTCGGGCAATAAACCCGCCGTCCGGATCGCTAATGTTGAAATCCGATAATAGACGTAGCGTTCCGCCTTCGAGAACGACAGGCGAGCTGAAGTTCGTGGCCGAGTTGAAGTCGAAAGTAAGCGTTCCTAAGCCCGATTTGCCAACAACTTCGAATCCGGACACCCCAGTTACCGGCGACAGGGAATCTGCTAGGCTCGTGAATGTAAGCGAACTCTGAGGATCAACAGCATAGATGATAGAGTCGTTGCCCGCTCCGCCTTCGATACTTGTTTCGCTTCCTGCTGCGTCTCCAGTTCTCCAAACCAGGGTATCATCACCGCTGTTAAGATTGACCGACCCATCAATTGTGCCAGAGTTGTCAAAGAAATCATCGCCTGCTGCCAAATTCACATCGCCCTCAACAACGCCTGTATTGATGAACTCGATAGATCGAGTGCTCGCGGCATTCGTGATAGTAAAGGACCCTGCCAGTGTACCCGTATTGTCGAAATCCATTCCGGTTTCGAATGCTAAGTTTCCTGAAATCGCACCAGTGTTAGAGAAGGAATTGAAACCGTCTCCGCTGATATCCCCTACGATCTTCCCGGTGTTCAGGTGTTCTCGAAAGAAGCGGCCACCGAAACTTAGAATGTTGAGGTTACCAGTGATGGTCCCGGAGTTTTCCAAAGAAACCAACTCCGCGCTACCGGAAAACTGGCCGGCGTTCTCCAATTCGACAGCATTTTCTTCACCTGATACTGTCGTGATATTTCCGATAAAGGTGGCTCCCTCAGCATTGAAGACCTCAAGATCTCTTCTTTCATCTCCAAAAGTGAGGTTACCTTCATAAGATCCGCTATTTCGGAACTCGAAGTCGTCCCCCTTAGAAGCGGATTTCGAGAAGTCGATGTCGCCTGTCATTGTACCGGCATTGAAAATGGAGGCAGCGGCCATCCCATCGATGTCGATCACTTTGTTCGCAGTGATCGAACCACCGACTTCATTCCTTATGAAAGCCGTTCGGTAGACATTCGTCGCGAAGCAGGTACCGAAGAAACAAGCGAGCTTGGTCGCTTCTTCGATGTCGAGATCGAATGCTGTGCCATCTGCGCTAACCCTCGCCCCATCTTGATTGATGAATCTTAGAAGAAACACCTCGTCATTTGCGTATTCAGCGACTTCGCTGTTTTCATCTTCGCCATTGAACGAGAAGGAAATTGCATCGCCGAGA
>JASJAW010000023.1 GCA_030066795.1 Dinoroseobacter sp.
TTAACTCTGCGGATCGACTGACCAAGCAAAAGACGGCCCGGAGGCCGGGCCGCCTTGAGGCGCAGCATAGCTGTCAGGGAGGAAAGACCTGCTACGCCAGCTGCAAGAACCGGGTTTCCGCCTCTGCCATGTGAGCATCGCGCTGACGTTGAAGATTCGCGATCCTGGCAAGGGCTTCGTCAACGGTTTTCTCGCGGATGGAACTCGCATCTGAAATCACCGCTTCAAACCCTGAGCGCTCCGTAGCAAGGGCGTTAAGTTGGGCCTCAAGAGGCGCCATGAGCTTCTCTGTCAGCAGGTAGTCCTCACAGACCCGCACATCACGGCGTCTTCCTTTTTCGGTCCGGCTGCGGAGCACCGCCCGAATGCCCAAAGCTGCGGAGAACAGCACGTCGGACAAGACATGGGTCACGAGCAAGGCTGTGCCCAATGCCGACGTTGGGAACAAGATCTCCATTAGGCTCGGTTCAGCCGCGTCGAGCGCGAATAGTACTTCTTCTCCGCCTTCAAGACCAATGAACAGCCAGCCAGTCAGAACGGCCCAGATCGCAAACACGACCACCCCGAGCACCACAACGCGCTTGCCTATCCGGCGTAGCTTCGTCAGATCTGGCTCGAATGCGACAAAGGCCGCGATCCCTGTTGCTGCAAGCACCACTGGAAAAGCATAGCCAATCGAGCGCAACCAGGAACCGCTGAGTTCGAGGCTGTAGGTGGAGCTTTTGACGAAAGCCGCCACAACATAGACCGCCATCACAAGGGCTGCGAGGCTTAGCACAAGCTCAAATGCTGCCTTTATCTTCTCGCCCGTTGGCAAACGATAGAGTTTGTCACCGCTACGTTCATACCGAACCTCATAGCGCAACGAAGTCTTTAGCTTGGTTGCCAATGGGTTCAGTTTTTGTTCCGTGCGCGCTTCGTCTCGGCTGATCCGGTCAATGTGCGCTTGAGCTTGCGCCGCTGTTCCGCGTGTCGCAATCGCTGCCAAGCCCTCCGCTATTCGGCTTGCTGCCAGCTTCGGGTCTGCGGAAGAGAGGGCGGGTTTGAGATCTACATCCGTCAACTCCGGCGTATAGAGCTCTTTCCGCAGGCGCTCTGCGGTTGTAAGAGCGTCGGGTTCAGGCAGCATATGTACGTTCATGTCAGGTCTCCTTGTTCAACTGAGACCATGCTGCTGCAAAAGCCATTCCCTCTAAATGAAATGAAACTCTAGATAATGAGTTGGTAGCCAGAATAAATGGCAGGAAATGCTGTGCTGTGTCATCAAAAGCGCCGGTCTCAGGGCCCTATACCGCCTGCATCAGTGCCTATCGCTACATATGCTGCCCAATAAAATGCGCGTCGATTTAGATCAAGCTCGGCCTTCGAATGAGTGTCAGGCGGGGACGGCGCTCTGAGCAATGCTTCGGGCTTCGCCTTGCTCTCGCCATTTCCCACGCGCGAAATGGGAACCGGGATAGCCGTAGCCTGAGAGGTTGCTTCGATAGCGGGTGGTAGCAAAGTAGCAGGGTCAGGGTGTGGTGATCCGTGTTCGAGGATATAGGACAACGCCCTGTCGCCCCCATAGGCGGCGGCATGTTGTGCCTGTGCCAGTGCGATCGGCATCGAATAATTGATTGAGCCAAGGTGTAGCGCCAATGCCGCGTCCAAGAGCAGTTTGGTCGCATCCGGTGTGACGGGAAAAAGGGTTGATACGACCATTGGGACGCTTAGCGAAAGTGCATGGGCAAAGCCGGAAAACTCATCCGGCACCAACAGGCCCACGGGAGCCGTTTCGCAGGCGGCCAAGATGCACATTCGAACCCGCTGAAGCTCAGCAGCTTCTTCAACCAGTCTATCGATTGTCATCATCTCGCCCGGCCATGGACCATCGACACTCTCGACCCCTTCTTGGGTCGCTGCGAGCATCAGACCTGAGTCGGTTCCGCGGTCGCGATCCCAGCCTCCATGACAGAAGAAAACCGCATGAGAGGCGTTGGATAGCGCATCACAAACGGCAGGGATCGTAGCGCCCCGATGCAAAAGCTCGGTACGGCGATCCGGCTCAAACTGCGTCCATCCTGGAGCACGCCAACCCAGCATGCGCTTGGGACGTCCCAATGCATCTCGCTTTGGGACCAGGTTCCAAGACGTCTCAGTTTTCTTGTAGTTTCGCTCGACCGCAAGGTCCTCGGTTGGATCGGCAATGCTGAGAAGATGACGTGGGCCTGTGGCGCGGGTCCGTGCTCGGTCATGGGCGATACACCACGCCGTCAGGCTCTGACTGTAGGCGACGGGCCAATCGCTTAGAAATGGCCGGTGCATATGACCCGCACGTGCTGCGCCAAGCGGAAGGCCCGCCATACGGCCCGGCGGGATCAGCGTAATCGTTCCCAGTCTCCGCCCCCCAGGTGTTCCGCGATCAAGAGCGGCATGCAGCGGCCCCATCAAAATTTCCCACAGTTGTACGAGAAGACGGTCCAAAGCTGCCATAAAACGCTGCGCGGCTGGACTGAGCGGATCCCAGACTTGCTGGCTGACATTTGCGAAAGTGTGCGCGTAGACCTGTGTCCAACCCGTCTCTGGTGTTTCGAGAATGCGATCGAGTGTATGAGAGGTGAGCCCGGGCAGATTCAAAAAAGAAAGACCAAAGCCGGCTTCAGAACCCGACACTATAAGGACGCCGCCTCCGGTTTCTGAGATCACGGGTACCGCTAGCCGATCGTGGTCGCCGAGGGTCGCTTTTAACTTGGCTGGATCGGAGCGTCCAAGGCCCCAGCTCTGCAACGCATCAGCGAGCGCTGTATCGAGATTAGTTTGAGCCGCTGTTAGATCGGTTTGTGCCAGCTCAAGCTCTGCACTTGTCTCATTATCTTCTCGTCCCGACTCTTCAAGCAGTTCTGTTAAATGGTCCACTTTTGCGCGCGCTTCGAACAGAATTGTGCGCAGATCAGCTAGATTCTTGCTCTCGTCGGCAAGTGCAAAGTCTCGCGAGGCGCGCACAGACCTTCCTTGGGTTACGGCGTCGAGCGCTCCGGTCAGATCGCCTTGGCGAGCGCACAGTACCGCCAGCCGATCTCCGACACCGGCGATCGCCCTCAGGGCAGCTTCTTGCCCTTCGGTATCGGGTAACGACATCACCAGCCGGAGTCCCTGAGACAAGACCTCCTGGAGAGCTCCTTTCGCCAATCGGTCCTCGGCCAAGAAAAGCGCTCGGCAGCGAACCTCTGCGGCAGAAAGCCAAGCACGCGGTTTGACAAAAGGTGTGTAGGTCGCAACAGCACGATCGGCGCACGCAATAGCACGCTTTAGTCTGGCGACGCGATCGGAAGCGCCGTTTTGGGCCTGCCAAGTGGTCAGCTCTGCAAGTGCCACCAAGGGATCGAACGCATCTACGGCATCCTCCGATCCTTCGAAAACATCAAGTGCACGGTCAAAAAGAGCCTCCGCGCGCCGAGCATCTTGGTTCAGCGGATCAATATTGGCCTCTCCATCGGAGGGCAGAACCTTCGCCCGCATCGCGTACGCCAAGCCACAGTTGAACGAAGTTGAGGCTATGGAGCGCGCGTCATGAGGCATTTCAAGCATAGCGATGTAACGCTCCAAAAGACCGATCGCTTCGTCTAAATCCTTTAGGCGCTCGTTTCCGGACAAAGAGCCCGCGCGTGTCAGAAGCGCGGCACCCTTCTCAGCTCCTATGTCCGCTAGCAGCTGCGCATCGGTTTCGGAGTCATAAACCGTCATCGTCCGATCAAACGCTTCAATGGCCTTGGAAAGGCTTATGCGTGCCGCCGCACCCGCGACGTAGTCGCCTCTGTTGCTCCAAGCCGATGCGAGATTGCGGGCCACAAGCGCGGCGCCAAAATCATCACCAGCCTCTACCTTCATCTCATAGGCGCGTTGGAACATGGCGATGCCGCGATCAATACTACGCAGGGCCTCCGCACCAATGTGGGCCTCGCCAAGACTGGCGTGGACGATCGCTTGATCCATAAGACAGCTGGCCTGTTCGCTTACTGCATCGAGGCGACGCCAAATCTCCTCTGCTTCGCGATGGCACTTTAGAGCCTCGGACAGTTGTGCCCGCGCAGTCGCCCCTGTCATGCGGCGTGACATTGACCAAC
Organism: Dinoroseobacter sp.; assembly: GCA_030066795.1. GTDB lineage: Bacteria > Pseudomonadota > Alphaproteobacteria > Rhodobacterales > Rhodobacteraceae > Dinoroseobacter. The sequence goes on from JASJAW010000023.1 coordinate 4,104, forward strand.
GAGCGGAGCCTCTTTGCGACCACGCTCGGCCCAAATCACCTTCGTTTCCTGGCATGTGGAACGTATCGATGGCACCGGCGCAAAGCGCTTCAGCAGCCTCGAAGTCCTTCAGACCCTCGCGCGCGGTACGCAGACGACCACGATGACTGGTGACGACTGCTTGGTTGACCATTGCCTTCACCCGCGATCCGCGATGCACCTCGCCGCTCCAGATCTCCCGTAATGCCGCGAACCCCTCTATTGATTCCGTTAGAGCCACCTCTCGGGCTTCAGCCGTCTCACGATTGGCTCGCTGAAAATGGAGAATCGCAAGATTGAATTGAGCAAGAGATGCGGTCTCCACATCCTCCTGCAAGCGCGCCATTCGAACGACGTGCTGCAATAGTTCGACTGCATCTTTAGTGTCCCGAGCAGAAGACGGGCCGCTTGCAAGGTTTGCGCGGTTCTTCAGGCAGCTTGCAAGATTGCTGAGCACCTGCAGGTGATCGCGTGGATGGTTTTCAGGTCCCCAATGCGCACGCAGGTATTCATACGTGGTGATTGCATTGGACAGGTCTTCCTCCGCATTGTCCGACGCCCCGGCGGCCACGCGATCCACGCGGATATTCGCATCGAGAAACTGAGCATCTGCGCGCAGCGCCGCTGACAGTGTCGCGTCGTTTGTGCTTCGGGCAACTTCAAGCGCGTTGGCGCGCAGGTTCTTGGCCTCCTCAAACGGTGCAATCAACGCAAGGTCCTTCATCTGCCTCGCACGTGCCAGATAGACCACATCCCGCGACAGGCCTTGGACCAAGTTGGGCCAATCTGCAGAGAGCTCGAGCAAGCCGCGTGGATCGCCGTCGTTGGTTTGGCTCTCCGGCCAGATCAGCGAGATAGATTCGCTAACCGATATCGATCTCGTCATGTCTTCCAGCTGAAGAACGGCCAGAGTTTGTAGAAGGCGCAGTTGCGTGCCTTCGCTCCTGGCCTCGATGTCGCATTCAAGCAGACTGGATTGGGCCGCAGTCCTCTGCTCCAGCGTTAGTCCGGCGATGAAGTCGCGAACCTTCGCATCGGCAAGTTCAGCGAGGGTAGATACAAAATCACTCATTTGCGCCCTCTCTCGAGATTGCCCTTTGCGATCATAGCCAAAGAGCGGGCACAAGCCACAAACAACTTACCTTGGGAGTCGGGGGGGCGGCGCTACTCTACGGAACTGCGATCCCATTCGACCCGGCGGCGTGGATCGGAAGGTCTTGAGCTGCTTTGGCGTCGAGCGCGCTACAACGGGGTAGGCATTCTTGATCCGGAAACCCAGTTTGCTCTTGGGGTCACGCTGCAAAACAACACGCGCCCCGTAAGCCGGTATCGTCATGCCGCCAGGCGTCGCCGCGGTGCCCAGCTTGCCCTGGCCCATGTTGACACCAGCAAGCGGTTTTTTGGTTTGTGTCCCGATCGCCTTTACTGTTCCAGGTTTCGCTGTCTTGAGCCACTGCGCGATTTCCTTGCTGTTGGCTTGGATCAGTTTGCGGGTGGCTTTGATCGCAGTCTTCTTATCGGCGAAGCTGCTTTTAGGCTTGTCCGAAGCGGCTGCTTGCGACTTCAGGCCTGATCTTGTCTGCCCATAGTGGTTGCGACTGTGTGTCGTGCTCCGCTTGAGTTCTTTGCCGACCCATTGAGGGCTGGCCATCTTAACAAGCTGGTCGCCGCTCGGGGTCTTCGGGTTTGCGGTTGCCTGTGCGCTGACGAACAAAAACGCAGCCGCAATAGCAAGTGTCAGGTTTCTCATCTGAGCCTCCAGTGGGTTGAAGTCTCTTTCCGATAGCGAAATCGGCCCCCCTCAGGACAGGTAGTCGAATGGCAGTTAATCCATCTGTCCCCAGAGAAAATGGGACTTAATTCCACTTCAGAATTTCTTCCCATTTCGTCCAGATTTCACGTTTGCAAATAGAGGGTTGGGCCGTTGATCAAGAGGCAGCAGCAAGCATGCTGTCAGATCAAACAGGAGAAAAACCATGTCGAAATTTACCACCTTCCTCGCTGCCGCGACTGCAGCCAGTCTAGCAACGGGGGCCATTGCACCCGCCAATGCACAGGGTGCGATGATGAATACGGGTCAACAGGTGCAGGCCACTCAGGCCGGTGTCCATCCCACTTTTGCCCACTTCCGCGAACCACAGCTGATGACTTCTCTATACGACGGCGACATCCGCAACACCGGCAAGTCGAAGGTCGACACCATGTATTATCTGATGAAGATCATCTCGGTCTTTGACGAACCTCAGGTTTGGTATCGGATCGGCCAACATGCGGACGTAGCTCTCGACCCAGAACTCGCCCCGGTGGCGCGTGGATTGATCGCCACCAATCCTGAGCTTATGCGCCCCATGGGTCAGGCTGGTCTCCAGGGAGTGCTAGGTGCGTTGGTCGCCATGGGGAAGGAACGTCGCAATCAGATGAACCGCGGAACGTTTGACCCTTTCGCCGAGATCGCAGCTTTCAACCGCGGCCAGATTCAGCATACGAGCCCCTTCGCCCGTCTCGCCGCAAACGCGAACCACGACGCAAAGAACCTGATGCTTCTGGCGCAAGAAGACCCCGACGCCTTCATGCAGGCTTATGAGGGGATCCGGCAATTCGTCTATCGTTACTAAGTTGGAGATGTGACATGCAGATTGGAAAACTCTTCATTCCTAGTGCGCTTGCGTTCATCACAAGTCTTGCACTGGTGGCCGGAGCAAACCCAGCGCAAGCAAAGCCACCCTTTCTGAAACCCAGTTTCAACGCAGCAGCAAAGGCACCAAAACTAAAGCCCCATTTCAATTGGGTCGCCCGTAAGCCGGCTCCAATTTCCCGTGGGTTCAATGGTACTGCATCCGGCAAACCGCCAAAGATCAGTAAGCCATTCAATAATGTGGCCCGAAAGCCGATCCGTCCCCGAACGTTTTCGGGCAACGGTCAACAGAAAAGCGGCCGGGGGACCGCCGGCTTTAGCGGTCCGAGGTTCCCCGGCCCCAAGTTCCGGCCCGGTGGATTCTAACTCGTCAATCCCGTGACCTATTGGTCTTGTGGGCCACTAACCCGCGCCGATGCTCCAAGGCGCGGGTCTTTCTGTTGTCAGATGGCAGAACTTCGCTAGGCTCTGCGTCATGGATCTGGACTGCCTCTGCACCCCTGACACGAACCCGCTCAACGCGGCCGCTCGCGCCCCGAATGCGCCTGCGCGCAAGGGGCGACCCAGCGAAGCGCTGGGAATGTTTGATCTGCGCGACCATATCGACATCGCCTTGCGTCGACTTGGCATAAAACCTGAAGCAGCAGATCGCGATCAATGGTTGCGCCAAGAATGGGCGGCGCGTAATCCGACCGCAAGCTTGGAAGGTGAGACCTACTTCATCAGGAAACTCCACGGGAAACGCGACCTCGTGGGTCGAGATTTTAAACTTCTACACAGTATTCTGGGCCTGTATCAGATTGGTCTCATGGAGTGCTGTATTTGGCTTGAGTTTGCGAAGGGGACCCCTTCGCGCAAATTGAAGTATACCCCTGCTGCCTTTGACTCACTTCTACAGAGACATTTAAAAAACTACGAAGATCCTTTCTCTGTTTTTGCGGACAACACATCTCTGGCCTTGTTCGCGGAGTATGAGCGCGCAGGACTAGAAAACTTGGCCATGGTCGATGGCCACGAAGCACCAAAATCTTCGCAGTCGAATCCGCACACCCGCCCGCGGCGCATGCGCGTCGGCGAAAGCTATCGCTTGATGGTTGCTTCTGTAGTGCCTGGAAACCTCTTTGTGCTTCACAGTCGCAAAGGGAGCGATGTCGTTCAGATCGCCAATGAAGCTTTTGGCCTAGACCGTACTGAAACGTGGATGCCTGATGACATGTTCTCGAGCCCCGCTGTGCAAGCCCCAGCGGAGCCCGGGGTTCGCAACGTCATCTTTGTGAATTGGCCGGCTGGTCTAGACCCGACGCCGTTTGGTCTCGGCGATCTCTTCGAAGAGAGGAATACTCAGTTTGGTTTTTCGCTTCTGGCGCGTCTTGCAGGTGCCCTTCTGCAAACACGAACCGCAGACGAGCAACGGCGGCTACATCTGAGACTACTTCCAATGGACGTGGTCGAATGATTGGACCGCCCTTGGGGGCTTTCTGAGGAAATGTGCTTGGGATGGCGCGGCGCTGAGTGCTGAGCACTGTAAAAGTACCGCGATCGGAAGAGTGGAACGTCGCTCATGAACGTTTCGAGACGACGAAACCGAGCCCCATTAACTACCTGGCACCTGACCTGAGATCATTCGCTGGACCGCAATGCACTTGGTTTGCTTTCCGCTCTCAATGCGCAACATTGAAAGTCTACCGCATGGGCGCTGGATTGATAACCTGCGTGATAATACCGAACACGCATGCGTATTTAGCGAATACCATTTCAGGTTATACTTTGATGGATACGGACAAGCAGTGAGTCTTATCAAACGGGGAATGCAGGTATCTGCAGTTGTTGGCCGGCGTGGCTAAGAAATTTACTCATTCCGATGCACCTGATCTGAACAATTAACTGTTATTGCGTAACGAGTTGAATGTCAGTTTGTTCGTATAGTGGTCATTCATCCGGTCTGCTGCGCGAAAGAACCTGACAGGAAACGTCAGATGTCTCCTATGAGCGGAAAGCCGACGGTCGTGATGCAATTCAGTCCGCCTCCAGCTCAACAGCTCGCCCGTCAAGCGAATGGAGAAAACGGGGAAGGCTTGCGAGCCCGGCGCGCAAACAACTGAACACAATTGCTTATTTTGAAGTATTGGAGAGCACTGTTCCAAGTAACGCTCGCAAAGAAACCTAACTGCTGAAATTTGTTGCTAAAAATGAAAAGCGGTGTTCAGCTTGCAGGAAGTAACTAGGGAGGAAGTTATGAAAATAAGAACGACTGCTATCGCCAGCTCGATATTCACACTGACAGTTTCAGCGGGTGCGGCCTATGCCGATAGCCTCACGCTCTATTGCTCGGCCCAGGAAGACTGGTGCCAGCTTATGGCCCGTAGTTTTGAGGATGCCACCGGTATTGACGTTGACATGACGCGCAAGTCGTCCGGCGAAACTTTTGCGCAAATCCGGGCAGAGTCGTCTAACCCGAAAGGGGACGTTTGGTGGGGTGGCACCGGTGATCCGCATCTTCAGGCCGCCGAAGAGGGTCTGACGATGGAGTACATGTCGCCTGTGCGCGACCAGCTCCATGACTGGGCTATCAGCCAGGCCGAAAGCGCCGGAAATAGAACGATTGGGATCTACTCAGGCGCGCTTGGCTATGGCTACAACACGGACCTCCTGGCAGCAAATAACCTGCCGGAGCCGACCTGTTGGAAAGACCTTTTGAAGCCTGAGTACAAAGGTCATGTTCAGATGGCCAACCCGAACTCTTCGGGTACTGCCTATACGACGTTGGCCTCTATGGTTCAGATCTTTGGTGAGGACGAGGGCTTCGAATTTATGAAGGGCCTTCACGCAAATATAAACCAGTACACCAAGTCAGGCTCGGCGCCGATCAAGGCTGCTGGCCGAGGCGAGAACACGATCGGCATCGTTTTCATGCACGACGCCGTCAAACAAGCTGTTTCGGGCTTTCCGGTAAAGGTCGTGGCACCCTGCGAAGGCACGGGCTATGAAATCGGATCGATGTCGATCATTGACGGGGCTCGGAATGAGGACGAGGCCAAAGCCTTTTACGACTGGGCTTTGAGTACGGAAGCACAGAACCTCGCGTTGCAGGTCAACGCATTCCAAGTGCCGTCTAACAAAGGCGCCGATACTTCGGAAAGTGCGCCTGACATGTCGTTGATCAAGCTGATCGACTACGATTTCAAAAAGTACGGCTCTTCGGACGAAAGAAAGCGTCTGTTGCAGAAGTGGGACGAGGAGGTCTCTGTCCTTCCGCAATAAGTGACTGACTCGACAACAAAGACGTCCCATCCGGTTTTGAGGTTTTGGATCATTGCCGGATGGGTCGGTTTTTTCTTTCTACCATGGTACATGGTAGATGGCGGCCTTTGGTCGTTTGAATGGCTGTTCGACGGCTACCCGTTCGATGAAGACTACGCGCCAGCGGCGTTTCTTATCGCGCAAGGCGAAAAGCTCTGGCTTACTCCGTTATTGATACCTCTCGTCCTTCCGTTGCTCGTTGTCCGGCGACAGAAATCCGACCCTCTTTATGCTCGCATACTTATCCTATCGGGCGCTTTGGGGTTTGGCTGGCTGATTGCGCAAGGTTTCGGTATAGGCATTCGCGGCTTCAATTTCGAATGGCTTAAGGCGCTTTTTGGGGAGCCCAAGATCCGACAGTTCGGCATGGGATACGGCGCCATGATTTGTGCGTCGGCGTTTTTGTTTCTTCTGACGCAAGGGATTGCTGCTCGAGGTGCCGTAAACGGCGATGTGTTCGTGGTCGGCGCGATTGGCGGTGTAATTACCATCGTTACTGCGTTTGTGTTCTTCCCGATCGCCAACATGTTGTTCGCCGCATTCGTTACGGACGACGGCGCCTATTCTCTGTCCGTCTTCGCGTCGAAGTTCTTTGACGACCGTCTTTGGGGGCTTGGATGCTTTGCCGGCGCCCGATGCGGTGCCGCCTGGAACTCGTTGTTCCTTGCCGTTTTGGTGGGGCTGATAACGACGGCGCTTGGTCTTTGTTTTGCGCTTGTGGTGACCCGGTCCGGCTTTCGTTACAAGCGCGCGATCCGCGCTCTTACCGTTTTGCCGATTATCACTCCGCCTTTTGTGATCGGGCTGGCGCTAATACTGCTGTTTGGCCTGTCTGGTTCTGTGACCGTCTTCGTGGCAGATCTCTTCGGGGTTCAGCCAACGCGTTGGCTATACGGCATGCCGGGCGTTCTGATCGCGCAGACCCTTGCTTTCACGCCCATCGCATTCCTTGTTTTGATTGGGGTGGTTGAAGGGGTTTCTCCGTCAATGGAAGAAGCCGCGCAAACACTGCGCGCGAACCGCTGGCAAACCTTTCGCACCGTCTCGTTGCCGCTGATGCGACCTGGGCTGGCCAACGCCTTCCTGCTGGGCTTCATCGAGTCCATGGCAGACTTCGGAAATCCACTCGTGCTGGGCGGAAATTTCGATGTACTGTCGACAGAAATCTTCTTCGCAATTGTGGGTGCGCAGTATGATCAGGGAAGGGCAGCGGTTCTTGCCATGGTGCTCCTGTTCTTCACGCTCTCGGCGTTTTATGCGCAACGTGTCTGGCTGGGGAAGAAGAGTTACACAACCGTGACCGGCAAAGGGGATGCAGGCGTGCATCCATTGATGCCAACCGGTCTGTCGGTGCCGGTTCTGATCATTGCACTTACTTGGGCGCTCTTCACAGGCATCGTATATGCGATGATCATCTACGGCAGCGTGGTCGAGCTTTGGGGGGTCAACAACTCTCTAACCTTCAAGCACTACGTCACAGCATTCAGCGTTCGTTTCGAAGAAGAAGGCATACGTTGGACCGGTGCAGCATGGGACAGTTTCTGGACGACGATAACCATCGCTGCGATCGCGGCGCCTTTGACGGCGGCTGTCGGTCTGGTGACAGCCTATCTTCTGACCCGGCAGACCTTTGCAGGTAAAGACGCGTTCGAGTTCGGGACCATGCTCAGCTTTGCGATTCCGGGCACGGTGATCGGCGTCAGCTACATTCTGGCCTTCAACGTGCCACCGATCGAGATCACCGGGACAGGTGTTATTCTTGTCATAAGTTTCATCTTCCGGAATATGCCCGTTGGTGTGCGTGCGGGCATTGCGTCGATGAGCCAGCTCGACAAGTCGCTTGACGAGTCATCTCTCACGCTTGGCGCGAACTCATGGCAGACCTTTAAACGTGTAATCTTGCCCTTACTCCGCCCGGCAATTCTTGCTGCGCTGGTCTACAGTTTTGTACGCGCGATGACCGCAATCTCGGCAGTGATCTTCTTGGTGTCGGCCAAGTACGACATGGCTACCAGCTACATCATTGGGCGGGTTGAGAATAATGACTACGGTCTCGCGATCGCATACTCGACGACACTGATCTTTGTGATGTTGGGTGCGGTCGGGCTGCTGCAATTCCTTGTGGGCCGGGTGCAAATTGGAAGACGAACACAGCTTGCTACGGAGAAAAAGGTATGAGCGAAACGACCATAAGCTCCAAAGCCGCCCCGGTTCAATTCGAAAAGGTCTCAAAAGTCTTCGGCAAAGACGTGATAGCTGTTGATGCAATCGACTTGCAGGTCGACGCCGGCAAGTTGGTTACCCTTCTAGGGCCTTCTGGATGCGGAAAGACGACAACCCTTCGCATGATTGCTGGGCTTGAGATGGCCAGTTCGGGACATATCCGCATAGGGGACAGGGACGTTACAAAGCTGCCTGCAACGGATCGCGATGTCTCCATGGTGTTCCAATCCTATGCGCTTTTCCCACATATGACTGTCCTTGAGAATGTAATGTACGGCCTGACATTCTCAGGCTTCGGCAAAGAGGAGGCGCGAAGCCGCGCACTGGCCGGGCTTGAGCTGGTTGGTCTTAAGGGATTTGATGCAAGGCTGCCTTCTGAGCTGTCCGGCGGACAGCAGCAAAGGGTTGCCGTTGCGCGCGCCCTTGTTCTCGAACCGCAGGTGCTTCTCTTTGATGAACCGTTGTCGAACCTAGACGCCAAACTACGCCGCCAGGTACGCGAAGATATTCGCGCCATTCAACAGGATCTTGGTCTGACCGTGGTTTACGTCACTCACGATCAGGAAGAGGCATTGGCCGTGTCCGACGAGATTGTTGTGATGCGTAATGCTGCGATTGCGCAAAAGGGCACACCGCGCGAGCTTTACGACTCTCCGAATGATCGGTTTGTGGCGGACTTCATCGGCGAGGCCAACCTGTTGGCCTGTAGCATCACTTCGATCGACGGGGAAACTGCAACCATCGAAATTGAGGGATACCAGCACCAGCTCCCGGCGCGTGGGCTAGGGATCGGACCCGCGACTCTTGCTGTCCGGCCTTCGCGTATAACTTTGGGGTCAGACACAGGTATTCCCGCGCTGGTTTCCAAAGCCACCTATGTAGGCGTCCGGATGGAGTACACATTGACCGGAGAGTTTGGAAAAGTCTTCGCGGTACAGGACGAAGTCGATGACCCACTGCGCCCTGGCATGCAGGTCAACATGTCATTTGCTTCTAAAGGACCGGTTCTCCTCTCCGATTGACCCTCCAATTGTCAGGGATCATCCCAACCATGCCGCGTCCGCAATCGCTTTGATCTCGGGGAACACGGCGGGTGTGCCAACCACGACGCGTCCACCCTCTCTGATCATGTCATAGACGTCCTGATCCTCGATAGTTCCACCCGCCTCTTGCACGAGCAACTGTCCCGCAAGACAATCCCACGCATTCATGTGCTCTTCTACATACCCCAAGAGCCGACCAGCCGCGACATATGCGAGGGAGAGAGCGCCACTGGCATTGCGATGGTACAAAGCTCCGCTCTTCATCAGAGCTTCGATGACGTCCAGCACAGGCTCCGCACGAACGCGATTCGAATATCCCACTGAGACTGTCCCTGCGTTCAGGGGCACATCTGCCGCTACAGACAGGGTCTTTCCATTCAGCAACGCGCCTTTTCCGCGCTCGCCTACATACATTTCGGCAACGTTGGGGTCATGAATAACGCCGATTTCGATTTGATTGCTCGACACACCCGCAAGAACAACCGTCCAGGCCGGAATGCCATTCACGAAATTCGTTGTCCCATCGATTGGATCAATGACCCAATCGAACCCGCTGGTACCTCGTTGAGCCCCATGTTCTTCGCCGAAAATGCCGTCGTCAGGCCATGCCTTTGAGAGCTCTTGCCGAATAAACGTTTCTACGTCCTTGTCTGCTTCGCTGACCCAGTCCTGCGCGCCTTTACGATCGACGATCAGGTTATCGCGATCCCGAAAATAGCTAAGTGCCAGTTCTCCAGCGGATTGGCAGACTTCGAAGGCAAAGGCCCTTCTATCAAAAGCGTTGCTCACTGCTCTGGTGCTCCCATCCGTTGTCGTAAAGAGATACTAGTCCCTAAGTTGGCATTGCCAAAGGCGCCTTTCTTTTTCCGGGTACGACAAAGCGTCGATAGATGAATGTCTGAGAAAGGGTTTGGTTCTTGTAAGTGCAGTTTGTCGAGTACCAAAATCTGGTACGCGAGCACTCTGCTTCGCGAACAGCAGCTTTGTCCGCAAAGCGGACGAATGACATACCCCATGTCGTATCAAGACGGCCTGCTTGGTCGCGCACTCTGCTTGGCAAGGTCTGCGGACCGTTGAAGAGCGATTTCATTGTCCGTGTTTAGATTGACCGGGTATCTCCTGACAGTGCGCTTGAAGTGCGTTCTTTACAACGAAAGTGCAGAGCTTTGGGATGGTCGGAAGTCAGCCCGCTGACCCGGACCCGTACAATCCGCTCGTGATATCGATAAGGTCACGACGCGGTTGGATAAAATTGAGATGTACTCAACGACCGCTGCGTCCGGTACGAAATCGTTTGCCAGATAACGCGTCAACTGTCGGTGCTGAGGCCCCGCACAGGGTCGAACAACAAAATCCCGACCGTTTCTGATCTCGATCATGTCGCGTGCCAAATTGTTCAGCACTCTTGAACGCATGGGTTCGGCTCGGGAGGTAGCTATGCTGAAAACGTCTGAACTGGTGCTGGATTTCACGCAAGTGAAGCGAGACGATGTCGGTCTGGTCGGAGGAAAAAACGCGTCGCTGGGTGAGATGATCGGGACGCTCGCGCAGAAAGGCATCGACGTCCCGCCCGGGTTCGCGACGACCTCAGGCGCTTTCCGGCGTTTCCTTTCCGAAAACCACCTCGCAGGTCCCATTGGCCAGCAACTTGAAGCCTTGGCTTCGGGAAAAACCTCTCTCCAAGAGGTGGGTCAGACGATCCGGGGCTTAATCCTGGAAGGATCCTGGCCCGAGGAACTGTCCCAAGCGCTGCGAGCCTCCTACAGGTCATTGGGGGCAATGGCCGGCGAGGCCGACCCGCCTGTTGCTGTGCGCTCCAGTGCAACGGCAGAAGACCTGCCTGATGCCAGTTTTGCCGGCCAGCAAGAGACGTTTCTCAACATTCACGGCGAGGACGCGTTGCTGGACGCTTGCAAGCGGTGCTACGCCTCGCTCTTCACTGACCGAGCGATTGCCTACCGTCAGATGAAAGGCTTCGCGCATGACCAGGTGGCGTTATCCGTCGGCGTGCAGCAGATGGTGCGCGCCGAAACAGGTGGCTCGGGTGTCATGTTCTCTATCGATACCGAGTCCGGATTCCCGGACGTGGTGTTGATCAACGCTGCCTGGGGACTTGGTGAAAATGTCGTGCAGGGCACGGTGGACCCGGATGAATACCAAGTCTTCAAGCCGTTTCTGGACAAGCCAGATACCAGGCCAATCGTCGAAAAACGGCTTGGGGCCAAGGAAATCAAAATGATCGGCGACCGGGATGGGGCGCCGCGGAACGTGCCCACGTCCAAGGTCGAGCGCGCGAGCTTTGTGCTCAGCGACGCCGAAATCCTCTCTCTGGCCCGGCAAGCGAAGATCATCGAAGACCACTACGGGCTCCCGATGGATATGGAATGGGCGCGGGATGGCGTGACTGGAAAGATCTTTATCGTGCAGGCGCGCCCTGAGACCGTGAAGTCACGTGCCGATCTTGGGTCGATCAAGACATACTCTGTACGGTCGCCCGGCACGACTCTTGTACAGGGCCTCAGCGTCGGAAATGCGGCTGTGTCTGGTCGGGTTTCGATCATCGAGAGCGCCGAAGACATCGATCGGTTTATCGACGGCTCCGTTCTCGTGACCGGGACTACGAACCCGGACTGGGTGCCCATCATGAAGCGCGCGTCAGCGATCGTAACGGATCATGGGGGACGCACATCGCACGCCGCCATCGTCAGTCGGGAGCTTGGGTTGCCAGCCGTGATCGGCTGCGGCGATGCCACCCGAGTTTTGCATGATGAGCAAGATGTGACTGTGTCTTGCGCCGGGGGCACCGAGGGCGTTGTTACCGAGGGCATTTCCGAAGTCAGTGTGACCGAGGAAGCCTTGGACCAGCTTCCAGACACTAAGACAAAGGTTATGCTGAACCTTGCAAACCCCGGGGCTGCATTCCGATGGTGGCAACTACCAGCCGCGGGCGTCGGGCTTGCGCGTATGGAATTTGTGGTGAGCAACACGGTGCGGGTTCATCCGATGGCGCTTGCGCACCCCGAGGCCGTTCGCGATCCAGACGCCCGTGCGGAGATTGAAACGCTTACCACCGGCTATGCCAGCAAACCGGATTACTTCGTTGAGCAGCTGGCTCGGGGTTTGTCCCGAATTGCCGCCTTTTGCTTTCCAAAGCCTGTCATCATTCGCATGAGCGATTTCAAGACAAACGAGTATGCCGAGCTTCTGGGGGGCGCTGATTTTGAACCGCATGAAGAAAACCCGATGATCGGCTTCCGAGGGGCCAGCCGGTATTACTCGGAGGCCTATCGCGACGGTTTCGCCTTGGAGTGTCGGGCAATTTCACGACTGCGCAGTGACTTAGGGTTTTCCAATGTTATAGTGATGATCCCATTCTGTCGCACTCCGGACGAGGCCGATAAGGTGTTGGAAACAATGAAAGCTCATGGTCTGGAGCGCGGCACGGATGGATTGCAGGTCTATATGATGTGCGAAGTTCCTTCCAATGTTATTCGCGCGCGGGAGTTTGCCGCCCGGTTTGACGGATTTTCGATTGGCTCGAACGATTTGACCCAGCTGACACTGGGGATCGATCGGGACTCGGACGCGTTAGCGGACTTGTTCCGCGAAGATGATCCCGCGGTGCTTTGGATGATCGAAACGGTGATCCGCGACGCCCATGCGGCAGGCTGCAAGGTTGGGTTCTGTGGGCAGGCGCCCAGTAATGATCCCGCGTATGCACAACACTTGGTCGATTTCGGCATCGACAGTATTTCGGTCACGCCAGACAGTTTCGTCGAGGTTTTACGGAATGTGAAAAGAGCTGAGACCCCCTAGAGAGGTCCCAAAAGCAGAAAAAAGCTGACGCCTTTAAAGCTTCTTTAGTGTCGCGGTAAGTCGAAAGATCGCGGAAAGGATGGCTTGTGACAGAACCGGTCCATGACCGATACCGATCGCAGCGTCATTGTCGGCCATTCCGCCGTCCCGCAAGCTGCAGCGCCAGTTTCCTCTTTCCTCAGCGGCTGTTCCCTCCAGCTCTACAGCCCAGTTCGGGTATGCGCACGCAATCAGATGGAGCGCACCGTCGGTGGTTGCGGCTTTTGCCGCCAGTTCGGGCTCCTGAGCCAGTGCCTCTGGCAGAATGAACTGCAGTGCATGCGCGACCCCGTCATAATCGGCCGGAGACAGGTCATGTCTTTGCTCCAGTTCCTCAATAATCAACTCCAGCTCTCTGTCTTTCATTGCGCCACCTCCCGCTGCAACACTAACACGTTAGCCTAGGTCGCGTAGCGGTGCTTTGACGCCGGTCAAAAGAACATGCGCTTCTTATTTGCTGTGAGACAGATTTATCCGCGTCTCATTTTACTAAGGGAGTAATGGTACGCGGCGGCTTCCGTTTGGGCTTCGGTCACCTCTCGACGACTGGTCCGTTCAATCCGGAACATTGTCGATTCCGGACCCGCCCCAGGGATGGCAGCGCAGGATGCGGCGCGCGGCCAGATAACCGCCCTTGATCCCGCCATGTTTTTGCAAGGCCTCTAATGCATAGGCGGAGCAGGTCGGGTGGTAACGGCAGTTGTGACCGACCCACGGTGAGAATACCACGCGGTAGGCACGCACCGGTAACGCAAGGACCCAGGCAAGCGGTGTCATTTGCGGGCTTTGTGAACGGCGCGCAGAGCCTTCGCGAGATCCCGGCGCAACGCTTCGAATTCACGGGAGGCCGTCGCATCCTTTCGACCCACGAGCACATAGTCCCAGCCGGGGTAACCGTGGTTGGGAAGCTCCTGCCGGGCAATCTCGCGCAAGCGGCGCTTGGCGCGGTTGCGGGCGACAGCATTGCCGACCTTCTTCGAGCAGGTGAAACCGACACGAATTATGTCGGGGTCCGCGTCTTCTGCCCGGCGCTTGCGGGCCTGCAACAAAAACGCAGGAGTCGCTTCACGCCTTGCGCGGGCGGCGGCAAGAAAATCGGTTCGCTTAGTCAAAACAACAAGCGCCGCCGGCGAGGACGCGGGCGGCGTGGAGGACACGGATGTGTCGGTATGCGTCACAGCCCGAAGGCCGAACAGGTTTAAGCGCTCAGCGACTTGCGGCCGCGAGCACGACGGGCGTTCAGGATCTTACGGCCGGCCTTGGTGGCCATGCGCGCGCGGAATCCATGGCGCCGCTTGCGAACAAGGTTCGACGGTTGGTACGTGCGCTTCATCGCTTTTCTCCTTCATTGGCCGGTCGCCCGAATGGCGATGCAGCCAGATATTCTTCAGGGCCCGTCAATTAGGCATGCGAGCCAATCAAGTCAACGCGTTTCAGGCGTCTTCCCTACCGTTTAGGCTGTTTCAGGCCCAAGATCGGAGAGAAATGGCGCGCTGGGGAGGATTCGAACCCCCGACCCCTTGATTCGTAGTCAAGTACTCTATCCAGCTGAGCTACCAGCGCGTGAGGGTGCTGACTAACGCCACGCCCGGGCCAATGCAAGCGTGTTTTTTGGCGGAAAACTCTATTCCGCCGCGGCGTCCAGCAAGGCTGTGTTGCGAGGCAGGCGAATGCGGAACTCCGTCCCGCTTTCGTCGGATCCTTTCAGTTCCAACGCGCCCCCATGCCCGCGGACCAACTCGGAGGCAATCACAAGGCCCAGCCCCGTCCCCCCCTTTCGGGCGCCGCCCTGAAAGGCCGTGAACAGGTTTTCGCGTGCCTTGGGCGGCAGGCCAGGACCCGTGTCTGCGACGCAAATGATCCATTCGGTGTCTTCTTCGCGAGCCTTGATGCAAATCTGGCCGGGTTGACCCGTCGCCTCGATTGCTTGACGTGCATTACGTACAAGGTTGGTCAACACGCGGTAGAGTTGCTCTGTGTCTCCGCGGACGATCATTCCGGGTGGGATGTCGGCCAGGAAGGTCAGGGTGTTGGCCTGACAGGACAGTTCTTCGCTGCTTAGTACGTCTTCGACCAGAGGTCCAAGCTGTAGACGTGTCAGTTCAGGCGGGTGCTCTTCCGCCTTTCCGAAGGCCAGCGTGCTTTCACAAAGCGTAACGGCGCGCGAGATCGCGTTCACAAGCTTGGGCGCGGCCCTTTTCACGGTTGGGTCCTCAGATGCCTCCATCCTGTCCGCAAGAAGTTGGGCCACGGTCAGAACGTTGCGCAGGTCGTGACTGATCTTCGCGACAGCGCTGCCAAGCTGGGCCAACCTGTCTTTCTGTTTCAGCGCCGACGTAAGCTGGGTTTGCAGAGACATCAGCGCATCTTCGGCGTCTCGCAACTCGGTGACGCCTGCGTCCGGGGTAATCACCCTGCGTGCGTCTTCGGGCGCTTCGGCATAGGCGGACATATGGTCGACGACCCGACGGATCGGTTTCACGAGGAAGCGACGGACAGCAAGGAAGAGAAGCGTCGCTGTGAAAATCGATATTGCCGCGGACAGGATTAAAATACGAATTCCGTAGTCAATAAGCGCCGCGCGCAGCGGTCCCGTGGTCATCGTGACTTCGATCACCTCGCCGGCACCTCGGACCGGTGTCCCGATGACCCGAATGACGTGTTCTTCCGGGTCGATGATCCCACGCAGCGCATCGCGGATCAGCTCAAACGCGGACGGGTCGCGCAGGTCATAGGTGCCGTAAATCTCGCCCGGAACCGGTTGGTTCAGGATCAGTTCCCGCACCTCATCGCGTTGCAGAACGATGTTCAAAACCTCGGCGTTGGCCAGAAGCTCCTCTTCCAGTTCCGGAGCGACCATGTCGTCCGGCGTAGCAAGGAGTGCAAGCGAGGCAATCTGCGCGCGCTCCAACCGGTTGAGCAGGTAGTCTTCGCGGAATCGCGCCACCGATGGGACAAAGATCAACACTTCGGCCAACATGACGAAGACCACCGTGAGGATCAGGAAGCGTCCGGACAGCGAGTTCAACGAGGCTGCTCCTTTCTTTTTCCTGACATAATCGTGTCAGAAGCGTTGGACAATGCGCACGATGCGCTTGACCATGTCGCTTTCAAAGAGCCTTGGCGAGAAGTAGGCGCCGGCGGCGCGCTTGTTCACTTCGCCAAGGGTAGGGTAGGGGGCGACCATGTTGGCGACTGCTGACATCTTGTGCCCGTTAGCGATCGCATAGGCCCAAAGCCCGATCAGTTCCCCGGCGTCCGCTCCAACGATGGAGGCACCGACCGGCTTGCCCTTGACCACCATAACCTTGATCAATCCCGTGGTACGGCCTGAGGCAATTGCGCGGTCGTTCTCCTCAAATTCAAACCGTGCAACCTCCAGTTTGTCTCCATGGGTTTTGCGCGCTTGCTCTTCCGTCAAACCAATCTGTGCGATCTCGGGGTCTGTATAGGTCGCCCAGGGGATATGATCGGTGCGCGCTTTAGCGGGCATGCCGAGCACAAGCTGACGGATTAATACACCTGCATGATAGCCCGCGACATGGGTAAACTGCAGTCCACCGGCCACGTCGCCGGCAGCATAAACCTTTTTGTTCGTGGTCCGCAGAGAGGCGTCGACTTTTACCCCACGGCGGTCATACTCGATGCCCGCGGCTTCAAGGTTCAGCTTCTCGACATTTACCGCGCGCCCCACCGCCATCAGAAGATGCGAGCCGTCGAAACTCCGCCCGTCCTCAGTCTTCACAGTAATATCTCCGGCCTCGCCCGAAACCTCGGATACTTGCGCGCCTTCGACAATCTCGATGCCTTCGCCGCGCAGGCGTTCCAGTGCGATGGCTGCCATTTCCGGATCATCCTTGCCGAGGGCCGTCAAGCCCTCCAGCACTGTCACCTTCGACCCGATCCGGACATGGGCCTGCGCCATCTCCATTCCGATCGGCCCGCCACCGATGACGATCAGATGCTCAGGAAGGTCGCGGAGGTCGAAGAGACTTTCGTTGGTCAGATACGGCACATTGTCGATGCCTGGGATCGGCGGGACGAACGGGCGCGATCCAGTTGCGATGACGAAGCGGCGGGCGGTGATGATATTTTCGCCGGCCTTCACTTCGGTTGCGGAGGTGAACTCTCCGAACTCCCGGATGACATGCACGCCGAGCCCTTCGAAGCGTTCCTGGCTGTCGACAGGCTCGATCGTGGCGATCACGTTGTACACGTGGTCCTTGGCGGCCGAATAGTCGATCACGGGGTCCGCCGGGGCGATACCGAAGCCGCCTTTGCGCACGGTGTGCGCCTGCTTGGCCGCGGCGATCAGGGCCTTTGACGGAACGCATCCATAGTTCAGGCAGTCACCGCCCATCTTGTGGCCTTCGAGAAGGACGACCCGGGCGCCCATCTGCACTGCGCCGGCTGCCACGGACAGCCCCCCGGAGCCTGCGCCGATTACGCAGATGTCTGTTTCAATGCGATTTGTCATGGGATCAGGCGCTTTCGGACTTACGGAATTTCTTGATGACAATCGGCAGAGCCGCAAGCGCGCTCAGGCCTAGGATTGGGCCGAGGATATGCGGCTCAAAAATGATACCAAGATTTGGGGTCTCACCGCTGGCGAACACTTCGCCAAGACCTGCACCGACCCAGGTGTAGACTGCGGTACCCGGAATGATTCCGAAGAAAGTGGTGAACACGAAACGGTCCAAACGAACGCCCACCAGAGCAGGAAGTAGATTAGCCACAAAAAATGGGATTGCTGGAACGAGGCGCATCAGAAAAAGCACCGATAGCTCGTTCTCTTTCAGTCCTTCCTTGAGCTGCTTCACCTTGCCTTCGGAAGCATCCATTTTTGCGGCCAGTCGGTCGCCGAGTCCCCAGCGCGCCGCCAGGAAGATAATCGTGGCGCCGATCGTGGCGGCAAACACTGTCAGGAGTGTGCCTGTGGCCAGCCCGAATAAGAACCCGCCAGTCAGAGTGGCGATTGTGGCGCCTGGGAAGGAGAATGCGACGATCAGAATGTAGATTGCCAAGTACGCAGCAATGGTGGCCGTAAGATTTGCGTCCCGGAATGCGATCAGGGCCTCGCGGTTCGCGGCCAAGGCCTCGAAGGTCAGTGTGTCTTTGAGCGTGACAGCCCCAAAAACGGCGACAAGACCTATGGCGGCCAGCGGGACCCATTTGGGTAGGCCGCCTTTTGCCTGTGGCTGGGGTTTCTCTTCCATGACGGACATATCCGGGGTTCCTTGTTCGGTGTGACTGTTGAACCACGAAATCGGGTCAGATGCGCCCTTGTGTAAGCCTGATCACGTCCCGTTGATGGCCGGTGAGGTTTCGACATCGATTTGCAACAGTGTGGGCGCGTTTCTGTAACGTTGACTCTTTAACGGCTTGTGTTTGTTACAGACTGGACCAAGCGCATTCCGATTATTAGGGTTGGCGCAACAGCAGCAAAGGATGCAGTCATGCGGCGCATAAGTTTGGTTTTTGGCGTGATCTTCGGTTTGACGATGGCAACTGGTCCTGGACCTGCCGACGCGCAGTCCGCGATGCGAGAGGATGTTTTCGATCTCCAGACCGCACTCCATTATTTCCAGTTTATGAGTGGCCCGGTAGATGGCGAAATCGGCGCGGATACGGAGCGCGGCTTGCGTCGCCTTGGGAGCTATCTGCGTCTTGGCCCGATCAGCCCGGAGGCCATGGAGACAACGCCTTTGCCCTTGCCCTTGCGCAGTCTGATGGATGCCTATGTCGGGCGCAACGATATCGACACGACTTTGCTCGACGAACGCGATCTTGGGCGTCTAAACCGAGAAGGCGACCGGTTCTGGATCCGGAAAGAGCTGCAACCTGATCCGTCGACGTGGGGTGTTGATGTGGACGCGGCGGCTGATACCTGTTCGGCGTACTCGAATGAAGGATTGATCGGTACAGTGATTGACCCGGACGAATTGCCGGAAATTGAAGGCCCCGCTTCTGTGCGGGTCATCTATTTCGGTCCGGTCACCGCCGACTTTAGGCCAGATCGCCTGAACATTTTCGTAGATCCATGGAATATGGTCACGAAACTGACCTGCAACTGAACTTCAGAAATCGACCTCAACGTCGGGAAGCTTAATCTCCTTCATCAGCTCGCGCAGTTCCTGCCGCGCGGCCAAGTTCGACATGTTGAGCTTATCGATTCCTATGTCGCGCAGATCGAGCAGGGTCATGCCGCGGGGAAACAGCTCGCGGAAAATAACGCGTTCGGAGAACCCGGGCGCAATCCGGCAGCCGATCCGGTCTTGTAGGTCTTTTAGCGCGTCTCCGATCTTCTTCTTGTTGTGCATGTACTGCGTACCAAGACGGTTGCGCACAACGATCCAGTCGATTGGTGGAAGTCCGGCACGGGCCCGCAGCTGGCGAGAGCTCCATACCATTTCCGAATAAACAGAGGGACCCAAAACCTTGTTGGTTATCGGATCTACGCGGGCGATCATGTCGAAATCAACATAGCTGTCGTTGAGAGGCGTAATGAGCGTATCTGCCAGAGAATGCGCGACCTGGCTCAGGCGGGTGAAAGAGCCCGGACAATCCAAGACAATGAAGTCGCACTTGTTCTCCACCGAGGCAATCGCAAGCGTCAGGCGGCGATCCCAAACGTTTTCACCTGGCTCTAGCTGAGTTTCGTCAACTTTGGGCAGTTCTATCAGTTCTGGTGAAGGTAACGAAACGCCCTCTCTGGCGGTGGTTGCCGCGCGGTTCTCGAGATAGCGACCGAAACTGCGTTGCCGCAGATCGAGGTCAATGCCGCCTACTGTTTTTCCCGCACGGGCCAACGCTGTCGCCACGTGCATACAGGTCGTCGATTTCCCCGACCCGCCTTTTTCGTTTCCGAAGACAATGATGTGCGCCACAGCCCGATCCGATCTTTTTTAGCGGCTCGAATGGCCGCCTTTCGCGCAGACTACCGGGGCAGCACTCAGTTTTAAATCTCAAAAAAGAGGATTCTCACCGAATAAGCAGTTTCCGCCGTCGAAAATGCGCGAAAGCGACAGGTCGCATTCTAGTAATTTGCGCTAAGCAGGGGCGCGCAGCCGCGAAAGCGCTTTCCGCTTTCGCTCTGAGTACCTGTGTGTCAACCGGGCTGAGAACTTGTCAAATCAGGTGGCTTGGGCCGCAGCTTCCCGCGCCAGATGCGCGATGGCCGCTCGGCTGATCCCGATATCGTTCAGTTCTGCATCGGTCATGTAACCGAGTTCGCGCCGTACCTGACGGGCAACGTCTTGGCGACGGCGGTATCGTGACAGCGCGTGCCGCGCATTAGCAAATGAAAACATAGCGACAATCCTTGTGCAGGCGTTGCGACTTCTGCGTGCAACGCGTTGAATCGCTATCTACGCTCTTTTCAAACGCGCACAATTGACGCTTTCGCAAACGCGCCATGCAACTGTGTCAAAGCAGCGGTGGATCACACGCTGTCCCGCTGAACAATCCAGTCGTGATCGGGATGGTTCGCGAAGCGCCACTTCCGCAACGGGCCGGCCATGACATTCAGGTAGTACATCTCGTACCCATATGGTGCAGCGCAGGGGTGGTGCCCGCGCGGCACCAGAACAACGTCATGGTCCGCGACTGACAACGTTTCGTCCAGACTGCCATCTTCGGTAAACACACGTTGAATGCCGAAACCTTTTGCCGGGTTCAGACGGTGATAGTAGGTCTCTTCGAGATAGGTCATCCGTGGATAGTCATCTTCGTCATGCCGGTGTGGCGGGTAGGAGGACCAGTGGCCCGCAGGCGTAAACACCTCCGTCACCAGTAAGCTGTCCGCCACATCGCGATCTTCCATTGCAATATTGTTGATGTACCGAAGGTTAGTGCTGGTTCCGCGTTCCATCAGAGAAATGCCGGCAGGACCGATTACCTGCGCAGGATGCCCGCCCTGACCGGGGGCGGAGCATACAGCGAGCGTGCAAGTTGTCGCCGCTTTTACTGCCCATCCGCTATCCGAAGGGACATAGACGCAATGGGGCGGAGTTTTCTCGAACACATCCATGCGGTCGCCGAGACGTCCGAAATCGCGCCCATCCGCGGTTACCTGGCCCCTACCTTCAACAAGCACGAGAATCACTTCGCGGTCGCCGGTCTCTGCGGCGGCAACTTCCCCCGGTGCCAGGCGATGCAGATCGAACCCGACATAGGACCACCCGGCGGAGGCCGGGGTGATCGCGTGCACATGGCCTTGCACGCCTTTTGGGCGAATATGGAGTTTGGACATGAGTTAGGGCCTGCGCCGGTGAGTGTAGTCAGACAGCGCCTCGTTGAAAGCGCTGGGGTGCATCTCGGCCCGCAAGGCGCGCCGCATCAGATCGGCTTGCGTTTCCGGTGCCAGCCCGCCGACCGGCGGATCGCTGTCGAGATTGGTCGGAAACGCATATCCTTCCGCTGCGGCGGCGATCGCTGCGTCGAGTTCCGCGGGCTCCGAAGCCCCTTCAGCGGCCAGTTCAATGAGGGCCGGATAGAGTTGTCGGCAAATCTGATCGCGATCGACGCTTTCCATCGCCCGTCCGAAAGCGCTTGAAACCTGTAGCAGGTTGGCCATGCGTTCAATGCCTTTGCTACGGTTCTCGCCAGCTGCATGGAACAGCGCTGGATTGAAGAACACCGCATCGCCCTTTTGTAGCGAAAGCTGGACGAAATGCGCCTCGAAATACGCCTGAAACTCAGCGCGTCGGAAGGTGAGGTAGCCTTCCGGGGAGAGCTGTGAGAACGGCAGGAGCTTGGTAGGGCCGCTTTCCACTGGCATGTCACAATGGGCAATAGCTCCCTGCAAGGTCAGCGCGGCCGTGAGCAGATGCGCATGCTTCGGGAATCGCGCCGCCACTTCTGCAGTCTGAAAGCCGAGATGATAGTCGCGATGCGCGTCCTGCGCCTGGCCACCTGGGCGCACGACATTAATCTGCGCCGTCATCTGATACTGTGGCCCGAGCCACGCCTCGCAAACCGCCGCAATCGCAATATTCCCGAAATAGCGTGCAAAGAGAACCGGGTCCGCTGCGCAGAGCTTTGGAAGTGCATTCCATAGCCGATCATTTGCTCCGGCCGTCGCAAAGTGATCGCCTTGTCCGCTACCTGAAGCTTTCTCTTGCCCGATCAGACTCTGATAGACCGATGTGACTTTATCCAGTACGGCGGTATCCTCGTATGCTGACCGCAGCACCAGCACGCCAGGTCCCGAATTCAGGACAGTGGCCCATTCGGCCAGAAGCGATTTGCGTGCCTCAGGCTCGGTCAGGGCTTCAGGCAACTTTGGCACATTATAGATTGGGATGTTCTGCGCGATCTCGACAGCCAAAGGACAGTGCGTCGGGTCGGTCGTCTGCTCCGTCAGCTTAGCGAATGCGTCGAGGGAACAGGTCTGGGGATCAAAGCCGCCGTCCATAAGGGAGCCGTCCTCGTGATGTTCAGAGTTCGCAAGGCCAGAACAACCGGCCTTGCGTCTTGAGTGCGTCCGGCCTCAGACAGTCCCGCCCAGCGAGCCTTCGAGCGTAGCCAGTTCCTGCCCGCCCGCCATCATGTCCTGCAACTCATCTGGGGTGATCTGACCGCGTTGCGCGGTGCCCAGCGTCTGTCCCCGGTTCAGTACCGTAAACCGGTCGCCGACCGCCATGGCGTGGCGCACATTGTGGGTGATAAATACCACTGCAATGTCCTGTTTGCGCACCCGGTCGATGGTCGCCAGTACGTTCGATGTTTGTCGGACCCCGAGGGCCGAAGTTGGCTCGTCGAGGATCAGCACCTTCGCGCCGAAATGGACAGCCCGCGAGATGGCGACGGTTTGCCGTTCGCCCCCGGACAAAGTGCCCACCGCCTGATCCGGTCCGCGCAGGTTGATGCCCATCTTTCGCATTTCTTCCATGGTCACCCGGTCGGCGTACTCGTGGTCGAAAAACGGGATGCCAAACCGCTTCTTCGTGGGCTCGTTGCCCATGAAGAAGTTGCGGCTGACCGACATCAGAGGGATCATTGCAAGGTGCTGATGCACAGTTGCGATCCCGGCGGCGATGGCATCGCGCGGGTCATCAAAATGCATCGGGGCTCCTTCGAAAATGATCTCGCCCTTCGTTGGTTGGTGAACGCCTGACATCGTCTTAATGAAGGTCGACTTGCCCGCGCCGTTGTCTCCCAGAAGACAGTGGCATTCACCCGGATAGACATCGACTGACACCCCGGCGAGCGCAATGACGCTGCCGAAATGCTTCTCGATGTTCTTCATCCGAATTATCGGAGCGTGTTCGGTTCGAGAGTTCATCTTACCGCTCCCCCGTGATCATGCGCCGAATGTAGGTATTCAGCACCACCGCGCCGAGCAGGATGACCCCAAGGAACACCCGGAACAGGCTCGACTCCACTCCTGCAAAGAACAGGCCCTGCTGGACGACGCCGAAGATCAACGCGCCAAGCGCCGCGCCGATGACTGAGCCATAGCCGCCGGTCAGCAGGGCGCCGCCGATAACCACTGCAATGATCGCTTCGAATTCCTTCAGAAGGCCACGGTCCGCGCCTGCGGAGCCGAACTCCATGACCTGACAAAGTGCAAACACCGTCGCGCAGAAGGCGGTGAACATGAACATCAGCACTTTGACCTTGTTCACAGGAACACCAGAGTTCCGCGCGGCTTCCGCATCCCCGCCCGAGGCAAAGATCCAGTTGCCGAAACGTGTGCGTGTCAGCAGGACATGGCCAAATACGATCAGGATAATTGCCCAAACCACCAGCATGGGCAGGCCATCGATCACCGGTTGCCCGGCACGATTGCCGCGCGTGAAAGTTTCGATCATGCCGACATCGCCCATCCACTGGAACAGACCCTGCCCAATCTTGCCACCGAAGATAGGTGCAAGCCAGTCGCCCTCAGCCGCGTCGCGAATACCGCCAATGATGGTTTTGCTCTCGATCGTCTGCGGAATGTAGATCGTGAATCCACGGAGGATGAACAGGAAGGCAAGCGTCACGATGAAGCTCGGCAGGCCGGTCTTGATCACGATGAAGCCGTTTATCGCACCGATGGCGAGGCAGAGTGCAAAGGTGATCAAAATCGCCATCCACATGGGCCAGCCAAGCACCACGCCAAACACCGCGATCATCATCCCGGCGAAGCCGATCATGGAGCCGACACTCAGGTCGAATTCACCCGCGATCATGAGAAGACAGGCACCTACGGCGATGATCATGAATTGGGCGGATACAATGGTCCAGTTCATGATGCCCTGCGGTGCGAACATACCGCTGTCGAATGCGGTCAGAAGAAAGAATGCGAAGACGAGTACGGCGCCGCAGATCCCGCCCAGTTCAGGGCGAATAAGCGCGCGACGCCATGCGGGGATCTCTTTGACCCGTTCGTCCCCGGTTGCGGCCGTATCAGCCATCTCGGGTCCTCCGGAAGTTTTGCAAGAAGCAAGAAAGCCGGGGCGCCGGCTGGGATCAGCGGCGCCCCGGTGGAAGGATCAGCGGTACTCGCCCGCGAACGCTTCGACCTTCTCAAGGCCGGCGGCGGTCACAAAGCCAGGGCCGGAGTTCAGGTTGTTGCCCGGCAGAACGCCATAGCGGTCCCAGTTGGCGAGGATCACGACCGGCATATAGGCCTGAAGGAACGGCTGCTGGTCGATACCCCAGTTGATCGTTCCATCCTTGATGCCTTTGACGATTTCTTCGCCCAGGTCGAAGGTGCCGAAGTGAATCTCACCGGCAAGGCCCATTTCGTTGAGCGCCGCAATGGTGGGGTCTGCCGAAACCGGACCAAGGGTCAGGATGCCGTCCACGTCTTCGTTGGCGGACAGGTAGGCCATGACCTTGTTCTTAATCTCCGCCGGGTCGGTGCCGGAGTCCATCATCGCGTCACCAAGCTCGATGCCCAGGCCGTCGGCATAACCGCGGCAGCGCTCACCCACTGTCGGCTGCTGAATGGCATGGTTCACACAGAGGAACTTGTTAACGCCTTCACCTTTTGCCCGGAGACCGGCAGCAAAACCTGCATCATATTCTGGCTGACCGACATACATCAGCGCACCAACCTCGCGCGCCTGATCCGGGGTGCCGGTGTTCATGATGATGACGTCGATGCCCTGATCGACCGCGTTCATGATCGGGCCTTTCAGCACGTCATAATCCGCAAGCGTAGTGATAATGCCGTCCGGAGCGGAGGCTGCCGCCTGTTCGATGATCCGCGCCATATCGGCGATGTCACCAGTGGGTGGGTTACGGTACTCGACCTCGACGCCCATCTGGTCGCCGGCGAGTGCGATGCCGTTCTTGATGGTGTTCCACCATGTGTCGCTGTCGGGCGCGTGGCTCACCAGCACGTAGCTGAGCGAGTCTTGGGCCGTGGCCGCGACCGGCGCCACCAGCGCGGACGCACCAATAGCAATAGATGCAATAACTGACTTCATGTTTTCCTCCCAGAATTCTTAAAGGCCGTCCTTTGGGCTGTACCCATGTGCCTCGAAAAAAACGGTAGCGCTGTTCGGTTCATTTTGCAACCGGTTGCAATTTTTTCTGCTTTGCCCCATCTTTTTATGAGGTAGTGGAGCGCGCGCGCTCAAAGCAAACGAGAATGGCGCTTAAAATCTTGGCAGTTACTCTGAAGGATGTGGCGGAAAAGGCAGGCGTTTCGCGCTCGGCCGTCTCGCGCACCTTTACCGAGGGAGCCTCCGTCTCGCCTAAGACCCGCACGAAAGTGGAAAAGGCTGCTGCGGAGCTTGGGTATAGCCCGAATGCCTTGGCCTCTAGTCTTACCACCGGACGCACGAAACTGATCGGGCTTGTGTCCAACAATTTCCACAACCCCCTGTTTCTGGAAGTCTTTGATTTGTTCACGCGTGGGCTGCAGGATCGGGGCTTGCGGCCGCTTCTGGTAAACCTCAGCGATGAGACGGATCCCCTTAGTTCGATCCGAATGCTGCGACAGTATTCCGTGGACGGTGTGATCGTAGCCTCCTCAACCCTGCCGCCGAGCTTTGCCGAAGCCTTCAAGGATGCGGGAGTCCCGGTGGTGCATTCCTTTGGCCGGTACACCAGCGCGCCCCATGTCCATGTGGTGGGGATCGACAACGTCGCCTGCGGGCGGATGGCGGCAGAGACGCTGGTCGCGCGCGGCTATAAGCGGGTTGCTTTTCTGGGTGGCCCGGAGACCGCTACATCGACCCAAGACAGGGCGCGTGGCTTTCTCAGCGCTTTGGACGGTCACCCCGAGGTAGAGGTGTCGATGAGCTACGCTTCGGCCTACTCATTTGATGCAGGCCGTGTGGAAATGACCAAGCAGCTCATGTCCGATCCGGCAGAGGCTTATTTCTGCGGTGACGACGTAGTCGCCATTGGCGCTTTAAGCGCTGTCAATGATGCCGGGCTTTCAGTTCCTGCAGATGTTGGTCTGATAGGCCTCAATGACATGGAAATGGCAAGCTGGCAGAACATTGATCTGACCACGATCCGTCAGCCGGTCGCCGAGATTATTCGCGCGTCCATTGATCTGGTTGTTGCCACGATAGAACAGCCAAGCCGACATGCCGAAACACGACTGTTCCCGTGTCGTTTGATCGATAGACGTACGCTTCGAAAGGCAAGCTGAAGCGTTTTCCGCTCCGCTAGTCCTGAAACATTGGGGGACGGGCGTCGAGCCATTTTCCGTTTTGCTTGGCTGACGCCACAGCCGCATAGACCGCAGCCATCGAGCGCAACCCGTCGGCAGCAGAGGGTAGGGTGCCTGCAGGCTCGCCGCGAATAGCGGCAGCAAGGTCGACGTAAATGTTCGCAACCGCTAGCGGGAAACCTTCGGGGTGGGCAATAGCGACGCGGCTGAGGCGCGCCGCTTCGCTCGACAGTCCAGCCTCGCCCTTCTCCATGATCTGCGTGCGCCCACCCACGGGCGTGAAATACACCTGATTGGGCTGTTCAGAGGCCCACCGCATCCCGCCGGTCTCCCCAAACACCTGAATGTCGAACCCATGTTGGCGTCCGATCGCGACTGAAGAGGACCAGAGCCGCCCAACCGTGCCGCCCTCCATGCGGAAATTGACCATCGCGTCGTCTTCCAACTCGCGGCTGGGGATGGTGGAGGCGAAATCGGCTGACAAGCTGCGTACTTCGTCACCTGCGATGAAGCTCGCCATATGAAGCGCGTGGATCCCGCAATCAGCAAACTGGCCGGACACACCTGCCATCTCCGGATCGTAGCGCCAGCGCACGCGCGGGTTGTCGGCGTCAGTTGCGTCACCGTGATGTCCGTGGCTGAAATTGGCGACCACAAGACGGACCTTGCCGATCTGACCGCTGGATACGATGTGCCGCATCTCGCGCACCATCGGATAGGCGGAGTAGCAGTAATTCACCGCGCAAATCTTGCCACTGTCCTCGGAAATCTTCACGATTTCCTCGCCTTCCTCGACCGTCATCGTCATGGGCTTTTCGCACAGCACGTTGAAGCCCGCTTCGAGAAAGGTCTTGGTGATCTCGAAATGGGTCGAGTTTGGCGTCGCAACCGTAACCAGATCCAACCGATCCTCGCGCGCGCGTTCCCCCTCCAGCATCTCCTGCCAGTTGCCATAGGCGCGATCTGGCGATACGCCGAGCGACTGCGCATAGGCCTTGCCCTTGGCGGCATCGACATCCAGCGCGCCAGCCGTGAGCGCAAAGTGCCCGTCCGCATGCGCGCCAAGACGGTGCGCCGGTCCGATCTGACTGCCTTCGCCACCTCCGATGAGGCCCCATTTCAGCTTGTTCATTGTGGCCTCCTTCAGGTGAAACCAATGGACTCGAGATACTCGCGGTTGGCCCGCGCATCCGAGATCGGGTCGACGTCCAACGTTGGGTCGCAATCCTGTTCCACGGTGCACCACCCCTCGAAACCCGCGTCGACAAGGATCTGACGAACAGCCGGAAAATCCACGTCGCCCTGACCGAGATTGCAGAAAATCCCTTGCCCGCAGGCATCGTAGAACCCGGTGCCTTTGGCAATCACATCTGCTTTGACCGCCGGGTCGATATCCTTGAAATGCATGTAGGAAATGCGCCCGATATGCCTTTGCATGAAGGCTACAGGATCGAATCCGGCATAGGAGTGATGCCCCGTATCGAAGCAGATTTTCAGAATGCTCTCATCGACCTCATCCAGCAGGCGTTCCAGCTCTGGTTCGAAATCCATGAAGCCGGCCGCATGGGCGTGGATGCCCACAGTCAGTCCATATTCCTCTGCGCCGATTCTCGCGACATGGGCAATCCGGTCGCGGTAGGCTGTCCATTCGGTTTGGTCCATCTGCTCCGCTGCATCGGCACGCCCGGCCGTTGGTGCGCGGCGCGGAGAGATCGAGTCGATCAGCACCAGATGCTGTGCTCCATGAGCGACAAGTGCCTTACAGGTGCGCACAGCGCCATCTAGCACGTCGTCCCATTGATCCGAGTCGTGAAAGGGTCGGAACACAACACCCCCGATCAGCTCCAACGCATGTTCTGACAGGGCGTCGGCCAGCACGGCAGGGTCTTCAGGCATGAATCCCACAGGCCCAAGCTCGATGCCGGTGTAACCAGCTTCGGCATTTTCCTTGAGTACCGTGCGCCAGTCCGGGTTTCGGGGGTCGTTTGCAAACTCAACCCCCCAGGAACAGGGCGCGTTGCCGATACGGATGGTCATGGCCGATGTCCTTTCAGTCTTTGGAAACAGAGTGCCACCGGCCCGACTCGGCCGAGGCGAAGGCGGTGTCAATCACGCGGGAGACGGTGAGTCCATCGCGGAAGGTGGGCCAGACGGGCTTTCCTGTGGCGATGGCCTGCAGAAAGTCCCGCGCCTCGATGATGATCTGGTCCTGATAGCCCGTGCCATGCCCCGGCCCCTGGCAGAACGGCAGATAATCGGGATGCGATGGACCGGTCAGGATCTTGCTGAAGCCGCGCGTCGCATCTGGTCCCTCGGCGCGATACAGCCAGACTGCATTCTGGTCTTCCTGATCAAAGCGGATCGCGCCTTTCGTACCGTGGATTTCGTAGGCGTATCCCATTTTCCGACCCGTCGCGATGCGGCTGAAATAGAGGTGCCCAGACGCGCCGTTCTTAAAGCGCACCATCATCTGCCCCTGATCGTCATTGTCGACCGGAACAGGGCCATTGGGCCCCGGTCTCATTTTATGGACAGTTTCAATCTGTGCCGAAACGCTGTCGACCGGTCCCATCAGGGCCAGCGCGCAGTTGATCATGTGTGGTGACAGATCGCCCATTGTCCCGTTCGCGCGCCCGGTGGTGCGCCAGTTGGCTGGAATGTCCGGGTCCGCGAGGAAGTCTTCGGTGTGTTCGCCCCGGAACCACGTCACCTCACCGATGGCGTCTCCCGCGAGCAACTGACGGACAAATTGCGTCGCGGGCGTCCGCACATAATTGAAGCCGATCATATTGGGCTGACCCGACGCGTCCGCCGCTGCAACCATCGCCTGCGCATCCTCCAGCGACGCGCCGAGCGGCTTTTCGCAGAAGACAGGTTTGCCTGCCGCAAAGGCGGCTTCGGCAATCGCGCGGTGCGTTTCCTGCGGCGAGGCAATCACCACCGCCTCCACGACCGGATCGGCGACCAGCGCTTGCCAATCCTCCGCCGCGCGCGCGAACCCAAATGCCTGACGATACCGGTCTGCCGATTCTGGGCTGGAGGCTGCGATCATCTCAAGACGTGGCCGCAGCGCGGTATCGAAGACCGCGCCAACTGCCGACATGGCAACCGCATGGGCTTTGCCCATGTAGCCCCCGCCAATAAGTCCGATCCCAATCTCGGCCAAAAGCGCCCCCATCATCACCCTGTTGCAACCGGTTGCAAAAGTCGTATCCTGAGACCGGGCGCTTCGCAACTGTCAATCGCGGACCGAGGCGCGGAAGCACCGCTCAGGGAGGGATGTCAGCCATGTCAGGCAAAACGGTTAAACTGACCACGGCGCAGGCCATTGTGCGGTATCTGGTCAACCAGTTCATCGAGGTCGACGGTGTGGAAACGCGCGTATTTGGCGGCGGTTTCGGGATATTCGGGCACGGCAACGTCCCCTGTCTTGGCGAGGCGCTTTACCCGGTACAGGACATCCTGCCTCTATATCGCGGCCAGAACGAACAAAGCATGGGCTTTGCAGCCGCCGCCTATGCCAAGTACCACCTGCGCCGCCGGATCATGTTCTGCACCGCCAGCGCCGGTCCAGGTACCGCGAATCTTCTTACCGCTGCTGCGCTGGCACATGCCAACCGTTTGCCGATGCTGATGCTCTGCGGAGATACTTTCATCACACGACTGCCGGACCCTGTCTTGCAGCAACTGGAGCATTTCGGGAATCCCACACTTGGCGTAAACGACGCGTTTAAACCTGTGACCCGCTATTGGGACCGCATCACACATCCCGCACAAATCATCCAATCGATACCCGCCGCCCTCGCAACGATGCTCGATCCTGCCGATTGCGGGCCGGCATTCATCGGTCTGCCACAGGACGTGCAGGGCTGGACCTATGACTACCCTGAAGAGTTCTTCGCGCGCCGTGTGCATCGGATTCGCAGGCAGGCGCCGGACGCCGCAGAAGTCGCCGATGCAGCGGCGCTGTTGCAAAGCGCCGAACGCCCAATGATCATCGCAGGCGGTGGCGTGCAGTATTCCGGCGCTGTGGCCGAGCTGACCGCTTTCGCCGAGGCGCGCGGCATCCCGGTTGTCGAAACCATTGCCGGACGCGCCAATCTGCTGAACGATCATGCGCTGAACATCGGTCCGATCGGTGTGACCGGCTCCGACAGCGCCAACGCGATCAGCGAACGCGCGGATGTGGTTCTGGCGGTGGGCACGCGGTTGCAGGATTTCACCACCGGGTCGTGGACGGCCTTTGCCAAAGACGCGCGCTTTATCGGGCTCAATGTGGGGCGACATGATGCGATGAAGCACTTGTCTACACCCGTTGTCGGGGATGCCAAGCTCTCGCTTGCGGCGCTGGAGAAAGGGATGGGCACCTATCGGGCGCC
Organism: Dinoroseobacter sp.; assembly: GCA_030066795.1. Classification (GTDB taxonomy): domain Bacteria; phylum Pseudomonadota; class Alphaproteobacteria; order Rhodobacterales; family Rhodobacteraceae; genus Dinoroseobacter. The sequence continues at coordinate 35,178 of JASJAW010000023.1, forward strand.
GGAGGCTTGGACGTCAGAGGCAAAGGCCGAGCGCAAGACCTGGGATGCCTATGTTGCCGACAACGTCTCCCATGGAAACCGTCCGAACTCCTACGCGCAGGCCATTGGCGTGGTGAACGCTCTGTGTGATCCGCGTGATCGGGTGGTCGCGGCTGCGGGTGGTTTGCCTGCCGAGGTCACAGCTAATTGGCGTACGCTCGATATTGGCACTGTTGACGTTGAGTTCGGCTTCTCCTGCATGGGATACGAGATCGCAGGCGGTTGGGGTGCGCGGATCGCGCAGTCCGAAGGGGAGGCGGATAAGGACACCATCGTTTTCACGGGTGACGGCAGCTACCTTTTGATGAACTCAGACATCTACTCCTCCGTTCTGACCCAGAAGAAACTGATCATTCTCGTGCTCGACAACGGTGGTTTTGCGGTGATCAACAAACTTCAGAACAACACGGGCAATGAGAGCTTTAACAACCTCATCAAAGACTGCCCGACCGTGCCCGAAGCGTTCGCAGTAGATTTCGAAAGTCACGCGCGGGCCATGGGCGCCAATGCCGAAACCGTCGCAAACCCCGCCGAACTGGGTGAGGCATTCAAACGTGCAAAAGAGTCCGACAAAACAAGCGTGATTGTCATGCAGGTCGACCCCTACGAAGGATGGACGGCACAAGGCCACACCTGGTGGGAAGTTGGCACGCCACAAGTTTCTGAGAACGCCAATGTGCGGGAGAAGCACGCCGAGTGGGAATCCGCGCGGGCCAAGCAAAGGCAGGGCGTGTGATGGCCGACCTTGCGCGCCTCTCAGGCAAGAACTTCGTGATCGTCGGCCGAGCGGGGATGGATTTCTATCCCGAGCCGCCGGGCACCAAGACCGAGGAGGCGACGCAGTTTTTCGCGTGCCTTGGCGGCTCTTCTGCCAATATCGGCGTGGCATTGACGAAACTCGGGGCGAAGGCCGATCTGGTCACCTGCGTATCGGATGATGCCATCGGGCGCTTTGCGTTGAATGAGCTCGACAAATACGGGATCGGGCGAGCGCATGTCAGGTCTGTTGGCGGTGAGGCGCGCAACTCGCTCGCAGTGGTCGAGACCCGGATAGAGGATCATCAGTCGGTGATCTACCGCAATGGTGCGGCAGATTTCGAGATGACGGAGGCTGATGTCGAAGCCGTCGAATACCAAGATTATTCCGCGCTGATCACTACCGGCACGGTTTTTGCAGCAGAACCCTCGCGCAGCGCCGCATTCAAGGCCTTTGAGTTGGCCAAGGCCGCCGGATTGCCTCTCATCTTCGATGTGGACTATCGGCCCTACTCCTGGCCCTCGGCTGAGGTTGCCGCAGACGTCTATTCACGCGCAGGTGCCATGTGCGACGTGATCGTCGGCAATGACGTGGAATTCGGCTTCATGGCGGGGGATTACGACAGGGGCCTCGACAAAGCACGCGAACTGGTGGCCCAAGACGCCGCCATTGCCGTCTACAAAATGGGCGAGAAGGGTGCCATCACAATTACCGCTGACGGCGAGACCGAAACCGGAATTTACCGAACCGAGGCGCTGAAACCCACCGGTGCCGGCGACAGTTTCATGGGGGGCTTCGTGTCTGGACTAGCGGACGGATTATCGGTCCGCGACGCGGTGCTGCAGGGGTCTGCTTCTGCTGCGATGGTCGTGGCCCGCGTTGGTTGTGCCCCCGCGATGCCGAACCGCTCAGAACTGGATGCGTTTCTTGCCGACCATGCCGGCCCAAGCGCGGCCTGAAAGGACAAACCGATGCATATTCCGCCATTTGACAACGCCCAAAAGCCCATCGTTGACGTCGATGACGCACATGTCCCGCTGGTTTACTTCAACATCGTCAAGCTGAAGGCTGGCGAGCATTTCGACTACCGCGTGGCGGGGTATGAGACCTGTGTCGTGCCCGCGACCGGCACGGTAACGGTCGAAACGACGGGAGAAACCTTTGCCGAGATCGGCAACCGGGGTGTCGATGTCTGGGACGGCGAACCTGAGGGTGTTTACGTTCCTACAAATACAGGCGCGCGGATCACGGCCCAAACCGACACCGAGGTGTTCATCGCGGGCGCGAATTACGCAGAGACGCTCAAGCCCTTTGCCGTGCGTCAGGACGAACTTGATCTTGTGCAGTATGGATCGGACGACACCAAAACACATCGGAAGATCAAGCACATCCTCGGTGCGGGCCATCATGACCGGGTCGGGCGATTGCTTGTCAGCGAGCTGTTTACTGTGGGCGCGGGCGGCTGGTCCGGATTTCCCAGCCATAAGCACGACACCGACCGGCTTCCCGACGAGACGCGCCATGACGAGTGCTACAATTTCCGTTTCAAGCCGAACTACGGCTCGGGCCTGCAAATGCTTCAAAGGGTCGATAACGAACCCGGAGACGCCTATCACATCGTCGACGGCTCCACGATCCTGATCGACAAGGGCTACCATCCGTGCTGCGCCTTGCCGGGCTACGAGATGTATTACTTCACCATTCTCGGAGGGCTCAGTCAGCGCAGCCTGAAGCAGTATTTCCAGCCAACCCATGCCGAGCAACTGCACACGATCCCTGGTATCATGGACATGGTGGCCAAGTTCAAATGACGCTCGCCACGCTGTCTGAGGTTCTGCTGCCCGCAAAGGCGCAGGGGTATGCGGTGCCCGGGCTCGTCTGTCTCGGCTGGGAAGAAATGCGCGCCTACACCTTTGCCGCGCAGGCCGAGCGCGCGCCCGTGATCCTGCAAGCTGGCCCCTCCTGCCGTGAGCACACCCCACTTCCGGTGCTGGGCGCGATGTTTCGCAATCTGGCCGCATCGGTCGATGTCCCGGTCGTGGCGCATCTCGATCATGGCTACACACTCGAGGAATGCCGGGAGGCGCGGGATGCCGGGTTCACGTCTCTGATGTATGACGGCTCCCGCAAACCGCTTCAGCAGAATATCGACGAGACTGCCCGGATCGCCCAGATTGCGCACGAGGCCGGAATTTCCTGCGAGGGCGAGATCGGGTTTGTCGGGTATTCAGGTGGAGAAGACTCGGCCGGGACCGACCCCGCGGAGGCCGCGGTGTTTGCGCGAGACAGCGGTGTTGATGCCATGGCCATCTCGGTTGGAAACGTACATCTGCAACAGGACCGCGAAGGCGGGTTGGACGTCGACCGCATCCGGGCGATCGAGGGCAAGACCGACACCCCCTTGGTCATTCATGGCGGTTCGGGAGTTCCGGTCGCACAGCGCGCAGAACTTGCCGCGAAATCGAACATCTGCAAGTTCAATATCGGCACGGAGCTTCGCATGGCCTTTGGCGCTGCGCTGCGTACCGCCGTGAACGCGGACCCCGATCGTTTTGATCGCGTGTCGATCTTGAAAGAAACACATGACCCCGTAATGGAAGCCGCGCGCGGCGTGATCCGGGGGATGGGCGCCTCCGGGAGGGTGTAGGGTATGCTTCGGATCGGGCTACTGGGATGCGGACGGATCGGACAGGTCCATGCGCAAAGCATCAAGACCCTAAAGGGCGCAACCGTCACCGCTGTTGCGGACGCCATGCCCGAGGCTGCGAATGTAATTGCGACCGAGGCCGGAGCGCGGATCGACACCGCACAAGCGATACTGGAATCGGACGACGTGGACGCGGTTGTTATCGGCACGCCGACGGATACGCATTTCGACCTAATCCACGGGGCGGCAGCATCCGGCAAGGCGATTTTCTGCGAAAAGCCGATCGATATGTCGGTCGACAATATTCGGGCCTGCATCGAAGCGGTCGATGGCGCTGGCGTGCCCTTCATGACCGGCTTCAACCGGCGGTTTGATCCCAATTTCGCAGCCGTACGCGACCGGATCGCAGCGGGCGATATCGGCGAGGTGGAGTTGGTCACCATCACCTCCCGTGACCCGGCCCCTCCGCCGGTGTCCTATATCGAGCGGTCAGGTGGTCTGTTCCGCGACATGATGATCCACGATTTTGATATGGCGCGGTTCCTGATCGGGGAGGAATTCGTCAGCCTGCACGCGGTCGGGTCGAACCTTGTCGACCCGGCGATTGGTGTCGCTGGAGATGTGGACACCGCAGCGGTGATCCTGACAACCGCCAGCGGCAGAATTTGCCAGATCTCCAACTCTCGTCGTGCGGCTTATGGCTATGACCAGCGTATCGAGGTGCACGGGGTCTTGGGCATGCTGCGCGCGGAAAACCAATTGGAGACGACAGTTGAACTTGCGTCCTCGAAAGGCTTCGCACGCTCCCCGGCGCAGCATTTCTTCCTCGAACGCTATACAGCGGCGTATGTCGCGGAGATGGCCGCGTTCATTGACGCTGTGGAGACGGGCAACGCGCCAGACCCGAGTATTCGGGATGGGCTTGCCGCACAGGTCATGGCAGATGCCGCCACGCTATCGCGCGAAACAGGCAAACCGGTTTCACTTTAGCTTCCGTCCTTGTCGTCCGGGGACCACTTGATGATCAGATTCCAGCCGAGATACCCGCCAATGGCCGCAAAGAGGTAGGCCCAGAGCGCGTTTCCATTGGCATACTCGAAAAAGGCCCAGGCAAACGGCGCAGCCGTTGTCAGATAGCGCCGCCATGCAGGACGGAAGAACGGGTGCGAGGGGTCAATCAAACGCATGGGGCGAAATCTTAGGTCGCCAGCCAACTAAGTGCCAGATAGCTGTGAAAACAAAAAAGCCGCCCCAAGGGCGGCTTCTTCATCTTCCGTAGGCGAGGGTTCAGAAGCCCAGACCTGCGTACTTGTTCTTGAACTTCGACACGCGACCGCCGGTGTCCATCAAGCGGGTGCCGCCACCGGTCCAGGCCGGGTGGGAGGACGGGTCGATGTCGAGTGCCAGTGTTTCGCCCTCTGCGCCATAGGTCGAACGCATCTGAACCACGGTGCCATCGGTCAGTTTGACGTCGATGATGTGATAATCGGGATGGATATCTTTTTTCATCTCTCTGTCCCTTATGCGTCTGATTTCGGCTTGTAGTTGGTCTGCTCGGCGATCCGTGCGGATTTTCCACGACGGGTGCGCAGGTAGTAGAGCTTGGCGCGGCGGACGCGGCCACGGCGGACCACTTCGATGCTTTCGATGTTGGTCGAGTAGAGCGGGAATACACGCTCCACACCCTCGCCGAAGCTGATCTTGCGCACGGTGAAGGACGCGGCAATGCCGTCGCCGCCTTTACGTGCGATGCAGACGCCTTCGAAGTTCTGCACACGGGTCCGGGTGCCTTCGGTCACTTTGTAACCGACGCGTACGGTATCGCCCGCTTTGAAATCGGGAATGTCTTTGCCGAGCGACTCGATCTGCTCGGCTTCAAGCTGTGCGATCAGGTTCATCTGAACGCTCCTTTGTTTGCCTGCGGTTTTCCGCAGCGTTTCTCGCGTCCCAGAGCTCCGCGTCTTCTATCGGGTCCGCAAATGCGCCCGCCGGAGGTTCGGTCGACCTTACTTTTTTCTCTGCGCCGACGTGAAGACCGTGGAATAGCGGGAGAAGAACCCGAGCCAACAGATCCCTTACGACGACGTCGCGCCTGAAACCTGAACCATGAGCGCTCCAAAATAGTCGCGCCCGGCGATCCATTTAGGTCCCAAGCAGGCGCCGTATAGACCCGCTTGAATTTCCGATCAAGTCTGAATCTGCTGAAGTATCAGGAAAGCTGACCTCTTCGACAATGCTCTAATTTCCTGAGGGTTCTTCATTGATCTTGGATGACTTGAAGGCTTTCCAAAGGTCAGGGCGGCGGTCTTTGGTAAGTGCCTCCGACATCTCGCGCCGCCATTCGGCAATGCGCCCATGGTGGCCCGACATCAGCACATCGGGTATTCGATGGCCCCGCCACACGGCGGGCCGCGTGTATTGCGGGTGTTCAAGCAGTCCGCGGGAAAAGCTCTCATCTTCAGTGGAACTTTCGTTCCCCAAGACGCCGGGGCGCAGCCGCACCGCTGCGTCAATCATGGCTTGTGCTGCGATTTCTCCACCGGTCAAAACAAAGTCGCCAAGCGAGACTTCCTCGATCGCGTATTCGTCAAGCACGCGCTGATCGACTCCTTCGAACCGACCGCAAACCAGTGTGATCCCATCGGCGTCCGCCCACTCGGCTGCCTTGGATTGCGAAAACGGTGTCCCGCGAGGGCTCAGATAGACGACCGGCCATCTCTTGCGATCAGACGGTGTATTCTTCGCAGCAGCGTCGAGGGCTGCGCCCAGAACATCAGCGCGCAGGACCATGCCCGCGCCGCCGCCCGCGGGCGTATCATCGACGTTCTTGTGCTTACCCGCTCCGAATGGGCGCAAATCAATCGGCTCCAGCGCCCAAAGCCCCTTATCGAGCGCCTTCCCTGTCAGGCTTTCCCCCAGAACGCCAGGAAACGAACCGGGAAACAGCGTGATGACTTTTGCGGTCCATGCGCCCTTCAAGCGCGGGCGAGGGTCCATCAACTCCCGGGGCTGGAGGGTGACGGAGACGGTTTTACGCCCATGTGATCTGCTGGGTGGTTCGGACATGGAGGCGGTTTAACGGAACACTGGCGCTCTGCAAGTTATTTGAACGCAAAAGGACGAGGGTCGTGTAGCCCTAACCATTGATACTTTGTTGCACACAACCTTGTCGGCTTATGCCATAGCCTGAGCAGCTAACGCTGCGATCGCGCAGGATGCCAGGCGTGCCTCCTTGCTGTCGGCGCGACTGGTGAGGATGATCGGACAGCGGGCCCCCATCACAATGCCGCCCGCGTCGGCATGGGCGAGGAAGGTCAGCTCTTTGGCCAGCATATTCCCGGCCTCCAGGTTTGGCGCCACAAGAATGTTCGCGCGCCCGGCCACAGAAGATGTAATCCCCTTTGTGCGGGCCGCGTTCAGATCAACCGCGTTGTCCATGGCCAAGGGGCCGTCCACAAGCCCGCCCGTGATTTGCCCGCGCTCAGCCATTTTCGCAAGGATCGCAGCGTCCAGCGTTGATGGAATGGCGGTCGTTACGGTTTCCACCGCTGACAGAATTCCCACCTTAGGCTCGTCGATCCCGATAGCATGCGCCAAGTCGATGGCGTTTTGAACAATGTCGGCTTTCTGCTTCAGGTCCGGCGCGATGTTGATCGCCGCATCGGTGATCATGAGCAAATGTGAGAGCCCGGGAACATCCATGACAAACACATGGCTGAGGCGTCGATTGCGCCGCAGTCCACCTTCATGTTTGACGATGGGCGCGAGAAGCTCGTCCGTGTGTAAATGGCCTTTCATAATCGCACGCGCTTTGCCCTCGCGCACCATCGCAACTGCCCGTTCGGCGGCCGCGGTATGTGAACGAATCTCGACCATCTCGTAGGGTGAGATATCCACGCGGGCGGCCTCGGCAGCCGCTTCGATCTTGAACCGCGCGCCGATTAGGACCGGAGAGATCAGAGTATGCTCGGCTGCCAGTATCGCGCCCGCCAGCGCCTCTGGTTTTTCTGGTGCAACAATCGCTGTGGGCAAGGCCGGAAGACCTTCGGCCTGCGCCATCAACTTTTCAAAGTGCACATGGCGATTCACTACAAGGCCCGGCACTTGCGCGGCATCCAGCGGAACTGATGTGAGCGGGGCCTGAACAACAGCCGTACCGTTCACAAGGCAGGTCCCGGCTTTGTTTTCCACGCGTGTGTCCAGAGTCACCGTGCGCTCGGGCCCTTTGGCCACCACCGAAACTTTAATCGTCAGAGTTTCGCCAGCATTTGCCTGCCCCAAGAACTCAAGCGTTTGAGATTTGTAAACGGTTCCGGGGCCGGGCAAGCTGTTTCCGAGCACTGACGAGATCAACGAGGCTAACCACATCGCCGGTGCAACAGCTTCGGCAACCCCGTCACCGTCCCCGTCCTGCGTCGGGACATGCAGCGGATTAAAGTTACCAGAGGCGTTTGCGAAAACGATCAGGTCTTCTTCGCGACAAAGGCGGGTTGTCTCGGCGGTCATGCCAACCGAAAGGTCATCGTAAAGCTTCGTCATTGTGCGACGCTACCTGTTGCGGTTCATAGGCCGAACATCTGCAAGATGGCCCTGTGATCCTCTTACCCTAACCTATGCATCCTGCATCATGTTGTTTCTATGACATTCGGACGCGGCACACTGCCCTATCCCAATAGCGCTATGCCCGCATCCGCTCGTGCTTGGGGTCATAAAGCGGCGCAAGGCTGGGCTCTGCCTTCACGCGCCGCCCTCCGATATCGATGTGATACTCAGCACTGAGAAGTTCTGTACTTTTTGCACCGCGTGTCGGCACATATCCCATTGCTATGCCACCACCAAGGGCATGCCCGTAGTTGCCGGATGTCACGATCGAGGTGATCTCTCCGTCCTGTACGACGGCCTCGTTGTGAAACACCATCGCATCCGGCTCCGTCAGCCTGAATTGCAACAGGCGGCGCGTAAGCCCCGCTTCTTTGCGCCGCAAGACTGCGTCGCGCCCTATGAAATCGCCTTTGTCCGCCTTGACCGCGAAGCCGAGACCGGCCTCCAGGACATGATCTTCATCGGTTATATCGTGGCCAAAGTGACGGAAGGCTTTCTCGATCCGGCAACTGTCCAGAGCGTGAAGCCCGCACAGCTTTAGTCCAATGTCTGACCCAGCCTCGATCACGGTTTCAAACACGTGCGCGGCCTGATCGGCGGTGACGTAGACTTCCCAGCCAAGCTCGCCCACGTAGCTCACACGATGCGCGCGGGCGAGGCCCATGCCAATCTCGATCTCGCGGGCGGTTCCGAACGGATGTGCGGCGTTTGAGAAATCATTAGGGCTGACCGCCTGCATCAGGCGCCGGGCATTGGGTCCCATGATGCAGAACACCGCCTCTTGCACCGTTGCGTCACCGATAACCACGAATTCGTGGCGCACATGCCGTTTGAGCCAGGACAGATCGCGGGTGACCGTCGCAGCGGGGACGACCAGCAGATAGGCTGTTTCCGAAAGCCGCGTGACAGTCAGATCGCTTTCGATCCCGCCGCGTTCATTAAGCATCTGGGTGTAGACCAGCCGACCTGCGGGCACGTTTACATCGTTGCCGCACATCCGCTGCAGAAAGGCGCAGGCGTCCCGGCCTTCGACGCGGATTTTCCCGAACGAGGACATGTCGAACAGCCCCACATTCTCCCGCACGGCCATGTGCTCGGCCCTTTGGTTTTCAAACCAGTTCTGGCCTTGCCAGTCGTAACGGTAGGCGCGGTCCTGATCCGCCGCGGCGAACCAGTTCGGACGCTCCCAACCGGCCAATTCGCCGAAAACGGCTCCTTGGGCTTTGAGATGTTCATGGATCGGACTGCGGCGGACGCCGCGCGCCGTTTCCGGCTGACGGTAGGGATAATGGTCGGCAAAGAGCAGACCCAGTGTCTCGCTGACACGTTCTTTCAGGTATCTACGATTACGCTGAAACGGCTGAGCGCGACGGATGTCGACATCCCACAGGTCAAAGGGCGGCTCGCCCGTGTCGAGCCATTGTGCAAGCGCCATGCCGGCCCCGCCGGAGGACACAATACCGATGGAGTTGTACCCGGCCGCGATCCAATACCCGCGCAGCTCCGGAGCTTCACCCAGGTAGTACCGGTCATCCGGTGTGAAGCTTTCAGGACCGTTAAAGAAGGTATGAATACCGGCCGTTTCAAACATCGGCATCCGGTGCATAGCCTTTTCGAGGATCGGCTCAAAATGCTCGAAATCCTCGGGCAGGCTGTCGAACTCGAAATCCTCGGGAATACCGCCCATGCCCCAGGGTTTGGCCCGTGGCTCAAACGCGCCCAGCAGCATCTTGCCAGCGTCTTCTTTGTAGTAAGCGCACTCGTCTGGCACGCGGAGAACAGGCAGGGCTTTCAGCCCGGCGACCGGTTCGGTCAGAAGGTAGAAGTGCTCACAGGCATGAAGGGGAAGGGTCACTCCGGACGTGGCCGCTAAGTCGCGCCCCCACATCCCGCCGCAATTGACGATGATATCGGTGTCGATCCGACCGGTTTCCTCGTCAGCTTCCCAGTGAACGCCCGTCACACGCGTACCGTCGTCGTCGACTGCTGTGACCCTCACGCCTTCGCAGATCGTCGCGCCGTTCATGCGCGCGCCTTTCGCCAGCGCCATCGCGATATTGGCCGGGTCGCACTGCCCGTCTTTCGGCAGATAGACGCCTCCGATCGCGTCTTCGGTGGTCAGATGCGGATAAAGCGCGCGCACCTCGTCCGGGCCAATAACCTCTGCCTCCACGCCGAAGGTCTTGGCGAGTGTCGCCTGACGCCGGACCTCTTCCCAACGATGGTCGGTCAGTGCGAGCGTGATCGACCCGTTCTGGCGCATGCCGGTCGCGACGCCTGTTTCGGCCTCAAGGTTCGTGTAAAGCTCGGCTGAGTACTTCGCGAGCCGCGTCAGGTTTTGCGATGCACGTAACTGCCCGATAAGGCCAGCGGCGTGCCACGTGGTCCCGCAGGTGAGTTGCTTGCGTTCCAACAGCACAACGTCGGTCCAGCCCAGCTTTGCGAGATGGTAGGCGACCGAACAGCCGGACACGCCGCCGCCGATGATGACCGCGCGCGCTTTCTGCGGAGGCCGCTTCAAGCCCGCAGCCTTTCGTTTTTGGGGTCCCAGAAGGGCATTTCATGGACAGTTGCCGCACGGAGATCTCCGAAAATGTCGATCTCCACTGTAGTCCCGGGTTCTGTCAGATCTCCACGCAGCATGGCAATCGCCAGCGACGCGCCGACACGGTGTCCCCAAGCGCCGCTTGTGGCTTCGCCCACAAGTTCGCCGTCTTTCCAGATCGGGGCCATATACGGCGCGTCTTGTTCACCGGCATCGATAACCAGCCCGACAGCGCGCTTGGAAGGTCCACTTTCCTTCTCGGCGGCTAGTGCCGCGCGTCCCGGAAAATCGGTGTTCTTTTCAAGATCGAGGAAACGGTCGAGGCCCGCTTCCAGAACCGAATAATCGCTGGACAGGTCCTGCTTCCACCCACGGTAGCCTTTTTCCACCCGAAGGCTGTCGAGCGCATACATGCCAAACGGTTTCACCCCGGCGCCGAGCAACGCGTCCCATATGATCGGCGCGCTTTCGGGCGGGCAATGCACTTCCCACCCCAACTCCCCGGCGAAACTCACCCGCAGCAGCGTGCAAGGCTCTCCGGCGACTGTCCCTTCGAAGCTGGCGCTGAGCCAGCCGCGCGCGAGGTCATGCCCTTCGGTCATTGGCGTCAGGATATCCCGTGCCTTCGGTCCGGTGACCAGCAGACAGTCCTTCGTGTCGGTCTGGTCGGTGATTGTGATCCCCTCAGGCGCGGGGCCAGTCAGCACTTGAAGATCGTGCCATTGCGCAATGGCTGCTGTGATAAGATCGACCTCATCATCGCCGCGCACAACGACGGTCATCTCGGTCACGATACGACCGCGGCTATCGGCGAAATAGGCAAGGCCTACCCGGCCTTCCTTTGGCAGACGCGACACTGTCAGACTGTCGATAAACGCGCGTGCGCCGGGGCCTTCAACCTTGTAGCGCGTGAAACCGGAGATCGGCAGGACGCCGCAATCGGTTTGCACGGCCTCGACTTCTTCAGCGATACGGGCGTACCAAGGCCCTTCCCGGTTCCATGTGAGCGTTGCCTCTTCCGAGAGATCATCGCCCGGCTTGGCGAACCAGTTCGCGCGCTCCCATCCGTTGAAAGCGCCAAAAACGGCGCCAGCATCCGCCAGTCTGGAATGCAGGGTGGACTGCTTCTTGTCTCGCGCGGCGGGCCACTCATGATGCGGGAAGTGCATGGCATACTCATGGCCATAGACCTCCATCCCCTTCGCGTCGCAGTAGGCCTGATCGGCGTGACCGGTAAAACGCCGCGGGTCGACCGCCCACATATCCCATTCCGTCTCACCTTCGGTGATCCATTCCGCCAGAACCTTGCCGGCCCCACCTGCCTGCGCGATTCCAAAAGTAAACACGCATGCCTCAAAGGCGTTCGGAACGCCCGGCATCGGACCGATAAAGGGGTTTCCGTCCGGGGAGTAAGGGATTGGTCCGTTGATGACCTTCGACAGCCCGGCTTCGGCGAGCAAAGGCACGCGGCCCATGGCGTCTTCGATATACCACTCCAGCCGTTCCAGATCGTCGGGATAAAGCTGGAAGCTGAAATCATCGGGCATCGGATCATCCGGGCTGAGCCAGTGACCTTTGCAGTTGAGTTCATAGGGGCCGAGGTTAAAGCCGTTGATCTCCTGCCGGAGGTAGTACGAACTGTCGACATCGCGAAGGATTGGCAGTTTCCCACCTGTCGCCTCGGTCCGGGCTTTCACCTCCGGGACTTCCTCAAACAGCATGTACTGGTGGCTCATCACCATCATCGGCACTGTGCGCCCGCCGAAGGGTTTGAACATCTCACCGACGCGCTGGGCATAATAACCCGCTGCGTTGACGACGTATTCTGCGCGCACTTCGCCCTTAGGCGTTTTGACGATCCATTCGCCATTGTCGCGGTCGATCCCGGTGACCGGGCAGAACCGTACGATCCGCGCGCCAAGATCACGCGCGCCTTTTGCAAGGGCCTGGGTCAGCTGCGCCGGGTCGATATCGCCGTCGTACTGATCATACAGCACGCCGGTCAGATCGTGCGTTTCGGCAAACGGATAGACATCTGCCAACTCGCTGGGGGACAGGATTTCGAGGTTCATCCCCTGGGCCTGACCCATCCCGCGGGCGCGCTCGAACTCCTGGAGCCGTTCCTTGGAATGTGCCAGGCGGACCGAACCCGACACGTGGTAATTCACGGGGTAATCGACCGCCTCAGCCAGTCCCCGGTAAAGACCTGTGGAATACCGCTGCATGTTCATGATCGCCCAGGACGGTGAGAAGGTGGGCACGTTACCCGCCGCGTGCCACGTCGACCCGGCGGTCAGTTCGTTCTTTTCCAGAAGCAGGCAGTCGGTCCAGCCAGCTTTCGCCAAGTGATAGAGGCTGGACGCGCCGACCGCGCCGCCGCCAATGATGACCACGCGGGCCGAGGCTGGCAATTCGCTCAAGTGATGGCTCCTTCTCGGGCTTCTTTGCGCTATGTGCCGTTCAGAACGAAGGACGGGTTCTAGTGGCCAAATACGCGGGTTAGTGCTTGATCGACAGAGTCGGTAATAGCGTCGATGTCGTCAGCGGTCGCGATCAGCGCCGGGCTTAGACAGAGTGTATTGTTGAAGCCAGGAATGGAGCGGTTCGTTGCGCCGATAATGAAACCTTGCGCCATGCAGTCGGCGACGACTGCCTGAACCATCTTTTCCGGTGCCGGCTCGCGAGTTGTGCGGTCCGCGACAAGTTCAACGCCGCAAAACAGACCCTTACCGCGGACATCACCGACAATGGCATGTTTGTCGGCGAGCGCTTCCAGGTTGCCGATCAAGCGCGCACCCATCGTGCACGTGTTCTCCAGAAGGCCCTCTTCCTCGATGATTTTCATGTTCTCGATGGCCGCTGCCGGTCCGGCAGTGCATCCGCCGAAGGTCGAGATATCCCGGAAGTAGTCCAGCGGGTCAGAGGGGTCTTCTTTGAACATCTCGAAGACCTTTTCGGTCGTGACCATGCAGGCAATCGCTGCGTAGCCGGAGGCGACCCCTTTGGCCATCGTCACGAAATCAGGCTGGATTCCGAATTGCTGGTATCCGAACCATTTGCCGGTCCGGCCAATGCCACAGACGACCTCGTCAATGTGCAGAAGGATGTCGTATTTCTTGCAAATCTCCTGCACGCGTTCCCAATAGCCTTCTGGCGGTGTGATCACTCCGCCCCCGGCTGTGACAGGCTCAAGACACAGCGCACCCACCGTGTCCGGACCTTCGCGCAGGATCACCGCTTCAATCTGGTCCGCAGCCCACAGGCCGTAGTTCTCTGTCTCGACCTGCGCGCGGTACTCCAGACAGTGCGGCACTTCTATGAAACCCGGCGTGAACGGCCCGTATTGCATATTGCGTTCCTGCTGGCCGCCCGCAGACATCGCGGCGATGCTGGAGCCGTGATAATCGCGCTCGCGGTACAGGATCTTGTGCTTCTTGCCGCCATAGCGCTTGTGCGCGATCTGACGGACGATCTTGAAGGCCTTTTCGTTCGCCTCTGTGCCTGAGTTCACGAAATACACGCGGCTCATGCCGGGCATCTTGTCGATGAGCATTTCCGCAAAGCGCGACCCGGGAATCGACCCTGCGGATTGCGCGAAGTAATTCATCTTGACCAGCTGGTCGCGTACGGCATCGGCAATCCGCTCGCGGCCATAGCCAACATTGACGGTCCAGACACCGCCGGACACTGCATCGAGATGTTCTTTCCCGGTCTGGTCCCAAACCCGAATGCCTTTGCCTTCCACAATGATCCGCGGATCATTCGTTTCCAGCGACTTGTGCTGCATCAGGTGGTGCCAGAGATGCGCGCGATCGGCTTCGATTACGCGGCTCAGATCGTTGGGTGAAAGCTGTGTATTCATCGGCTGGCTCCCTACTGTGGCGCAGGCTTGCGGCCTACGACTGTTGCGATAGCAATGACTCAGGGTCACAGGGTGCAATAGGGCCAGTCCCGCGTCTAGAGTAAGGCCAGATCGGCTTGTCCCGAACACGGTGCCATTCCGGGAACAGAATGGTTCGTTGGAACCCGTTGAGAGCGGCTACTGGCTGCTCCTGTGATCTGGACATATAGTAGACCGCAATTCCACAGCGGGCTAGGTCCAGAAATGGCGATTCACGCGGAAAGTTTCCATCTCGATCCGGGTTTTGAAGGAACCCTGCAACACCGGATCAAACGGCGCGTCGTCGACGGAATTCTTGCCGGTGAGTTCGCGCCCGGAGAAAAGATGCCCTCCAGTCGTGCCCTGGCTCGGCAATTGGGTGTGAGCCGAATAACAGTGACCTTTGCCTACACCGACCTCGTCGCGGATGACTATCTGATCTCACGGGGCAGGTCAGGGTATTTCGTGTCCCCTTCTGCTCCAAGCACTCCAACGTTTGATATCAGCCATCACGACGCGGGAGATACCGTCGACTGGTCAAAGCATATCGCGCGGCGCACGCCCCCGCGCGCGGTAATTGACCGGCCCGCGGATTGGCAGAGCTACAGCTATCCATTCGTCTATGGGCAGACTGACCCGAAGTTGTTCGATCACCAGAAGTGGCGCCTCTGTGCGTTGCAGGCCCTCGGGCAGAAGGAATTCGATTCTCTGACTTCGGACCACTACGAGCGGGATGATCCTAAACTCGTTGAATATATCCGCCGCCAGATCTTGCCGAGACGCGGGATTTCGGCCGCTCCCGAGAGCATTCTGATCACCATGGGGGCGCAAAACGCGCTCTGGCTCTGCGCACAGCTTTTGCTGACCCAACGCCGCCTGGCGGCGATCGAAACGCCTGGGTATCCCGGTCTGAGGCAAATTCTCGACCAGACCCGGTGCCGTACTGTGAGCATCCCGGTCGATGCGCAGGGACTGCCACCGAAAGACTTGCCTGAAGATATTGATGTCGTCTTCACCACTGTCAGCCACCAGTGTCCGACAAACGCCACCATGCCCATGGACCGTCGCAAGGAGCTTTTGCGCCTCGCCCATGAACGCGATTTTATTGTTGTGGAAGACGACTACGAATTCGAGCTGTCGTTTCTGCGTGCGCCGTCCCCTGCGTTGAAGTCTTTGGACACGACCGGAAACGTCATCTATGTCGGCTCTTTCTCGAAATCGCTGTTTCCCGGCCTGCGGCTCGGGTACCTTGTGGCGCCACCAGCTCTGGTACGCGAGGCGCGGCATCTGCGGACAACTGTCTTGCGCCACCCACCAGGACATATCCAAAGGACAGCCGCCTACTTCCTGTCTCTCGGCCACTACGACGCGCAGATCAACCGAATGCGCAAGGCGTATCAGGTCCGGCGCGAAACCATGCTTGCAGCCATCCGAGGCAACGGCCTGACCCTTGTCAGCCCGGTTGACGCCGGGGGCTCCTGCTTTTGGTTGAAGGCGCCTGACGGCGTTGACACGGCCGATCTTGCCAAGCGTCTGCATAAT
This sequence comes from Dinoroseobacter sp., assembly GCA_030066795.1. Taxonomy (GTDB): domain Bacteria; phylum Pseudomonadota; class Alphaproteobacteria; order Rhodobacterales; family Rhodobacteraceae; genus Dinoroseobacter. The sequence goes on from JASJAW010000023.1 coordinate 51,190, forward strand.
CGCGGTGTGGTGATCGAACCCGGTCACGCGTTCTTCGACCCGGATCAAGCGCCGACCGAGTTTTATCGCCTTGCCTATTCGTCGATCCCGGCGCCAAAAATCGCCAAAGGTATCGAAATACTGGCTGAAGAACTTCGGCAAACTGGACCGATGTCACCAGGCCGTCTGGCCCTATGAGCAGCCCTTGCGCCCGCGATACATAACCGCAAATCTTACGCTACTGAACCGACATCCCAGGGAGAGTTCTGCAATGAAAATGACGACGGAAGAAGCATTTGTAAAAGTCCTGCAGCGGCACGGCATCAGCGATGCGTTCGGGATTATCGGTTCGGCCTTTATGCCGATTTCCGATCTGTTTCCAAAGGCCGGGATCACGTTTTGGGACTGTGCGCATGAAGGTTCTGGCGGGATGATGGCCGACGGCTACACCCGCGCCAGCGGCAAAATGTCGATGATGATCGCCCAGAACGGGCCGGGGATCACCAATTTCGTGACCGCCGTCAAAACAGCCTATTGGAACCACACGCCGCTGCTGCTGGTGACACCTCAGGCCGCGAACAAAACAATCGGGCAGGGTGGGTTCCAGGAAGTCGAGCAAATGGCCCTGTTCGAAGACATGGTGGCCTATCAGGAGGAAGTCCGGGACCCCAGCCGCGTCGCTGAAGTGCTGAACCGGGTGATCCTGAAGGCCAAGCGCGCTTCCGCGCCGGCTCAGATCAACATGCCGCGGGACTTCTGGACACAGGTTATTGATATCGACTTGCCGGCAATGGTCGCGTTCGAACGTCCGACTGGCGGCGAGACGGCGATTGCGGAAGCCGCGGACCTTCTTTCGGAGGCCGAGTTCCCGGTGATCCTGAACGGCGCCGGGGTCATTCTGGCCGGTGCTATCGACGCCTCCAAGGAGCTTGCAGAGCGGCTCGATGCGCCGGTCTGCTGTGGCTATCAGCACAATGACGCGTTTCCCGGCTCGCACCCGCTGTTTGCAGGCCCGCTGGGATACAACGGCTCCAAAGCCGGGATGGAGCTGATTTCGAAGGCCGATGTTGTTCTTGCGCTGGGCACGCGCCTCAACCCGTTCTCGACGCTCCCGGGATATGGCATCGACTACTGGCCAACGCAGGCGAAGATTATTCAAGTCGATATCAACCCCGATCGGATCGGGCTTACCAAACCCGTGAGCGTGGGTATCGTCGGAGACGCGAAGGATGTCGCCGAGGGCATTCTGGGCAAACTGTCCGACACCGCGGGCGATCGCGGGCGTGAGGACCGCAAGGCGAAGATTGCGCAGACAAAATCTGCCTGGGCACAGCAGCTTTCCAGCATGGATCACGAAGACGACGATCCAGGCACCACATGGAACGAGCGCGCGCGCGCTGCCAAACCGGACTGGATGAGTCCGCGCATGGCATGGCGTGCCATTCAGTCCGCGCTGCCGAAGGAGGCGATTATCTCATCGGACATTGGGAACAACTGCGCCATCGGAAACGCCTACCCAACTTTCGAGGAGGGTCGAAAGTACCTTGCACCGGGGCTGTTTGGACCGTGCGGATACGGCTTGCCCTCGATTGTGGGCGCGAAAATCGCCTGTCCGGATACGCCGGTGGTTGGGTTCGCCGGGGACGGCGCCTTTGGCATCGCGGTTACGGAGCTCACCGCAATAGGCCGCGGCGAATGGCCTGCGATAACCATGATCGTGTTCCGCAACTATCAATGGGGAGCCGAGAAGCGGAACTCGACCCTTTGGTATGATGACAACTTCATCGGCACCGAACTGGACGACGACGTGTCCTATGCCGGGATCGCTCAAGCCTGCGGGCTCAAAGGGGTACAGGCACGAACGATGGAGGGCCTGACCGATGCCCTTTCACAGGCGCTGAAGGACCAGAAGGCCGGTGTGACCACGCTAATCGAAGCCCTCATCAATCAGGAACTTGGCGAGCCTTTCCGGCGGGACGCGATGAAAGCCCCTGTGGCCGTGGCGGGTATCGATCCGGCGGATATGCAGCCCCAGCAGGTCTAAGGCCAGCACCGAAACGGTCCTGCGCCACGTTGCAATGAGGCGTGGCCCGGCGTACCCAAGCGGCATGTCAGGTCACCCTGTTCTCTGGACCTTTCGCAGATGTCCCTACGCGATGCGCGCGCGTCTCGCGGTCCGCTGCGCTGGCGTGCGCGTGGAGCTGCGCGAGATCCTGTTACGAGACAAGCCGCGGCAATTTCTGGAGACATCGCCCTCTGCGACGGTGCCGGCTTTGCGCCTGGAAGATCGCGTTCTTGACGAAAGCCTCGACATCATGCTCTGGGCTTTGCGCCAGCACGACCCGCAGAACTGGCTGGAGATGCCCGATGAGGGCTGGCGCCTGATCGAAGCCAATGACGGCCCATTCAAAGCGGCGCTCGATCACACCAAATACGCGGTGCGGTACCCCGACCTCGATCCGGAAGCGGAACGGAAAAAAGCGGCTGATCATCTGCTCGCTCTGGATGAGCGGATCTCGGAAGGCGGCTGGATCTTCGGAGCACGCCCAACGCTTGCGGACTACGCAATTCTGCCGTTCGTGCGCCAGTTCGCAAATACGGATCGCGTTTGGTTCGACGCGCAACCCTGGCCCGCGCTGCGGGGGTGGTTGGACGGGTTCACCGACAGCGCAGATTTCCACGATATCATGCAAAAATACGCGCCGTGGTCGCCGGGTGAGACACCCCTCTGGTTCGGAACCTAAAAGCCAGAAAACGTGGTGCGAATTTTGGTTGATCGAATCAAATACCTCTACTATCTCGCGATGCATACAAGGCTATACCGGGAGAAGACGGGTCACCCCGTCGCCGAAGGAGCAACCGCCCCGGAAACTCTCAGGTCCAAGGACCGGTATGGCTGAAACACTCCGGAAAGCGGCCCGCAAGGGTCCACCGTAGGAGAAAGCCCGGCATCGGGTGAAACTCTCAGGTTCCACGCACGGAGGGGGCAAGCGGCAAAAGCCGCACGTGCGAAAGGAACCGATATGTCCAAAGTTGCTGTTATCGGCGCAGGCGTTACTGGTCTGACCACCGCTTATGAATTGCTCGATCGGGGCTTCGACGTCACTGTTTTCGACCGGAACCGCTACGCGGCGATGGAAACCAGCTTCGCCAACGGAGGGCAGCTGTCCGCCTCGAACGCCGAGGTCTGGACCCAGTGGGGCACTGTTCTGAAGGGCCTTAAATGGATGCTCCAGCCCGATGCGCCTTTGCTGGTGAACCCGGCGCCAACGCTCCACAAAATGCGCTGGATGACGGAGTTCCTGTCCAACATTCCGAACTACAAGGCCAACACGATCGAAACCGTGCGGCTCGCGATTGCGGCACGCGCAGTGTTGTTTGAGATGGCGGATCGCGAAGGGATCGATTTCGATCTCGAACGCCGTGGCATCCTGCATTTCTACGATCGCCGGAAAGATCTGGAGCACGCGCGCAAGGTTAACCTTTTGCTCCGCGAAGGCGGACTGGATCGCCGCGAGGTCAGCGTCGAAGAGATGCGCGAGATCGAGCCCGCGTTGCAGGGCGATCTGATTGGCGGGTTTCTGACCCAGTCCGACAGTTCCGGCGATATCCATAAGTTCACGATGGGTCTGGCGAAAGCCTGCGCGCGCCGCGGGGCAACGCTCCGGTTCGGTGCAAAGGTAGAGGCCGTCAAAACGGTGGATGGCGGTGTGCGTATTACCGAATGCGCGACCGAGCATCGCTTTGACGCTGTTGTGGTGAGCGCCGGTATCCACAGCCGGGAAATCGCGCGTCAGTTAGGTGATCGCGTCAACATTTACCCGGTTAAAGGGTACTCGGTGACAGTCGCGCTTGAGGACGCGGAAAGCAGGGCCTCTGCGCCGTGGATCAGTCTCCTGGACGACCGTGCAAAAATTGTGGCCAGCCGGCTCGGAGACAACCGGTTCCGGATCGCGGGGACAGCTGAATTCAACGGGGCAAACCGCGATATCCGCGCTGATCGCATCCGCCCGCTGACCGAGTGGTGCGAGCGGTTCTTCCCCGGCATCTCCACCGAGAACGTGACACCTTGGGCCGGGTTGCGCCCAATGATGCCGTCGATGCTGCCCCGTGTGGGCCGCGGCGCCGCGCCGGGCGTGTTTTATAACACCGGCCATGGTCATCTCGGATGGACCTTGTCTGCGGCGACAGCTCGGATCGTAGCTGGCGGCGTCGCTGATCAGTTGGGATCACAAGCACCGGTATCCTGCGCGGCCTAAAAAAAAAGCGCTCCTGAAATGGAGCGCTTAAGCAGTCAGTTTTGCACACAATGTTTATTTGGGGGCGCGAAGGCGGAACACAGGATTGTGGTTACCTTCGCGCCGCTTTCATCACTTGGTGACGAAAGCGCCATGAGTGGTGGCTCCGTTGATATGAAGCATTTTGCGATGGACGTTCTGTTTCTCCGCGCCAAAAACTTGCGAGTTCGTGCCGAAGCGAGCACTCACGCTCATAGTTGAAGTTGGGGAAGTTCGGGCGCTAGGCTGCCTCGGAGAAAGGAGCCGCCTATGTGGTCCAGCATGACCGATGGTCAGCGTGCCGTCACCCTCTTCACAGTTGCCTACGTCCTTGCCGCGACGGCTTGGTTCTTGCTCAGCGGCAACTTTGAGTTTGTCGTCTACGTCATCACGATGGTGGTCCTGATCACCTTGGTAGGGCGTAGTTTGCAAGCGGCCGCCTATCCGACCTCCATGCTATGGGCATTGTCGCTCTGGGGGCTTGCGCATATGGCGGGCGGTGGTGTGCCCGTGGATGGCAGCGTGCTTTACAACTGGATGGTCTGGCCGCTGATCGAGACCGAGAATATCCGCATCCTGAAGTACGATCAGGTCGTCCATGCCTATGGCTTCGGCGTAACAGCTTGGGTTCTTTGGCATCTGCTGACCTATCACTATCCCGCTACGCGCGGCACCTGGACAGCCTTCTGGTTCCCTTTTTTTGGTGCATGCGGGCTTGGTGCCACGAACGAGATCATCGAATTCACCGCGGTTCTTGCGGTCCCGGACACGAATGTGGGCGGGTACTACAACACGGCTCTTGATCTGGTCTTCAACGCTGCAGGCGCACTGTTCGCCTGCCTGCTGCTTGCACGGCGCACCTGACCCGGGGAGTGCTGTGAAAGGCTCGCGCTTTCTTGGGACAAACTGTTAGGCTCACGACAGGAATCGCATTTCTAAGAACGGATTAGTCGTGAACAAGCAAAGTGTGGCCAAACTTGCCGATCTGCCAGATCGCTCCCCGAAATATGCGCTCGTGGGCGAGGTCGACCTGGTGGTCGTGCGTTTCGATGAAGAGGTTTCGGTATTCTATGGCCGGTGCCTGCACCGGGGCGCGCTGATGTCGGACGGTTTTGTACGTGGGAACAATCTGATCTGCGGCGTACATAATTGGGATTACCGACTGGACAGCGGTGTCTCGGAATACGCCAACGAAGAGGTGCTTCCGAAATTCAACTCCTGGGTAGAAGACGATCAGGTCTGGGTAGATGCCGACGAGATCAACGCCTGGGCCTACGACAATCCACAGCCCTTTGATCGGGATGCTTATCTGGGGCTCTACGCGGACACGTCGCACGGCACGGCTGAAGAACCCCACAACGCCCTTATACAACAGTACGCGCGCGATGGGCTGAGCAAGACCGGGCATCACGGCGTTGTGGCATCGATGGGGGTACCTCGGGACGAGCTGCCCAGCTGGGACGATCTGCAGATCCTGACGGCTCAATTGCATAAGGCACCGCTGCTCGATGACGATCCGGTGGGCACCGATGTGGTGATAGGCCCGAATGCACAGAGACCGTTGCGTTTGGATATTCCGCTCTTTGTGTCAGACATGTCCTTCGGGGCGTTGTCGGAGCCTGCGAAGGTGGCGTTGGCCCGTGGGGCGGAGTTGGCAGGAACCGGCATCTGCTCGGGTGAGGGCGGGATGCTGCCAGAGGAACAGCAGGCCAATTCACGGTATTTCTATGAGCTTGCCTCTGCGCGGTTTGGCTTTGATTGGGACAAGCTCACGAATGTGCAGGCGTTCCATTTCAAGGGCGGGCAGGGCGCCAAGACGGGTACAGGCGGTCATCTACCCGGTAAGAAGAACAAGGGAAAGATTTCAGAGGTGCGCGGCATACCCGCTGGTACCGATGCGATCTCCCCGCCACGCTTTCCGGAATGGACAGAGCCTGCGCAGATCAAGGCGTTCGCTGACGAGGTGCGCGACCGTACGGGCGGGATCCCGGTGGGTTACAAGTTGTCGGCGCAGCATATTGAGAAGGACATCGACGCGGCACTTGAGGTGGGTGTCGACTACATCATCCTCGACGGGCGCGGCGGCGGCACGGGGGCCGCTCCGATCCTGTTTCGCGACAACATCTCTGTCCCAACGATCCCGGCGCTCGCCCGCGCGCGCCGACATCTGGACCGGCTTGATCGGCGCGACGTGACGCTGGTCATCACCGGTGGATTGCGCAAGCCCGGTGATTTCATCAAGGCCATGGCGCTGGGCGCCGATGCCGTGGCCGTGTCGAACTCGGCGATGCAGGCGATTGGGTGTCTGGCAATGCGGGCCTGCCATACGAACAACTGCCCGGTGGGCATCGCAACGCAGAAACCGCATTTGGTGAACAGACTGGTGGTTGAGAAATCGGCGCGCCAGCTGGCCAACTTCTTTGAAGCGTCAGTGGAGCTGATGCAGGTGATGGCCCGTGCCTGCGGCCACGATCACCTGTCTCAATTCAACGCCAACGACCTAACCACTTGGAAGCGCGACTTGTCCGATCTGTCGGGTGTGGCCTATGGGGGCCTGTCCTGAGCCGATGCCCGGACAGGCCGGTTCTTTTAGGCGCCGTTTAGGCCACCGCGCAGGGCGTTGACGTCCGCCTGCAACAGGCCATGTCCTGCACCGGGCGCGACTTCGAGCCGTGTGTTGGCGCCAAGCCTCTCGAACACCGCGATACTGTCTTGTGCGCGCTGAAGCGGGATATGCGGGTCCTGAGCATGTAAGCTGACATAGACCGGCAAGTCTGTCAGGTCTGTCGCGTACTCAAACGCCTTGTCGGCAAAGCCGTACAGCGCGGGCGAGGTCGTACCTTGATCTGACGTGCCCACGAGCCCACCGGACAATCCGTAAACCGAGTGCAATCCAGCGCCAAAGCGTGCCGCATATTCCAGTGCCAGACAGGCACCTTGCGAAAACCCAGCGACTGCAATGCGATCGCGCGACAACCCTTCTTGCTCCAGTGCCGAGACCGCGTCTTCTATGGCGGCCAGACCTGCCTGCAACGGCTGGTCCATCTGCGCCATCGGCGCCAGAAAGGACGTCGGCCACCAGGACCGTCCCGGTGCTTCGGGCGCGGCAAAAGCAAGGTCGGGCAGGCCCAGTGCGTCGCCAAGTCCGAGGATATCGGCCGCCGTTCCACCGCGCCCATGGACCAGCACAAGGCCGGCGGTGGCACGGTTGGCGGGCGCGCCGGAGCGCGCCAGCCGTGTATCGAGCCGCATCATGCCGCGCTCTTGATCGGAGGCAACACGCGCTCGATCCGATCGCGGATGCCCTCGTACTGTGCGGGCAATTTCAAAGACTCGCCGAGGGTTTCCAGCGGCTCGTCATGGGCGAAGCCTGGTGGGTCGGTGGCAATCTCGAACAGCACGCCCCCCGGTTCGCGGAAGTAGATCGCGTTGAAATACTGCCGGTCGATCACGGGCGTGACCGAATGCCCGGCACTCGCAACCGCTTCCCGCCACGCAAGCTGGGTGTCGTTGTCCTCCGCGCGGAAGGCGACGTGATGGATGGTCCCGGCGCCGGGACGTCCGATCGACGGCGCGTCCGAGCGCATCAGGTCTACGACCGTGCCTTTCGCATCCCCGGGAGCCGCAAGGCGCAGACGTTCCACTCCGTTCATGTTCTCCGAGCCGCGATCTTCATAGCCGAAGACATCTGTCAGCAGCTTGGCCGTCGGGGCAAGGTCGCGCAGCCACAGCGTGACGGAATGGAACCCGTCAAGCGCGTCGTCGCTTGTACGGGTGGTCTCCACCAGCTCTACCAGCGCGCCATCGGGATCGCGCAACGTGATCACGCGCTTGCCGAACCGCTCCACCGGACCTTCGAAGTCGATGGCCTGTTCTGCGAGGCTTTCCATCCAACCGTCGAACTGGCCGGCTGGCACCGAATAAGCATAGGCACTGGCCATCCCCGGACCAGCGCGGCCGGGGCCGGCATCGGCAAACGGGAAAAAGGTCAGGATCGTGCCGGGGCTTCCGGCATAGTCGCCATAGTACAGGTGGTAGGTGCCGGGATCGTCAAAGTTCACGGTCTTCTTAACGAGCCGCTGCTGCAGCGTGCCGGTATAGAAATCGACATTGGGCTGCGGCGGTCCGGAGATGGCGGTGACGTGGTGGATACCCGGAATGTGCGTCTTGGTCATTTCTTCCTCCGTAGTTGAGGAGCAGGGTCCATCCCTGCCGTTGAGGCTGAACATAAGCCTCGCGCATATTCACACAATTCCGCCGGCGCGCGCCATTTCTGTGCATTTGCGCAGATGTCACTGAAGGATATTCGCGGTATCGCTGATCGCTGCACCGATTTAGGCTGCGGCCCCGCATGTGTTTGCGTTAGAGGACCCCATGGCCGCTCCGATTGTAAGTATTTCGAACCTTGTCAAAGCCTATGCCGGTGGGTTCACGGCCTTGGACGGCATCGACCTTAGCATCCAGCGCGGCGAAATCCTTGCGCTCCTTGGCCCGAATGGGGCCGGGAAGACGACGCTTATTTCCACGATTTGCGGGATTGCAACGCCAAGCTCCGGCGCGATCCGGGTCGGAGGCTATGACGTGGTCGAAGACTTTCGCGACGCGCGGCGGATGATTGGGCTCGTCCCACAAGAACTGACATTGGAACCCTTCGAAAAGGTGCGCGACACCGTTCGCTTTTCGCGCGGGCTTTTCGGGAAACCGCGTGACGATGCCTATCTCGACCAGGTGCTGAAGGACCTGTCGCTCTGGGACAAGCGTGACAACAAGATCGTCACGTTGTCGGGCGGCATGAAACGACGGGTCCTGATCGCCAAGGCGCTCAGCCACGAACCGGACGTGCTGTTTCTGGATGAACCGACCGCGGGCGTGGATGTAGAGTTACGCCGCGACATGTGGCGGGTGGTCGAAGCGCTGAAAGCCAAGGGCACGACGATCATCCTAACCACCCATTATATTGAAGAGGCCGAGGCAATCGCAGACCGTATTGCTGTGATCAACAAAGGCCAGATCATGCTGGTGGAAGAGACGGCCGCCCTGATGGATCGGATGGGTCGAAAAGAGGCCGTGATCGACCTTGCCGCGCCTCTATCGGCTATCCCAGAAGCCCTGCACAACTATGACTTGTCGCTGGCCGGCGACGGGTGTCAGTTGATCTATGGCTACGACACAAGCGCGGAGCGGACCGGCATCCGCCGCCTGCTCAACGATCTTGAGGCGGCAGGGATCACCATGCGCGATCTCTCCACCCGCCAGAGCTCGCTTGAGGAGGTATTTGTCAAGCTCGTTCATGCGGAGGACGCCGCATGAACCTGACTGCGACCCTCGTCATCTTCCGCTATGAGATGAAGCGGTTTTTCCGCACCATCCTGCAGTCACTCGTGTCACCTATCATCTCGACCTCGCTTTACTTCGTCGTCTTTGGCGCGGCCATCGGCGCGCGAATGGAGGAAATCGAGGGTACCTCCTACGGCGCCTTCATTGTGCCGGGCCTGATCATGCTGACCGTGCTCACTCAATCGATCTCGAACGCCTCGTTCGGTATCTACTTCCCGAAGTTTATCGGCACGATCTATGAAATCCTTTCTGCCCCGGTGTCGTCGCTGGAAATTGTTATCGGCTATGTCGGTGCAGCGGCTGTAAAGGCGCTGATGATTGGGCTGATCATTCTGGCCACATCGTTTTTGTTCGTGCCACTCTCGATCGCGCATCCGGTCTGGATGCTGGCGTTCCTTGTGATGACCTGCATCTGCTTCGCCATGTTCGGCTTTATTATCGGCATCCTCGCCAAGAACTTCGAACAGCTCCAGCTTGTACCGCTACTCGTCGTAACACCTCTGGTATTCCTTGGGGGCAGCTTCTACTCGATTTCGATGCTCCCGCCCGTCTGGCAGACGATCAGCCTGTTCAACCCGGTGGTGTATCTGGTCTCCGGATTCCGCTGGTCCTTCTTCGGGGTTGCGGATGTGCCCATTGGCTTGAGCCTGCTGGCCATCGCTGCCTTCACGGCCTTAGCCTTTGGCACGATCTGGTGGATCTTCAAAACCGGGTACCGGATTCGCGACTGAGGCAGCAAACGCGGCAGTGCGGCCACACTTATTTTCGAGCGGCACGCGGATTGCCTTGTCGCCCTGCAGAGCGGGCCTTACATGGCGAGCCATGAAACAGTGGCTGCCATTTGTTAAAAACCACCCCGTTGTCTCCGTTGTTCGCCTGACCGGGGCGATTGCCAGCGGTCCGCGCGGAACTCTGAACGATCAATCAGCCGCGCCGCTGCTGGAACGCGCTTTTCGCAAAGGCAAACCTGCTGCAGTCGCCTTGGTTCTCAATTCTCCGGGAGGAAGCCCGGCGCAGTCCTCGTTGATTGGGGCGCGCATCCGGCGCCTTGCGGAGGAAAAGGAAGTGCCGGTTTACGCATTCGTCGAGGACGTGGCGGCCTCCGGCGGCTATTGGATCGCCTCAGCCGCGGACGAGATCTGGGTCGATCCCACCTCGATCGTCGGATCCATCGGCGTTATATCCGCCAGCTTCGGCTTTCACGAATTTATGCAGAAGCAGGGGATTGAACGGCGGGTTCATACGGCGGGCAAGGACAAGAGCATGCTCGACCCTTTCCGCCCGGAACGCGCCGAGGATGTGGAACGGCTCAAGGGACTGCAGGCGCAACTGCATGAGACCTTCAAAGCCCAGATCACAAGCCGCCGTGGCGCCAAGCTGCCCGAAGACCAGGACCTCTTCACCGGGGAAGTCTGGATCGGGCAACGCGCCATTGATGTCGGTCTCGCCGATGGTGTCGGGCATGTCGTTCCGGTCATGAAAGAAAAGTTTGGCGACAAGGTGAAGTTTCGCCCCTACGGCCAAAAGCGCAGCGTGTTCAGCCGCCTCGGCCTCCGCGCGATGGAGAACGCTCTGAGCACGGTAGAGGAGCGGAGCCTTTGGGCCCGTTACGGGCTCTGATGATCCTCAAGATCGTGATGCTGTTTCTCGTGTTCATGGCCGTACTGGCCATGTTCGGGAAACTGCGGGTGCCCGGTATCGGTAAAGTTGGGCTGAAGAAGCCAAAGAAGTGCAAGTCTTGCGGTCGCTACCTGTTCTCAGACGACCCTTGTAGCTGCAAGAGCCGTAAAGGGTAGGCAATGGATTTTGTCTTTGCAGCCCTTGGCCTTGTCATTCTGGTGCTGGCCGGAGACAGCCTTGTGAAAGGCGCGGTGAACCTTGCTCTTAGGGTTGGGATTCCCGCACTGATCGTTTCGCTGACCATTGTTGCTTTCGGCACGTCGGCGCCTGAGCTTTTGGTTTCCATCGCAGCGATTGAAGACGGGGCACCGGGGCTCGCATTGGGGAATGTCGTTGGTTCGAACATCGCCAACATATTATTGGTGTTGGGCGTGCCGGCGATGATTGCGACGATCCACACCAATGCCAGTGATACGCGGCGCAGCTTCACTCAGATGATCGCCGCGACTGCGTTGTTCATTGTCATTTGTTTTCTGGGCCCGATCACCTGGATACACGGAACGGTCTTGCTTGCTGCCCTCGCGTGGATGCTTTCTGACGCCTTCCGTCAGGCGCGCGCGCACCGCGCTGCGGTAAACGGTCAAGCGGCGAAGGAAGAGGAGGAGCCAGAAGGCGCTGACCCGGATATGCCCTGGTGGAAGATCATTGTGTTTCTGGCACTTGGTTTGATCGGTCTGCCTCTTGGTGCAGATTTGCTGGTGGACAGTGCTGTGAACATCGCCCGCGCTTTCGGAATTTCGGAGGAGGTGATTGGGCTAACGCTGGTTGCCTTTGGAACCTCGCTGCCCGAGCTGGCAACTGTGGTCATGGCAGCGATCCGGGGGCAAGCGGATGTGGCGCTTGGCAATGTCATCGGTTCGAATATGTTCAACCTGTTGGCGATCATTGGCGTTGCCAGTTTTGTCGGGCCAATCCCGGTCGCGGATGAATTCCTTTACTTGGACCTGTGGGTGATGGCGGCCGTGTCTGTCCTGCTTTTGCCCTTTGCATTCCAGAAGCTCGATATCACGCGACCCGTGGGCGCGGTCTTGACGGCGTTCTACGGGGTCTATGTGGTGAGCCTTCTACACTAGAGGTCCCTGATGACAGATCCGAAGATCACAGGTGCTGCGCTGGTCACCGGTGCAGGTAAGCGGCTTGGTGCCGCGATGGCGCTGTATCTGGCCGAGCGAGGCTTCGACGTGGCGATCCACTACGCCAACTCGGCAGCCGAGGCCGACTCTGTGGCCGACAGCGTGCGGGCGCTGGGCCGCAACGCCGTCACGCTCCAGGCCGACCTTCTTGAGGACTCGGAAACCGAGTCGCTGATCGCGCGGGCGAATGCAGCATTGGGTCAGCTATCCGTCTTGGTGAACAACGCCTCGATTTTCGAGTACGACACGATTGCGACGGCGACGCGCGAGAGTTGGGACCGCCACATGCAGTCTAATCTGCGTGCGCCGTTCATCCTGACGCAAAGCTTCGCGTCACAGGCTCCGGAAACCCGAAGCGATCGGAACGACGAGCCGACAGCTTCAGGTCTGGTCGTTAATTTGATTGACCAGCGTGTACGTAAGCTGACACCGGAGTTCATGACCTACACCATTGCGAAGATGGGATTGTGGGCCTTCACCCAGACAGCGGCGCAAGCCCTGGCGCCGCAGGTTCGCGTCAATGCGATTGGACCTGGACCTACGTTGCGTGGTGGTCGCCAGTCGCCGGAACACTTCGCAAAACAGCGCGCGGCTACAATTCTTGGGCGCGGGGCAGATCCGGAAAGCATTTGCGCTGCACTTGGCTATTTCCTCGACGCACCTGCCATTACTGGGCAGCTTCTATGTGTCGATGGAGGACAGCATTTGTCGTGGGAGACCCCGGATGTGCTGGGAGTAGAATAAACAGCAAAAAAACGCTCAAGTGACAGGGTTCCAGGTTGACTTGTCCACCGAAATCTCGGGTTTCACAGTAGCGACTTGATTCTGTCACATTCGCGATTTTTGATGAAAGCAGTTCCTCTTAGAACAATAAAATCAAATAGTTATCATTGTGATTAATTTCGCATCAATCTGGCGAAGCGTCGGGATTTCAACGAAAAATTCGGGCTCTGTCGAAGTTCTTCACAGAGTTATCCACAGCCCCCTAACGAGGGGTTTTCTTGTGCCTGCGAAGGCATATCCTAATGGCCATGTCTGACACGACCCCAGCACTAAAAGGCCACGACGTGATCCAGTCCTATTTACGGACGCTCGACGGATCTCCCGGGGTTTATCGCATGTTGGATGACCAATCCCGGGTGCTCTATGTGGGCAAGGCGCGGAACCTTAAGGCGCGGGTCTCGAACTATGCGCGCCCATCGGGTCATTCCTCACGGATCGCACGGATGATCTCGGAAACGGCGTCGATGATGTTTCTGACCACGCGGACAGAGACCGAAGCGCTGCTGCTGGAGCAAAACCTGATCAAGCAGCTCAAGCCGCGTTACAACGTGCTGCTGCGGGATGACAAGAGTTTCCCCAATATCCTTGTCGCAAAGGATCACCCCTATCCTCAGATCCGCAAGCACCGAGGGCGCAAAGCGGCGAAGGGTGCATACTATGGCCCGTTCGCGTCGGCTGGCGCGGTGAACCGGACATTAAACCAGTTGCAGAAAGTCTTCTTACTGCGAAATTGCTCGGATTCGATGTTTGAAAGTCGCACGCGGCCTTGCTTGCTTTACCAGATTAAACGCTGCTCGGGGCCTTGTGTCGGTTACATCTCGGAAGAGGATTATGCGGCTTCCGTGAAGGATGCTGAACGCTTTCTCTCCGGCAAATCGACCGATGTGCAAGAAAAGCTGGCTCAGCAGATGATGGATGCGTCGGAAGCAATGGAATTCGAGCGTGCTGCGGCGCTGCGCGATCGCATCCGCGCGATGACGCAGGTTCAGACTGCGCAAGGGATCAATCCCCGTACAGTGCCCGAGGCAGATGTCATCGCATTGCATCAAGAGGGCGGACAGGCCTGCGTTCAGGTCTTTTTTATCCGCGCCAACCAGAACTGGGGCAATCGCGATTTCTATCCGCGCACCGGTGCAGGAGCCGACGCATCAGAGATCCTCGAAGCGTTTCTTGGTCAGTTCTACGACGACAAGGATCCACCGCGTCAGATCATCCTCAGTGACGAGATTGAGAATGCTGACCTCATGGCAGCGGCTCTGACCGAGAGGCGCGGCCGCAAGGTAGAGCTTGTGGTTCCTCAGCGCGGGGAAAAGGCCGAACTGGTCGCAGGGGCGCTCCGCAACGCGCGCGAAAGCCTTGCCCGGCGCATGTCGGAAAGCGCGGCGCAAACCAAGTTACTTGGTGGGCTGGCGGAGGCTTTTGAGCTCGATGGTCCGCCCGCGCGTATCGAGGTCTACGACAACTCCCACATTCAGGGCACGGATGCCGTGGGCGCGATGATCGTTGCTGGTCCCGAAGGCTTCGTGAAATCTCAGTACCGCAAGTTCAATATTCGCGGCGACGAGCTGACCCCCGGTGATGATTTCGGGATGATGAAAGAGGTCCTGTCGCGTCGTTTCAAACGTCTTTTGAAGGAAGATCCGGATCGGGAGGGTGGCACATGGCCTGATCTTCTGCTGATCGACGGCGGTGCAGGGCAGGTATCCGCCGTGGCTGAGATTCTCGGCGATTTGGGGGTCGAGGACGTACCTTTCATTGGCGTGGCCAAGGGCGTGGACCGCGATGCCGGGAAGGAGGAATTCTACCGCCCCGGCGCGCGGCCGATGGCACTCCGGCACAATGACCCGGTGCTGTATTTCATTCAGCGATTGCGGGACGAAGCGCACCGCTTCGCGATTGGCACCCACCGTGCGAAACGGTCAAAGTCGGTCTCCCGCACGCCGCTTGACGATATCCCTGGCGTTGGCGCGACGCGTAAGCGGGCGCTTCTGGCGCATTTCGGCTCTGCCAAGGCGGTCAGTCGCGCAAACCTTGCCGACCTTAAGGCAGTCGACGGCGTCTCCGAGGCTATGGCGCAGACAATCTACGACTTCTTTCACGAAGCGGGCTGACGCAGCGTCGTTTTCATCAAACTGCTTGCAAATGCGCGTCGCATGCCCGACCTGCTACAGGTGCCTCGCTTGTCCGTATCAAGCGAAAGACGGCACTTGTTACCCACCAATGGGAGAAAGCCATGCACCTACCTGCCATCACCGGACATGGCGTGTTCACACCGTCGCAGGTCATCACCAATGAAGAGCTTGTGGTCGCCTTCAACGCCTATGCTGATCGTTGGAACGCCGATAATGCAGAAGCCATCGCGGCTGGAGAGATCGAGGCAAAAGCGCATTCTTCGAGCGAGTTCATTACTGCCGCATCGGGGATCGAACAACGTTTTGTGCTCGACAAGAGCGGGATTCTGGATCCGGAGGTGATGCATCCGTGGCTACGCGAACGCAGCGATGACGAGCCCGGCCAGATGGCGGAAATGGCGCTAGATGCGTGCGGAAAAGCGCTTGAGATGGCCGGGGTTGCGGCTTCGGACGTTGATCTGGTGATCTGCGCTGCATCAAATCACGAACGCGCCTATCCGGCGATCGCCGTCGAGATCCAGCAACTGCTCGGGGCAGGCGGCTTTGCCTTCGACATGAACGTGGCCTGCTCGTCAGCGACGTTTGGCATTCAGGCGGCTGCAGACATGGTGCGCTCAGGCTCGGTAAAGCGAGCGCTTGTTGTTAATCCCGAGATTTGCTCGGCTCATCTGGAATGGCGCGACCGGGATTGCCACTTCATTTTCGGTGATGTTTGCACGGCGGTTCTGATCGAACGTGATGATCTCGCGAAGGGCGCGAAATTCATCATCCGCTCCACTCGGTGTGCGACGCAGTTTTCCAACAACATCCGAAACAACAATGGCTTTCTGCGCCGCACACGCGAAGGCCATATGGAAGACCGCCGGGACATGCAGTTCATGCAGAACGGGCGCAAAGTTTTCAAAGAAGTGCTTCCGATGGTGTCAAAGCACATTGCGGACCATATGGCCGACGACGGCATCAATGCGGAAGCCTTACGTCGCCTCTGGCTGCATCAGGCCAACAAAACGATGAACGATTTCATCGGAAAGAAGGTGTACGGCCGGACACCCGAACCGGGTGAGCAACCAAATATTCTGCAGGATTACGCCAACACGTCTTCGGCGGGGTCCATTATTGCTTTCTCAAAATACTCCGATGATCTGCACGCCGGAGATCTTGGACTGATTTGCTCTTTCGGCGCAGGGTATTCGGTCGGATCCGTGATACTGGAACGTCGGGACTAAGGGGCTCCGTGGGTTTGGGCGGGTCTGCCTCGGGCCGCGCTTTTGAAGACCCGCTGACATTGTTTGTCTGGGGCGGTCTGACAGTGGCCGCCATCGCACTTTGGCTCTGGGGGCGCTATGAGATCCGGCGCTATCACGACAAGCCGAAATCCGATGAGGACGAAATCGATTGATAAGTCGCTGAGTTGCGAACGACTTCCGGCTGAAAATCCCACTGTCTGCGCGGTCCTCGGCATTTCCGTTCGTGGTTTTTCCAGTGTGGGGCAAAAAGTTTTCCTAGACTTCTGACATGGCGTCAGACTTACTGACATCATGTCAGAAAAGTCTGATCCGGATCCCGCTGACGTGCCTTTGTCCCGCAACCTCCCGCCGAGCAAGGCTGCGTTGACACGCTCTGCAATTCTTGACGCAGGGCGACAGTTTCTTGAAACGCGCCCGTTTCGCGATCTCACTGTTGGAAACCTGATGGCAGGCACGGAGTACAGCCGACCCACCTTCTATCTCTACTTCAACGACCTGCACGGTCTGATGGAAACGCTCCTTGAGGAAGTAAAAGGCGGCATCATCGAGGGGGCCCGCGCATGGCTGCTCGACGAGGCTGATGCAGTGTCGGGTCTGCAAGACAGTCTGCGCGCGCTCGTAGATGTGGGGTACGAGCATGGTGCCATCCTCAACGCTGTCGCCGATGCGGCGCCAAGCGATGCACGACTGGAGCATGTCTGGGAGACTTTTTTGGCTTCGTTTGACGAGGTGGTTTCCGCGCGTATTGCACAGGATCAGATCAAGGGGATAACGCCTGAGTTCGACCCTTTGCCGGTGGCCCGTGCCCTGAACAGGATGGATGCTGGGGTGCTGATCCATGCATTCGGTGGCCGTCAAAAAGCGAATAAGGAGGATGTCCTGTCTGGGATTATGCGGGTCTGGATTTCGACCCTCTACCCATTCGATGCGACCGCCGCGATCGCGCGGGGGCAAAATGACCAAGCAAAGAGAGATTAAGCTGGAGTGACGAAATACTCCGAAGATTTTTTCCCAAGATTTACAAGGAGGAAAGCTAATGAATTTCGCAAGATCGTTGGGCCTGGCGCCACTGGTCGCCGCATGTGTCGGAGTGGTCGCGATGTCGCCAGTTTCGGCGCAAGAAGTGCCGACCATGGAGATGACGACACCGATCCCTGAAGGTGTCACCACGCCCGACAACCTTCAAACCCGTGTCGGAGAATTAAACTTTTTCGACGGGGTGCCGGATGTGGAATCCGCGCAGAAGGTCTACAATCTTCTGGACTTCACTCACGCCTATCAGGCGGTCCTCGACGGGACCAAGATCGCGTCAATGGAAGCGATGCGGAAAGGTCTACTTGAGTTCGGCCCGGCCAACACAACCGCGCTGCTGTTTGAGGGGCTGATGGACTCTACAGCGTTGTTCCTGACGGCGAACACCACCAGTGTCTATATGACCTCGTGGCTCGAACTGGGCGACGAACCTATGGTGATAGAGACACCACCGAATGTTCTTGGCCTGATCAACGATGCGTGGTTTCGCTACGTAGGTGACTTCGGCAATCTCGGCCCCGACGAAGGACAGGGCGGCAAGTTCCTGATCCTGCCTCCGGGCTATGAAGGCGAAGTTCCCGAAGGCTACTTCGTTTTCCCGACAAATACCTACGGAAACTGGGTGCTGTGGCGCGGCTATCAGGAGAATGGCTCGACCGAGAAAGCCGTAACCCAGACCAAGGACATGTTCCGGATGTATCCGCTGTCTCAGGCCGACAATCCGCCGGAAATGACCTTCGTCAACGTCTCGGGCAAGGAGTTCAACACGATCCATCGTATGGACGTGGAAATTTTCAACGAGATCAACGCGGCGATCCAGCGGGAACCGCTGATGGGCGAGCGGCCCGAACTGCTTGGCCATCTTGCAGCCATTGGCATTGTGAAAGGGCAGGAGTTTGCTCCGGACAGCCGGATGCAACCGATCCTTGAGGCCGCGGCGGCAGCCGGTGCCGTTACGGTCAAGACGATCATCTCCAAGCCTCGCGACGAACGCTTCTACTGGTATCCGGGTGAGAGCTACTGGCAGACAGCTTTTCCGGGCGGGGCTTATACATGGGAGCTTGATGGCGTGACGCTGCACGACATCCGCGCAGCTTTCCATTTCTACGCGACGGGTGTCACACCTGCCATGGCGCTCAAGGCTGTGGGCAAGGGATCGCAATACGCGTTCACCTACCGCGACTCGAATGGAAACCCGCTGGATGGTGCAAAGACCTATAAGGTGAATGTCCCGGCCAACGTGCCCGCCGAGGATTTCTGGTCCTTCACGCTCTACGACAACCAAACCCGCTCGATGCTTCAGACGGATGCGCAATTTCCAGCCATCGGGAGCAACGATACCGGCGTGGTGCAAAACGAGGATGGATCGTATGACATCTACTTTGCGCCTGTTGCGCCCGAGGGCAAAGAAAGCAACTGGGTTCAGACGGTCCCCGGCAAAGGCTGGAATACGATCCTTCGTCTTTATGGTCCCTTGGAGCCCTGGTTCGACCAGACCTGGCGTCCGGGTGAGATTGAGTTGATTAGTTTTGCATCAAGTGGTGAGGAGTGCGTGTGCGGCCAACAGAATTAGGCCTACGGTCAGGCTCTGAGCGGCGCGCAAACGCGCTGCTCAGAACTCTTTCCGTGCACGCAAAGCGGCAGTGATTGTGCCATCGTCAAGGTAATCCAGTTCGCCACCAATGGGCACGCCTTGGGCAAGGCTTGTGACCCGGACGCCTTCAATATCGGCAAGCTCATCCGCAATGTAATGTGCGGTGGTCTGGCCGTCGACGGTTGCGCCAACCGCCAAAATAACTTCGGTAATTTCCTCAGCATCGAGCCGAGCTAAAAGCTTCGGAATTCCAAGGTCTTCCGGCCCGACCGCATCAAGGGCCGACAACGTGCCTCCCAGAACATGGTAGCGCCCCTTAAAGACCCCGGCCCGTTCCATCGCCCAGAGGTCCGCAACATCCTCCACCACGCAGATCTCCCCGGTCGCGCGTTTCTCGGACGTACAAATCTCGCAAAGGTCGCTGTTACCAATATTCCCGCAGCGCAGGCATTCCTGAGCGCTTTCGGCCACGGCTAACATAGCTTGCCCCAAAGGTCTGAGATCACGTTTGCGCTTGGAGATCAGGTGAAGTACGGCACGCCGGGCCGACCTGGGACCAAGCCCCGGCAGACGGGCAAGAAGCCCGATCAGAGCCTCGATATCGGACGGTTGGCTCACGTCAGAAGGGGAGTTTCATACCCTCGGGCAACTCCAGCCCCTCCGTAACCTTGGCCATCTCTTCCTGCCCCTTTTGCAGGGCTTTTTGCTGCGCGTCTTTGATGGCCGCTAGGATCAGGTCTTCTGCGACTTCCTTTTCCTCTGGATTGAAGATTGAGGGATCAATCTCCAGACCTGTCAACTCGCCCTTCGCGGTCGCTGTTGCTTTGACAAGGCCTGCTCCGCTTTCGCCGACGACCATGACAGTTTTCAGGTTCTCCTGCATCTCGGCCATTTTGGTCTGCATTTCCTGCGCCTGTTTCATGATCTTGGCCATGTCGCCAAGCTGTCCAAGTCCTTTTAGCATCGCATCGGTTCCTCTTGCGTGGGGTTAGGGGGCTGGGCGACCGCTAGTCGTCCTCGAACGGATCCCATTCGTCTTCAACTTCAGGCAGGGCCTCGATGGCCGCATCCTTTACAAGATCGGCATGGCTGCGGATCTCTTCGATCTTGGCACTTGGAAATGCGGCAAATACAGCTGACACCAATGGGTGTTCCATGGCGCGAGCTTCATTTTCCAACCGGGCTGCATCGCGAGTCTCCGCGATCGTTTCCGCCTCGCTGCCGTTCTCAACGCTTATTGCCCATCGTGCGCCTGTCCAGGTCTGGAGTTTCTGACCGAGACGGGCGGCAAGGTCGGTCGGAGCCGTCTCGGTCGGGGTGAAGGCGATCCGTCCAGGGCTGTAGGAGACCAGACGAAGGCAGGTTTCCAACTCTACAAGCAGTTTCACGTCGCGATTGGCGCGGACCAGATCTACAACCTGAGCGAAACTGGCGAAGCGTGACAGGGCCTCTTCCGCTACGGTTGCGACTGCCACCGCAGCACCGCCGCTCGCGGCGCGTGGGCTGTGAGTCACGGGCGCGCCACCGCCGCGCGCAGGCGTTCCGCGCGCGGTCACGGGTCCACCCGCCGGGGCACCAGCGGTCGGACCACGCGGGGTAGGGGGCACCGGTGTGTCCTGCAATTTGCGGACCAATTCCTCGGGGCTCGGCAGGTCGGCGACATGGGTCAGCCGGATAATCGCCATTTCAGCGGCCATCATCGCATTTGGCGATTGCGCGACCTCTTCAAGTGCCTTCAGCAGCATCTGCCACATCCGCGTCAAAGCCCGCATTGGCAACGCCTCTCCCGCTGCCAGTCCGCGTGCTCTTTCGTCTGGGCTCACGGTGGGGTCTTCAGCCGCATCCGGCGTGATTTTAATAACCGATACCCAATGGGTGATCTCGGCCAGATCGCGCAAGACGGCAATCGGATCTGCACCGTCCGAATACTGGCCTGACAGTTCAGCGAGGGCGGCGGCCGCATCCCCTTTCATCACCAGATCAAAAAGATCCATGACGCGGCCGCGGTCCGCGAGACCCAGCATCGCGCGGACTTGATCTGTCGTGGTTTCGCCGGCGCCATGGCTAATTGCTTGATCGAGCAAGCTCATCGCATCCCGAACAGATCCCTCTGCCGCCCGGGTGATCAGGGCAAGAGCATCGTCGGCGATTTCGGCCTTTTCCGTATCGGCGATCTTTTGAAGATGGGCGATCATAACTTCCGGCTCGATCCGACGCAGGTCGAAGCGCTGGCAGCGGCTGAGGACCGTGACCGGGACTTTGCGAATCTCGGTCGTGGCGAAGATGAATTTTACGTGCGCTGGCGGTTCTTCCAGTGTCTTGAGCAGCGCGTTGAATGCGCTGGTCGACAGCATATGAACTTCGTCGATGATGTAGATCTTGAACCGCGCCGAGGCAGGGGCATAGTGCACGCTGTCGAGAATATTCGAGCGGATGTCGTCGATCTTGGTCTGGCTGGCGCCATCCATCTCGATTACGTCGACATGGGTGCCTGCCATAATGCCTTTGCAATGTTCACACTGGCCGCACGGCTCCGTTGTGGGGCCACCTTTTCCGTCCGGACCGATACAATTCATCCCCTTGGCGATGATCCGGGCGGTTGTGGTTTTACCGGTGCCGCGAATGCCAGTCATCATGAAGGCTTGCGCAATGCGGTCTGCTGAGAAGGCATTCTTCAGCGTACGGACCATTGCATCCTGTCCAATCAAGTCGGCAAAGCTCGCAGGCCGATACTTGCGGGCAAGGACTTGATAGGCTGTGTCGGACAAGGCCGGGCTCCGGTATTCGCAGGGATTCACCGAAATCTAATCCAGTGATGCGGGAGAGGCCAGCGAAAGCCCCCAGGACAGGCGGAAATCCTGTATAGGATACGGATTTGTTGTGAAGAGGGTGAGAGGCTGGACAACGACCCAAGCGGGGCTCGTTACGGCTGCTTCCTTCCGGACCTGACCGGGTTGGCGAGGCGCTCGCCCGCGCCAACCTCTCAGCCCTCGATATAATTTGCGATCCACCTACGTGCAAGAGCGCGGCGACGTTGCGCGCTACTCAGCGACGTGGCATCACCTGCCGGGAAGTGGCGCGAGGGATTAGGGGCATGCCGTTCGAGGACAGGATCACCTTCGGGACATCGGGTTTAGAGCGCGCCGCGCATCTGCGTGGAGACGCGGCACGTATCGAGGCAATGCTTTCCGATCCTACGACCCGTGTTGTTCCGATCTGGCGGGGCAAACCTTTGGTGTCGCCACAAGGCTTGGCTGGGGTGCGATCCGATCATGCCGTGTTTAAGGATGCGGTTGCTCCGGCCATCTTCCTTGGCCTCGATGAAAACGGTGCAAGGTTTGCAAGGGATGTGTCAGGCTGGAGCCCCGAGGAGCCTGTCGACCTCGACAGCTTTCGCGACCGGACCGAACAACAACATCCGCATTTGCCAGGCGGGTATGTCTTTGCTGAACTGCGCACCGAAATGACCCGCCTTACACGGCGGGATGCCGAACTTGCAGCAACGGCGCGGGCTTTGGTCGAATGGCACCGCATTCATGGATTCTGCGCCAATTGCGGGGCAACAAGCGTGCCGGCCCAAGCCGGGTGGCAGCGCGACTGCCCGAGCTGCGGGCGCCATCACTTCCCGCGGACGGATCCGGTTGTAATCATGTTGATCACGCACAAGGATCGGGTCTTGGTCGGTCGTACGCCGGGATGGCCAGAAAGGATGTATTCTCTGTTGGCCGGGTTCATCGAGCCCGGGGAGACGATGGAAGCGGCTGTGCGCCGCGAGGTTGCCGAAGAAGCGGGGGTGCGAGTGGGCGCGGTTGGGTATCTTGCCTCTCAGCCCTGGCCCTATCCGGCGTCTTTGATGTTTGGCTGCTGGGGGCATGCGGAAACCACTGAGATTACAATCGATCCGGTCGAGGTGGAGGATGCATTCTGGATCAGCCGCGCCGAGATGATCGAGGTCTTCGCTGGGACCCACCCACGCATGCGCGAACCGCGAAAGGGTGCGATTGCGCATTCCTTGCTTGAGGCGTGGGTGGCTGGGGCCGCCGAGGCCGGAGGCATACATGCAGTTGAATACGACTGAAATTCTGACCGGTCATATTGAGGACGTTTTTGATGCCCTGTCGGATTTTGCCCGGGCTGAACGCGCAGCAATGTCGCGCGGTATTTCGGTCGAGCGGCTCGACGCTCTTGGCGCGCCGGGTGAAGGCGTGAAATGGCGGATCGGCTTCTTTGCGCGTGGCCGGGACCGGGAAGCAGAAATGGAAGTCACGAAATTCACCCGGCCTACAGCGCTGCGCTACGAGGGCCATGTGGGCGGCTTATTTTTCGAGACCAACGTCGCCTGCCGCGTTGCAGACAGCAACGCGACCGAGGTGACTGTCGCCATAAAACTGCGCGCCAAGTCGATGTCGGCACGCGTCCTGCTGCAATCGCTCAAGATCGCGCGACGTCGGGTGCAGCAACGGTTCCGGAAATCGATCAGAAACATCCTGCGAGAGGTCGAAGCCAGCCGCAGTTCGGTTGCGCGTTAGGCCGCGTTTTCAGGGTCGCTGCGGATCCGCCGGATAAACCCCGAGTATTTCGAGGTGAGATGTAAAGTAGCCGAGTTCTTCGAGCGCCAGCTGTACGTTGCGATCGTCCGGGTGCCCCTCGATATCCGCGTGGAACTGCGTGGCGGTAAAGGAGCCGTCGAGCATGTAGCTTTCCAATTTCGTCATGTTCACGCCGTTGGTCGCGAACCCTCCCATCGCTTTGTAGAGCGCCGCAGGAATGTTGCGCACCTCGAACACGAAGGACGTCATCATGCGGTCAGATCGGCGACTGTGGTCCGAGTCGCGTGACATGATGAGAAAGCGGGTGGTATTCTTGTCGTGGTCCTCGATGTGGCGTGCAAGCACCTCAAGGCCATAAATCTCGCCAGCCAATTCCGATGCGAGCGCGCCAAGGCTCTGGTCCCCTTCTTCGGCGACATGCAGCGCAGAGCCTGCAGTGTCGGCGCCCGTCACCGCGTGGATACCGTTATTGTGCAGGAAATCGCGGCATTGGCCAAGAAGGACTGTGTGGCTCATCGCGCGCTTCACCTGGGACAGATGTGTACCCGGCAACGCCAAGAGGTTGATGTGGACGCGGACGAAAGCCTCATCAACGATATGAAGCCCGCTTTCCGGGAGCAGCCGGTGGATATCGGCAACCCGACCATATGTCGAGTTCTCGACCGGCAGCATGCCAAGCTCGCACCCGCCATCATGCACGGCGGCGAAGACGTCCTCAAATGTACGGCAGGGAACAGCTTCGTATTCAGGCCGCGCGGTTCGGCAGGCCTGATGCGAGTAGGCGCCGGGCTCCCCCTGAAACGCAATCTTGGCCGTCATCTTTCGTCCTTTTGGTGCCGTTACCGTTAACTGTGACCAATTCACCACCCTGCGGGCGTTTAGTCGCGGTACCTACACCTTGCCTCCGGAGAGGGGAAGCCATAGTTACCGGGCAAATCACGCAGCGAGTGGAAGATACATGTTTGACACCATGACGATGACGAAGATCGTAGGCGCCCTGTGCGGTTCGCTTTTGGTCTTCCTTCTGGCCGCCTGGGGAGGCGAAATCCTGTTCCATTCCGGAAAAGGACACGGAGACGATCACGCACAGGCATACACGATCGACACAGGGTCCGACGATGCTGTCGTCGAAGAGGTCGCGGAAGTGCCTTTTGAGGAACTTTACGCTTCGGCGGATGCTGGCGCAGGAGAGCGGTTGTGGCGCCAATGTCAGGCCTGTCATAAGCTTGAAGACGGCGCAAATGGCGTGGGCCCGCACCTGTTCGCCGTTGTGGGGCGCGATAAGCACGCAGCCACCGGATATGAATATTCTGATGGGCTTCTGGCTTCAGAAGGTGCATGGACCCCTGAGAATTTGAGTGGTTTCCTGGAAAACCCGAAAGAATACGCACCGGGCACAAAGATGGCCTATCGCGGCATGGATGATGCCGAGGACCGCGCCAATTTGATCGCTTACCTGGCGACCTTCCAGTAAGCCTGTCGGTCGTAAAGAGATCCGGGGCCGCCAGTGTGCGGCCCCTTTTTCGTGTTTTGTGGGTGCCGCCGCTCCAGCAATCTTTGTTTTTTGCTCGCGCCGACTTACTTCCTCGTGAAATGCGGCTTTGAAGTCTTGAAACCCTGACGTCTGCGTCTTTAGCTTTAGGCAGACCGCGTGTTTCAGGAGAGGAGACCCTTAATGCGACCAACCCGTGCCGTAGCAGCGACCACAGCAGATCCCTCGCCCCTATGGCGCGTCGGAGCGGGTTTTGGACTGGCACTGGCAGCCGCCCTGACGGCAACGAGTTTGCGCGCTGAGGCAATTACTTCGCATGGCATCTCCACATTTGGGGAACTCAAGTACGCAGCCGATTTCGCGCATCTGGAATACGTAAACCCGGACGCGCCAAAAGGCGGGGAAATCTCTGTTTGGGCATTTGGCTCTTTTGACTCAATGAACCCCTACACTCTCAAAGGGCGTGCTGCGGGTCTGGCAAACGTCTTCTTCGAGTCGCTGATGACGGGGACTGCTGACGAGATTGGTGCCTCTTACTGCTTGCTGTGTGAAACGCTGACATACCCAGAGGACCGTTCTGAGGTCACCTTCACTCTGCGTGAAGGGATTACCTTCTCCGACGGCTCGCCGCTAACTTCCGAAGATATTGTTTTCTCTTACGATATTCTGCTCGAAAAGGGGCTTCCGAGCTTTCGCGCACAGCTTGCGCAGAAGGTCGAGATGGTGGAAGCGCTCGATTCCCGAACAGTTCGGTTCGTGTTCAAGGACGATATCCCGACACGTGATCTGATCGCGGATGTCGGGGCGTTGCCAGTGTTTTCGAAGGCACACTACGAAGCGAACGGTCGGGATTTCGAGGAAACCTCTCTGGAGCCGCTGCTTGGGTCCGGCCCTTACGTACTGGGCCGTATGGATGTCGGTCAAACCATCGTTTACGAGCGCAACCCGGAGTATTGGGGTGCCGATCTCCCGATTAACCGCGGACGATCGAATTTTGATGCGATCCGGATTGAGTATTACGCCGACTACAACGCGGCGTTCGAGGGCTTCAAAGGCGGCACATACACATTCCGAAACGAAGCTTCGTCCAAAATCTGGGCGACGGGGTATGATTTCCCGGCTATTCAGCAGGGCACGGTCCGCAAGGAAACTCTGCCCAATGGCGCTAAGGCTACAGGTCAGGCGTGGGTCTTCAATTTAAGACGCCCCCAGTTCCAGGATGCGCGCGTGCGTCAGGCCATCGGGATGATGTTCAACTATGAATGGTCGAATGAGGCACTGTTTTACGGTCTTTACGACCGGGTAAACAGTTTCTGGGACAACAGCGACCTGATGGCGACGGGTGCTCCGTCGGAAGGCGAACTGGCCATTCTGCAACCGCTTGTGGAAGAGGGCCTTCTGGACGCCTCGATCCTGACTGACGAAGCTTTTGTCTGGCCGGTCCACAAACCCTCGGAAGGTGTCGAGCGGTCTATCCGTCGAAAGGCGACGCGCCTTTTAACTGACGCGGGTTATGACGTTGTCGACGGGTTTTGGGAAAAGGATGGCCAACGGCTGACCGTGGAATTCCTGAATGACAGTCAGACCTTCGATCGGGTGATCAATCCGTTTGTGGCCAACCTGCGATCGTTTGGAATAGATGCGCGTCATACACGTGTCGACAACGCGCAGATGACAGCGCGCGAGCGTCCGCCGCAATATGATTTCGACCTTGTGACGACCTTTATGGGGACCGAATACATTCCAGGTACGTCGCTGCGGCAGTACTTCGGGTCTGAGACAGCCGATACGTCCACCTTCAACAAGATGGGCTTTCAGTCCGAGGCCGTGGACCGCCTGATCGATGTCGTTCTCGATGCGAAAAACAATGACGAACTGACAACCGCCGTGCATGCTCTCGACCGGGTTCTCCGAGCGGAGAAGTTCTGGATTCCCCAATGGAACAAGAACACGCATACCGTAGCTTTCTATGATATGTACGAGCATCCTGAGACTTTGCCGCCGTACGGTCTAGGGAACCTCGATTTCTGGTGGTATAACGCCGAAAAAGCTGAGGAACTCCGCGCCAAGGGCGCGCTGTAAACACCGATGGGCGCCTATATCCTGCGCCGGCTGGCGCTGATCATCCCGACCTTGTTCGGCATCATGCTGATCAACTTCACACTGACACAGTTTGTGCCAGGCGGACCCGTTGAGCAGGTTCTTGCACAACTTGAGGGCGGTGGCGACGTCTTCGAGAACATCGCTGGCGGCGCGGACAGCGCCGGGGGCGGTGGCGATATCGGTGCGAACGGTGGCGGGGATGATCGCTATCTCGGCGCGCGTGGACTCCCACCCGAATTCATCGCGGAACTTGAAGCACAGTTCGGTTTCGACAAGCCTGCTCATATCCGCTTTGCGAACATGATCTGGGATTATATGCGCCTCGACTTCGGCGAGAGCTATTTCCGCTCCATCTCGGTCGTCGATCTTGTGATCGAGAAACTACCCGTTTCCATCACGCTTGGGCTTTGGTCGACCGTGATCGCGTATCTCGTCTCTATCCCGCTCGGCATTCGCAAAGCGGTCAGGGATGGGACAAGTTTCGACACATGGACGTCCGGACTGATCATTGTAGCCTATGCAATTCCAGGCTTCCTGTTCGCGATCCTGCTCTTAGTCCTGTTCGCAGGCGGATCCTACTTCCAATGGTTCCCGCTCCGTGGACTAACATCAGACAATTTCGATGAACTGAGCGCGTTTGGTAAAGTGATCGACTATTTCTGGCACATCACGCTGCCGGTTCTGGCCTCCACGATCTCAGCCTTCGCAACACTGACTTTGCTGACCAAGAACTCGTTCCTCGACGAGATTAAGAAGCAGTATGTGATGACAGCGAAAGCCAAGGGCCTTGCGGAGAACCGGGTGCTTTACGGCCATGTGTTTCGCAACGCCATGCTGATCATTATTGCAGGCTTCCCGGCCGTATTTGTGAGCGTGTTCTTTGGCGGGTCTTTGATCATTGAGACGATTTTTTCGCTGGATGGATTGGGACGTATGGGCTTTGAGGCCGCCGTCGCGCGTGACTATCCTGTGATTTTCGGGACCTTGTTCGTTTTTGGCCTGATTGGATTGGTCGTCGGGCTGCTGTCCGACCTGATGTATGTCTGGATTGATCCGCGGATCGACTTCGAAACGCGGGAGACCTGAGCCCATGGCCGTTGCAGAAGACCATACCCCGGACCCGATCCCAGAGGCGGAAGCACCACCCGAGCGGAAGCGGCGCTTTGCACTGTCACCGCTTGGTCAAAGGCGATTGCGCAACTTCAAAGCCAACCGCCGTGCATATTGGTCCTTGATCATCTTCTCAGTTTTGTTCGGTCTGTCACTCTTTGCAGAACTGATCGCCAACGACCGCCCACTCCTTGTGAAATTTCAGGGGGAATTCTTCACGCCTGTCACAACGCTCTACCCCGAAACGACCTTTGGGGGCGATTTTCGCACCGAGGCGGTGTATCGCGATATTGAGGTCGAATGTCTGATCGTCAGCGGCGGGTTGGAGGCTTGCTGGGATGATCCCGAAGGCGTCATCGAAGACGCACAGGACGGTTTCGTTGACGGCGAAGAGATCCAGCGCGGCTGGGTTCTCTGGCCGCTGATCCCCTACAGTTTCGACACGGTAAACGACATTCAGGGCACCGCCCCGTCCGCCCCGGATGCCAACCATTGGCTTGGCACGGATGATACAGCGCGCGATGTTCTCGCCCGGGTCATCTACGGCTTCCGCTTGTCAGTCGCGTTTGCGCTTGTTGTCACGCTCATCACGTCGGTGATCGGGATAGCTGCAGGCGCTATTCAGGGGTATTTCGGAGGACTGACCGACCTGATCTTCCAGCGCGTGATCGAGCTTTGGGGCGCTACGCCAAGCCTGTATATCATTATTATCGTGGCGGCGATCTTCCAGATGGATTTCTGGTTACTGGTCTTTCTGATGGTGCTCTTCGGGTGGACTGCGCTTGTCGGCGTTGTGCGGGCCGAATTTCTGCGCGCGCGGAATTTCGAGTATGTCCGTGCGGCCCGTGCATTGGGCGTGTCCAACACCAAGATCATGTTCAGACATGTTCTGCCGAATGCAATGGTCGCTACTGTCACCATGCTGCCCTTTATCATCACCGGCACAATCGGGTCTTTGGCTGCGCTCGATTTCCTTGGGTTTGGTCTGCCGTCTTCGGCCCCTTCGCTGGGCGAACTGACACTGCAGGCCAAACAGAATCTTCAGGCGCCGTGGCTTGGCTTCACCGCATTCTTTACGTTCGCGATCATGTTGTCGCTTCTGGTGTTTGTGTTTGAAGGTGTGCGCGACGCGTTTGACCCCAGAAAGACGTTCTCATGAGCGATCCGGTCCTAGAGGTGCGCGACCTGCGTGTCGGCTTTACGCAGGACGGCAGAACCACGGAAGCGGTACGGGGTGTCAGCTTTGACGTTCAACGCGGTGAGACCGTCGCCCTCGTTGGCGAATCTGGTTCAGGTAAGTCGGTTACTGCGCTTTCGACGGTCTCGCTTCTGCCAGAAGCGGCTAAAGTCTCAGGGTCTGTTAAGTATGAAGGCAGCGAGATGGTCGGCGCTGCTGAAAGTGAGTTGCGGCGCGTGCGAGGAAACGACGTCAGCTTCATCTTTCAGGAGCCGATGACGTCTCTAAACCCCTTACACACTCTGGAAAAGCAGATCGCGGAAAGCCTCGCACTGCATCAGGATTTGAAGGGAGAAGCTGCGCGGACCCGGATTGTCGAACTCCTGCAGAAGGTGGGTATCCGGGATGCGGAAAGCCGTCTTGGAGCTTATCCGCACCAGCTTTCGGGCGGACAACGTCAGAGGGTTATGATCGCTATGGCGCTGGCCAATGGGCCCGATCTGCTCGTTGCCGACGAACCCACGACAGCGCTCGACGTGACCATCCAGGCACAGATTCTCGAGTTGTTGTCGGATCTGAAGGCGTCTGAAAAAATGAGCCTTTTGTTCATCACGCACGACCTCGCTATTGTCCGCCGGTTTGCCGACCGCGTGTGCGTCATGCAGGGCGGCGAGATTGTTGAGTCCGGCCCGACAGCCGAGATCTTTGCCAATCCGAAGCATCCCTACACCCAGAAGCTTCTGGCCGCAGAGCCCTCAGGGACGCCGGGGCCCGTACCTGAGACGGCGGAGGAAGTCGTTTCGACAGACCAGCTCAAGGTCTGGTTCCCGATCCAGCGCGGCATTCTGAAAAAGACCGTCGGTCATGTGAAGGCTGTCAATGACGCGACGATCAGCGTGCGCGCGGGTGAAACGCTTGGCGTTGTTGGCGAGTCGGGGTCCGGAAAGACGACTCTGGCTCTTGCCATTCTGCGCCTGATCTCGTCTGAGGGCCGGATTGTCTATGCCGGTGAAAACATTCAGGGCTGGTCGTCAAAAAAGCTGCGCGGGTTGCGCAAAGACATGCAGGTGGTTTTTCAGGACCCTTACGGCTCGCTGAGCCCGCGCATGACCATCGCTCAGATCATTGCCGAGGGGTTGGGTGTGCATGGGGTCGAAGACGGGCGCGACCCTCGTGATATGGTCGCCGAACTGCTGACTGAGGTCGGGCTCGATCCGGCGATGATGGATCGCTACCCACACGAGTTCTCAGGCGGGCAGCGTCAACGTATTGCGATTGCACGCGCTATGATACTGCGCCCCAAGCTTGTCGTGCTGGACGAACCGACCTCAGCGCTCGATATGACTGTTCAGGTTCAGATCGTCGACTTGTTGCGAGAGCTTCAGCGGAAGTACAACCTCGCCTATATCTTCATCAGCCACGACCTGAAGGTCGTTCGTGCTCTGAGCCACAAGGTGATCGTCATGCGTGCCGGTGATGTGGTCGAGGTTGGAGAGGGAGCGCAGATATTTGAACGTCCGTCTTCGGACTACACGCGCGAGTTGCTTGCGGCGGCGTTCATGGATCGTGGTGCCGCCTGATCAGGTCGCGATAGAGTGGCTTCCCGCGGGAGCTTCGTAGCCGTCAAAGGCCCGCGCGATCATGCGAGTTAGCGGTCGGCCCTCAGGCTTGATCTGCAAGTCGAGCCCGCTGCTCGAAACCTCCAACATGCCGGGAAACGCGTCATGCGCTGCGCGGTACATGGATTTCAGACGGAGAGCCGATACGCCGAACTGCTCCCGAAGTTCAACGCCATCTACGGAAAAGTCGCACATTACCATCTCGATCAGGCGAGCCCGTAAAAGATCCTCGCCCTTGAACACATGACCGCGGGCGGCAGAGAACTGGCCGGCGCGGATTGCTTTTTGGTACTGCGCCGTGCCTGAGGCGTTTTGGGCGTAGCCTTGGGGGAAGCGCGAAATGGCCGACGCACCCAAGCCGATCAGAACTGGCGCCGTGTCGTCCGTGTAGCCTTGGAAGTTCCGCTTGAGTTGCCCCGCGTCGGCAGCTTTTGCCAACCCGTCTTCCGGGCGGGCGAAGTGATCAATCCCGATTTCAGCATAGTTGTCCCAACGGAATAGGCGCCGTGCTATGTCGAACAGTTCCAATCTCGCTTCCGGTGTTGGCAGGGCCTCGGTTGGGATCAGGTTTTGCCGACGTGCCATCCAAGGGACATGTGCGTAGCCGTAGAGCGCTACGCGGTCCGGGTTGAGCGATAGGAGCTTCTGGACTGAGTCCGTGATCTTCTGCCCGTTCTGGAACGGCAGGCCATAAAGAATATCGGCGTTCAGCGAGGTGATCCCACGCGCGCGCAACGCGTCGATAATGCCCTTAGTCGTCTCGAAACTCTGTTCCCGACCGATCGCTTTCTGGATGTCCTGATCAAAATCCTGAACCCCGATCGAACTTCTGTTCATGCCGGCGGCTGCAAGGGCATCCAGACGGGCATCGTCGATCTCGTTTGGATCAATTTCGACGGAAAACTCCGTGCTGTCGGTGCGGGGGGCTAAGCTGAAAAGGGCTTCCGCCAGTTCCTCCATCGCGTCAGGGGGCAACAGAGTCGGTGTTCCCCCGCCCCAGTGCAGTCTGGACAGTCGAACACCTTCGGGAAGTGCCTGGCGCAGAATGTCGATTTCCGTCAGCAGCGTCTCGACATAGGCGCGGACCGGCTCGTCAGATTGCGTCCCCTGTGTTCTGCACGCGCAGAACCAGCATAACCGGCGGCAAAATGGCACATGCACATATAGAGAAATTTCCGTCTCGGGCGCGATCTGCCCAAGCCAGTCCACATATTGCTTCGGTCCAACCCCATCGGCGAAATGTGTAGCTGTGGGGTAGCTCGTGTACCGGGGCACACGCGCATCGAAAAGGCCGAGCCGTGCAAGTTGCGTTTTGGTATCCATGTGGCTACGATGCTGGAGTCGTTTCCCATCGTCCTTGACCCAGATCAATCAATGCATCCTGCCAGCCAAGCGGCTCAAATGAATAAGGATTGTTCGGACTGCCCAATTCGGCACCGAGCAGTGTGCGCGCGGTGTGACGCCGACGAACTCGAGCTGCTGGAATCCATGAAATACTACCGCGAATTCGAGGCGGGGCAGACCATTGTATGGTCTGGCGATGAGCTTAATTTCGTGGCTTCGGTGGTGGACGGGATCGCGTCCTTGAGCCAGACGATGGAAGACGGTCGCCGCCAGATGGTTGGCTTGCTGTTGCCGTCAGACTTTCTGGGTCGCCCGGGACGGGCAGCGGCGCCTTACGACGTGACCGCGTCGACCAAGGTTACGCTCTGCTGTTTCCGGCGTGGACCATTTGAAGAGCTCATGAATACTACACCACATGTTGCGCAGCGTTTGCTTGAAATGACGCTTGACGAGCTTGATGCGGCGCGCGAATGGCTGTTGCTCCTGGGCCGGAAGACCGCGCGCGAAAAGATTGCGAGCCTGTTGGCGATTATCGCGCGTCGGAAAGCCGCGATCGCACAGCATAACCATGAAACAGATTTCACGTTCGATCTGCCCATGACGCGAGAAGCGATGGCCGATTATCTTGGGCTGACACTCGAGACCGTGTCGCGACAGGTGTCAGCACTTAAGCGGGATGGCGTCATCAAGCTTCAGGGCAAGCGGGAAGTCACGATACCGGATTTCTCGCGACTGCTAGATGAAACCGGCGATGACAACGACGGTGGTCTGCTCGTCTGATTGGCCGTCCCGGCACCCCGACGGTACCCCTGCGACACTTCACAACCCCCCTGCGCCCGCGTGTCGCAACACAGAGACTTTCTCCGCTGACCATTGGTAAGAGGCACTCTGAACCCGTTGTTTTTGTGAATCAAAACTTACAGATCGCGTGTAAAGCTGTTTTTCTAATAGGACTTTAGTCGCGATTCCGGGGCCTTCTTCAAACTGCGCCCCAAAATTTTGACATGGATCAAGGAAGCACCCGCAGCAAAACCCGCATGTAACTCCCATAATTAACGCCGGAGTCCGTCTTTGAGTCGGCAACTTCGGTCAAACGAAGGGACGATCAATGTGGGACTACGTTAAAATCGTACTGCTTGGTCTGGTGGCTCTGTTCGCAGCAATCGCTGCAAATTTCGCACAGGACCTCGCGTACCAAGTCCACGCCATACTGATCATGCTCATCGCAGGTGGAATGTTCCTGTGGGCCGTACGCCGGACCGATGAGTATGTGGTACCAACGGATAACAGCCAGGAATACATGGACGGGGTGGTGCGCTACGGCGTCATCGCGACTGCGTTCTGGGGTGTTGTCGGATTTCTGGTCGGGACGTTTATCGCGTTCCAGCTGGCATTTCCGCAGCTCAATTTTGCTTGGGCTGAAGGATACGCAAACTTTGGGCGCCTGCGTCCGCTGCACACTTCCGCGGTGATCTTCGCCTTCGGCGGGAACGCACTGCTCTGCACCTCATTCTATATTGTGCAGCGTACCTCGGCCGCGCGGCTCTGGGGCGGTAATCTCGCATGGTTCGTGTTCTGGGGGTACAACCTGTTCATCGTACTCGCGGCGACCGGTTATCTGCTGGGTGCAACCCAGTCTAAGGAATATGCCGAGCCTGAATGGTATGTGGACCTGTGGCTGACAATCGTCTGGGTGGCGTATCTGGCGGTGTTCCTCGGTACGATCATGACCCGCAAGGAAAAGCACATCTACGTGGCGAACTGGTTCCTGCTGAGCTTCATCGTCACCGTGGCGATGCTGCACGTGGTCAACAACCTGAGCGTTCCGGTGTCGATCTTCGGCTCCCGCTCGGTCCAGCTCTTTGCCGGTGTGCAGGACGCCATGACCCAATGGTGGTACGGCCACAACGCGGTGGGCTTCTTCCTGACCGCGGGCTTCCTTGGGATGATGTACTACTTCGTTCCGAAGCAGGCTGAACGTCCGGTCTTCAGCTACAAGCTGTCGATCATCCACTTCTGGGCGCTGATCTTCCTGTATATCTGGGCGGGTCCCCACCACCTGCACTACACCGCGCTGCCTGACTGGGCTTCGACCCTTGGCATGGTGTTCTCGATCATCCTTTGGATGCCGAGCTGGGGTGGCATGATCAACGGTCTGATGACGCTCTCGGGCGCATGGGACAAGTTGCGCACCGACCCGGTGATCCGGATGATGGTGATCTCGATCGGCTTCTACGGCATGTCGACCTTTGAAGGTCCGATGATGTCGATCCGCGCGGTGAACTCGCTGAGCCACTATACGGACTGGACCATTGGGCACGTGCACTCCGGCGCGCTTGGCTGGAACGGCATGATCACATTCGGGGCGCTCTACTTCCTCGTTCCGCGCCTGTGGAACCGGGAGAAGCTTTACAGCCTCGCCATGGTCAGCTGGCACTTCTGGCTCGCCACCATCGGCATCGTCCTCTACGCCTCGGCCATGTGGGTCACAGGCATCATGGAGGGTCTGATGTGGCGCGAAGTGGATGCGCAGGGCTTCCTCGTGAACTCCTTCGCCGACACGGTGTCTGCTAAGTTCCCGATGTATGTGGTGCGTGGATTGGGCGGTGTGCTCTACCTCGCCGGTGCAATCATCATGTGTCTCAACCTGTGGTGGACCGTCACCCGCGGCCAAGAAAAGCAAGTGTCCGCGGCTATCGCGGCCCCCGCTGAATAAGGAGGGACCGGAGAATGGCTATTCTTGAAAAACACAAGATCCTCGAGAAGAACGCGACGCTTCTGCTGGTCTTCAGCTTCCTTGTCGTCACCATCGGCGGGATCGTTCAAATCGCTCCGCTCTTTTATCTGGAGAACACCATTGAGGAAGTAGAGGGCATGCGCCCCTACTCCCCGCTGGAGTTGCAGGGGCGGGAGATCTACATCCGCGAGGGCTGCTATGTCTGCCATTCGCAGATGATCCGCCCGATGCGGGACGAGGTCGAGCGTTATGGGCACTACTCGCTGGCGGCGGAGTCGATGTACGACCACCCGTTCCAGTGGGGCTCCAAGCGGACCGGACCTGATCTGGCCCGTGTCGGGGGACGCTACTCGGATGAGTGGCATGTCGATCACCTGATGGATCCGCAATCGGTGGTGCCTGAGTCCGTCATGCCGAAGTACGCTTTCTTGATGGACCGTCGGCTTGATGGGGATCACATCGGTGATCTGATGAAGAC
The DNA here is from genome assembly GCA_030066795.1 of Dinoroseobacter sp. Classification (GTDB taxonomy): domain Bacteria; phylum Pseudomonadota; class Alphaproteobacteria; order Rhodobacterales; family Rhodobacteraceae; genus Dinoroseobacter. The sequence goes on from JASJAW010000023.1 coordinate 86,994, forward strand.
CCACCGTTTGGTCGGGGTTCCCTACACGGACGAGCAGATCGAGAACGCCAGTGCGGACTTTAGGGCGCAGGCAGATCCCGATGGAGACTGGGACGCAGTCCTTGCTCGTTACCCCAAGGCGCAAACGCGGAACTTTGACGGCCAGCCTTATCTGACCGAAATGGATGCGCTGATTGCCTACATGCAAATGCTCGGGACCTTGGTCGATTTCTCGACCTTCACGCCCGACGCAAGCCGGTAAGGAGGACAGGAAATGGAAACCTATTCTCTGATGCGGGAATTCGCGGACAGCTGGATGCTCCTGATGCTCTTTATGTTCTTTGTCGGCGTGTGCCTCTGGGCGCTGCGGCCCGGATCCAAGGACACCCACAAAGACATCGCGGGCAGCATCTTCCGCAATGAAAGCAAACCTGCCGCTGCGCCGCGCACGGGACTTCCAGACGTCAGTGAGCGCATCGCCCAGTTCAAGGAGTCGCGGCTATGAGTAAAAAGCCTGAAGAAAAACAAGAGGTCGAAACGACCGGCCACTCCTGGGATGGGATTGAGGAGTATAACAATCCCCTTCCGCGCTGGTGGCTGTGGACCTTCTACGCCACCATCGTCTGGGGTATTCTTTACACGATCGCCTATCCGGCATGGCCACTGATCAACGGCGCAACGCCAGGCCTTCTTGGGTTTTCGACCCGCGCGGAAGTGGCCCAGGACATCGCGGATTTCAAAGAACGGAACTCTGGTCTCGATGAACAGCTTGCCTCTGCTGACCTGACCACGCTGGCGGAAAATGAAGAGCTATATCGTTACGCTGTGTCCGGTGGTGCTGCCGTATTCCGCACTTGGTGCGCCCAGTGTCACGGGTCCGGTGCGGCTGGCGCTGAAGGCTACCCCAACCTGCTGGACAACGACTGGCTTTGGGGCGGCACGATCGAGGACATTCAGTTGACCATCGCGCATGGTATCCGCAACGAAAATGATCTCGATGCGCGGTACTCGGAGATGCCGGCCTTTGGTGAAATCCTGTCGGATGAAGAGATCAATTCGGTCGTCAACTACGTCATGAGCCTGTCCGGCGAACCTGAGGACGCCACTTTGGTGGCAGCGGGGGAGACAGTGTATCTCGACAACTGTGCGGCCTGCCATATGGACGATGGGTCTGGCGACATCTACCAAGGTGCCCCAAACCTCGCAAATGGCATTTGGCTCTATGGTGGTGATGTGGATACGATCCGCGAGACAATCACCTACTCACGCTATGGCGTGATGCCGAACTGGACCGACCGTCTGTCGGAAGCCCAGATCGCGGCTGTCGCGACATATGTTCACCAGCTTGGTGGGGGCGAGTAAGCCCCTTCCTCCCCAGTTACCGGGCTCCCGTCCGGTTACGGCACCGACCCCCTTCCTGTTCGCGCGTTTCCCGGGGGTCGGTGCCCTACTTTTTTCATATTCTGGAACAGCTTCCCGCCCGTAACCGGCCGTAATCCAGCCTTGTTCTTTTGGTTAATTCCCACCGAATGCTGGTAACAAGGATGAGTCGCTTATGAGAACGGTGTGGAACGCTTTGGTGTTTGCAACTGTTAGCAGCATCGCTGTAGCGAGCGCAGCCGGCGCAGTCACACTGGACGCCAGCGCGTGGATTAACGGCGACGATCCGATCAAGGAAAACCAGTCCGGCACCAGCACTACCGGGACCGACTTTGTCGAAATTCATGGCAATGGCGATCTTGCCGTCCTGACAGATTACACGCTGGCGACCCCATTTGATTTTTCCGGCCATGCCTATGCGCCCGAGGATGACGATATATTTGGGGTGTTGTTTGGCTATGTCGACGGTTTCAACAACTACCGTATCTCCTGGACAGGCGGCGAAGACCATGACTGGGAAGCCGGTCGCAAGTATGGCGGTCTGATGCTCGTCAAAGAGCAAAACGGCAGGGGTGAGACACTCTGGCGCGACCCCGACCTGATGTGGCTGGCAGGGGTGGAGTACAACTTCTGGCTCCATGTCGACTATGAAGAGGTGTCTTTCGAGCTTCGCGAAGGCAATACGGTGCTGGCCGATTTCATGGTCGCGGGCGATTTCTCTGGAGTCGAGGGGCGTGCGGGCGTCTTCACTCGATCCAATCCAGCGAAGTTCTATAACCTCAGCGATCAGCCACTTCCACCGTTGCACGCGGCTCCGCTACCCGGCGGTCTTCCATTGTTACTGGGTGGGGCGGGCCTTCTGATGTGGCATAAGCGCCGCCGCACGGCCTGACCGGTCAAAAAGCCAAAAACCCGAGCCCGCAGGATCGTCTGCGGGCTTTTTGTTTTCAGCGCGCGTTTCAACAGAAATTTTCGGTGCGGGACAGGCCGTCGCAGCCACTTTTTGACTCAGGTCAATGTGGCCGAGGGGTAAAAAAGCCAAATGAGATACTAAGGTTTAATTCTCTGGAGTCGCGACGTGTCATCAGCCGAAGAACCGGAAAGCCTTTACGCTGCCCGGGAGCCAATTTTTCCGAAGCGCGTATCAGGCAAGTTCCGGACCATGAAATGGTGGATCATGGCGGTAACGCTGGGCATCTACTACATTACGCCTTGGATTCGCTGGGACCGAGGGCCCAATCTGCCGGACCAGGCGGTTCTCGTCGATCTGGCGAACCGCCGTTTTTACTTCTTCATCATCGAGATCTGGCCGCACGAGTTTTATTTCGTCGCCGGCCTTCTGATCATGGCCGGGCTAGGTTTGTTCCTGTTTACCTCAGCAATGGGTCGGGTGTGGTGCGGGTATGCGTGTCCACAGACGGTGTGGACCGATCTCTTTATTCTTGTGGAGCGCTGGATCGAAGGGGACCGCAACAATCGCCTTCGGATACACCGCGCGCCCTGGAGCCTGAAGAAGTTCCGTTTACGCATGACCAAATGGATCACCTGGATGTTGATCGCGCTCGCCACAGGTGGAGCCTGGGTGTTCTACTTTACCGATGCGCCCACCCTGTTGCGCGATCTGGTGACCCTCAACGCTCATCCCATTGCCTATACCACCATGGCGATTCTGACCGCGACGACTTTTGCTTTTGGCGGAATCGCGCGGGAGCAGATGTGCATTTATGCCTGCCCGTGGCCGCGCATTCAGGCAGCCATGATGGACGAAGATACGCTCACCGTCGGATACCGTGACTGGCGCGGGGAACCGCGCGGCAAGCACCGCAAGGCCGAGGGCGCGGATCAACTGGGCGACTGCATCGATTGCAATGCTTGTGTGAATGTCTGTCCGATGGGGATCGATATTCGCAACGGTCAGCAGCTTGAATGCATCACCTGCGCGCTGTGTATCGACGCCTGCGATGATATCATGGCCAAGATCGGTAAGCCACGCGGTCTTGTCGACTACATGGCCCTTTCCGATGAGAATTTGGAGCGTGCCGGAGAAACCGGACGCAAACCATGGCAACATATCCTGCGTCCGCGCACCATGCTCTATACCGCTCTTTGGTCTGCAGTTGGTATTGGCCTGACCGCTGCGCTCTTCCTGCGGTCTGACATAGAAATGACGGTGGCTCCTGTGAGGAATCCGACATTCGTGACCCTTTCGGGCGGAGAAATCCGCAACACCTATGAGGTCCGATTGCTGAACAAATACGGTGAGGCGCGCCGCTTCGATCTGTCCATCGCCAGCGAGGTCCCACTTGGTCTAAGGTTGGAAGGAGAAGACAGCACGTCTGTAACCGTTCCGGCCGACAGCACCTACCTGCAACGCGTCTACGTTGTGGGGGAAGCCGGCGGAGCGGCTGCCGAAGGGGATCGAACAGCGTTGCGCCTCTGGGTGGAGGACCCGACGTCGCAAGAGCGCGCCTACAAGGACACAATCTTTAATGGGAAGGCCAGCAGATGAGTAATGCGAAGGAACGCGAGTTCACCGGGCGGCACATGCTTATGATCATGCTTGTGGCATTCGGTACAATTATCACGGTCAATCTGACGCTGGCCTACAATGCTGTGTCGACCTTCCCGGGTCTTGAGGTCAAGAACTCGTATGTCGCCAGCCAGAAATTCGATGCCAATCGCGATGCCCAGCTGGCCTTGGGGTGGGATGTCTCAGCGCGCGTCGAAGAAGACATGCTACACCTTGTGATACTGGACGAAACCGGCGCTCCGGTGGAAGCGGAGCTGCTGTCTGCCACGCTTGGCCGGGCGACCCATGTCCGAGATGATTTTACACCCGCATTCTTCTGGACCGGCAAGGACTATGCTGCACCTGTCGATCTGGCGGGCGGCAACTGGAATCTCCGCCTCGAAGCCGCGGCGGCGGACGGGACAGTCTTCCAGCAGCGTATCGTGATTTACGTCAAAGGCTGAGATGAGCGATCTGACAGCACAAACGCCTTCGGCCTGCCCGGCCTGCGCAGCCGGGCCAATGGCGAAGACCGTGGCTTCCGGCCGTAAGCCGGAAGGGAAGATCGTGCTGTCCTTACCAAAGATCCATTGTGCCGCGTGCATCAGCGGGGTAGAGCGCCTGCTCACCAAAACCCCGGGTGTTGAAGCCGCGCGCGTGAACCTGACCCTGAAACGCGCAATGGTAGATGCGGGGCCGGAGATCACTGCCGACGATCTGGCCCAAATGCTTACTCGGAACGGGTTCGAAGCCTATGAGCTTGACCCGGGTCAACTGAGTGCCGCGGAGGCGGACAAGCCCGCGCGCGAGCTGCTGATGCGCCTTGCTGTCTCCGGCTTTGCGATGATGAACATCATGCTCCTGTCGGTGGCGGTGTGGTCCGGGGCCGAGGACGCGACGCGCGATATGTTCCACTGGATTTCAGCCGCGATAGCGATCCCAACTGTGGGGTTTTGTGCGCAGCCGTTTTTCAAGAACGCGTGGAGCGCTTTGCGCAACAAACGCTTGAACATGGACGTGCCGATCTCGCTCGCCATCCTTCTGGCCGTAGGCATGTCGCTCTATGAGACTTCGCAGTCGGGGAAACATGCCTATTTCGATGCGGCGGTTGCGCTGACCTTCTTCCTGCTTGCGGGGCGCTATCTCGACTTCAGGATGCGCGCCTCGGCTAGGTCTGCGGCGCAGGAACTGGCAGCGCTGGAAGTGCCGCGCGCATTCAAACTTGTCGGCGGGACAGAGGTCCTGACTCCGATTGCAGAGCTGGCCGTTGGAGATATAGTGCGGGTCAAACCGGGTGGGCGCGTGCCTGTAGACGGTGTGGTGGAAGCGGGCACATCCGAGCGCGACCGCGCGCTCCTGACCGGAGAAAGCCTGCCGGTGCCCGCGCACCCCGGAGACGCTGTTGCAGCGGGCGAGATGAATCTGACCGGGGTACTTACCGTTCGGGTCACGGCAGCCGGAGAAGACAGTTCCCTTCACCGTATGGCCGAACTTGTGGCCACAGCGGAAAGCGCGCGGTCGCGTTACACTTCGCTGGCGGACCGCGCAGCGGGTCTTTATGCCCCGGGCGTACACATCCTTGCTGCGCTGACGGGGCTGGGTTGGTATCTGTATTCGCTTGACTTGCGGCTGTCTCTGAATATTGCCTCCGCGGTCTTGATCATCACCTGCCCCTGTGCGCTGGGCCTTGCAGTTCCGGCAGTGACCACTGCTGCGTCGGGCAAGCTCTTTCGGCGAGGATTGTTGATCAAGGACGGAACCGCGCTGGAGCGCTTGGCCGAGGTGACGGAAGTGGTTTTCGACAAAACGGGCACGCTGACCGAAGGCGCGCCCGAGCTTGTTTCCCATACCGCCGAACCCGAAGAAGTGTCGGTGGCACGTGCGCTTGCGTCAGGCTCGGCCCATCCTTTGGCGCAGGCGCTTCTGCGGGATACCGATGGGCCGGCTGCAGTCGTGGAGGACTTGCGCGAGGTGCCCGGGTATGGGGTCGAAGCGCATTGGAAGGGCCTGCATGTGCGTCTTGGGCGCGCTGACTGGGTGGGCGCAGACATGCCTGCCGAAACTGCAACGTGGCTCCGGGTTGGGAGCGCGGCGCCTGTGGCATTCAAATTCGCGGATGCTTTGCGGACCGGCGCGGCAGAAGCCGTCGCGGATTTGCGTGCGCAGGGTATTCGGGTCACGCTTTTGTCCGGTGACAGCCCCTCGGCCGTGGCCCACGTTGCGTCGAGCCTTCAGATCGACGATTGGCGTGCGGAGTGTCTCCCGGAAGACAAAGTTGCACATATCGAGGCGCGCCGCGCAGAGGGTGCGCGTGTCTTGATGGTGGGAGATGGATTGAATGACACCGGCGCGCTCGCAGCTGCGCATGTGTCTATTTCACCCGCAACGGCTCTGGATGCCGCCCGCGTAGCATCTGATATGGTACTGCTGGGCAAGGACTTGTCGCCCATATCTGGGGCGTTGAAAACCGCGCAGCAATCGACAAGGCGCATTCGTGAAAACTTCACGATTTCGACCGTGTACAACGTGGTTGCAGTGCCGCTTGCCATTGCCGGTCTCGCCACGCCGTTGATCGCGGCCTTGGCGATGTCGCTCTCCTCCATTACGGTGACGTTGAACTCTCTGCGGTTGAAGTGAGCTCTCAATGGAAGTGTTGTCTTACCTGATCCCGATCTCGCTGTTTCTTGGAGGACTGGGCCTTGCAGGGTTCTTCTGGATGCTCAAGGCGCGCCAATTCGACGACCCGGATGGAGACAGTCAGCGGATCCTCTCCGACGAGTTCGACGACAAGCCGAAGCAGTGAACCTCCGCTTACGACGGCGGAGTTAGAGGCTCACATGGGATGTTTTGCGCGGTTAGACGGCGGCAGGCCAGTGTAGCTGTCTCTTCATTGAGGCCGATGAAATTCGCCTGAAACATGCCGCCGCTTTGGGAGACTTTGCGCAAAGCTTCGTCCAGTGTGCCGATCTCCTTCAGCGCAATTTTTAATAGTACGCGTTCCGCCTGATACCGGGATGGATAGGCGCCGACATTGATGCCCCAATGACGCCCACCGGAAGTCGATGCGCGAGACACGATTTCCGTGACTGCATCCGTGACCGTAGCAAAGCGTCTGGGCGCGGGTGCACTTGCAGGTCGCGGCGTCGCGACCACGCCGGTTGCGGCAGCGGCGGCAAAGCGCCTCTCTGGTGCTGAAGTGTCGGTATCTGGCGAAGCGACGTTCAGGCTCCCGCTTTCATCAACTGCGACTGCGACTTGGCCTGTCGGGCTCTCGGATGGCAAAGACCCGGGTTTTGAATCTTCCACCAACGTTGTCTCTGTCGAAGCGGGCTCGACTGCCGCCACCACAATTTCCTGTACCGGGCGCGGCGCAGGTCGTCCGGGCGACTGCTCAGCGTCTGCCACAGGGATGACCGGCCGCTCGGCCTGAGCCTTGGCCTCAAGTTTCTCGGTGGTCTCTGCGACTGCGGACGACACAGAGGGGGCAATGGCAGCCAAAAGTTCGGTGACCTGGGCCTCCGGAACCGGACGCGGGGTTGGACGTGGGCTGCGCATGACAGCCAATTGCGCGCGCACAACGCGCGAAGCCGGCAAATTAGCATAATTCGGCATGGCTGGTTTGCGGACTGCAACGCGCGTGGGCGCTTTACGGAACCCCAGATCAAGCAACTCGGCCACCCTTGCATTTCGCGTGGCCCCGGAACGGCCGCCGAAAACTGTGGCAATAACCCGTTCCTGACCCCGCTCGGCAGAGGCGACGAGGTTAAAGCCCGCAGCCCGCGTGTAACCGGTTTTGATGCCGTCTGCGCCGCGATAAGCGTTCAGAAGGCGTCGGTTGGTATTGTTGACCGTGCCCATTGTGGTGTTGGTTGAGCGACGCGAGAAGAGGTTATAGTAGTCCGGATAATCATAGAAGAGACGCCGCCCGAGAATGGTCATGTCGCGCGCGGTCGATAAGTGACCGGCCTCGGTCAACCCGTGGGCGTTCTTAAAGGTCGTGCGTTTCATGCCGAGCGCAAGCGCAGTGCGGTTCATCCGGCGAGCAAAGGCAGCCTCTGACCCGGAGATCGCTTCACCGATCGCAGTTGCCGCGTCATTTGCGGATTTCACCGCGGAGGCGCGGATCAGGTAGCGAAGAGCGATGCGCTGGCCGGGTCTCAGGCCCAATTTAGAGGGGACCTCCGCTGCCGCCTTTTTTGAAACACGGATTTTCGTATCGAGCGTGATCTCTCCCATCCTCACAGCTTCGAAAGCGATGTAGAGCGTCATCATTTTGGTGAGCGAGGCAGGGTGCAAGCGCGTATCTGCATTTTCCGCGTGCAGCACTTCGCCCGATCGGGCATCCATAACCATCGCAGCATACGGCGCTGCGAGCGTAGCGGTTGTGACGGCGAAATATATTAGTGCGGTCGCGACTCCGATTAGGCCGCAGACTCCACCTGTGCGATGGACTGACATGTGCGCTCGATCCTGTAACTGCCTCTGCGCCTCGTTGGACGCTTATTAATTACGAGAACAATAACATGGTTTTTTGCGTCTGGGAACGGGTCGATTAATTAAAATATTCAGTAAATTCAGGGGCTACGGCGCGCAACTTGAGTCCTAAATCCTGAGGGCGCATATCCCCTGGCAAATTACCCTAGCTCGTGATTTGGGCAATAAGCCCGGGCAGCTGACCCAAATCCTGTACCTCGCGATAGCGGGCAGCTCCCTCCGGTTTGGGCGCGTGTTCCAGTTCCCACGTCAGATCATGGGGCACGTAGACACCCCATGCCCCGGCCTCAAGCGCCGGTATCACGTCCGACTTAAGCGAGTTCCCGACCATCATTGCTCCTGCAGGACCCTTGGGATCAGGAGCAAAAGCCTCGTGATATGTGGCCGGTGTCTTGTACGATACGATCTCGACAGCGTCAAAATGATCGCCCAAGCCCGACTGGGCCAGTTTGCGTTCCTGATCCAACAGGTCGCCTTTCGTAATCAATACGATGCGATACTCTTCGGAGAGCTCTGCAACAGTTTCCTGGGCGTGCGGCAGCAAGTGTATAGGGTGCTGCAGCATATCCTGCCCAGCCTCCAGCAATTCCGCGATTACGGATCCCGGGACTTTGTGATCGGTCACCTCCAGAGCAGTTTCGATCATCGACAAGACAAACCCCTTTATACCGAAGCCATAATGTCCGAGGTTGCGATGCTCTGCTTCTAAAAGCCGGTCCATCAGGTGATCTGGATCCGCGAAATCGCGTAGCAGATCTGCGAATCGCGCCTGGGTTAACTTGAAGAATTGCTCATTCTGCCAAAGAGTGTCGTCCGCATCGAAGCCAATTGTGGTCAGTGTTGTGTTCATATTTGTCGTCGAGGAAGCAGGTTTCGGGGTGGAATTGGGGAATCCGCCGCGAGAGTCCTAATGCCCCTCTTTTCTCCCAAACTGTTGGCCTTATATTGCAGGGCTACACCGCAAGACCAGAGTGGTTGCGCATGATCCTAAGAGCTCCAATCAGAATGGCCGGTACACCCGAGACCCCAGTTGATGACACCTCCGTCATCACAAAGACCCAGACGAAGACGGAAAAACCGCCGCTCTACAAGGTGCTTATCCTGAACGATGACTACACCCCAATGGAGTTTGTGGTCCACGTGCTTGAGCGCTTTTTTGGCATGACCCACGGGCAGGCAGTTGAGCTAATGTTGACAGTCCACAAAAAGGGTGTCGCGGTTGTCGGGGTGTTTTCCTACGAGATCGCGGAAACCAAGGTCGCTCAGGTTATGGACTTCGCTCGTCGCCACCAGCACCCGCTGCAATGTACGATGGAAAAGGAATAGCGGCCCCGCTCGCGATTTCATCCGGAGATGCCTTCGCCCAGACTAGAGATCGCCCTTGCGGCGGATGAGTTGCACTGGCCCGATGGCCCGGTACTTGCCTTGCGACCTCCCCCGCAACAGACAGGTTTGCCCCAGGACCGCACCCTGGTGGTACACGGCTTCAAGCCTGCCCACGATGCTTGGGCTAAGAGTGGATACGCCGTGGCTGCGGAAACGCCTGCGACAGATTTTGCCGCTGCCTACATTGCGCTGCCGCGCGCCAAAGACCACGCTTTTGCTTTGCTTGCCTGCGCCCTTGATCGGGTTGCACCGGGCGGACTAATCGCAATAGACGGCGCAAAAACAGATGGCGTGGATAGTGTTGCCAGAGCGCTCAAGGAACTAGACACGTCGATCGAGTCACTTTCGAAAGCGCATGGAAGGCTCCTCTGGTTTCGGCGTCCCGAGAATGTGACCGACGCAGTGGTCGAGTGGGGCGATCGCTCGACGTCGCCGCAAGGATGGATGACTGCGCCGGGCGTGTTTTCAGCTAACGCGGTTGACGTGGGATCCCGCTTATTGGTGGAGAGTCTGGCACCGCTTTCTGGGCGCGGAGCGGACCTCGGTGCGGGATGGGGATATCTGTCCGCACAGGTCCTTTCATCCATGAACGCGGTCACGCATCTGGACTTGGTGGAGGCGGAATGGGCTGCGCTTGAGTGCGCACGGGCCAATGTCCTCGATCCACGCGCAGACTTCCATTGGGCGGACGCAACTTGCTTCCAGGCGCCGGCCTACGACTTCATCGTCATGAACCCACCCTTTCATACCTCGCGGCAGGCTGATCCGGCATTGGGTCAGAGGTTTGTGGTAAGTGCGGCACGCCTCTTAAAGCGTACTGGACGCCTGACCCTTGTTGCCAATCGCCATCTGCCATATGAGGAAACTCTGAGAAAGAGCTTTGCAGAGGTTGGTACACGCGCCGAAGCGTCAGGCTTCAAGGTGATCCAAGCAGGCAAACCCCGTCCGTACGCAGGACGCTGATCCCCCCACAGGAGACCATCGATGTCATTTTCCATTACGGGCAAGACTGCCATCGTTACCGGTGCGGCCAATGGTGTAGGTCTCGCGATTGCAAAGCATTTTGTCGACAAGGGCGCCAACGTGATGTTCGCCGATAAGGACGAAGAGAACCTGGAAGCCGAAGTCGGAAGGGCGCGGGAGGAAGGCGACAACGCGCGCTATTTTGCCGGCGACTTGCGCGAACGACTGACCCAGGCAAACCTTCTTTCCGCGACCATCGATGCATTTGATCGTGTGGATATACTCATCAATGCAAGCCGCCAAATCGCAGTGTCCGACCCTCTGGATGCGGATGCCGATCATGTTGAGGCTATGATGCAGCAGAACATGATGACCTCGCTGCGCATGACCCAGCTGATTGCCAAGCGGATGAACAAACAGGCGGAGGCCGACGGTAACGAGGAAGAAGAGGCCGGGGCAATTGTTAACCTGTCCTCGATTGCCGCCAGTCAGACACACCCAAAATTACTGGGCTATTCTATCGCGGCGGCGGCCCTGGACCAGTTAACCCGGTCTATGGCCGTGGCCTTGGCGCCAGACAGGATTCGGGTCAACTCGGTCGCGTTCGGCAGTGTTATGAGTGCGAGCCTAAAAGACGTTCTCAAGGACAACCGCGAATTGCGTGGAGAGATCCTTGAGTGCACGCCGATGTCAAGAATTGCTAAGCCATCAGAAGTCGCCGATGCGGTACAGTTCCTCGCTTCACCGGGTGCCGGCTTTGTCACAGGCCAAATAATTACCATTGATGGTGGGCGCACCCTGCTTGATCCGGTGACGCTGCCCGCGCATTGACCAGACTGGCTCGCAAGGTCAGCCCGACGCTGATAGTATCGAGCGGCTCGGGGACTCGAGAAACAGTGTCATTTCTACCTGACACCCTTTGCTGAAGGTGCTAGCTCTTTTTCGAAGTGAAGGAGAGTGAAATGACCGACGAATTTTCTGACCGAAAGGCCCGAGCGTCCGCCTGGTTTCGCACGTTGCGAGACGATATCGTGGCAGCGTTCGAGGCGCTGGAAGACAGCCAGAGCACGGGCCCTTTCGCAGATAGGCCGGCCGGTCGTTTCGAAGTGACGGAGACACGCCGGGATGCGCCGGATGGCGGGGATGCCGGGGGCGGATTGATGAGCGTGATGCGCGGTGGTCGCGTATTTGAAAAAGTCGGCGTCAACATCTCCACCGTTTACGGGGAATTGGGGGAGCGCGCGCAGGCAGCTATGGCGGCAAGGAAGGGCATTCCCGGAATGGCTGAGGACCCCCGCTTCTGGGCCTCGGGCATCAGCCTTGTGGCCCACATGCAAAACCCGCACACACCAGCCGTTCACATGAACACCCGGATGTTCTGGACCCCGCATGCCTGGTGGTTTGGGGGCGGATCGGACCTCAACCCCTGTCTTGAGAAACCCGAAGACACTGCCGCGTTTCACCAGGTCCTGAAGGACTACTGCGACAAGCACGAGGGCGACTATTACCCGCGCTACAAAGAGTGGGCGGACGAGTATTTCTTCGTGCCGCACCGAGGGCGTGCACGCGGCGTTGGTGGCATCTTTTATGACGACCACAATACCGGCGACTGGGAGGCGGATTTCGCGTTCACGCAGGATGTGGGTCGCGCCTTCCTGCCGGCCTTTGTCCCGGTGACCGAGAAGAACCGGGATCTGTCCTGGACGGAGGACGACAAGGAAGCGCAGCTGGTCCATCGCGGTCTCTATGCCGAATACAATCTGGTCTATGACCGGGGCACCAAATTCGGCCTTGAGACCGGTCATGATGCGACCGCTGTTTTGATGAGCTTGCCACCCGAGGCCAAATGGCCATAGCCGGCCGCCGCCTATAGAACCTGCCTCACCATTCGCTCTTTTCCATGGGGCTTATCACGGCCTAAGCTGGGAAACGTTCCGCTTAGGTTAGCAGCGCAGTCACTTTCGAAGTGTCGAACGGGAATGTGGCGCGCGGGGAGGGAGGCCGGCATGGCATATCTGAGGTTTATTGCGGGGTGTTTCGCGGCTTTTGTGCTGGGTGCTGGAACGCTCCTGGCACAAGAAGTTGCAGACAGTCAGGCGCCCGAAGCCGCGGGCGCGGGGACTGAGTTTGGGACATTAAGCGAAGCCGCGCAGGCCGCACTTGACCTGAAAGCCAAGGGCCTTCCGGGTACCAGCAACACCTGGATGGTTGCGGCCGCAAACCCGCATGCAGTCGAGGCAGGCGCGCGGGTTCTGCGCGAAGGCGGCACGGCTGCGGACGCAATGGTTGCGGTGCAGGCGGTTTTGGGTCTGGTGGAGCCGCAAAGCTCTGGTCTTGGGGGAGGCGCCTTCCTCGTGTGGTTCGATGGCGCGACAGGCGAGGTCACGACACTCGACGGACGCGAAACTGCACCTCTTGCCGCGCGTCCGACGCTCTTTCAGGACGAGGCTGGGCAGCCCCTGCAGTTCTTCGATGCGGTCGTCGGTGGTCGCTCGGTTGGAACACCCGGAACGCCGGCCTTGCTCGGTGCCGCGCATGACCGCTGGGGGCGGATGGACTGGTCTGGCTTGTTCTTCGATGCCATCGCGCTCGCTGAGGACGGGTTTCAGGTGTCCCCGCGGCTTGCTGCAATGGTCGCGGGCGACGCGGACCGGCTGAGCCGGTTCAAGGCCACGCGTGACTACTTCTTGCCTGGTGGGGAGGCTCTTGCAGCCGGAGATCTGCTGCTCAACCCGGACTATGCGGCGACTCTGCGCTCTCTGGCCGCCTTGGGGCCTGGCGCATTTTATACTGGGGCCATTGCCGACGATATCATCGCGACTGTACGCACGGCACCGGGCAATCCGGGTGTTCTGGCCCCCATCGACCTTGCGATTTATGAGGTGCGCGAACGCCCCGCTGTTTGTGTTGAGTACCGAGGCGCAGATGTGTGTGGCATGGGGCCGCCGTCCTCTGGCGCGCTTTCTGTCGGACAGACTTTAGGGGTTTTAACGGGTTTTGATCTTGCGGCTTTGGGGCCGGAGAGCCCCGAATCCTGGAGGTTGATCGGCGATGCGTCCCGCCTCGCGTTTGCGGACCGGGGCCGGTACATCGCCGACAGCGATTTCGTCCCGGTGCCAACAGCGGGCCTTGTTCACCCGTCCTATCTGGCGGTCCGCGGTTCATTGCTGGACCGGGAGGCCGCGCTGGAGGAGGTCGCACCGGGTACACCCGAGTTCGATCACACGCTGAACTTAGCCGACGATGACAGCCTGGAGTTTCCGTCTACATCGCACATTTCTATTGTCGATCGCTTCGGCAACGCTTTGTCCATGACAACGACCATCGAAAACGGGTTCGGGTCTCGCCTGATGGTGCGGGGGTTCCTGTTAAACAACGAGTTGACTGACTTCTCCTTCCGAACCCATCGCGATGGCGTGCCGATCGCAAACCGACTTGAGCCCGGCAAACGCCCCCGTTCGTCGATGGCGCCAACGATCGTTTTGCGCGACGGGGCACCGATCCTTGTGGTCGGTAGCCCCGGAGGAAGCCGGATTATCCCCTATGTCGCAAAGACGATCATTGCGCATCTGGATTGGGGACTTGATCCCCAGGCAGCGGTTTCCCTGCCGCATCTCGTCAACCGGTTCGGAACCTATGACCTTGAAGAGGGCACATCCGCTGAAGACTTTTCAGAGCCACTTTCCGGGCTTGGGTTCGAGGTGAATGTGCGGTCGCTGACCTCAGGGCTTCATGCCATCGCTATCGGCGATGCACTGACTGGTGGTGCCGACCCGCGCCGTGAAGGGATTGCCATGGGGGAGTGAGCCAGGTCAGGCCGCCGCGCGTGGCCCGAGCTTGAAATGTACCTCCTCCAGGTCCACAGGTCCGGTCGGAGCTTTGTTGGCTGGATTGCCAAACTCATAGCGGAACAGCTCGAAATCAGGCTTGTAGATTTCGTACATGAGATGGTGTGACAGGTCGTCGAAATAGTCTTCAACCGCGTGGGCACGCTTTGGTCCGTGGCCTTCAGATTCGTTGAAGCGGGGCACGTCACTCATTGAGATTGGATGGGTCAGCTGGCAGGCATCAAGCACAGCTTGCATGCCGTCATTGAAGGTCTCCGTTGCGAAAATATGGTCGTAGCGCCCGCCGCCATTGATCAAGGTGCTGACATGCCCGGCCATCGCAGACCAATGAATATCCGGCTCCATGGGCTTGCGAAACCGGATCGTGTCGCGAGCAAAAAGAAGGAAGCGTCGAAAGCTCGCGACCTGATCGAAGTCGCCATCGACCTGCACGCCGTACTGTTGCATGAGGTTCGGAACCAGATTTCCGCGATACCGGCTGCCATTGCGCTGGATTCCGCAAATTTTATCGAAGAAAGCAGACAATACGCGCGTGTAGGGATTGCGCACGCAAGTAAAGGTGAACGTTTGGCCTCCTTTCACGGAGGTCTCGATCACGTCACGACTGCTTTCCATGCCCCATTTGTGGAGGCCGTATTGCGCATCATGTATATCCCCGGCGAAGAACTCGCCTTGCTCGGCATAGAACATGATCTGACCGATTGTGGAGCACGCGCATTTGGGCACAACCCGGTAGATCATGCTCCCACTTTCAGTCATCCATGTGCCGGGAAATCCCATTGCAGCCTCTGATTACCCCTTTAAGTTGATGAATACTGAAAGGGTTATTGATTTACCAATAGTTTTGGCAATCAATGCCGCCATCAAAACGGAAAGCGCAGGGCGACTGGGTGACGAAACTCGCGTTCATTCTTCTTTGCCATAAAGACCCGGAGCGGGTGGCTGCGCAGGCCGATTTGCTGACCCGCCATGGCGACTATGTGGTTATTCACCACGATGCGCGTGCCCCAAAATCGGACCACGCGTCTTTGCGAACAGCGCTGGGCGACAATCAGAATGTGAGATTCGCGCGCAAACGGATCAAATGCGGTTGGGGCGAATGGTCACTTGTACGCGCCACACTTGTCGCCCTCGCCACCGCGATGGATACGTTTCCGGACGCAACGCATTTTTACCTTTTGTCCGGGGATTGCCAGCCGGTGAAACCCGCGGCCTATCTCCACCACGCGCTCGAAGCGCAAGACCGGGACTTCATTGAAGCTGTGGACTTTTTCGGGTCCGACTGGATTCGTACCGGGATGAAAGAAGACCGGCTGCGCTATCGTCATGTGTTCAATGAGCGGTCACAGAAAGCGCTTTTTTATGGCAGTCTTGAATTGCAACGAAAGCTGGGAGCTGAGCGGGACATACCCAAGGGCTTGCGCATTATGATCGGGTCCCAATGGTGGTGTCTGCGACGGCGAACTGTGAAAAGTGTTCTCGCGCTTATGGCATCGCGCCCAGATGTCATGAAATTTTTTGCCACCACCTGGATTCCAGATGAAACGTTTTTTCAGACACTTGTGAGCCATCTGGTGCCACGAGCTGAGATTTCCGGTAAGCCCCCGACGTTTCTGATGTTCACCGACTACGGCGTGCCGGTAACTTTCTACAATGATCATCTCGACTTGCTGAAGCGGCAAGGCGCGTTCTTCGCGCGCAAGGTGTCATCTGATGCGCAAGCGCTGCAGGGCCAGTTGACTGCACTTTGGTCGCAACCGACCCACCACATGACCGTGTCCGACGAAGGGGCGCGGCTTCACGGTTTCGTCACGGGTCGTGGCCGGGTCGGCCGCCGGTACGCGCAACGGTTCTGGCAAGGCAGGAAACCGTCTCGCAAGCACGAGTTACTGTTGGTCGCCTGTAAGAAGTGGCACGTGGCCGAGCGGGTGATACAGGTCGCGCGCAGCGAATGCGGTCTGGCAGGCGTTGACTTTGTGTTCCATGACGCAGACTGCGTTCTTCCGGACCTTGGCGGTATCCAGACCAGCCTGGAAAAGCGCAACCGACACCGACGCACCGTTCTGTCGATGTTGTTCGAGGCGTATCAGACAGACCGGCTGGTCCTCTGCATCGATCTTTCGGCCTATGAGGTGATGCAGGATTTCTTTAATGCCGGCCTCGGAGTGCGGATGCTGGAGATCGAATGCGAATACAGCGATGACTACCTCGCCGGGCATGCGCATCGGATCGGCCTCGTCAGCGATACAAGTGCCAAAGAAACGATTGAGACCTTGCTGCCAACCTTGCGGAGCGAGATCGCCTTCGAGCATGAGCGTGTCGCTGAAGCCGATTTCGGCCCGATCTACCGGATTGCGGAAACCGCGCACCCGGATACAACCACCTCCGTGCTCGCGGACTTTCTGGGGCTGTCAAAGGACCGTGCAACTGCGATAACGTCCCATGACGAGCTGTTCCAAGACTGAGGTGCCCATGGCCTACACTTACGATCCGGAGAATATTTTCGCAAAGATCTTACGCGGTGAAATTCCCAACAAGACCGTGTTGGAAACGGATCACAGCCTTGCGTTCCATGATATCTATCCACAGGCTCCAACGCATGTGCTGATCATCCCCAAAGGGCCCTACGTCACCTATGATCACTTCGCTGCTGAGGCTGCGGATGAAGAGATAATCGATTACACGCGGACCATCGCCAAGGTTTGCGAGATGATGGAGGTTGCCGAAGGTGGATTTCGGATGATCTCCAACGCCGGGCATGCTGGTGTGCAGGAAGTTCCGCATCTGCACGTACATATTCTTGCCGGACGACCGTTGGGCCGGATGCTCCAGCCCGCTGGTTAACGCGCGGCGCTAGGTTGCATGTGCGCCGGATGTGAGCGCAAGGAAGACGTCTTCAAGGTCCGCCTCCTCGGTTGCGACGTCACGAATGCGCACCCCCGCACCGCGCACCGCATCGAGGATGTCATCCACGTCGACCTCGCCGCGCCTGTAGGAAAATGAAAGCGTTGCATCCCCACGCCGTTTCGCATCGACATGGGGGATCGAGGGCAGGTCGCCCTGCCATGCCGCATCAGGTGTGATGACCAGCGTTTTTGCATCCAAACGGGACAGGAGTTTGACGGTGGCATCCTGAGCGATCTTCTCGCCGTGGTTGATAATGGCGATCTCGTCGCACATCTCCTCGGCCTCTTCGAGGTAGTGCGTGGTCAGGATGATCGTCATGCCCTCCTTGTTCAGCTTGCGCACGTTGCGCCACAGCATTTGACGCAGTTCGATATCTACCCCCGCAGTTGGCTCGTCGAGCACAAGAATATGAGGCGTGTGGACCAGGGCCTTGCCCAACAGAAGCCTGCGCCGCATGCCACCGGACAGTGATCGTGCATAAGCATCCGCCTTGTCGCTCAGCCCTATCAGATCGAGGATTTCCGCGGTTTTCCGGTCCCGCCGGGGAACCCCGTAAAGCCCTGCCTGTACATCAAGCGCGCCTCGGGGCGTAAAGAACGGATCGAGATTGAGTTCTTGCGGCATCACGCCGATCGCAGCGCGGCTCTGGCGCGGGTTCACATCCTGATCGAAGCCCCAGATTTCCACCTTTCCAGAGCTCTTTGTCACCAATCCGGCAAGGATATTGATCAGCGTGGATTTGCCAGCTCCGTTGGGTCCGAGGAGCCCGAAAATGGATCCGGCCGGAATCATAAGGTCCACGCCTTTCAACGCTTCTTTAGGAGGTTGCGCCCCTGTGCCACCGTAGGTTTTGCGCAACCCCTCGATCCTCAAAGCATACTGTGACACGGCGTCCTTTCACGGGCCCTTGTGGGGGCGGCAAGTTTTTGTCAGTTTGCCCCCGATCTATGGCGGGCGTGATCCCGCGGCAAGCGAATAGGCGCCGGCGATGAGCATTCAAGTTCCCGAAACTGAGATCGTGGAAACGCGGCGCGTGTGCTGTGACGGTGGCGAAGGTGCACTTGGTCACCCGCGCGTCTGGCTGAGTATCGCGCCCGAGGTCGGGTACGTGGATTGCGGGTATTGCGACAAGCGCTTCGTTCTGAAGGGCTGCGAAGACAAGGTTCCCGACACCTGACCTCTCGCCAATCCCTGCGCGAGGCTATATCCCTCGGGACAGACTGGCGCGAACGGGGGGCCTCATGGCGTTTGGCAAGGGACATCACCTTCATCTGATTGACGGATCGGCCTTTATTTTCAGGGCCTATCACGCTCTGCCACCGTTGACGCGTAAGTCTGATGGGCTGCCGATCGGAGCGGTCTCGGGCTTCTGCAATATGCTCCAGCGCTATGTTGAGGGGAACACGGGAGCCGACGCGCCCACCCATGTTGCGGTTATCTTCGACAAGGGCTCCTATACATTCCGAAACGACATGTATGACCAGTACAAGGCCAACCGGGAGGCTATGCCTGAAGACCTGCGTCCCCAGATCCCGCTGACGCGACAGGCTACCGCGGCCTTCAACATCGCCTGCGAAGAGATGGAGGGATACGAGGCCGACGACATCATCGCGACTCTGGCGTGTCAGGCCCGCGACGCGGGCGGGCAGGTGACGATCATCAGCTCAGATAAGGACCTGATGCAGCTCGTGGGCGACGGTGTCGAGATGCTCGACGCCATGAAAAACCGCCGCATCGATCGAGACGGTGTATTTGAGAAGTTTGGCGTAGGGCCGGAGCGCGTGGTCGATGTGCAGGCATTGGCTGGCGACAGTGTCGACAATGTACCCGGGGCACCGGGCATCGGGGTTAAAACTGCGGCACTGTTGATCAACGAGTATGGCTCGCTCGAAGATCTGTTGGATCGTGCGAACGAAATCAAACAGCCCAAGCGGCGTCAGACATTGATCGACCATCGCGCGCAGATCGAATTATCGAAGCGGCTGGTGCAGCTTGATTGCGAAACACCGCTCGATTTCGGCTTGGATGATTTGGAAGTACGCGACCCCGACCCCGAAAAGCTGATGGGGTTCCTCGCGGAAATGGAGTTCCGCACGCTTTCGAAACGCATCGCGGCGGTGCTCGATGTCGAACCGCCAGCAATCGCGGAAGTCGCTCCGACCGCCCCCGAGACGCCGGATGCCCCGGAGATGCCGCCAATAGATCCTGCGAAGTATATCACGATCCGCGATGCGGCGACGCTGCAGGAGTGGATCGCGAAAGCCCATGCCCGGGGCTATGTCGCGGTCGATACCGAAACGACTTCATTGGATGAAATGCAGGCCGAACTGGTGGGCGTGTGCCTGTGCATCGATCCCGGGGAGGCCGCCTATCTGCCGTTGACCCATAAGGCCGAAGCCGGAGAGGGGCTCTTTGGCAGCGCCGCATTGGCGGACGGCCAGATGCCGCTGGAGGAGGCACTGGCTCTTCTGAAGCCCTTGCTTGAGGACACGAGCGTTCTCAAGATCGGGCAGAACATGAAATATGACTTTAAGATCCTCGCGCGCTACGGGATCACGGTTGCCCCGATCGAGGATACAATGCTGCTGTCTTATGCGCTCCACGCGGGGTTGCACGGGCACGGGATGGATCGTCTGGCGGAAAGCTATCTCGACCATGTGCCAATCCCGATCAAGGAGCTTCTGGGCACCGGGAAATCTGCGATCACATTCGATAGGGTGCCGATTGACAAGGCGACGTCTTATGCCGCTGAAGATGCAGATATCACCTTGCGGCTCTGGCAAACCTTCAAACCACGCCTGCACGCGGCGCAGGTCACGCGCGTCTATGAGCGGCTGGAACGGCCCATGGTGCCTGTTCTGGCCGCGATGGAAATGTCTGGCATCAAGGTGGACCGCGATACGCTCTCGCGTATGTCCAACGCTTTCGCCCAGAAAATGGCGGGGCTGGAGGCCGATATTCACGAGTTGGCGGGGCAGAGCTTCAATGTAGGCAGTCCCGCGCAACTGGGGGAAATCCTGTTTGAAAAAATGGGTTTTGAAGGTGGCAAGAAGGGCAAATCCGGCAAGTGGTCGACCCCGGCGGATGTGCTGGAGGATCTTGCGACCGAGCACGACCTGCCGCGCCGCGTGCTGGACTGGCGCCAGCTGTCAAAACTGAAGTCGACCTACACTGACGCGCTTCAGGATCACATCAATCCCGAGACCGGGCGGGTCCACACGTCTTACTCTATCGCAGGGGCTAATACGGGGCGTCTGGCCTCCACAGACCCAAATCTGCAGAACATCCCGATCCGGACCGAGGAAGGTCGCCGGATTCGTGAGGCCTTCGTGGCGGAGTCTGGCAACATTCTGATTTCGCTTGACTACTCTCAGATCGAGCTGCGTATCCTGGCCCATATCGCCGGCATCGACGCGTTGAAAAAAGCGTTCCGCGAGGGGCTGGATATTCATGCGATGACGGCTTCGGAGATGTTCGATGTCCCGCTGGACGAGATGACCCCGGATGTACGCCGGCAGGCCAAGGCGATCAATTTCGGGGTGATCTACGGCATCTCGGCCTTCGGACTGGCACGCAACCTGCGCATCCCTCGCGACGAGGCGAAGACGTTCATCGACACGTATTTCGAACGCTTCCCCGGCATTCGGCGCTACATGGATGACACCACGGCATTCGCCAAGGAAAACAAATACGTCCAGACGCTCTTTGGGCGCAAAATCCACACGCCTGAAATTGCCGCCAAGGGCCCGGGGGCAGGCTTTGCGAAGCGGGCCGCGATCAACGCGCCAATTCAGGGAACAGCGGCGGACATCATCCGTCGGGCCATGATCCGGATGCCGGATGCGATAGACGGCCTGCCTGCCAAGATGCTTTTGCAGGTCCATGATGAATTGATCTTCGAGGTGGAAGAAAACGCCGCCGACGAAGTAATCGATCGTGTGCGTGAGGTTATGGAAAGCGCCGCAGAGCCTGCCGTAAAACTTGATGTGCCGTTGGTTGTGGATGCGGGCAAGGGCGCGAATTGGGCCGAAGCGCATTGAGGCGATGCTGATCGCCTTCAACAAGCCGATGAACGTGCTCAGCCAGTTTACCTCCGAAGGGGGGTGGCCGGGGCTGAAAGACTATATCGAGCTACCCGGAGTTTACGCGGCAGGTCGGCTGGATCGGGACAGCGAGGGGCTGTTGCTTCTGACCGACAACGGCAAACTTCAGGCACGTATCGCCTCCCCTAAATCGAAGCTGCCAAAAACCTATCTTGTGCAGGTTGAAGGTGTTCCGGATGAGGCGGCGATCCGAGAGTTGAACGCAGGTGTCGTTCTGAAGGATGGACGAACCCGACCGGCGCGCGCTCGGGAAATCGCGGCACCCGACCTATGGCCACGCACCCCGCCCGTCCGCATGCGCAAGACAGTGCCGGACAGTTGGATCGAGCTGACAATCACCGAAGGCAAGAACCGGCAGGTCCGGCGGATGTGCGCAGCTGTTGGCTTCCCCTGCCTCAGGCTCGTCCGCTGGCGCGTTGGGAACTGGTCGCTCGATGGGCTGGAACCCGGGGCTTGGACAGAGGTGCCGGAAGCCTGAAGACGCGGAATTCTACGCGTTCGGTTGCGCGGTGACACGGGCCACAAGTTTGCGGGCAATCGGCGCAACGAATAGCGCAGAGGGAAACGCAACCGCCCACGCAAACGCCCAGGCTTCCATCCAGATGCCAAAAAAGCCGTCCACGAGGCCGAGCGCTTTGTAGCTCACAAGGCCGGAGACGATAAGCGACATGAACCCGGACAGGATCAGCGCAAAAAGATACGGAGCGAATTTGGCAGGGAGCAACGGGTCAGCGTCCTTTCGCGCAACGCAGGGTGTTTTCGTTTTGCAGCAAGGGCCACGGTGGGTTTGTACGATGTCCGCCATGGTTAGAACAGTGACGAAATCACCATTCGAACCGGGTTATCCAAGTTCCGCTGCCAGCTGTATCGGGAAGAACTGCCCGGCTGAACGCAGCCCGAACCACTCGGCTCCGTCATGGGGCTCAACCGTCCCGATATCGACGAGCCTGTAGAAGCTCTTGCGGTCGATCAGCGCCTCGAGTCCGCGCCGGATATGCACATATGGCGACGGCTCTCCGGTGTCCGCATCGCGTGTCACGCGGATCGGATTTTCCGGTCCGGCATCGGTCTGATCGCCGACATGGGTCGTAAAGCGGATTATCTGGTCAGGACCTGTGTTATCCACTTCGAAATCTGTCGCGACGAACGGCGCATCCTCAACGGTTATGCCGACTTTTTCAACCGGCGTGACAAGGAAGAATTTGCCATCTTCCAGCTTCAGGATGGAGGAAAAGAGTTTTACCAAAGGCGCCCTGCCAATCGGCGAGCCGTTATAGAACCATGTGCCGTCGCGCGCGATCCGCATATCCAGATCGCCACAAAACGGCGGGTCCCATAAGTGGACCGGCGGCGGGCCTTTTTTTGCGGCTTTCTGTGCGGCTTGCGCCAAGCCGTCGGCGGTGGGTGTCACAGCGAAGTGTCCCCTATTATTTTGTCATTTGTCTCTGGGATAATAGTTCCCTTAAATGAGATACAACAACGGCGTCGCAAGGAGGGCGGTATGTCTGACGAGAATCTGGTCGCGGAGATCGAAACCCTGGGCGCCAAGCTGGCAGATGCAAAAGCCTCGATTGGCACGCAAATCATTGGCCAGCCTACCGTTGTTGATCTGTCTCTGAACGCGATGCTTTCGGGCGGTCATGCGTTGTTGATGGGTTTGCCGGGCCTGGGTAAGACGTTGCTGGTGGAAACGCTCAGTACCGTGATGGGGATGAGCGCGAATCGCGTTCAGTTCACGCCGGACCTGATGCCCGCAGATATCCTCGGCTCAGAAGTGCTGGAAACCGCTGCCGATGGCGCGCGCTCTTTCCGTTTTCTGGAAGGTCCGATCTTTTGTCAGCTTCTGATGGCGGACGAGATCAACCGCGCCTCGCCGCGGACCCAGTCAGCTCTGCTGCAGGCGATGCAGGAGAAGGAAGTGACCATCGCAGGCGAGCACCGCCCTCTGCCAGCCCCGTTCCACGTGCTCGCCACACAGAACCCGATTGAACAGGAAGGCACCTATCCGCTGCCGGAAGCCCAGCTTGACCGGTTCTTGCTGCGCATCGATGTGGACTACCCTGATCGCGAGACAGAGAAGGGCATCCTGATGGCCACAACCGGTGTGGAGGGTGGTCAGGCTCATCAAGTGTTCACCGGCGAAGACCTGATCCGCGCGCAGGACGTCGTGCGCCGGATGCCCGTCGGTGATGCGGTTGTGGAAATGATCCTGGATCTCGTGCGCTCCTGCCGCCCGAATGAGCCTGAAGCGATGGATATCGTTTCCAAATCCGTGGCCTGGGGGCCGGGCCCTCGTGCTGCGCAGTCTTTGATGCTCTGTGCCCGCGCCCGTGCGTTGCTTGACGGACGTCTTGCGCCGTCGGCGGAGGATGTGGCGGCCCTTGCGCGTCCGATCCTCAGCCACCGCATGGCGCTGAGTTTTGCCGCCCGGGCCGAAGGGGTGGTGCTGGAGGAGGTGATCGATGCGGTAACGCGCTCCGTCACCCGGATTGAGCAGGCCGCGTGAGCCGACCGAAGTACTCCGAGGCGCTTCATACCCCTGACAGCCTGCGCCACCGGTCCGAGACGGTCTCGGGCAGCCTTCCGCCGCTTATGCTGGAGGCAGAGCACCTTGCCGCGACCATCATGCTTGGTCATCACGGACGCAAACGCTCTGGGATGGGAGACGAGTTCTGGCAATACCGCCCGGCGGAAGTGGGCGATGGTGTGCGGACAATTGACTGGCGTCGTTCGGCGCGCGCGGACACCCCTTTCGTACGGGAAAAGGAATGGCAGGCGGCGCAGTCGCTGATGATCTGGGTTGATGACTCGGCCTCGATGGCTTTCACGGGCGGCCGGGACCGTCCGTCCAAACTCCGACGGGCCCAGACGCTGTCGATGGCGCTGGCGATCCTGTCGATCCGTGCGGGTGAGCGGGTGGGCCTCACCACGCTGCATGAGCCGCCCAAGGCCGGTAACATCCAGCTGATCCGTCTGGCGCAGGCCCTGATGGACCCGGTTGAGCCCGACGACTATGGAAGTCCGGTTTTCACGCAAATGCCTTCCGGCGCCCGCGCAGCGTTCTTTTCGGATTTTCTTGGCGATACGGCTGGCGTGGAAAAGGCGCTGACCAGTGCTGCAGATCGCGGGGTGAAGGGGGCGTTGGTGATGATCCTCGATCCCGACGAAGAGGCCTTCCCCTATGATGGACGGACTGTTTTTGAGTCGATGTCCGGCGCGATCCGGTTCGAGACTCTGAAAGCCAAGGGACTGCGTGAGGCCTACATAGAACGTCTTGCGGCGCGCAAGGACGCGTTGGAGACGCTCTGTCGTCGCACAGGTTGGCGGCTTGACATTCACCACACTGATCACGCGCCCGAAGAAGCGCTGCTTTGGCTCTACCACGCGTTGGAGAGGGTGCGCTGATGTTTGCAATCGGTCCTGTCGCCTTCGCAACGCCGTGGTTGCTTAGTCTGCTGATCGCATTGCCGATCCTATGGTTGATCCTGCGTGCTGTCCCTCCGGCGCCGATCACACGGCGCTTTCCCGGGGTTGCGTTGCTGTTGGGGCTCGAAGATCCCGAAGCCGAAACCGACAAGACGCCCTGGTGGTTGCTGCTGTTGCGGGCTCTGGCGGTCGCAGCCATGATCATCGGTTTCGCCGGCCCAGTCCTGAATCCAGATGAGCGGACGCCCGGGCAGGGTCCTTTGCTGGTCGTGGCGGATGCGAGTTGGGCTTCGGCGCGGGACTGGTCGGATCGGCGCGAGCGGCTGGATGCTCTGCTTGCAGAGGCTGCCCGGGACGGTCGACCGGTGGCGCTCTTGCAATTGACCGATCTCCCGGCACCCGAATTGGCTTTCGGAACACCCGAGGCGCTGCGCGCGCGTCTCCCAGGGTTCGAGCCAAGACCTTGGCCGGTTCAGACCGACGCTGTTCTGGACTGGCTCGCACAGGTTGAGGGGACGTTCGACACGTTCTGGATGTCCGATGGCTTGGGGTATGACGGGCGCGATGCGCTGCTGGAGGCGTTTGAAGCCCGAGGCGCGGTGCGCGTGTTTGAAAGCCCGCGCGTTGCCTACGCACTGCGTCCACCGGTGATCGATGGGCGCGAAGTGACCGTTGATGTCCTGCGCAACGGGGGTATTGCCGACGCCAGCGTGATGGTGATCGCGCGTGGCCCGGGTCCAAACGGGATCAGCCGTGAGCTCGGTCGCGCCGAAGTAACTTTTGAGGAAGGCGCGCGGATCGCGCCTGCTTCCTTCGAGCTGCCACCGGAATTGCGCAACCGTGTAACCCAGTTCGAAATTCCCGGTCAGCCGACCGCCGGGGCGGTGACGTTGGCTGACGACGGCTTGCGCCGCCGGGAGATTGCGTTGTTCACCGGGCGGGACGACCGCGAGGGACTGGAGCTTCTGACGCCGCTCCATTACCTGCGGCGCGCCTTGGCTCCCACTGCGGACCTGATGGAAGTACCGTTCGGGGATGCACTGCTGGCCAACCCGGATGTGGTCATCCTTGCCGATGTCGCCCAGTTGGCCGAAGCGGAAGCGCGCGCGCTGACCGATTGGGTGGAACAGGGCGGGTTGCTGTTGCGATTTGCCGGCCCCCGGCTTGCAGCCTCGGAAGTGTCGCGGGCAGAGGAAGACCCGCTGATGCCGGTGCGCCTGCGCGCTGGCGGGCGGTCTGTCGGGGGCGCGATGAGCTGGGGTGAGCCCAAGACATTGCGGGCGTTTGGCGAGACCTCCCCGTTTTTCGGGCTGGCAATCCCCGAGGAGGTGGTTGTGACGGCACAGGTGATGGCGCAGCCAGACCCGGACTTGCCGCAACGGGTCATCGCCTCATTGACCGATGGCACGCCGCTTGTGACGCGCAAGCCTGTGGGACAAGGACAGGTTGTACTGATGCATGTCACAGCTAATGCAGAATGGTCGACGCTGCCGCTGTCGGGTCTGTTTGTGCAGATGCTGGAGCGGTTGGCGGTCTCGTCGCGCCCGGCCGCCCTCACCGCTGAGGCGCTTGCCGGTACCGTCTGGATCCCAGAGCGCCTTCTCGGGCCGTTCGGATCGCTCGAAGAAGCCGGGCAGCTGGCTGGAATTGCGGGCGAGACGCTGGCCGAGGCGCCGTTGGGAGCCGAAGTGCCACCTGGTCTTTACGCTGGTTCCGACCGGGTACTCGCCAGAAATGTGATGGGACCGGAGAGCGAAATCGCGGCGACCAGCTGGCCCGCTCGCATTTCCGTTGAGGGATTGGAGTCCACCCGCGACCAGCCGTTGGCAGGATGGCTGCTGACCTTGGCGCTCATTCTGTTGGCGCTGGATATAATAGCGGCCCTCTGGTTGTCTGGACGGCTGCGTCAGGGTACGCGCGGTGGCGTAACTGGTGCATTCATTGTCGCTATGCTGGCTGGAAATGCCGCCAGCACAGGACCCGCGTGGGCACAGGATGGGCCTTCGTCCTCACTTGACGATCAGCTTGCGTTGCAGGCGACTACAGATGTCGTGCTCGCGCATGTCATTACGGGCGACCGCGCCGTTGACGATATCGCATTGGCCGGACTGCGTGGACTGAGCCAGGTTCTGACAAATCGCACGTCCATCGAGCCCGCAGAGCCATTGTCGGTGAATATCGAAACCGATGAACTGGCATTCTTCCCTTTTCTGTATTGGCCGATCACCGAGCGGCAGAGCCTCCCGTCTCCGGAGGCCTATGCCAAGTTGAACCGCTATCTGCGGGGGGGTGGGATGATCCTGTTTGACACCCGGGACGCGGATGTCGCGCAATTCAATACCGACACCCCGGGTATGCGCATGTTGCGGCGGTTGGCAGCGCCGCTGGACGTGCCGCCGCTCGAACCCTTGCCGCAGGATCATGTTCTGACGCGCACCTTCTACCTGCTGCAGGATTTTCCGGGCCGTTACACGTCGCGCACACTCTGGGTGGAGGCCGCACCACCGGATGCCGAACAGGTCGACGGGATGCCCTTCCGCAACCTTAACGACGGTGTGACGCCGCTGGTGGTCGGTGGAAATGACTGGGCCTCGGCATGGGCCGTGAGCGACGACGGGCGCGAGCTGGTGCCCATCGGGCGCGGGTTCTCGGGCCGTCAGCAACGTGAACTGTCTTACCGGTTCGGGGTAAACCTGATCATGCACGTCCTGACCGGAAACTATAAATCCGATCAGGTGCATGTGCCGGCTCTTCTCGAAAGGCTTGGGCAATGACGCAAGGGACTGTCATTTTTGACCCCTATCTGCCCTGGGCGGTGCTCGGTGGCCTGGCTTTAGTTATGGCCGTCCTGCTGGCCTTCGCCGGAGCCCGCGGGCTGTTGGGGGCTTGGGTGCGTGCGCTTGCCACGGCGGCATTGTTGCTGGCCCTTGCCAATCCATCTTTGCAGGAAGAGGAACTTAATCCTCTTTCAGACATTGTGCTTGTGGTGGTTGACGACAGCGCGAGCCAACGGATTTCGGATCGGGCGGAGCAGACCGAAGCGGCGCTTGAGGAATTGAGCGCCGAGATCGAAGGCCGTGGCAACACCGAGTTGCGGGTCGTGCGGGTCCCGGATGCCGAGGATAATGCCGGCTCGCTGGTGTTGAGCCGGATGAGTGAGGCGCTGGCCGAAATTCCGCAGGCACGGTTGGCGGGCGTTGTGGTCATCAGCGACGGCCAGATCCACGATGTCGGCCCGCCGCCGGCACTGCCGGCACCGCTGCACCTTCTGCTGACCGGCCGGGAAGAAGACTGGGACCGCCGTCTTGAACTGGTGACGGCCCCCGCCTTCGGAATTCTGGGCGAAGAGCTGCAATTGACCCTGCGGGTGGATGACGCTGGTGCTGTGCCTGCAGAGGCGCAGGGCCCTGTGACACTGTCCATCGCGCTTGACGGCGGGACGCCGTTCGAAGTGCAGGTGCCAACCGGGCGCGAGATCACCATCCCCTTGCAGCTGGAGCATGGAGGCATGAATGTTGTTCAGCTTTCAGTGCCCGAAGCGCCCGGAGAACTGACGGAGCGAAACAATGCCGCTGTGGTGCAGATCAACGGCGTGCGCGACCGGCTACGCGTGCTGCTTGTGTCGGGCGAGCCTCACGCAGGCGAACGAACTTGGCGCAACCTTCTTAAGTCCGATTCCGCCGTTGATCTCGTGCATTTCACGATCCTGCGGCCGCCGGAAAAGCAGGACGGGGTTCCCGTCAGCGAGCTGTCCCTGATCGCCTTTCCGACCCGCGAGCTGTTCCTCGAAAAGATTGATGACTTCGATCTGATCATCTTCGACCGGTATCGTCGACGGGGGATCCTGCCGCAGATCTATCTCAACAACATTGCCCAATATGTCGAAAGTGGCGGCGCGGTTCTGGTCGCAGCAGGGCCGGATTTCGCCTCCGCCAATTCGATCTACCGCTCTCCGCTTGCCGATATCCTTCCCGGTGCACCGACGGCGCAAGTGGTGGAAGAGGGATACACTCCGGCCATCTCGGATCTGGGTGAACGTCATCCGGTCACAGAAGGGTTGGCGCCTGCCACGCTTGCAGCGGGTGAAGAGCCCTGGGGGCGCTGGTTCCGCCTTATTGAAGTGGAGCCTGTGGCGGGCGACGTGGTCATGACCGGGCCGGGCGATCGGCCGCTCCTGATCCTCGACCGGGTGGGGGAGGGGCGCGTTGCGCTTCTGGCATCCGACCATGCCTGGCTCTGGTCACGCGGCTATGAGGGCGGCGGGCCGCAACTGGAGTTGCTGCGTCGGCTCGCACACTGGATGATGAAAGAGCCTGAGTTGGAAGAAGAGGCGCTGGTGGCCTCTGCCGAGGGGCAGTCCATGACCATCACGCGGCGTGCTCTGGATGAAGCTGAAGGCCGGGAGGTTACTGTCACCGGACCTGATGGTGCGGAGGTTGTCCTCGAGCTTGAAGAGGTCGCTCCGGGAAGATGGCAGGCGGAGTTCGAAGCGCCCGAGCCCGGCTTGTACCGTCTTGTGGACGGTGTACTGGAGACGGTGGTTGCGCTTGGGCCCGCAGCCCCGCGCGAATTTGAAGAGACGATTGCCAGCGGTGAGAAACTGGCACCCCTTGTCGAGACCACGCGTGGCGGTGTTCTGGCTCTTGAGGACGGCGTACCCCGGTTGCGCGATGTCAACGAGGGGCGCAACGCCGCGGGGCGCGGCTGGATTGGTCTGACGCCGCGAGACGCGTCTTTGACGACGGATCTAAGGATTTCTCCGCTGATCGCTGCCTGGTTGTTCCTCGCGCTCGTGGCAGCGCTGACAATTGCGGCGTGGTTGCGCGAAGGACGGCGCGGCACTGGTTAGGGCAGGGGGCGCTGCCCCCTCGGGCTTGCGCCCTCACCCCCGGAGTATTTCGACAAAGAAGAAGAGGGTCAGGGCAGAGCCACAGCGACTGTCGTCTCGGCCCAACCATCAGTGTTTGTGCGGGCGCGGATCCGGACCTCGGTGAGTGCTTCGGGAAGCTCGATGCCCGAGAGGGAGCGTGTAAAGGGCTGCTCCTCGACATGCGGATGATAGAGTGTGCGGGTGCCAAGCACGGTTCCGTCGGGGGCTTCAACGCGCCAGCCATCGGCATAGTCGTCCCAGCCAGTATCACCGTGGCGGATCGTGACGTCGGCGCGCCAGGTGTCACCGAGTTGTGCAATCCGGGCATCTACGATCTCTGCAGGATCTCCCACGGCGCAGGTTGCCGAGAAAGATGCCAAGGCGATCAGGGAGGTAAAGCGGTACATAAGGGCTCCTTTCGGCCCGAGTATACGCAAACTCCGTGCGTTTTGGGTTTCACGAAACTGACATGAAACCGATACGTACCTTTTACGGAGCGCCTGCAAACCCGGGATGAAAGTCCACCAGGGGGTATCCATGAAAAAATCCGTGTTGCTGAGCAGTGCCGCATTCGCGCTGCTGGCCGGTCCCGTCGCGGCCGAGATGAATTTCAATCGCATCGCGTCCTTTCCAGTCACGACGAACTTCGAAGGCGAAGTGCCGGAGGAAACGTCTGCCGAGATCATTGACGCGACTGAAGACGGCATGACGCTGGTTTACACCGACAGCCCGGCGGGCGTGATCGGCGCAATCGACATCTCTGACCCGGCAAACCCGCAGCCGCTTGGCGTCATGGAGATGGATGGCGAGCCGACGGCCGTGTCGATCATCGGCAATACGGCCTTTGTGGGCATCAACACGTCCGAGAGCTACACCGAGCCGTCAGGCATGATCAAAGCGATCGACGTGACCACCATGACCGAACTCGCGCGCTGCGATCTGGGCGGCCAGCCGGACAGCACCGGCAAGGCGCCCGATGGCTCCTTCATTGCTGTGGCGATTGAGAACGAGAGGGACGAGGACCTCGGCGATGGCCGCGTGCCGCAGATGCCCGCCGGTGATCTGGTGATGATCAACGTGGTGGACGGCAACCTTGACTGCGATAGCCTGATCCGCGCCGACCTGACCGGTCTGGCCGAGGTGGCGGCCGAGGACCCGGAGCCGGAATTCGTTGACATCAATGGCCTGGGCGAGACAGTCGTTACACTTCAGGAAAACAACCACATCGTGGTTGTGGCGCGGGATGGATCGATCGTTTCGCATTTCTCCGCAGGCGCGGTGGATCTGGAAAACATTGACGCCACCGACGAGCGCGGTGCGCTGAAATTCACCGAAAGCCAGGCGGGCGTGGTGCGTGAGCCGGACGGTATCCAGTGGATCGATGACAATCACTTTGCAATTGCCAACGAAGGCGACATGGATGGCGGCTCCCGCGGCATGACGATCTTCCACAAGGACGGCGCCGAGGTTTTTGAAACCGGCGTCAGCTTTGAACATGCGATCGTTCAGGTCGGCCACTATCCGGACAAACGCTCCGACAGCAAGGGCGTGGAGCCGGAAGGCATGGAATTCGGTGTGTTCGAAGGCACGCCGTATGTCTTCGTGATGGCCGAGCGGTCGTCTATCGTCGGCGTCTTTGATGTGTCGGACCCGGCGAATGCGCAGCTGGTGCAGCTGCTCCCGTCAGGCATCTCACCCGAGGGGGCCGTCGCGATCCCGTCGCGCCGGCTTCTGGCGACAGCAAACGAATATGACGGCCTCGAAGACGGCGCTGCACGCGCGCATGTCATGATCTATCAATACTCCGATGCGCCCGCGATATTCCCGCAGATCACGTCCGCGGGTGCGGATGAGCTGATCGGCTTCGGCGCGATCTCGGGCATGGTGGCGGGCGAAGGCTCCACCATCTACGCGGTCAATGACAGCTTCTATGGCTATCAGCCGACGATCTTTACCATCGACGCGTCTTCCGCACCGGTAAGGGTCACGGCGGCCACGCGGATCACCCGCGGCGGTTACCCGGCGCAAAAGCTCGACCTTGAAGGGATCACACTGGACGGTGAAGGCGGCTTCTGGGTTGCCTCGGAAGGGCGCACGGACCGCATGGTGCCGCACGGGCTTTACCACATCAACGCGGACGGCACGATCGAGGATGAAGTTCATCTGCCTGCCGAGTTGCTGGCGGTGGAGCGTCGCTTCGGGTTCGAAGGCATCACCAAGGTGGGCGACACCCTGTGGATGGCCGTACAGCGCGCGTGGAAAGACGATCCGGAAAACCACGTGAAGCTGGTCGCTTACAACATCGAAACCGAAGAGTGGGGTTATGTCCGCTACGAAAAGGCCGCGCCTGAAAAGGGCTGGGTCGGCATGTCGGAGATCACTGCGCATGGCGATTGGGTCTATGTGGTCGAGCGTGACAACCAGCATGGGCTGGAAGCCGTGACCAAGCGCGTTTACCGCATCCCGGCAGTCGAAATGGTTCCGGTTGCGCTGGGCGAGGACGCGCCGGTTGTTTCCAAGGAACTTGTCCGCGACCTGCTGCCTGATCTGGTGGCCACTGGCGGCTACGTCCTCGACAAGGTCGAAGGTCTGGCGATCATGGAAAGCGGCGAGATTTTCGTTTCCACCGACAATGATGGTGTGGACGATCATTCCGGCGAGACGATGTTCTTCTCTATCGGCACACCCGGAGTAGCGAATTAAGCCCGAAGCACTTCTCCCCGAAGTGTTTTCAGTGCCTGGGGCCCGCGGCAACGCGGGTCCTTTTTTGCATGCAAGTGCGGATGTGAGCGGCAAGCCGACATCGTTTTACAGGCGAGAACCGAACTACCGTCTCAACACCAGTGAGATTGCCCCAGGAACTTTAGCCGGGTTTTATCGCTGCGACAGGGCCCTCCGAAGTAGCCACTGCACTCGCCTCGATCGTTTGCGTCGGAGCCATCTCCACACCAGCCTGTTTTGCGCATTCAAGGATTTTCAGCATGATTTGTTCTCGCGCGCCCACGAAGTCAGCCCAAGCGGCTACTTGGACGTAGAAATACAACAGCACCTCCAGATAGCCGGCGCCCGGCATCTGAAGGTTCACCAGACACCCCTCGTTTCTGACCATGGGATTGTCGTGTAACGACGCCCGAACAAGCTCAAGAAACTCGGTGATCTTGTCGGTTGGGGTGTCTGGATGAATGCGCAGAACAGAGTTTATCAGCCGGGCCCCGCGGTACCCGTAATTCGAAACCGAATTCGAAGAAATGAAGGAATGCGGGATCGAGATAATCAGGTTGTCGGCGGTGCGTAGTTTGGTGCTGCGCACTCCGATTTCGACAACTGTTCCGGAATGCGACCCGATGGTGACAAAGTCGTTCAGGCGATATGGTCCCTCGATCATAATGACAAATGACCCAAAGAGATCCATGAGCGTTTCCCGGGCTGCGAGGGACACAGCAATACCGCCGACCCCAAAGCCTGCAAGCATCGTTACAGCCGGGACACCGAAATCATCCGCGGCCCGTAAAATAACAATCACAACGGCAAAGGTTCCGACAAAGTAGCCGACCAGCCGGAGCAGTTGTGCTTTTGCGGATCGCGGCCCGAATTCACGGCCCAGGACAATCAGTTCGAAAACCTGTCCGATGGCCAGGAACGACAAAACTGCCAGGGCCACGTAGCCGAGCAGCACAAGTGCCGCTCCCAAAAAAGCCATGGGAACGCCGGTGATGTTGATAAAATCGTCGACAAAGCGCTCGGTAATGAACAGCACCGGGGTGACGATTAAGAGCGCGGCGAGCAGCCCGAAGCGCCAATTGTACCGTTTGTCGTCCGGCAGATCCGCAGCCCTCTTTGCATCAAAGCGCCGCCCTGCCCGCAGCACAACGCGAGTGCCTATAGTAACAAGCAGCAAGGTCAGAACGAGGGCGATACCTTGCCAGAGCGTTTGCCCCCCAAACCCCACTGCCGTCATCCAGTCCGGCATCGTTTCGCTACGCTCAAGATTGATTCCGCGTCCCGGCGTCAGAGCGAAAGCAAAGTAGATGTTGGGCGTGGCGCCTTCCCGATAAGGCAGGTCCTTAATTCGGGAGTACCAGTCCCCGAGCTGTGCGACGGTGTCTGGCGCGAAGAGATATTCCCCTGCGCGAGAGCCTTCCGCGACGCGGTAAATCCGAATGTTCGTTTTCGGGATTTGCCACAGTTCAATGGGCGTGACGTCCGCTGCACGTTCGCCCCCAAGCAAGATTCCGGTCTCGCGGGATTGACCCGTGGCATCGGCGACGCCAGGCACGCTCTCGCGGCTCGGCAGGTCAATCCGGTCCAGGACTTCTTTCATAAGAAGCGCGAGTTCTTCGCGCTGGTATCTCTGAATACGGGGCGGATAGGCCGACATGTCGAGATACCGCACCGCCTGATCCAGAAATTCAGTGGACAGAGCCGTGTCCCCGACTTGCGCCGCTGCGTAGGTGCGATCGATCTTCTCAATGAACGAGAACAAGGTATCGCGCGGGCTTGCCGTGTCTGTTGGGCGTAGAACGGACTGAGTTCCCTGCGCAAAGCCGGTTGACGAAAATGCCAACTGCACCACCGCGCAGAGAGCCAATACCACGCTTTGCAAGATGCATTTCATGCCCGCTTTTCTCATGCGTGTCCCTATCTGGCTT
The DNA here is from genome assembly GCA_030066795.1 of Dinoroseobacter sp. Lineage (GTDB taxonomy): Bacteria > Pseudomonadota > Alphaproteobacteria > Rhodobacterales > Rhodobacteraceae > Dinoroseobacter. The sequence goes on from JASJAW010000023.1 coordinate 121,508, forward strand.
TGACTTGGGTCAGTTTATGCGTTTGCCTTCAGATGCATAGTCTTGAGGAAACTTTTTCAGTTTCGATTTCCTGATTTCTCGCAACGGTTCTTATTGAGCACGGCATGAATGGCGGCAGAAACAGCAAACGCAACGGCGTTTCAGCACCGTTGCTCCCCGCAGAACTACTCCGGACACGATGGCAGGGGCGCCACCGAACACATTTTCAGACATGAACAGCTTGCCTTTTGGAGAAATTGGTTATAATTTATTACCAATTCTTACGTCTCTGGGAGGGCGCGTAATGCAGATGCCAACACCTGATGCAGATATTCTGGCAAAAAAAACAAGAATTATCAGCCTATTGCAGGAGGTTCTGCCTCATGATGCGGTGATTCACGAGCCCGAGGAAACCCGCGCCTATGAGTGCGATGCACTGACGGCGTACAAATGCCCGCCCCTGGTCGCGGTCCTGCCAAGCTCAACCGAGGAGGTCGCGGCGGTGCTTAAGATCTGCCATGCCGAGGGCGTCCCGGTGGTGCCGCGTGGCTCGGGGACATCGCTGGCGGGAGGGGCTTTGCCCACAGCCGATAGCGTGATCCTGGGTGTGGCGAAGCTGAACAGGGTTCTGGAAACGGACTACGACAACCGCTTCATCCGGGTGCAGACCGGGCGCACCAACCTTTCGGTGACCGGTGCGGTTGAGGCGGAAGACTTCTTCTATGCGCCGGACCCGTCGAGCCAGCTGGCCTGTGCGATTGCCGGCAACATCGCGATGAATTCCGGTGGGGCGCATTGCCTGAAGTACGGGGTGACTACGAACAACCTGATGGGTGTGACGATGGTCACGATGGAAGGCGAGATCATCGAAATCGGTGGCGCACATCTGGATGCCAGCGGGCTTGACTTGCTCGGTGTGATTTGCGGCTCCGAAGGGCAGTTGGGCGTGGTTACTGAGGCCACGCTGCGCATTCTGCGCAAGCCCGAAGGTGCGCGACCTGTCTTGATGGGGTTCGACAGCAACGAGGTCGCCGGTGCCTGCGTTTCCGATATCATTAAGGCGGGCGTGTTGCCGGTTGCAATTGAGTTCATGGACCGGCCCTGCATCGAGGCCTGCGAGAACTTCGCTAAGGCCGGGTATCCGATGTGTGAGGCGCTGCTGATTGTCGAAGTTGAAGGCAGCGCAGCCGAGATCGACGCCCAGCTTGGGGTGATCAAACAAATCGCTATGAAGCACAATCCGGTCGAGCTTCGCGAAAGCGCCTCGGCAGCGGAGAGTGCTGCGATCTGGAAGGGCCGCAAGTCAGCCTTCGGCGCGATGGGGCAGATCAACGATTACATGTGCCTCGACGGCACGATCCCGGTGTCGGAGCTTCCGCGCGTACTGCGGGGCATCGCCGATCTGTCGACAAAATACGGGCTGGACGTGGCCAACGTGTTCCATGCGGGCGACGGAAATATGCATCCCCTGATCCTGTTTGATGCCAACAAGCCCGGCGATCTCGAGCTGTGCGAGGAGATGGGTGCCGAGGTTCTCAAATTGTGTGTCGAGGTGGGCGGATGCCTGACAGGCGAACACGGTGTGGGCATCGAAAAGCGTGACCTGATGACGGCCCAGTTCACTGATGCCGATATGGAAATGCAGCTTCGGGTAAAAGACGTTTTCGATCCCGACTGGTTGCTCAACCCGGCAAAGGTCTTTCCATTGCATGTCACCGCGCCGCGGCGCGAAAGGGCGCAGGCAGCCGCCTGAGAAAAGTGGCGGAAGGGGCTTTGACCCTGCCGCGGTGGGGTGCCGCGGCTCTCGCCGAGTTTTTCATACAGAACAAGAGGGGGGCGCGCGATGCTGCAGCCTGCAAGTGAAAGCGAACTGGCCCAGGCTGTGCGGGATGCGTCTGGACCGGTGCGGGTTCGCGGCGGCGGAACGCGGGATATCGGCAATCCGGTCGCGGGCGAGGCGCTGTCAGTCAGCAAACTGTCGGGCATCTCGCTCTATGAGCCCGGGGCGCTGACAATGGTTGTCGAGGCGGGCACTCCTGTCGCAGAGATTGAGGCGGCGTTGGTTGCAGAGGGGCAGCGTTTGCCCTTCGAGCCGATGGATCACCGTGCTCTACTGGGTACGCAGGGCGAACCGACGATTGGAGGTGTTGTGGCTGCGAATGCCTCCGGCCCGCGGCGCATTCAAGCCGGGGCGTGCCGTGACAGCCTGATCGGCGTGCGTTTCGTCACTGGCGAAGGCGAGATTGTGAAAAACGGCGGGCGGGTGATGAAGAATGTCACCGGCTACGATTTGGTGAAGCTGATGGCGGGCAGCTTCGGCACACTGGGTGTCCTTAGCGAGGTAAGCCTGAAGGTGCTGCCGGCCCCTGACTCGGCTGCCAGTCTGTCAGTCTTGGGACTTGATACAGAGCGCGCGGTCACCGCACTCTCGGCGGCCCTCGGCTCGCCTTTCGAAGTTTCCGGCGCAGCGCACATGACCGAAGACAAGGACGGTCCCCGGACTCTGGTTCGGATCGAAGGTCTACCAGAACAGGTGAGCTACCGTACCGAGAAGCTGAAAACCCTGTTGGGCCAGTTTGGCGAGGTCGTGGCGGACAGCGATCCGGCGTCGGTCGCGGCGACCTGGGCTGCGATCCGCGATGTCCAGCATTTTGCGGGCAAAGACGGGGACGTGTGGCGGGTGTCGGTCAAGCCTTCGGACGCCCCGGAGATCGCCGCGCAAAGCGGAGGCAGTGTGTTCTTTGACTGGGGTGGGGGGCTCGTCTGGGTCTTGGTACCGCCGGGCACAGATCTGCGCGCGCGGCTCGGATCGTTTGCGGGCCATGCAACACTGATCCGGGCCTCTGAGGAGACGCGCGCGGCACAACCCGTGTTTCACCCTGAGCCTGCGCCGCTTGCTGCGCTGAGCGCCGGGTTGCGTAAGAAATTCGACCCTCGGGGCATTCTGAACCCCGGTTTGATGGCCTGAGCGGAGAGGCAGACACAAAATGCAGACGACATTTACGCCAGAGCAACTGACGGATCCTGCCACCGCGCGGTCCAACGAGATCCTCCGCAGCTGTGTCCATTGCGGGTTTTGCACGGCGACTTGCCCGACCTATCAGGTTCTGGGCGATGAACTCGACAGCCCGCGCGGCCGAATTTATCTCATCAAGGATATGCTCGAGAACGAGCGCCCGGCAGATGAGAAGACGGTCAAACATATTGATCGCTGTCTCAGCTGTCTCGCCTGCATGAGTACCTGCCCCTCGGGTGTGCATTACATGCATCTGGTCGACCATGCGCGGGAATACATCGAAAACACGTACAAGCGGCCATGGTTCGAGCGCGTGCTGCGGTGGACGCTGGCGCGGATCCTTCCCTATCCGATGCGGTTCCGGGTGGCGATGCTGGGCGCCAAGATCATGCGCCCCTTCGCAGGCTGGATGCCGGACAAACGCCTGCGCGCGATGCTGGAAATGGCGCCCAAGACCATTCCGCCGGTCAGCCGCAATGACGACCCGCAGGTCTTTCCCGCCATCGGAGAGCGCAAGCGTCGCGTGGCGCTGATGACCGGCTGTGCACAGCGGGCGCTCAACACCGATATCAACGATGCGACAATCCGGTTGCTGCGGCGTCTGGGCTGCGAGGTGGTGATCGCCGACGGGCAGGGCTGCTGCGGGGCCCTCACCCACCACATGGGCAAGACCGAAGAGAGCCACGCCACAGCCGCGAAGAACATCCGGGCGTGGTGGGCCGAGATGCACGGGGAAGGGCTGGACGCGATCGTGATAAACACCTCGGGCTGCGGCACGACGGTGAAGGATTACGGCCATATGTTCCGCACCCACCAGCTCGCGCAGGAGGCTGCCGCCGTTTCCGCCTTGGCAAAGGATGTGTCGGAGCTTCTGGTGGAGCTGGACGTGCCAGAGCACGAGAAATTCAGTCAGGGTATGACCGTGGCTTACCATGCGGCCTGTTCTCTGCAACACGGGCAGCAAATCAAGGATTTCCCGAAGGACCTGCTGCGCCAGGTGGGCTTCAAGGTGGTCGAGCCTGCCGATCCGCATTTGTGCTGTGGCTCTGCAGGCACATATAACCTGATGCAGCCAGACATCTCTAAGGAGTTGAAATCACGTAAGGTTCAGACGCTGGAAGCCACTGAGCCGGATGTGATCTCCGCAGGAAATATTGGGTGCATGATGCAGATCGGGTCTGGATCGAATGTGCCGATCGTGCATACGGTGGAGTTGATCGACTGGGCGACCGGCGGCCCGGAGCCGCGCGCCTTGGTGGAGAGAAAAGCTGCCTGAATTGCGCCCTATTCCGGCCTTCTGGGGGAAGTAGGACTATGGCGCATTGGGACCGGAGTGCTCGGTATGCGCCTCTTCATGGCCGTCGCGGCCGCGATACTTATAACTGTGGCAGTGACGCCCAGCCAGCGCGTGGAAGCGCAGGATCAGCCACTTGAAAGCCTCGATACGCTCGATCAGGTGCGCGGTTGGCAGGCCGTCGGACGGATCGA